>NZ_JBXAOD010000003.1:0-123492 GCF_058802405.1 Rhodoferax sp. GW822-FHT02D07
GTTTTGCCGTGGTCCACGTGGCCAATGGTGCCCACGTTGACGTGCGGCTTGGTACGTGTGAATTTTTCTTTTGCCATGTTCAGCTCCGAAAAGTAATGGGTTCAAACAATCAAATTTGCATTACCGCCATCACCAACATGCCAGCGGCAACGCCTAAAAATGGTGCCCTTTGCGGGAATCGGACCCGCGACCTCTCCCTTACCAAGGGAGTGCTCTACCACTGAGCCAAAAGGGCAAAAGTTTGTCAGAGACAAGCTTTTAAAAATCTGCACCGCCACCATCAACAAACCGGGCTCTGGAGCGGGGTAGGAGAATCGAACTCCTCGCTTTAGCTTGGAAGGCTAAGGTATTACCACTATACGAACCCCGCACGGACTCATCCAAAACGATCAGCTCATCACTGGTGGAGAGGGCTGGATTCGAACCAGCGTACTCGTAAGAGGGCAGATTTACAGTCTGCTGCCATTAACCACTCGGCCACCTCTCCTTCGGTGAACCCCGGATTATGCCACGTTAATTTGCCTTCGTCATGAACTTCCTCAGAAATTTCATTTTTCTGCGGGTGCGTGTTGGTCGCGCCAGTCCCGCGCTTGCGAGAAATGTCCACAGCCAATGAAGGGCACAGGCGGGCGCAGGGCTGACAGCGGCGAGGGGTGGTTGGCCGTGAGCACCAGATGGCGGCTCGCATCGATCAACGCGCGCTTGCTCTGGGCATGTGCGCCCCAGAGCATGAAGACGGCGGGCTGGGCCTCCTTGGAGACCTGGCGGATCACCGAGTCGGTCAGCAGCTCCCAGCCCCGGCCGGAGTGGCTGGCGGGCTGGCCCTCCTCCACCGTGAGGCAGGTGTTGAGCAGCAGCACGCCTTTTTGCGCCCATTTCACGAGACTGCCACCCGGCTGGGGAAAGGCCGGTGGCGGTGTGCCCAAATCGCGCTGCAATTCCTTGAAGATGTTGCGCAGCGAAGGAGGAAAGGCCACGCCCGGCGCCACCGAGAAGGCCAGGCCCTCGGCCTGGCCACGCCCGTGGTAAGGGTCCTGCCCCAGGATCACCACGCGGACCTCTTCGGGCGGGGTGAGCTGCAGCGCCCGCAGGGGCTGGGGCGGAAACACCACCGCGCCAGCCTCTAGCCGCTGCTGCAGGAACTGCAGCAGGCCCTGCCCCGCCTCGGCGGCGAAGAATCGGTCGGTCAGCGCCTGCCAACCCGGCGCCACGGGCCAGTCGGCAGGGTCGGCACGCAGCAACTGGTCTGCCATGGCTCACCCGCCGAACAGCGCGTCCAGCGCCTCGCCGGGCTCGGGCGCGCGCATGAAGGCTTCGCCCACGAGGAAGGCATTGACACCCGCGGCGCCCATGCGCAGCACGTCGTCGCGCGTGTGGATACCGCTCTCGGTGACCAGCAGGCGGTCCGCCGGCACCATGGACTTCAGGGCCAGGGTGGTGTCCAGCGAGACCTCGAAGGTTTTGAGGTTGCGGTTGTTGATGCCGATCAGCGGGGTCTTGAGCTTCAGGGCGCGCTCCAGTTCGGGCTGGTCGTGCACTTCCACCAGCACCGCCATGTCCAGGCTGCGGGCAATGGCTTCGAACTCGCGCATCTGCGCGTCGTCCAGGCAGGCGGCGATCAGCAAGATGGCGTCGGCGCCCATGGCGCGGGACTCGTAGATCTGGTACGCATCGACCATGAAATCCTTGCGCAGCACGGGCAGTTGGCAGCTGGCGCGGGCCTGCTTGAGGTAGTCCACCTCGCCCTGGAAGAACTGCACGTCGGTGAGCACCGAGAGGCAGGCCGCGCCGTACTCGGCGTAGCTTTGCGCAATGTCGGCCGGGATGAAGTCGGCACGCAGCACGCCCTTGGACGGGCTGGCTTTCTTGACCTCGGCGATAACAGCCGGTTTGCCCGCCGCCACCTTGGCGCGCAGGGCACCCACGAAGTCGCGTGTGAGCACGCGGGATTCGGCGTCAGTACGCACTACCTCCAGCGATTTGCGTTTGCGGGCGGCTGCCACCTCCTGGTGTTTGACCGCAACGATTTTGTCGAGAATGTCGCTCATGGATTTTCCTTTCAGGCCAGGCGGGCCGACAGCGCCACCAGCGCATCAAGCTTGGCCTTAGCCGCTCCTGTTTCGATAGCTGTTCGCGCAAGCTTGATGCCATCTTCCATGCTACTCGCCACATTGGCGGCATAGAGCGCGGCGCCCGCGTTGAGCAGCACGATGTCCTTGGCCGGGCCGGCCTGGTTGTTCAGCACACCCAGCAGCATGGCACGCGAATCCTCGGCGGTTTCCACCTTGAGCGCGCGGTTGCTGGCCATCACCATGCCGAAGTCCTCGGGGTGGATTTCGTATTCGCGGATCTCGCCATTCTTCAGCTCGCCCACCATGGTGCCTGCGCCCAGGCTCACTTCGTCCATGCCGTCGCGGCCGTAGACGACCAGCGCGTGCTCGGCGCCCAGGCGCTGCAGCGCGCGCACCTGGATGCCCACCAAATCCGCATGGAACACGCCCATGAGGATGTTGGGGGCACCAGCCGGGTTGGTTAGCGGGCCCAGGATGTTGAAGATGGTGCGCACGCCCATCTCCTTGCGTACCGGCGCCACGTTTTTCATGGCGGGGTGGTGGTTGGGCGCGAACATGAAGCCTATGCCCTGCTCGGCGATGCACTGGGCGATCTGCGCGGGCGCGAGGTTGATGTTCAGGCCCAGGGCCTCGAGTACATCGGCACTGCCGCTCTTGCTGCTGACGCTGCGCCCGCCGTGCTTGCTGACCTTGGCGCCCGCGGCGGCGGCCACGAACATGCTGCAGGTGGAGATATTGAAGGTGTGCGAGCCATCACCGCCGGTACCCACGATATCCACGAGGTTGGTTTTGTCGGCCACTTCCACCTTGGTGGAGAACTCGCGCATGACCTGCGCGGCGGCGGTGATCTCGCCGATGGTCTCTTTTTTGACGCGCAGCCCGGTAATGAGGGCCGCCATCATGACGGGCGACATTTCGCCGGACATGATCTGGCGCATCAGGTGCAGCATCTCGTCGTGGAAGATTTCGCGGTGCTCAATGGTGCGCTGCAGGGCTTCCTGCGGGGTGATTTTGACGGTCTGGGTCATGGCCCGGGCTCCTTAGGCTTTGGGCGCTGCAGTCAGCGCCAGTTTGATTCCGAATCCTACAAACATCGCGCCGGCGATGCGGTCCAGCCAATGCATGCTCTTTTGCACCACACCAGCACAGCCTGCCAGCCAGGCGGCGGCTACGGCCCAGCCCAGGTTCACCCACAGGCCATTGAAGTTGAACAGCAGGCCCAGCAGCAGAAAGGCCAGCGGCTTGTGCTCCACCGCGGGCGCGATGAACTGCGGCACAAAGGCCAGGAAGAACAGCGCCACCTTGGGGTTCAGCGCATTGGTCCAGAAACCGCGCAGGAACACGGTTTTCAAGCCATTTTGGCCTGTACCCCCCGTGGAATCTGCGCCAACAGCTCCCAATTGCATAGCACCATCGGGCTTGCTGAGCAGCATGCGTACGCCCACATAGACCAGGTAGGCGGCGCCCGCCCACTTGAGCACGGTGAACGCCGTGGCCGATGCCGCCATCAGCGCGCTCACGCCCACGGCGGCCGCAAAGATGTGGACAAAGCAGCCCGCCGTGATGCCCAACGCAGCCACCATGCCGGCGCGCACGCCGCGGCGCAGCGCGTGGGTCACGATGTAGAGCACGTCCGGCCCGGGCGTGAGGTTGAGCAGCACGCCGGTCGCCGCAAACAGCAGAAGTTGATCCATGGACATGGCGGCTCACTCAGTACACGGCTGCGCCGCGCGCCACTGGGGCAGCGGCTGCGGTCGCGGGCTGGGCGAAGAAGGCGCGTATGCAGGCCAGCGCATGGTCGATGCCGGCCGCGTCCACGTCCAGATGCGTGACAAAACGCAGGCCGATGAGCCCGGTAGCCAGCACGTTGTGTGCCTTCAGGTACGCCAGCAGCTCCGGGCCGCGGCCGTCGGCCACGTCCACAAACACGATGTTGGTCTGGGCCGAGCGCACGGTGAGTCCGGCAATGCCTTCCAGCCCCTGCGCCAGGCGCTGGGCCAGGGCGTGGTCATCGGCCAGACGCTCCAGATGGTGGTCCAGCGCATGGTTGGCCGCAGCCGCGAGCAGTCCGACCTGGCGCATGCCGCCACCGGCCATCTTGCGGATGCGGTGGGCGCGGGCGATCAGTTCCTTGCTACCGCACAGCATGGAGCCCACGGGCGCGCCCAGCCCCTTGCTGAAGCAGACGGAGACGCTGTCGAAGTGACTGGTGATGCGTTTAGCCGAGGCCAGCGCGGTTTCGCCCGCCTGGCGCGAAGCCACGGCTGCGTTGAACAGGCGCGCGCCGTCCAGATGGATGGCCAGGCCTTTCTCGCGCGCCAGCGCACTGGCCTGCTGCAGGTAGCTGGCGGGCATGGGGTGGCCGTTCCAGGTGTTTTCCAGGCACAGCAGGCGGGTGCGGGCGAAGTGGCAGTCGTCGGGCTTGATGGCGCCGGCGATGTCGGCCAGCGCCATCTGGCCGCCGGCATCCTGCGCCAGCGGCTGGGGCTGCACGCTGCCCAGCACCGCTGCGCCGCCACCTTCGTAGCGGTAGGTGTGGGCCAGCTGGCCGACGATGTACTCGTCGCCCCGGCCGCAGTGCGCCAGGATGGCGCAGAGGTTGCTCTGGGTGCCCGTGGGCATGAAGAGCGCGGCCTCAAAGCCCAGCAGCGCGGCCAGCTTCTCCTGCAGCGTGTTGACCGTGGGGTCGTCGCCAAACACGTCGTCGCCCAGGGGCGCGGCCATCATGGCCGCGCGCATGGCGGCAGTAGGTTGCGTGACGGTGTCACTGCGCAAATCAATCATCTTGGTCATATTGGCCTCTAGCCCCCGTATTCATTGCGCAAGCAGCTATCAAAAACGTAGTGATTCATGGCTGCCTCACTGCAGGAAGTTCTTCAGCATGGCATGGCCGTGCTCGGTGAGGATGCTTTCCGGGTGGAACTGCACGCCCTCCATGCGCTGCGCAAACGGCAGACCCGTGTGGCGCACACCCATGATCTCGCCATCATCGGTCCACGCGGTCACGGCCAGATCTTTCGGGCAGCTGGCGCGCTCGATGGCCAGCGAGTGGTAGCGGTTCACGGTGAACTGCTGCGGCAGGCCTGCGAACACGCCCTCCTGCGTGGTGGTAATGACGCTGGTTTTGCCATGCATCAGCTCCTGCGCCCTGATGATCTTGCCGCCCAGCGCGGCGCCAATGCTCTGGTGGCCCAGGCAGACGCCCAGAATGGGCAGCTTGCCCATGAAGTGCTGGATGGCGGCGACCGAAATGCCGGCTTCCGCAGGCGAACAGGGGCCGGGGGAAATCACCAGTCGGTCCGCCTTGCGCGCGGCAATGCCTTCGAGCGTGATCTCGTCGTTGCGGAACACCTCCACCTCCGCACCCAGCTCGCCAAAGTACTGGACGATGTTGAAGGTGAAGCTGTCGTAGTTGTCGATCATCACGAGTTTCATGCGGATTCTCCTTGGCGCAGGCGGGCAAACTCCCGGTGCTCAAATGCAATGGATGCGTCCATGAGGGCGCGGTAGGCGGTTTCCAGCACGTCGGGCTGGCCGCCCAGCTCGGTAGCCATGCGGCGCACGCGCTCCGCAATGAATTCGATACGTTCCTGGTCGTGCACCTTGGCGGCGTCCTGCTTGATGCGGGCGGCCTGGGTCATGTAGTGGGTGCGCTCCACCAGCAGCGCGGTGATGCGCTCGTCCAGCGCGTCGATGTGGCTGCGCACCTCAGCCATGGTTTCGCAGTGTTGGGCTTGAGGCAAGGTGTTGTGTGAGGCGCTCATTGCAGGCCCTCCTCCACCAGCTCAGCCGCGCGCAAGAGTGCACGCGCCTTGGCCTCGGTTTCCTTCCACTCCAGCTCGGGCACGCTGTCAGCCACCACGCCGGCTGCCGCCTGCACGTAGAGCACCTGGTCCTTGATGATGCCGGTGCGGATGGCGATGGCCACGTCCATGTCGCCCGCGTAGCTCAGGTAGCCGCAGGCGCCGCCGTAGATGCCGCGCTTGATGGGCTCCAACTGGTCGATCACCTCCATGGCGTGCACCTTGGGCGCGCCGGTCAGCGTGCCGGCCGGGAAGGTGGCCTTGAGCACGTCCATGCTGGTCATGCCCGCGTTCAGCGTGCCTTCCACATTACTCACAATGTGCATCACGTGGCTGTAGCGCTCCACGATGAAGGCGTCCGTCACCTTGACCGAGCCAATCTGCGCGATGCGGCCGATGTCGTTGCGCGCCAGGTCGATCAGCATCACGTGCTCGGCGCGCTCCTTGGGGTCGCCGATCAGCTCCACCTCGGCCGCCTTGTCCAGCTCCGGCGTGGCACCGCGCGGGCGGGTGCCGGCCAGGGGGCGGATGGTGACCTTGGTGGCTGGCTTGTCGCCAGCCGTTATTTGTTCTTGTCGCACCAGAATCTCCGGCGATGCGCCCACCACGTGGAAGTCGCCGAAGTTGTAGAAGTACATGTACGGGCTGGGGTTCAGCGTGCGCAGCGCGCGGTACAGGCTCAGCGGCGAGGCGGTGAAGCGCTTCTTGATGCGCTGGCCCACCTGCACCTGCATGAAGTCGCCCCCGGCAATCATCTCTTTGGCACGCTCCACCGCGGCGACGTAGTCGGCCTTGGCAAAGTCACGCTGGGGTGCAAAGCTCTCGCTGGGCTTGATCTCGGGCGCGCTCACGGCCTGGGCCAGCTTGGCTTTCAGGGCCGTCAGGCGCGCCTGGCCGGCGGCGTAGGCGTTGGGCGTGGCCGGGTCCACATAGACCATGAGGTGCAGCTTGCCCGAGAGGTTATCGATCACCGCCAGCTCCTCGCACTGCAGCAGCAGGATGTCGGGCGTGCCCAGCTCATCGGGCGGGCAGCTGGTTTGCAGCTTTTTCTCGATGTAGCGCACCGCGTCGTAGCCAAAGTAGCCGGCCAAACCGCCGCAAAAGCGCGGCATTCCGGGTTGCAGCGCCACCTTGAAGCGCTGCTGGTACTGGGCGATGAAGTCCAGCGGGTTGGCGCTGGAGGTTTCCACCACCACACCGTCGGTCACCACCTCGGTGCGGGCCTGCTCGCCAAAACCACTGGCGCGCAGCAGGGTACGAGCCGGCAGGCCGATGAAGCTGTAGCGGCCAAAACGCTCACCACCCACCACCGATTCCAGCAGGAAGCTGTGGGCGGCGGGTTCGGTGCTGCCCTCGGTGCGGGCCAACTTGAGGTAAAGGGAAAGCGGGGTTTCCAGGTCGGCAAAGGCCTGGGTGCTCAGGGGGATGCGGTTGTAGCCTTGCGCCTGCAGGGCTTGGAACTCGGATTCGGTCATGGGGGCGTAGCCTCTCAAATCACACTGTCATTTGGTTGCTGGCAGCCGGAGCTGCAGCCACAAAGGGTGCGCGCAATAGATCGGAGGGGAATCCGTGCCACTTGACCGCGCAGAGCTCAGGAACCGCGCGCGGGAGCCGCCCAGAAATGGCGGCCGGCAGGTATCAGAGCCCAGGCACAACAGACGAGGTACGCCAGGGCCAGGCTCCCCGGTCACTAAGACCCATTCTGCTGATGTGGTGGATAAACATGCGTGCCAGTGTAGCAAACCCCGCGCAGGGGCCGGCTGGCGCGTTCAAATTTCACGTCACCCGCACAAACCCTGATGCGTCCGGGCGCCAGACATTGCAAAATTTGCTTACAAAAAAGAACGATCGTTCTTATTTAAGGATTTTCCCCATGACACTCTCGCGTGCCTTCGCTGCGCTGCTCTGCGGCGCCCTCCTTGCCAGCTCCGTGGCCTCTGCGGCCATCCAGGAGATTAATGGGGTCAAGGTCGAGGATTCCGCCGTGGTGGGCGGCAGCAAGCTGCAGCTCAACGGCGCCGGCACACGCTACAAGGGTCCGTTCAAGGTCTATGTGGGCGACCTCTACACCAGCCAAAAGGTCAGCAATTTCGACGAGCTGATGGCCGCCCCCGGCCCGAAGCGCCTGACCATGACATTTCTGCGCGAGATAGAGGCTGGTCCCTTCGGCAAGCTGCTGACACGCGGCGTGGAAGACAACGTGCCCAAGAACGAGATGTCCAAGCTGATCCCCGGTCTGCTGCGCATGGGGGACATCTTTACGCAGAACAAGGTACTGGTACCAGGCGATGTGATCACGCTGGACTGGATTCCCGGCACCGGCATGGTGGTGACCGCCAAGGGCAAGGTACAGGGCGAGCCCTTCAAGGAGCCCGAGTTCTACAAGGCCATCATGTCCATTTGGTTCGGCCCGGTGCCGGCCGACTTCCGCCTCAAGGACGCGCTGCTGGGCCAGAAGTAAGGCCGCAAGCCACACGCACAAAAGCCTGCCCGGGCAACCTGGCAGGCTTTTTTATGGGTGCGCGCCGTATTTTCATTGCCGGGGGATGACAAAGCCCCGGCTTGGCGGTAGTCTGGTTACAGGTGTTTACAGGTCTTGCCGTGTGATTCCACAACGTCGTTTGGAGAATGCGCAATGAAACTCAGCCTCAAGCTCCCCCTGGCCTTCGCCATCGCCCTGACCTTGCTTTTCATAGGGGGCATGTTTGGCATCAGCACCCTCAACGGCGCCGTCGCCACCTACCAGCACGACGTCCTGCGCGACGTGGCCGCCAACAAGAAGGCGGCCGATATTGCGGGCAATTTCTCCACCGCCGTGCAGGAATGGAAAAACGTGCTGCTGCGCGGCAAGGAGGCCAAGGACCTGGACCGCTACTGGACTGCCCACCAGGCCGAGATGAAGGCAGTGGCCAAGGGCCTGGACGAGCTGGGCACCCTGCTGGACCCCGGGCCGACCAAGGAAACCGCAGCCAAGCTCGTGGCAGCCATGCAGTCCGCCGCCCAGGGCTATGAAGCAGCGCTGCAGGCCTACAAGGCGGCGGACAACGACTACGCGGCCGGTGACAAGGCCGCCCGCGGTAAGGACCGCGATGCCGTGGCCCTGCTGGGCGAACTGCGCAAACAGCTTTCCGAACAGGAGGCCAAGGTCTCCGAGACCGCCAGCACCACCGCAGCCCGCGGCAGCACCCTGGCCTACAGCGTCATGGTGCTGGTGACCCTGGCCGGGCTGGTGGGCAGCATCCTGCTGAGCCGACAAATCGTGCAGCCGCTGAACGAGGCCGTCACGGTGGCCGACCGCGTGGCCAGTGGCGACTTGACGGCCAACCTGCAGACTCGGGGCCGCGACGAGATTGCCGCCCTCATGCGATCGCTGCAGTCTATGCAGGGCAGCCTGTCCACCCTGGTCATCAAGGTACGCGAGGGCTCGCAGAGCGTGGCCCTGGCCAGCTCCGAGATCGCGCAGGGCAACCACGACCTGTCGGCCCGCACCGAACAGCAAGCCAGCGCGCTGGAAGAGGCCGCTGCCAGCATGGAAGAGCTGGGCTCGGCGGTGAGCCACAGCGCCGACAACGCGCGCCAGGCCAGCCAGATGGCGGCACAGGCCTCCAGCGTGGCGCAACAGGGCGGCGAGGTGGTCTCCCAGGTGGTGCACACCATGAAGGACATCAACGAGTCGTCCAGCCGCATCGCCGAAATCATCAGCGTGATCGACGGCATTGCCTTCCAGACCAACATCCTGGCGTTGAACGCGGCGGTGGAAGCCGCCCGGGCCGGTGAGCAGGGCCGTGGCTTTGCCGTGGTGGCCAGTGAGGTGCGCGCCCTGGCCGGGCGCAGCGCCGAAGCGGCCAAGGAGATCAAGGCACTGATAGGTGCCAGCGTGGAACGGGTCGAGCAGGGCAGCACCCTGGTGGACAAGGCCGGCAACACCATGGGAGAGGTAGTCAGCGCCATCCGCCGCGTGACCGACATGGTGGGCGAGATCAGCGCAGCCAGCTCAGAGCAGAACACCGGCGTCAGCCAGGTCAGCGAGGCCGTGTCACAAATCGATCAGGCCACCCAGCAAAACGCCGCGCTGGTGGAGCAGATGGCTGCGGCGGCCAGCGGGCTCAAGCAGCAGGCGCAGGATCTGGTGTCGCTGGTGGCAGTCTTCAAGGTCGACGCCAACCGCCCCGCCCTGCTGCCGGGCTGAGCGGCGAGAGCGCACGCTGGCTCAGTCGGCCCAGCGCAGCGCGTCCAGCGCGTCAGTATAGGCGTCAGCCCCGGCAGCCTCCACCGGCTCGCCGTGGTTGTAGCCGTAACGCACCAGCAGTACCGGGCAACCTGCCGCACGGGCGGCTTGGGCGTCGTTGCTGGAATCGCCCACCATCAGCGTACGGTCCGGCTCTGTGCCCAGCAGGCTGCAGGCGTGCAGCAAGGGCATGGGGTCGGGCTTCTTGCGTGCGACGGCGTCGCCACCAATTACGTGCAAAAAGAAGCCATCCAGACCCTTGTGACGCAGCAGCGTACGGGCGAACGCAGTGGGCTTGTTGGTGACGCAGACCAAGTGCAGGCCCTGCGCCTGCCATTGCCGCAGCCCCTCCAGCGCGCCGGGGTAGACGGCCGAGTAGTCTCCGTTGATGGCCTGGTAGTGCACCTGGTAGCGGGCCCAGGCCTGCTCGTACAACGCTACAGAATTCGTAGCTGCTTGCGCACTGTCCACGTGGGCTAGCAGGCTTTTTATCAAGTGTTCCGAGCCTTTGCCCACCATCTGCTCCACCAGGGCGTGGGTGACGATGAAACCGGCAAAGGGTGCGGGCAGGTCGCGCAGCATGCGCTGCAGGGCTTCGACAAAGTCGCCCAGGGTATCGACCAGGGTGCCATCCAGGTCCACGATGGCGGCGTCAAACTGGCGCAGCGGCCAGGGCAAGGGAGTCACAGACACAAATCGTTCCTTCAGGTAGCGTGTTCGGGAGCCGGCACCTGGGCGCCACCGGCCTGCACCCAGGCCACCAGGGCGGCGGCCTCCAGCGGCCGGCTGAACCAGTAGCCCTGGCCGCGTTCGCAGCCCATGGCCAACATCTGGGCGGCCTGCTCGGGGGTTTCTATGCCTTCGGCCACGGTCCCCAGACCCAGCGTGCGGGCCACGCGCAGGGTGGCCTCGATCAATACACGGTGGTACTCGCTGTGCGCGGCCTGGCTCACAAAGGAACGGTCAATCTTAACGGTGTGCACCGGCAGCTCATGCAGACAAGACAGCGAGGAGTAACCGGTGCCAAAGTCGTCCAGTGCCAGACCCACGCCCAGCGCACGGATGGCGCGAAGGGTTTCCTGCACCGCGCTGTCCTGCGCGGCTAGGCTCTCGGTCACCTCCAGCACCAGCTGCTGGGGGGACATGTTGTGCGAACGCACGGCCTCCAGAATATCGGCCACCAGGCGCGGCTGGCGTAGCTGGGCGCGCGAGAGGTTGACGGCAATGCGCGGCGGCGCCTGCTCCCCGAGTTGCTGCTGCAGCTGCTCAAAGGTCTGGCAGGCCTGCTCCAACACAAACTGGCCCAGCGCGTCGATCAGGCCACAGGCCTCGGCCACGGGAATGAAGTCCACCGGCGAGACCATGCCGCGCTGCGGATGCGTCCAGCGCACCAGCGCCTCCACCCCGCGCAGCGCCTGACTTCCCAACTGCACCACGGGTTGGTAGACCACGAACATCTGGCCCAGCGTGAGCGCCTGGCGCAGGTCGTTCTCCAGCGAAACGGAGGCGTTGACGCGCTGGCGCATGGCCGGGTCGAACATGGCGTAGCGTGCGCGGCCGGTGCGCTTGGCCTCGTACATGGCAATGTCAGCGTCGCGCAGCACACTGTCGGCGTCCAGCTCGGCATGGGCGCTGGTGACGATGCCGATGCTCACGGTGGAATTCACGCGGTGGCCCTCCACCTGGTAAGGCGCGGCCAGCACATCGAGCAGGCGGCTGGCCACGATTTCGGCATCCAGGTCGCCACGGATGTCGTCCAGCAGCACCACAAATTCGTCGCCGCCTATGCGCGCCGCCATCTGGGCAAAGTCGCTGGTGTGCACAAAGCTGTCGCCGGGGCGCAGGCTGTCCTGCAGGCGGCGCGCGATCTGGCGCAGCAGCTCGTCGCCCACGGTGTGGCCCAGGGTGTCGTTGACCTGCTTGAAACGGTCAAAGTCCATGAACAGCACCGCAAAGTTGTAGCCCGGCTGGGCCCAGTGCCGCTCGATGGCGCTGCGGATGCGCTCCAGCACCACCGCGCGGTTGGGCAACTGGGTCAGGCCATCGGTTCGGGCCGCCACCCGCAGTTGCTGCTCCATCGCCTTCTGGGCGTTCACGTCCATAGCCACACCGGCCATGCGCAGGGCACGACCCTGCACGTCGCGGTGGGCCACATTGCCGGTGAACATCACCCACACCCAGCGCCCGGCCCGGTGGTGCGCCCGCACCGAGAGGCGGTGCGGAATGGCGGGCTCACGCAGGTGGTGGCGCAACGATTCCTGCCAGTGCGCCTGGTCTTCGGGGTGGATCAGGTCGAACCAGCGCGTGGCCTGCATGTCCAGCTCGCCAGGCTGGTAGCCCAGCATGGCCAGAAAGCGGTCGTTGCACGTAATCGTGTCGGCCACCATGTCCCAGTGCCAGATGCCCAGCCCGGCACCGTCCACGGCCAGGCTCAGCACCTGCTGCTGCGCACGGACTTCGGTCATGTCGGTGGCCACCAGCACCCAGCCGTTGACGTCACCCGCATCGTCCTGGATGGGTTGCATGTCCACCAGCGCCCAGCCCAGCTCGGCTTTGCGGGTGGCAATGCGGATCTCGCGCTTGATGCCCAGGCGCTCGCGCAGGGCGGCGTAGAACTCGGCAAAGCGGCCCGGGTCGGCGCTGCGCGCCTTGAGCAGGGTGCCAATTCGTCGCCCCTGCGCCTGCGTCTGGGTAAAGCCGGCGAGCTGGGTAAAGGCGGCGTTGATCCACTGCACACGGTGTTGGGCGTCGGTGATGGCGATGGCATTGGAGCTCAGCTCAGCCACGCGCGCCAATCGGGTGAGCCGTTCGGTCTGGTACGACAGCGCCAGGTACTGGCGGCGCACCGCACGCGCGGTGGGCTCCACCACGGTGAGCGCCAACAGCAGAAACAGCAATACGGCCAAACCACTGAAACGCTGGGCCTGGAACGTGGACAGCGCGCTTCGCGCACCGGCGGCGCGCTGAACGGCGTCCACCAACGCCCGGTTGGCCACCAGAGCATCGTCCAGCGCCAACTCAAGGGCCTGCGCGGGCGGGGAAGACGAAGCCGTATCCGGCGGCAGCGGCGACAGCACCGTCTGGGCACGCGCCCATAAGGCGTCACGCTGGCGCTGCCACTCGTGCAGCGCCGTTTGTACATCCGGGCCACGCTCGGCCGACTCCACCTCCAGCTGCCGCTGCAGCAGCACCTCCAGGTAGCGGGCCTGCGCCACAGAGTCGGTCAGCGCGCCGGCAAGACGGGAAATCTGTGCAGGCTGGCGGTTGCTTACCAGGGCGAGTTGCTCCGCCTGGGAGCCCAGGCGCTGGGCCAGGGCCCCTTCGTCGCTGGCGATGCGGATGATCTCCATGTCCATCTGGCGCATGGCTTCCGAATCGGTGATGCGCCAGGCACGGATGAGGGACAGCAGCGCCAGCAGCACCATCATCCCGTACATGGCCAGGCGCACGCGGCGGTGCGCCATGCCGCTGCCGGTAAAGGCCAGCACCATTTTGCGGAAGCGGGAGCTCACAGGCACCAGGCGTTGGCCAATGGCCGCTCAGGCCTTCAGGGCCAGGCGCATGGCGTCCACCACGGCCTTGTAGTCGGGCTTGCCGAAAATGGCGCTGCCGGCGACAAAGGTATCGGCGCCCGCATCGGCCACGCGGCGGACGTTGTCGGTCTTGATGCCCCCGTCCACTTCCAGGCGGATGTCCTTGCCGGAGGCCTCAATGCGCTTGCGCACATCCTCGATCTTGCGCAATGCGGAGTCGATGAAGCTTTGTCCGCCAAAGCCGGGGTTCACGCTCATGATGAGGATGAGGTCGATATCGTCGATCACCCAGTCCAGCACATCCAGCGGCTCCGCCGGGTTGAAGGTCAGGCCGGCCTTCACACCCTTGCTTTTGATGGCCTGGATGCTGCGGTGCACGTGGCTGGAGGCGTCAGGGTGGAAGCTGATGTAGTCGGCTCCGGCCTCGGCAAAGCTGGCGGCCAAGGCGTCCACCGGCGAAATCATCAGGTGCACATCAATCGGCACCGCCACGCCCGCAGCCGTCTTGGCATGGGGTTTGAGGGCGCTGCAGATCATGGGACCAAAGGTCAGGTTGGGCACGTAATGGTTGTCCATCACGTCGAAGTGGATCCAGTCGGCACCAGCGTCAATGACGTTTTTCACCTCCTCGCCCAGGCGGGCAAAGTCGGCAGACAGGATGGAGGGGGCGATGCGGTACGTCATGGCAGTGGGCTTTGGCGGGATATTGACAGGGCTCCTATTTTCGCAGGTAGCATTGGCCCATGGCCAAATACGAATTCTTGGTGGAAGTGACGCCCCAATACCTGCCCGACCAGTCCGCGCCGGATGACGGACTGTACGTGTTTGCGTACACCATCACCATTACCAACACCGGCGAGGTCACTGCCCAGCTGATTTCCCGCACCTGGAACGTGAACGACTCCAATGGCCACACCGAAAAGGTCAAAGGCCTTGGCGTGGTCGGCCAGCAGCCCCTGCTCAAGCCGGGCCAGGCTTTTGAGTACACCAGCGGCACGCGCCTGCGCACGCCCACCGGTACCATGCACGGCACCTTCTTCTGCGTGGCCGAGGATGGCGAGAAGTTCGATGCGGACATCCCCATGTTCGTGCTGGATGCCTTGAGCGATGCGGGTGGCTCCCGCACCCTGCACTGATGGTGGCGCACCCGCACCACCGCGATATCTCCACCCTGCTGGAGACGCTGAACCCCGAAGCCGGGCTGGTCGAGCGCCATGTCTGGCTGATTGAGCTGATCGACTGGGTACGTGGCGATGGCGACAGCCCCGAGGCGGCAGCCGGCCGTGTGAACCTGCTGCTCGATGTGCTCGATGCGCGTCCGCACACTGCCGAGAAACTGCAGGCCTGGTGGCGCGCGCTACTGCACACGGTGGACGGCAGCACCCTGCTCTCGGACTACGGCTTCGCATCGCGCAATGCCTTTGTCAGCGAATTGGTGGACCGCCTGCACCACAAGCTGCTACCCGCCACGCCGGAGACCGTGGATGCGTCCGAGCTGTTCGGCCAGGTGCTGGACGGCGACCAGGATGCCCAATGGATTGCCGCCCTGCCCGATACCACGCTGCAGCGCCTCACACAGCTGCTGAGCACGCCCGCTGGCGGCCACCTGGCCTCCCAACACCCGGGCCTGACCCACTGGCAAGGCATGCTGCTGGAGGCCATGACCTACTGCACCAGCCAGATCCGCTCGGCCGGCTTCTCCCCCGAGATCCGGCTGCGCATGAGCAGCCCCGCGCGCGACGCCAGCCCTTTCCACAACCTCTCCTCCGACCTGGATGCCGTCCGCGATGCCTGGCTGGCCGGACAGGACACCCAGCTGGCGGTGCAGCACTTCCGCAGCCAGCTCGATGCCTGCCGCCATGCCGCCGCCTCGGTCTACACCCATCTGGACGCGCACGGCATTTCGGTCGATCTGGTGTTCCGCCTGCGCCAGCTGCGCGAGCGCGTGTTGCGCGTGCGCGCCCTGCTGGATTGCCTGCTGGACGGCGAGAGCCACCGCGCCAGCGCCCGCCTGCTCTCGCACCTGGCCAGCGTGAGCCGGGAACAACGCAGCATAGGCGCGCTGGTGGCGTCCAACTCGTCCCTGCTGGCGGCCAAGGTGGCCGAGCGCAGCAGCGAAACGGGCGAGCACTACATCACCCGCACCCGCGCCGAGTACCGCGAAATGCTGGGCAATGCGGCTGGCGGCGGCGCGCTCACCGCGCTGACCACGGCCATGAAGTTCGGCATCATGGCGCTGGGGCTCTCGGCCTTCTGGTCGGGCTTCTGGTCCGGCGCCTCCTATGCACTGAGCTTTGTGGCCATCCAGCTGCTGCACTTCACCCTGGCCACCAAGCAACCGGCCATGACTGCACCGGCCATGGCCGCCAAGCTCAAGGACATCAGCGACGCGCAGGCCCTGGGGGCGTTTGTGGATGAGGTCACCCACCTGGTGCGCTCGCAGGTAGCTGCGGTGCTGGGCAACGTCATCGTGGTGTTCCCGGTGGCCATCGCGCTGTCGCTGGCCATGCGCTACACCCTGGGCCACGACATGATTACCGAGGACCGCGCCATCTACGTGCTGCACTCGCTCACGCTGCTGGGGCCCTGCCTGCTGTTTGCCGCCTTTACCGGCGTACTGCTGTTTGCCAGCAGCATCCTGGCTGGCTGGGTGGAAAACTGGTTTGTGCTGCACCGGCTGGACTCGGCCATCCGCTTCAACCCCCGCATCACGGCCTGGCTGGGCGCGGCGCGGGCCGACCGCTGGGCCCTGTTCATGCGCCAGAACATCTCAGGGTTGGCAGCAAACATCTCGCTGGGCTTCATGCTGGGTCTGGTGCCGCCCATCCTGGCCTTTCTGGGTCCGGCACTGGACGTGCGCCACGTCACCCTGTCCACCGGCCAACTGGGCGCCGCCTGTGCCGCCCTAGGCTGGGAGGTGGTGAAGAGCCCGGCCCTATGGTGGGCCGCCGCCAGCATTCCCTTCATCGGCATGCTAAACGTAGGCGTGAGCTTTTACCTGGCCTTTCGCGTGGCGCTGCAAGCCCACAATGTGTCCGGCGTGGGCCGTTCCCGCATTCAGGCGGCCATTCGGGCACGGCTGCGCCAGGCTCCCGGCAGCTTCTTCTGGCCGTCCCGCGACAGCGGGACCTGATCGGCCATGGCCGGATTGGGTGAATTCGAGCTGATTGCACGCTATTTCCAGCGGCCCACCCGGCCGCTGGATGCCGGTGTGGCCTTGGGCGTAGGCGACGACTGCGCACTGCTACAGCCCAGCCCTGGCATGCAATGGGCCGTGAGCAGCGACATGCTGGTCAGCGGCCGCCACTTCTTCCCGGATGTGGACCCGCGCACCCTGGGCCACAAGGCCCTGGCCGTGAACCTGAGTGATCTGGCGGCCTGCGGCGCCCGACCGCGCGCCTTCACGCTCGCGCTGGCCCTGCCCGAGGCCGATCCGGCCTGGCTGCAGCCCTTCTCCGAAGGTCTGTTGGCGCTAGCCGATGCGCACGGCTGCGCACTGGTGGGCGGGGACACTACGCGCGGCCCCCTCAATATCTGCATCACCGTCATGGGCGAGGTGCCGCCGGGGCAGGCCCTGCTACGCGGCGGCGCCCGCCCCGGCGACGACATCTATGTCAGCGGTACCTTGGGCGATGCCGCACTTGCCCTGCAATGCCTGCAAGGCCAGATCACGCTGCCCCCCGCAGCCATGGCGCTGGCGCGCCAGCGGCTGGAACAGCCCACCCCGCGCGTCGCCCTGGGCCTGGCGCTGCGTGGCATCGCCAGCGCGGCCGCCGACATCAGCGATGGCCTGCTGGGCGACCTGGGCCATATCCTGAAAGGCAGCGCGGCAGGGGCGACGCTGGACTCAACCGTTGCTATGAATTTGCTAGCTGCTCGCACAAATTTGACGGGGGCCAGTGGCACTTTTGACTATCAAATATCAGACGCCCAAGTCTTGGAGTGTGTGCTTGCCGGCGGAGATGACTACGAACTTGTTTTCACGGCTGCGCCTGCCCATGCCAATGCCGTACAAGCCGCCGCCCGCGCCGGCGGTGTGGCGGTCACACGCGTCGGCAGCATTGACGCAGCCCCCGGCCTGCGCGTTGTCGATGGCACTGGCTGCCTCCTGTCCGGGCCGTGGGCCAGCTTCGACCATTTCGCGCGCTGAGCATGGCAGCCGGCCCCGCCAACAGCTATATCGTGCAGCGCCTGCGCAAGCTGGGTCTGCCCGACGCGGTGGCCGCACAGACCGCCAGCTTGGTCAAAGTGCAGTCCTTCGACGCGGGGCGCAGAATCTGGGTCAAGGGCGGCGAAGTCGGGCACTGGCAGTACATCATTGAAGGCTTGGTGTCCGCCTCGGTTGCCACGACCAACTCCGAATCCACACCCCTGTCCATTTACGGCAAGGGCAGCTGGTTCGGCGAGCAGTCCATCATTAACCGCAAGCCCAGCTTTGCCGACTATGTTTGCCTCACGGCGACCGAGGTCCTGACGCTACCCGCCGCCACGTTTGATGCGCTGTTTGTGCAGGAACCCCAGTTCGCGCGCTATGTGGCCAAACTCATGGCCTGGCGGGTGCAGAAAACTGCGGAAACCCTCACGCTCATGAAGCTGGGCAATCCCTGCCTGCGTGTGGTGATGGGGCTGGCCCAGTTTGCCGAGGCACTGGCCTACAAGTCCGACCGGCCACCGACCATTGGCTTCGGGGAAGGCGTGGAAATCCCCATCGCCCAAAACACCCTCGCCTCGCTGTGCGGCGTATCACGCACGCTGTTCTCGGAATACGTGCAACAACTCGCACAACAGGAATGGCTCAAGATCTCCTACGGCAAGCTGGAGATTCTCAACATCAGCACCTGGCACGCCTTCGCCCGCAGCCAGCGCGAAAACAGCGTCAGTCACCTCAACGCCAGCATTGCTGAACTGCTGCACATGCTGCGCTCCCTGGATCCCGCATAAGCGCGTCACAGCGCAAAAGAATTCTGGCGCACAAAACAAAAAAGGCTCACCGAAGTGAGCCTTTGATGCCGTGGCCATACTGGTATACGACCACGTGTCTTATTGGTTGCGGAGGCTAGATTTGAACTAACGACCTTTGGGTTATGAGCCCAACGAGCTACCAGGCTGCTCCACTCCGCGTCAAGACTTAAATTATAACCTATTAAGCTTGGGCTGCGTCAGAAGTTTCAACAACTTCTTCAGCACGATCCACCAGCTCAACGAGGGCCATGGGCGCATTGTCACCCACGCGGAAACCCATCTTCAGGATGCGGGTATAGCCGCCGGGACGGGCCTTGAAACGGGGACCCAGCACGTCGAACAGCTTGGTCACGCTGTCACGGTCGCGCAGGCGGTCGAATGCCAGACGGCGGTTCGCCACGGTGGCTTCCTTGGCCAGGGTGATCATGGGTTCCACCACACGGCGCAGTTCCTTGGCCTTGGGGACCGTGGTCTTGATGACTTCGTGCTCGATGAGCGAGTTCATCATGTTGCGCAGCATCGCGAGGCGGTGCGAGCTGGTGCGATTGAGTTTACGTAGTCCGTGTCCGTGACGCATGATAATTTCCTTCAGTTTTAATAACAGGCAGCCGTATCAGGTACTGCCCGTGGCACGGAACCCCTAGGGGTCCATTTCAAATAAGCGTTAAGCGCTTTTGGTGAAAGCGCTTAGCGCTTTTCCAGGGAAGCCGGGGGCCAGCTTTCCAGCTTCATCCCCAGGGTGAGGCCGCGAGAGGCCAGCACTTCCTTGATTTCGTTGAGCGACTTGCGACCCAGGTTGGGGGTCTTGAGCAGCTCGTTCTCGGTGCGCTGGATCAGGTCACCGATGTAGTAGATGTTTTCAGCCTTCAGGCAGTTGGCGGAACGCACCGTCAGTTCCAGTTCGTCCACAGGACGCAGCAGGATCGGATCGAATTGCGTATTGCCACGCGGTGCCGGAGAGTCGAACGCAGCCAATTCGCTGCCTTCGAGCTGGGCAAACACAGCCAGCTGTTCCACCAGAATCTTGGCGGATGCGCGCACTGCATCTTCTGCAGACAGCGCACCGTTGGTTTCGATTTCAACAACCAGCTTGTCCAGATCGGTACGCTGTTCCACCCGGGCGCTTTCCACGGTGTAGCTCACGCGCTTCACGGGGGAGAACGAGGCGTCCAGAACGATACGGCCGATGGACTTGTTGGGTTCATCCGCGTAACGGCGCATGCTGCCGGGCACATAGCCACGACCCTTTTCAACCTTGATCTGCATGTCCAGCTTGCCGCCGTGCGACAGGGTGGCGATCACATGATCCGGGTTGATGATTTCAACATCATGGGGAGTCTGGATGTCTGCAGCCGTGACCAAGCCTTCTGCGTCCTTGCGCAGGCTCAGGGTCACTTCTTCACGGTTGTGGAGCTTGAACACCACACCCTTGAGGTTCAGAAGGATGTTGACCACATCTTCTTGCACGCCGTCGATCGAAGAGTACTCATGCAGAACGCCTGCAATCGTGACTTCGGTTGCTGCAAATCCAGGCATGGAGGACAAGAGCACGCGACGCAGCGCGTTGCCCAATGTGTGGCCATAGCCACGCTCAAACGGCTCGAGAGCCACTTTGGCACGGTTGACACCGGTTTGTTCAACACTGATGGACTTGGGCTTCAGCAAACTATTTTGCATTCAAACTTCCTCTCAATACCCCCGGCTCGTTACGCCGGTAAGGCTGGTGAAGCACCTACATCGCGGTGCCCCGCGACGTAGGAACGATTTCAACGACTCAGATGCTATTAGCGCGAATACAGTTCGACGATCAACGATTCGTTGATGTCGGCACCGAATTGGTCACGGTCAGGAACCGACTTGAAGGTACCTTCGGCTTTGTCGATGCTCACTTCGACCCAGGCAGGCATGCCCACTTGTTGGGCCAATTGCAGGGCTTCAACAATGCGGTTTTGCTTCTTGGACTTTTCGCGCACGGCGATGACGTCACCGGCCTTGACCATGTAGGAAGGGATGTTCACGGCATTGCCGTTCACGGTGATGGCCTTGTGCGACACGAGTTGGCGTGCTTCTGCGCGGGTGGAACCGAAGCCCATGCGGTACACAACGTTGTCCAGGCGGGATTCCAGCAGGGACATCAGGTTGGCACCGGTGTTGCCCTTGCGACGATCGGCTTCTGCGAAGTAGCGGCGGAATTGACGCTCCAGCACGCCATACATGCGCTTGACTTTTTGCTTCTCGCGCAGTTGCAGGCCGTAGTCGGAGGTACGGGCACCAGAGGTGCGGCCGTGCTGACCAGGCTTGGAGTCGAACTTGGCCTTGTCGCCGATAGAGCGGCGTGCGCTCTTCAGGAACAGGTCCGTGCCTTCGCGGCGGGAGAGTTTGGCCTTGGGGCCGAGATAGCGTGCCACTTGAACTTCCTTTATGTCATCTTCCGCACAGAAATGCGGGAGCCGTCAACGAAAGTTGACGGCGGTGGGCTTGTTGATAAATTAGATACGGCGGCGCTTTTGAGGGCGGCAACCGTTGTGCGGCACGGGAGTCACATCAGCAATCATGTTGATGCGGATACCCAATGCAGCCAAGGCACGAACGGAGGATTCGCGACCGGGGCCGGGGCCCTTGATCTCGACGTCCAGGTTCTTGATGCCTTGCTCAAGCGCTGCGCGGCCAGCCACTTCGGATGCCACCTGGGCAGCGAAGGGAGTGGACTTGCGGGAGCCCTTGAAACCTTGACCACCGGAAGAAGCCCAGGACAGTGCGTTGCCTTGGCGATCCGTGATGGTGATGATGGTGTTGTTGAACGAAGCGTGCACGTGCGCGATACCGTCCGCAACATTCTTGCGAACCTTCTTGCGGACGCGCTGCGCTGCGCTGTTGGAGGGGGCTTTTGCCATGTTGGTTTATCCCAATTATTTCTTCAAGGACGCAGCAGCCTTACGCGGGCCTTTGCGGGTACGGGCGTTGGTGCGGGTACGCTGACCACGCATGGGCAGGCCACGACGGTGGCGGAAGCCGCGGTAGCAACCAATGTCCATCAAACGCTTGATGTTCATGGTTGTCTCACGACGCAAATCACCCTCAATTGTAAACTGAGCGATTTGATCGCGAATTTTCTCCAGATCGCTGTCCGTCAGGTCCTTGACCTTCTTGGAGTAAGCGATGCCGCAAGCTTCACAGATCTTGCGGGCGCGAGTGCGACCAATACCAAAAATGGCGGTCAGGCCAATTTCAGAATGCTGATGCGGCGGAATGTTGATGCCAGCGATACGTGCCATTTTCGTCCTCTAAAACTCTTGCAATTAACCCTGACGCTGCTTGTGACGGGGATCTGTACAGATCACGCGCACAACGCCCTTGCGACGGATAATTTTGCAGTTGCGGCAAATTTTCTTGACCGAAGCCGAAACCTTCATTTTTCTCTCCTAAAACTCTTAGCTCCGTTCCGACTTTGATTCGCGCGGAACCTGCGCTATTACTTGGCTCTAAACACAATCCGTGCCCGACTTAAGTCGTACGGAGTCATCTCAACAGTGACTTTGTCACCTGGAAGAATACGTATGTAGTGCATACGCATCTTTCCGGAAATATGGCCTAACACTACATGGCCATTTTCCAACTTAACCCTGAATGTAGCGTTCGGCAGATTTTCAACCACCTCACCCTGCATCTGAATCACGTCGTCTTTTGCCATCGGACACTACCCGATTCAAGAAGCCTTAAAGTTCGCTTTCTTGAGCAAAGACTCGTATTGCTGCGACATCATGTAGTTTTGAACCTGGGCCATGAAGTCCATGGTCACCACCACAATAATCAACAGCGATGTACCACCAAAATAGAATGGCACGTTGTATTTCAGGATCAAGAATTCAGGCAACAAACACACGAATGTGATGTAGATTGCACCCGCCAAAGTCAAGCGCAACAGAATCTTGTCAATGTACTTAGCGGTTTGGTCACCCGGGCGAATACCTGGAATGAATGCACCACTCTTCTTCAGGTTATCTGCAGTCTCACGGCTGTTGAACACCAAGGCCGTATAGAAAAAGCAGAAGAACACGATAGCGGCGGCATACAACATCACGTACACGGGCTGGCCGGGGCTTAGCGTGCTGGCGATGTCTTTGAGCCAGCGCATCGAGTCACCGGAACTGAACCAGTTGGCAACCGTTGCGGGCAGCAGGATGATCGAAGAGGCGAAGATGGGGGGAATCACACCCGCCATGTTCAGCTTCAGCGGCAGATGCGAAGACTGCCCGCCATACACCTTGTTGCCAACCTGGCGACGGGCGTAATTTACGAGAATCTTGCGCTGTCCACGCTCGACGAACACCACGAAGTAGGTCACCAGGGCCACCAGAGCAACGATCATCAGTGCGACGATGATGCTCATGGAACCCGTACGAACCAACTCCAGTAAACCACCCACCGCATTGGGCAGACCCGCGGCAATACCGCCGAAGATCAGGATGGATATCCCATTGCCCAAGCCACGCTCCGTGATCTGCTCGCCCAGCCACATGAGGAACATGGTGCCTGCGGTCAGCGTCACGACGGTCGTCATACGGAAACCAAAACCCGGTGCAATCACGAGACCAGCAGATGCCTCCAGCGCCAAGGCGATACCCAGGGACTGGAACAGTGCCAGACCCAGCGTGCCGTAACGCGTGTACTGGGTGATCTTGCGACGTCCGGCTTCACCTTCCTTCTTCAGTTGCTCAAACGCCGGGAGGACGTAGGTGAGCAGCTGCATCACGATGGAGGCCGAGATGTACGGCATGATCCCCAGCGCGAAGATGGTGAAGCGGGAAAGCGCACCACCCGAGAACATATTGAACAAACTCAATATGCCGCCTTGCTGACCCTTGAACAGCTGCTGCAGCTGCGCGGGATCGATGCCAGGCACTGGAATGTGCGCCCCCAGGCGGTAAACCACCAGAGCGAGCAGCAAAAACACAAGGCGGCGACGCAGGTCGCCGAACTTGCCAGTCTTTGCTGTTTGAGCCGCGTTTGTTGCCACTTGCTAACTTTCGTCCAGCAGACTTAGGCGATACTTCCGCCAGCGGCCTCGATCGCAGCCTTGGCACCGGCAGTAGCGCCAATACCAGTCAGCTTGATCGCCTTGGCAACTGCGCCAGTGTTGATGACCTTGACCACCTTGGCCAGTTCACCCACGGCACCTGCTTGCTTCAGAGCCAGCAGATCGACTTCGGCCAGACCCAGTGCGTCCAGCGCGGAGAGGGTGATCTCGGCGTTGAACTTCAGCAGGTGCGACTTGAAGCCGCGCTTGGGCAGACGGCGATGCATGGGCATCTGGCCGCCTTCGAAGCCGACCTTGTGATAGCCACCGGAACGGGACTTTTGACCCTTGTGACCACGGCCGGCAGTCTTGCCGAGGCCGGAGCCAATACCGCGACCCACGCGACGCTTGGCGTGCTTGGCGCCAGCTGCGGGCTTGATGTTATTGAGTTCCATCATGAATCCCTTAGAGCACCTTCACCAGATAGGCGATCTTGTTGATCATGCCGCGCACAGCAGGAGTGTCCTGCAGTTCGCTGACGCTATTGAGCTTGCGCAGACCCAAGCCACGCACGGTGGCGCGGTGGGACTCTTTCGTGCCAATCGGGCTACGCACCAACTGGACCTTGACTGTTTGTTGTGTTGTCATATCGAAGTCCCCGATTAAGCGAAGATTTCTTCAACGGTCTTGCCACGCTTGGCAGCCACTTCAGCCGGTGTCGTCGACACAGACAAGGCATCCAGGGTGGCGCGCACCATGTTGTAGGGATTGGAAGAACCGTGACTCTTGGCCACGATGTCGGTGATACCAATCACTTCGAAGACAGCGCGCATGGGGCCGCCTGCGATGATGCCGGTACCCTTGGGAGCCGGTGCCATCATGACGCTGGCAGCGCCGTGGTGACCCATCACGGTGTGGTGGATCGTGCCGTTCTTCAAGGAAACCTTGAGCATGTTGCGGCGCGCTTCTTCCATAGCCTTCTGCACAGCAGCGGGCACTTCCTTGGACTTGCCCTTGCCCATGCCGATACGGCCATCGCCATCGCCAACCACGGTCAGTGCTGCGAAGCCGAGAATACGGCCACCCTTCACCACCTTGGTCACGCGATTGATCGCGATCATTTTCTCGCGCAGACCGTCCTCAGGACCCTCGGCCTTACCTTGCATTTTTGCTTGAACTTTAGCCATCTTTATTTCCGATCTGCTTAGAACTGCAAGCCAGCTTCACGCGCGGCATCTGCCAGCGCCTTGACGCGACCGTGGTAAGCGAAGCCGGAGCGGTCAAACGCGACCTTCTCCACACCCGCTGCCTTGGCCTTCTCGGCCACACGCTTGCCAATGATCTGGGCTGCGGCGACGTTGCCGCCCTTGCCGGTAGCACCCAGGGACTTGCGCACTTCTGCTTCGGCAGTAGATGCGCTGGCCAGAACCTTGCCGCCATCGCCAGAAATCACGCTGGCGTAGATGTGCAGGTTGGTGCGGGTAACGGTCAGACGTGCAACACCCTGAGTCGCAATGCGAATACGGGTTTGACGGGCTCTGCGAAGACGCTGCTCTTTTTTGGTCAACATGTTGCAGCTCCTTATTTCTTCTTGGTTTCTTTGATCGCGACAGTCTCATCCGAGTAACGGATACCCTTGCCCTTGTAAGGCTCGGGAGGACGAATGGCACGAATTTCGGCTGCGATCTGGCCAACGCGTTGGCGGTCTGCACCCTTGATCAAGATTTCAGTGGCGGAGGGGGTGGCCACGGTGATGCCTGCAGGCATATCCAGGTTGACCGCGTGGGAATAGCCCACAGCCAAGTTCAACTTGTTGCCAGAGGCTTGCGCCTTGTAACCCACACCGATCAGGGTCAGCTTGCGCTCAAAACCCTTGGTCACGCCAACCACCATGTTGTTGACCAACTGGCGGAAAGTGCCAGTCATAGCGTCAGCTTCACGGGAATCATTGGCGGGCTGGAAGCTCAGCTTGCCAGCATCGTTTGCGATCTTCACCAGGCTGTTTTGAGCCAGTTGCAGAGTGCCGCCGGAACCTTTCACGCTGATCTGGTCAGCCTTGATGGATACCTCAACACCAGCAGGAATGGTGACAGGAAGTTTGCCTACACGGGACATTGTTTCTTACTCCTCAATGTAGCGTTAAGCGACGTAGCACAGCACTTCGCCACCGACACCGGAGGCACGCGCTTTGCGGTCAGTCATAACACCCTTGGGGGTGGTCACGATGGCAACACCCAGACCGTTTTGGACTTGGGGGATTGCTTCGCTGCCACGGTACACGCGCAGGCCGGGGCGGCTCACGCGCTCAATACGCTCGATCACGGGGCGGCCGGCGTAATACTTCAAGGCGATTTCCAGTTCAGACTTGCCACCTTCGGTGGAAATCTTAAAACCGTCGATATAGCCTTCGTCTTTCAGCACCTGCGCAATCGCAATCTTCACCTTGGAAGAGGGCACGGAAACAGTTGTCTTGGCAACCATTTGTGCATTGCGGATGCGGGTCAGCAGGTCGGCGATGGGATCACTCATGCTCATATTCAGTTCTCCAATCGCTTACCAACTGGCCTTGGTGATGCCAGGAATTTCACCGGCAAAAGCCATTTCACGGATCTTGGCGCGTGCCAGACCGAAGTGCTGGAACGTTCCACGGGGACGGCCCGTAATGGAGCAGCGGTTACGCTGACGGGTCGGGTTGGCGTTGCGGGGCAACTTCTGCAGACCCAGACGGGCAGCAGCACGTTCTTCTTCAGAACGCTTTGCATCAGCCGCGATCGCCTTGAATTCCGCATATTTCTTTGCGTACTTGGCAGCCAACTGATCACGTTTCAGTTCGCGCTGGATTAAAGCCATTTTTGCCATGGGTGACCTCAGTTCTTGAACGGGAAACGGAAGCCGGCGAGCAGTGCCTTGCACTCTTCGTCGGTCTTGGCCGTTGTAGTGATACTGATATTGAGGCCACGCAAGGCATCCACCTTGTCGTATTCAATTTCAGGGAAAATGATCTGCTCTTTGACGCCGATGTTGTAGTTACCACGGCCATCGAACGCACGACCAGAAATACCACGGAAGTCACGTACGCGGGGCAGAGCCACGGTCACGAAACGGTCCAGGAATTCATACATTTGCACGCCACGCAGAGTCACCATGCAGCCAATGGCTTGGCCTTCACGGATCTTGAAACCGGCGATAGCCTTCTTGGACTTGGTCACCACAGGCTTTTGACCAGCAATCTTGGTCAGGTCAGCCACGGCGTTGTCCATGACCTTTTTGTCAGCAACGGCTTCGCTCACACCCATGTTCAGGGTAATCTTGGTCAGACGGGGGACTTGCATGGGCGAGGTGTAGCCAAACTTGGCTGTCAGCTCAGGCGCCACTTTGTCGCGGTAATGTTCTTGGAAACGTGCCATGGTTATGCCACCTTGATTTCTTCGCCGCTGGACTTGTAGACGCGAACGCGCTTACCGTCAGCCAGCACCTTGATACCAACACGATCAGCCTTGCCGCTGGCCGCATTGAAGATGGCCACGTTGGACTGATGGATGGGCATGGTCTTTTCAACGATGCCGCCCGTGGTGCCCTTCATGGGGTTGGGCTTGGTGTGCTTCTTCACCAGGTTGATACCCTCGACGACCACATGGGAGTCGTCCTTGCGCAGAGAAACAACACCGCGCTTGCCCTTATCGCGACCTGCGATAATGATGACTTCGTCGCCTTTGCGAATCTTGTTCATGGCGGCTCCTTACAAAACTTCAGGAGCCAGGGACACGATCTTCATGAACTTTTCAGTGCGCAACTCGCGGGTCACTGGTCCAAAGATACGGGTGCCGATAGGCTCCAACTTGGCGTTAAGCAACACTGCTGCGTTGCCGTCGAATTTCACCAAAGAGCCGTCGCCACGGCGGATGCCCTTGGCAGTACGAACCACCACAGCACTGTAAACCTCGCCTTTTTTGACGCGGCCACGGGGCGCGGCTTCTTTGATGCTAACTTTGATGATGTCGCCAACAGACGCATAGCGACGCTTAGAACCACCCAGCACCTTGATGCACAGGACGGACTTCGCGCCGGTGTTGTCGGCAACTTCCAGTCGAGATTCAGTTTGGATCATTTCAATATTCCCAACTTGCACCAGAGGATTGCACCTGCCACTGCGGCAAACACGATCAACCAGTCAGTCTTGGGCCCGCTGTCTGCCGCACAAACCACTCATGCGACATCCATTTGGGCAGAACCTTCATGCTTTTTCAAGCGAAGCCCACGATTTTGCCTACTTTTACGCAGGCTGTCAACAATTTTTAGTGGGCAACCAGCAAATATTGTTGTGCCAGGGCCTTAAATTCGGCCTCCTGGGGCGGAAGACCGGTTTCTTCCGCAAGGATTTCCGCTACCCGGGCAGCCAAGGAGCTCGCCAGGGCCGCATCCAGAAACAGCAGACGGGAGCGGCGGGCCAGCATGTCCTCCACTGTCACGGCGTATTCGTGCCGGGCCGCAAAGCGCACCATGCCCTCCGTCAACCCTGGCGCCAACTCCACATTGGCACCCGGCATCTGGGCTACCACCGATCGCTCATCGCCATAACTTGCCAACCCCGGCGGCAGACAGATGGATTGCACTGCCGTGCCACCGCGCTGTGCGCCCACCAGGCGCAGCGTCACCGTCACGCCTTGTGGGCGCTGCGGCACCAGACCTTTTTCTGCACATTTTTCAAGCACATCCTCCGCCATGGCACGGTAGGTGGTCCACTTGCCGCCCGTCACGGTGACCAAGCCGCTGCGGCTGACCAGCACCGTGTGTTCGCGACTGATGCCTTTGGTGCTGTTGCCATCGTCGTCCTGCGGCTTGACGAGGGGCCGCAAACCCACCCAGATGCTGCGCACATCGGCCCGGGTCGGGGCCCGGCGCAGGTAGCGGGCCGACTCGGACAGGATGAATTCGATTTCCTCTTCGAAAGCCAGCGGTTCCCGCGCCAGATCGTGCCGGGGGGTGTCTGTCGTCCCCAGAATGACCTTGCCCAGCCACGGCACGGCGAACAGCACCCGGCCATCGGCCGTCTTGGGCACCATAAGGGCGGTGTCGCCACCCAGAAATTCCCGGTCCACCACGATATGCACGCCCTGGCTGGGGGCCACCATGGCCTGGGTGGGTTTGCGACCGTCTGCCGGATTGGCAGCGCCGTCTTTCTGCCGCAGCTCGTCCACCCAGACACCCGTGGCGTTCACCACGCAGCCAGCCCGGATCTCGTGTCGCTGACCGGTCAGCACATCCTCACACACTAGGCCACTGACCTTGCCCTCTATATATAGAAGCTCTGCGGCACGGCAGTAGTTCACCAGCAAAGCGCCCTTGGTCGCCGCCGTCCGGGCCAGCGCCAGGGCCAGCCGGGCGTCGTTGAACTGTCCGTCCCAGTACTTCACGCCGCCCTTGAGCCCTTCGGCCCGCGCCTGGGGCAGGTACTTCAGGGCCGTCTGGCGCCCCAGAAACTCCGTTTTTCCCAGACCCGCCTTTCCCGCCAGTGCGTCGTAAGCCACGAGACCTGCGCCGTAAAACGGGGTTTCCCACCATTGGTAGGAAGGCATCACGAAGGGCAGCGGCTGGGCCAGGTGCGGGGCGTTCTGCAACAGGGTGGTGCGCTCGTGCAGCGCCTCGCGGACCAGGGAGATGTTGCCCTGCGCCAGGTAGCGCACCCCGCCGTGGACCAGCTTGGTCGCGCGCGAAGAGGTGCCTTTGGCAAAGTCGTGTGACTCGACCAGCACCACCCGCAGGCCGCGCGCAGCGGCGTCCAACGCCACACCCAGACCGGTCGCGCCGCCGCCCACGATGGCAATGTCGTAGGTGTGGTCTTGCGCCAGACGCGCAATCAGGTCTTCACGCGGGGTGGGGAGGGGGCGCGCATCAATGGCCATACATATTTTCTAAATGAACAGCGGGCGGGCACAGCGCCCAGAACCCGCTGAAAGAACCTTGTGAACAGCGGCCATCCAGGAAGTTCCTGCATGGCCGTTCTTCTACAGCCCGCGAATTAGCGGACCTTACCGTTTTTCCATGCGTTCAACAAAGTGTCGTACGCAATGGTTTCACCCTTTGGCTTTTCGTTGGCCAACTTCTTCCAGGGCGCACCCTTGTCGCTCAGCCACTTGTCGGGGCTGCTCTTGGCGTTGAGCTTGGGTGGGCACACGGCCATGCCGGAGCGCTCCAGGCGACTCATCACACCGTCCATCTCTTCGGCCAAGTTGTCCATGGCGGCTTGCGGGGTCTTCTCACCCGTCACAGCCACGGCTACGTTCTTCCACCACAGCTGGGCCAGTTTGGGGTAGTCGGGAACGTTGGTCCCGGTGGGTGTCCAGGCCACGCGCGCGGGGCTGCGGTAGAACTCCACCAGGCCACCCAATTTGGGCGCCATGTCGGTCATGGCCTTGGACTGGATGTCGGACTCACGGATAGGCGTCAAGCCCACGGTCGTCTTTTTCAGCGACGTGGTCTTGGCCGTCACGAACTGGGCGTACAGCCAGGCAGCCGCCACCTTGTTCGCATCATGGTCCTTGAAGAAGGTCCACGAACCTACGTCCTGGTAGCCGTTCTGCATGCCTTGCTTCCAGTACGGGCCATTGGGGCCAGGGGCCATGCGCCACTTGGGCGTGCCGTCGGCATTCACCACGGGCAAACCAGGTTTGATCATGTCCGCGGTAAAGGCGGTGTACCAGAAGATCTGCTGGGCGATCTGGCCTTGGGCAGGCACAGGGCCAGCTTCGCCGAAAGTCATGCCGATGGCTTCCTTGGGCGAGTACTTCTTCATCCAGTCGATGTACTTGGTCAGTGCGTACACGGCGGCAGGCGAGTTGGTCGCACCGCCACGGGAGACAGAGGCGCCCTGTGGGGTGCAGCCGTCGGCGGAAGCACGAATGCCCCACTCGTCCACGGGCTTGCCGTTGGGGATGCCCACGTCTGCGGTCCCAGCCATGGACAACCAGGCATCGGTGAAGCGCCAGCCCAGGGAAGGATCTTTCTTGCCGTAGTCCATGTGACCGTAGATCGGCTTGCCATCGATGGTCTTCACGTCTTCGCTGAAGAACGCAGCGATGTCTTCATAGGCGCTCCAGTTCAGGGGCACGCCCAACTCGTAGCCATACTTGGCCTTGAATTTGGCTTTCAGTTCGGGTTTCTCGAACAGGTCAGCGCGGAACCAGTACAGGTTGGCAAACTGTTGGTCAGGCAGCTGGTAGAGCTTCTTGTCAGGACCGGTGGTGAAGCTGGTGCCGATGAAGTCCTTGAGGTCCAGACCGGGGTTGGTCCATTCTTTGCCTGCACCGGCCATGTAGTCGGTCAGGTTCATGATCTTGCCGTAGCGGTAGTGGGTACCGATCAGGTCGGAGTCGGTGATCCAGCCGTCGTAAATGGATTTGCCAGACTGCATGGAGGTTTGCAGTTTCTCAACCACGTCGCCTTCGCCGATCAGGTCGTGCTTGACCTTGATGCCAGTGATTTCTTCAAAGGCCTTGGCCAAGGTCTTGGACTCGTACTCGTGGGTGGAGATGGTCTCGGACACCACGGAAATCTCCTTCACACCCTTGGCCTGCAGCTTCTGCGCGGCATCGATGAACCACTTCATTTCAGCGGCCTGTTGCGCCTTGCTCAAGGTGGATGGCTGGAACTCGCTGTCAATCCATTTTTTGGCAGCAGCTTCGTCAGCCCATGTTTGGCCACCCACGGCGCACGCCATGGCAACAGCCAATACGGAATACTTCAATTTCATTGTCAATCTCCTCGGTCTGATAACCCCCTGTTTTGAAAGAATGGTGCAGCCCCAGGGGGTTAAGCCGCACCTTGAAATTCGTGCGACTCAGCCTTTGCGCATGATCAGCGCGAGCAAGCCCATGGAAACAACAAAACTGATCCAGACCGAAGGTTCAGACTCCAGCCCCATCCACTCAACCAGGCGCCCGCTGATCCCCACAAAAGCCAGATTCACATAGGCCGCGCTCAGCAGCCCCACGAACAGGCGGTCACCGCGCGTGGTCTCCATGGGCAGGAAGCCCTTGCGCAATATGGTGGGCGATTTGATTTCCCACAGGGTCATCCCCACCAGCATCAGTGCAATGCAGCAGAAAAAGACGGCCACAGGCGTGGTCCATGCCATCCAGTCAAACATCTTGCAGTCCTCTCAAACACGGCCCATCGCGAAACCCTTCGCGATGTAGTTGCGAACAAACCAGATGACGATGGCACCCGGCACGATGGTCAGCACGCCAGCCGCAGCCAGCGTGGCCCAGTCCATGCCAGAAGCCGACACCGTGCGGGTCATGGTCGCGGCGATCGGCTTGGCGTTCACACTGGTCAGCGTGCGGGCCAACAGCAGTTCCACCCAGCTGAACATGAAGCAGAAAAACGCCGCCACGCCCACCCCCGCCTTAATCAGCGGGATGTAGATGCGGATGAAGAAGCGCGGGAAGGAATAGCCGTCGATGTAGGCGGTTTCATCAATCTCGCGGGGGATGCCGCTCATGAAGCCCTCCAAAATCCACACCGCCAAAGGCACGTTGAACAGCAAGTGCACCAGTGCCACAGCAATGTGGGTGTCCATCAGCCCAACCGAGGTGTAGAGCTGGAAGAACGGCAGCAGGAACACTGCGGGCGGAGTCATGCGGTTGGTCAACAGCCAAAAGAACACATGCTTGTCACCCAAGAAGCTGTAGCGCGAAAACGCATAGGCCGCCGGCAGTGCCACGGTCAGCGAGATGACCGTATTGATGCCCACATAGATCAGGCTGTTGATGTAGCCCGAGTACCAGGCCGGATCGGTCAGGATCGTCTTGTAGTTGTCCCAGGTGAAATGGTCGGGGAACAGCGTGAAGCCCGCGAGGATTTCGTTGTTCGTCTTGAACGACATGTTGACCATCCAGTAAATGGGCAACAGCGCAAACACGACGTACGCCAGCATGAACAGCGAGCGTTTCTGGAATTTGGGTTTAGTCATGACCACCCTCCTTAGCCTGGGTGCCGACGCGCTGCATCCAGTTATACAAAATGAAGCACATCAACAAGATGATCAGGAAATAGATCAGCGAGAAGGCGGCGGCGGGTCCCAGGTCGAACTGGCCCACGGCTTTTTGCGTAAGGAATTGCGAGAGGAAAGTGGTGGAGTTGCCCGGGCCACCGCCCGTGAGTACAAAGGGCTCGGTGTAGATCATGAAGCTGTCCATGAAGCGCAGCAGCACCGCAATCATCAGCACGCCCCGCATCTTGGGCAACTGCACATAGCGAAACACGTCGAACTTGCTGGCACCGTCAATGCTGGCGGCCTGGTAGTAGGCGTCGGGGATGGAGCGCAAACCCGCATAACCCAGCAGCGCCACCAGCGGCGTCCAGTGCCATACGTCCATCAGCAGCACGGTCAGCCAAGCATGCACCGGGTTGCCGGTGTAGCTGAAGTCAATACCCAGGCCCAGCAGCGCCGCGCCCATCAGGCCGATGTCGGTACGGCCGAAAATCTGCCAGATGGTGCCCACCACGTTCCAGGGAATCAGCAGCGAGAGCGACACCACCACCAGCACGGCCGATGATTTCCAGCCCTGCGCGGGCATGGACAGCGCCAGCAGAATGCCCAGCGGCAGCTCCACCGCCAGCACCGCAAAAGAATAGGTGATCTGGCGCAGCAGCGCGCCATGCAGTTCCTCGTCGCGCATGATGGCGGCAAACCATTCGGTGCCCACGAAGACTCGGCGCTCGGGCGAGATGATGTCCTGCACCGAGTAGTTCACCACCACCATGAGCGGCAGGATGGCCGAGAACGCCACACACAGCAGCACGGGCAGAATCAGGAACCAGGCTTTCTGGTTCACCGGCTTGGTCGTCGTACTCATCCCACGATCTCCTCATCTTGGTAGAAGCAGGTGTGCTCCCCCACCACCTGCAGCCATACGTTGTCACCCACACTGAGCTGCACGGCATCCGCCGCCAGGCGCGCTTTGACGGTGTGCCCTTCGCGCACAGCACTCACGATCACATGGGTTCCCACGTCCTGCACCTGCGTCACGGTCATGGACAAGGCCCCTTCGGCCTGCGCCGCGGCCAGGCTCACGTACTCAGGGCGCACACCGAGCTTGAATTCGCCGTTTGCCAAGGGCCGCTCCAGCGGCAGTGCAACCACAGTCCCCGCTGTATGAAAGTCGCCATCGGCATTGCGCCCGGACAGGAAGTTCATGCCCGGAGACCCAATGAAGTGACCCACAAAAGTGTGGCTGGGCCGCTCGAACAGATCGGCCGCAGATCCCACCTGCACGGCGCGACCGCGCGTCATCACCACGACCTGCTCGGCAAAAGTCAGCGCCTCCACCTGATCGTGCGTCACGTAGATCAGCGTGAGCTTGAGCTCGTTGTGGATCTGCTTGAGTTTGCGGCGCAGCTGCCACTTCAGGTGCGGATCGATCACGGTCAGCGGCTCGTCGAACAACACGGCCGACACGTCAGGACGCACCAGACCGCGGCCGAGCGAGATCTTTTGCTTGGCATCAGCGGCCAGTCCGGCGGCGCGCTGGTTGAGCTGGCCGCTCATCTCCAGCATTTCGGCAATCACACCCACGCGCTTCTTGATCTGGTCCGCCGGCATCTTGCGGTTGCGCAGCGGGAAGGCCAGGTTCTCGGCCACCGTCATGGTGTCGTAGATCACAGGAAACTGGAACACCTGCGCAATGTTGCGTTCCTGCGGCGTGGCCCGCGTGACGTCCTGACCATCAAAGCGCACCGTGCCCTGCGAAGGCGTGACCAAGCCCGACATGATGTTGAGGAGCGTCGTCTTGCCGCAGCCCGAAGGCCCCAGCAATGCATAGGCACCGCCATCGTCAAAGGCCATCTTCAGGGGCAACAACGCATAGTCGCTGTCCTGCTGCGGGTTGGGCCGGTAGGCGTGGGCCAGATCAAGTTCTATGCGTGCCATATCAACGTCCTTTGCCGCGCACCGGGGCCAGCAGCAACATGCCCTGCGCATCAAACACATAGACCTGCGCAGGGTTGAAAAAGAAGGTGACGGGTTGCCCCAGGTCAAAGTGATGCACGCCGGTGAGCTGCGCCACCAGTTCGCCCAGCGGGGTTTCGAAGTGCACAAAGGTGTCAGTGCCCGAAATCTCGGCCAGCTCAACCGTGCCCACCAGCGCCACATCGCCCTCCTGGGCACGCACACGCAATGCGCTGGCGCGCATGCCCACGGTCAGCGAGGCCAACTTGGTGGGAGGCAGGGCCAGGGCGATTTGCGGCCCCTGGGCCAACTGCACACCGGTGGGCGCCACGCTGGCAGCCAGCAGGTTCATAGGTGGGTCGCTGAAAGCGCGCGCCACGCGAATGGATTGCGGTGCGTGGAACACCTCGGAAGTGGGACCGTACTGCAGCAGCTCGCCCGCATCCAGCACGGCGGTGTAGCCGCCCAGCAGCAGGGCTTCACCGGGCTCGGTGGTGGCATAAATCACCGTGGAGTCGCCTGCGGCAAACAACGCGGTCAACTCGTCGCGCAGCTCTTCGCGCAGCTTGTAGTCCAGGTTCACCAGCGGCTCGTCCAGCAGCATCAGCGGCGCACCCTTGGCCAGCGCGCGGGCCAGGGCCACGCGCTGCTGCTGGCCGCCCGACAGCTCGGCGGGGTATCGGTCCAGAAACATCTCGATGTGCAGCTTGGCGGCCAGTTCGCGCACACGCTGGTCCACGCTCTTCTCGCCACGCAGCTTCAGCGGCGAACCGATGTTCTCGCGAACCTTGAGCGAGGGGTAGTTGATGAACTGCTGGTAAACCATGGCCACATTGCGGTCCCGCACAGGAACGCCGGTCACGTCCACGCCGTCCACACGCACCCGGCCCGTGGTGGGCACGTCCAGCCCCGCCATGATGCGCATCAGGCTGGTCTTGCCAGCCTGGGTGGCCCCCAGCAGTACCGTCACCGCGCCGCTGCGCGGTGCCAGGCCCATGTCGTACAGCCAAGTCTGTGGCCCCACCTTCTTGCTGATGCCTTCCAGAGTCAACTGCATCACGCCGCCTTTTTTTGTTGCATAGAGAACCCGATTGGTTTTCGATTTGGATAATTATTGTTCGTTTTGATTCGATTTCTCTTGGTAATAACCCTGTAATTATTCTTTTTGATTCGTTTTACAGTCCGTTCCGCTCCGGAGATTCGGGGTACAAACACACCATGCAACCCAACCCCCGACAACTCACCCTGCTCTCCGTCGTCCAGGCACAAGGCTCTGTCACCGTGGAGCGACTGGCAGAGACCCTGGGGGTGACTTTGCAAACGGTGCGCCGCGATGTTCAGCGCCTGGCGGACGAAGGTCTGCTCGCCCGTTTTCACGGTGGTGTGCGGGTGCCCAGCTCCACCACCGAGAACATCGCCCATCAGCAGCGCGAAAGTCTGAACGCCGAAGGCAAGACGCGCATCGCCCGCGCCGTGGCCGGGGCAGTCCCGAATGACTGCTCGCTGATCCTCAACATCGGCACAACCACCGAAGCGATTGCGCGAGCCCTGCTGCACCACACCGGCCTGCGCGTGATTACGAACAACCTGAACGTGGCCAGCATCCTCAGCACCAATCCCCAATGCGAGGTCATCGTCGTGGGCGGCGTGGTGCGTGGGCGAGACCAGGGCATCGTGGGCGAGGCGGCGGTGGATTTCATCCGCCAGTTCAAGGTGGACCTTGCGCTGATCGGCATCTCCGGCATAGAAGCCGACGGGACGCTGCGCGACTACGACTACCGCGAAGTGAAGGTCGCGCAGACCATCATTTCGCATGCACGTGAGGTCTGGCTGGCCGCCGACATCAGCAAGTTCAACCGCCCCGCCATGGTGGAGGTGGCCACGCTGTCGCAGATCGACCGCCTGTTCACCGACGCGCAGCCACCTGAGCCATTCCCCGCGCTGCTGACCGAGGCTCAGGTGCGCTTGACCGTGGCTCTGCCCTGATTTTTTTACCCACTGACCACCATGACCTATCTGCTTTCCCTCGACCAGGGTACTTCCAGTTCGCGCAGCATCGTGTTCACCCCCGAAGGGGGCATCGTGGCCATGGCGCAAAAGGAGCTGACCCAGATCTACCCCCAGCCCGGTTGGGTGGAACACGACGCGCTGGAGATATGGCGCATTCAGCTCGCCACCGCGCGCGAGGCACTGGCCAAGGCCGGCATCACGGCGGCGCAGGTCAAGGCCGTGGGCATTACCAACCAGCGCGAGACCACGGTGGTGTGGAACCGCAAGACCGGCCAGCCCATCCACCACGCCATCGTCTGGCAGGACCGCCGCGCCGAGCCCACCTGTGCCGAACTGCGCGCCAGGGGCCTGGCCGACACCATCCGCGACAAGACCGGCCTGCTGGTGGACGCGTATTTTTCGGGCACCAAGCTCAAGTGGATCCTGGATCACGTGCCCGGCGCGCGCGCGCAGGCCGCCAACGGCGAGCTGGCCTTTGGCACCATCGACAGCTGGCTGATCTGGCAGCTGACGGAGGGCCGCGTGCACGTAACCGACGTGAGCAATGCCTCGCGCACCATGCTTTTCAATGTGCACACCAACCTGTGGGACGACGACCTGCTGGCCGCGCTGGACATTCCTGCCAGCCTGATGCCGGCGGTGCAGCCTTCGGCCTCGCTGTTTGGCGAAGTGGCGCCCGCGCTGCTGGGCGGCGCCATCCCGATTGGTGGAGTGGCGGGTGACCAGCAAAGCGCGCTGTTTGGCCAGGCCTGCTTCAAGGCGGGCATGGTGAAGAATACCTACGGCACGGGCTGCTTCATGCTCATGCACACGGGCCACAACTTCCAAATATCGGAAAACGGCCTCATCACGACCAGCGCGGCGCAGACGACTGCCCAACCCGAATTCGCGCTGGAAGGCAGCGTGTTTGTGGGCGGTGCCGTGGTGCAGTGGCTGCGCGACGGGCTACACGCCATCCAGGGCAGCGGCGAGGTGCAGAGCCTGGCGCAGAGCGTGCCCGATGCGGGCGGCGTGATTGTGGTGCCAGCCTTCACCGGCCTGGGCGCACCCTACTGGAAGCCCGATGCACGGGGCTCCATTACAGGCCTGACCCGTGGATCAACCCTCGCCCACATTGCGCGAGCTGCTCTCGAAAGCATAGCATTCCAGAGTGCCGCCCTGCTCCAGGCCATGAGCCGCGACGCGGTGCACGCGGGCGGCGCACAGGTGTCCGAGCTGCGCGTGGACGGTGGTGCGTGCGTGAACGATTTGCTCATGCAGTTCCAGGCCGACCTGTTGGGCATTCCCGTGGTGCGCCCCGCCGTGACGGAGACCACCGCCCTGGGTGCGGCCTACCTGGCCGGCCTGACCACCGGCGTGTACGGCAGCACCAGCGAGCTGACCGACCTGTGGAAGGCCGAGCGCCGCTTTCTGCCCACCATGGCGCCCGCCCGCGCCCGGGAGCGCATGGAGCAATGGGAACACGCTGTGCGCCAGACCACGCTGTAAGCCCTTTGTCGGCCTTGCGGCTATAGCTTTGGCTAGACTCTGGCGCTCAACGACATCTCCAGAGGACACAACACCATGGGCAAGCGCATTGCATTCATAGGCGGTGGCAATATGGCCAGCGCCATCATCGGCGGGCTGGTCCGCCAGGGCTTTGCGGCCAGCCAGATTGACGTGGTGGAACCCTGGGCCGAAGCGCGCGAGCGCCTGCAGGCCGACTTCGGCATTGCCGCGCAGGCCGAGGCCGGTGCCTTTCTGGCCACCGCAGACCTGATCGTCTGGGCCGTGAAGCCGCAAACCTTCAAGGACGCCGCCGCTGCGGTGGCCGCCCACAACACCGGCGCCCTGCACCTGAGCGTGGCCGCCGGCATTCCCAGCGACAGCATTGCCGCCTGGCTGGGCAGCGAACGCATCATCCGCACCATGCCCAACACGCCTGCGCTCATCGGCAAGGGCATCACCGCGCTGTACCCCCGCCCCGCCGTCACGCAGGCGGACAAGGACTGGGCCGACGAGGTGATCGCCACCACCGGCGCCACCGTGTGGCTGACGGCGGAAGCGCAGCTGGACGCGGTCACCGCCATCAGCGGCTCGGGCCCGGCCTACATGTTCTATTTCATGGAAGCCATGACCGAGGCCGGCGCCCAGATGGGCCTGGAGCGCGAGCAGGCCTACCGCCTGGCCGTGGCCACCTTCATTGGCGCGGGCGAACTGGCCCGTGCGTCCACCGACTCCCCCGAGACTCTGCGTGCCAAAGTCACCTCTAAGGGCGGAACCACCCATGCGGCCATCACCAGCATGGACGAGAGCGGCGTGAAAGCCCTGTTTGCCAAAGCCCTGTTCGCCGCACAGACCCGCGCGGGCGAGCTGGGCCGGGAATTCGGCGGGGCCTGACATGGCCATTGAGATCACCAAGGAGGCGCGCCAGCAGGCCATCGCCTCCATCGAGCGCTACTTCCGCGAGCACATGGACGAGCCCATCGGCAACGTGGCGGCCGGCGGGCTGCTGGGCTTCTTTCTGGAAGAGGTCGGCCCGCTGGTCTACAACCAAGCCGTGGCCGATGTGCAGGAACGCCTGCAGGCCCGCGTGGCCGAGATAGACTTGGAAGTGCACGAAGACGAGTTTCAGTACTGGTCCAAACACGGCAAGAAACGCTGAGCCCGCCGCAGGCCGGATGGCCTATCCACCGGCCCGCGAATAGTCCAAACAACTTGCAGGTGCAGGAGTACACTGGCCCGAACAACAGCACTGACAGGGCAGTGAGGCAGGTTTGGGACAGGTCGACAACACATTGTTCGCCATGGTCATGGTGCTCAGCGCCATGTGGGCCTTCTCATGGGGGGTGCTGGGCGGCGCCATGAAGATGGTGCCCAAGGCGACTTGGCGCTTCTGTCTGGCGAACCTGCTGTTTGGCGTTACGGTCGCCGTGCTGGTGCAACGCGGCACCGAGCCCAGCTACCTGCACTACCAGGGCGTCGAGTGGCTGGTATTCATGGGCCTGGCAGCCTTTCACAGCGGCATCGTCTATCTGGTGCGGCTCGACGAGTTGCCCACGCTGGCGCGGCGCCTCAGCCCCATCCTGATCGCCATGGTCATCACGCTGCAGGTAGCGCCCGACAGCAGCTCCTACAACGTGCGCGCAGTGGTGTTCTCGCTCACCGTGGCCGCCCTCACCTTCAACTGCTTTTGGGACTGCTACTGCGGCCTGCGCAACGACCAGTTTGCGCCCGGAGTGCGCTGGTCCATCAGCGGGCCGTTTCTGGTGGCTTCGCTGGCCATGCTGCTGCGCGCGGTGCTGGTGCTTACCGGCTATCTGCCAGCCCCCACCGGGCAGTTTGCGCAGATCCCGCACTTCACGCCCTTTCTCTGGATGCTGACGATCATCGTCATGGCCATGAACATCACCATGGCGGGCCTGACGGCGGGGCGCCTGGTCAAGCGCTTTCGCAACCTGGCCGAGCAGGACCACCTGACCGGCTGCCTGAACCGCGCGTCCGTCGAGGAGCGGCTGGGCTTTGAGCGCGAGCGCATGCAGCGCGGGGGCGAGCCGGTGGCCTGCGTGTTCTTTGACCTGGACCACTTCAAGGACATCAACGACCGGCATGGCCACGCCACGGGCGACGACGCCCTGCGCCACGTGGTGGGCGTGATCCAAGGCAATCTGCGCACCGTGGATGCGCTGGGCCGCTATGGCGGCGAGGAGTTTCTGGCCCTCATGCCCGGCACCCGCATCACCGGTGCCCGCGAGGCCGCCAACCGCATGCGCCTGGCCCTGGAGCAAACCCCCATGCGCACCGGCGGCGCCACTATTGCGCTCACCGCCAGCTTTGGCGTGGCCGTTCTGGGGCCCAAAGAGAGCCAGGCCAGCGTGTTGCGCCGCGCCGATGCGGCCATGTACCAGGCCAAGCGCAACGGGCGTAACCAGGTGGTGATCTCACTGGAGTAGTTCAGTGCCAAATGGGCACCCAGCCCCCATAAAACCTGCGCAAGCAGCTCCTGTTTTTATAGCGACTGCCAGTAGCCCGCCGCGCTGTAGCGCTCCTTGATGAAGTCGATCCACAGGCGCACGCGCAGCGGCAGGTGCTTGCGCTGGGGGAAGACGGCGTAGATGCCGTTGGGTGGGGCGGCGTAGTCTTCCAGCACAGCAACCAGGCGGCCGGCGGCGATTTCGGACTCCACCTCCCAAGTGCTGCGCCAGGCGATGCCGTAGCCGGCCAAGCACCAGTCGTGCAGAACCTGACCATCGCTGCAATCCAGCGGGCCGGCGGGCTTCAGATAAATCACTTCGTCATTGGGCTGCTTGAAGGCCCAGCCACGGGTCTGCGAGGCGTCGCTGGACAGCGTGAGGCAGTGAAAGCGGGAAAGGTCGGCCGGCGTCTGCGGCGTGCCGTGGCGCTTCAGATACGCCGGCGTGGCCACGCAGAGGCGGCGGTTGTCGGCCATGCGCACGCTCACCAGGGACGAGTCGGGCATGTCGCCCACGCGCACCGCGCAGTCATAACCCTCGCCCGCAATGTCCACCACACGGTCGGACAGGTTGAGCGAGATCGTCACATCCGGGTGCAGCTCGCGGAACTTGGGTACCAGCGGCGCCACGTGGCGGCGACCAAAGCCGGCCGGCGCGGTGATGCGCAAATGCCCCGCCGCCTTCACGCCGCCGGCGCTGACGCTGGCTTCGGCGTTGGTGACGTCGGCAATGATGCGCTGGCAGTCTTCCAGAAAGGCGCTGCCTTCGTGCGTGAGCGTGATGCGCCGCGTGGTGCGGATCAGCAGCTTCACGCCCAGGCGCTCCTCCAGCCCGTCCAGGCGGCGCCCCATGATGGCCGGGGCCACGCCTTCGGCATTCGCCGCAGCGGTCAGGCTGCCACGGGTGGCGACGGACACAAAGGACTCCAGTTGCTTGAGTTTGTCCATGGTTTCAGCCTCCAGCCCCCGTAGATATTGCGCAAGCAGCTAGTTTTTTCATAGCACCACGCCTTCCGCATGCAGCGCGGCCACGTCGTCCGCGGTGTAGCCCAGGCTTTGCAGCAGCGCATTGGTGTGCTCGCCCAGTTTGGGCGGGTCCAGGCGCAGGCCCAGGCGTTCGCCGCCCAGCGTCAGCGGCAGCAAGGGCACCCGGGTCTGGCGGCCATCGGGCAGCTCCATGGGCGCCAGGCCACCGGTTTGCTGCAGGTGCGGGTCGTCAAACAGGTGCTGCGGGTCGGTGATGGGCGCAAAGGGCAGGCCTACAGCCTCGAAACGCTCGCTCAGTTCCGCGCGGCTGAATTGCGCCAGGCGCTGGCGCAGCTCAGGGATGAGCCAACTGCGCGACAGCACGCGGTCGTTGTTCTTGGCCACGCGCTCGTCGGCAAACAGGTCGGCGTAGCCAAAGGCTTCGCAAAAGGTCTTCCACTGCCCGTCGCCCACCACGGCCAGGAAGATCTGCTCGCCGTCCTTGACGCTGAAGACGTCGTAAATGCCCCAGGGCGAGATGCGCTCGGGCATGGGCGCGGCGGCCTTACCGGTGACGGCGAACTGCAGCATGTGCTGGGCCACGAGGAAGATGTTGTTCTCGAACAGCGCGCTCTGCACCTCCTGGCCCTTGCCGGTCTGCTGGCGTTGCATCAGCGCGGCCATGGCGCCCACGGCACCGAAGATGCCACCCATGATGTCGTTGACGCTGGAGCCCGCGCGCAGCGGGTCACCGGGGCGCCCGGTCATATAGGCCAGGCCGCCCATCATCTGCACCACCTCGTCCAGTGCGGTGCGGTGGTCGTAGGGTCCGGGCAGAAAGCCCTTGTGGCTCACGTAGATGAGGCGCGGGTCCAGCTTGCTCAAAGATGCGTAGTCCAGCCCCAGCTTTTGCATGGTCTCGGTCTTGAAGTTCTCGCTCACGATATCGGCCGTGGCGATGAGCTTGAGCACGATCTCGCGGCCCTTGGCGCTCTTCAGGTCCACCGCAATGCTTTTCTTGTTGCGGTTGAACAGCGGGTAGAAGCCCGCGCCGCTGCCCAGCAGCTTGCGCGTGCTGTCGCCGGCCAGGGGCTCGACCTTGATCACGTCCGCCCCCAGGTCACCCAGCGTCATGCCGCAGGTGGGGCCCATGACCATGTGGGTGAATTCAACGACGCGGATGCCGGCCAGCGGCAGGGCTTTGGGTGAGCTTGGATCGGGTGTCATGCGGGGCGGTAGTCAAAATGCCGCCGCGCGTGGGACACGCGGCACAGCCCGCAAACTTTACGCCAAATGCAGAGCGGCGCCTGTCGCGCCGCTCCTTCTTGTTAGATGTTCCCCTCGGGTACCGGCCCACACGCCGGCGACAGTGGGGTCAGCCCTGGACCTGGCGGCGCTTGCGGCGTGCCACCACGCCCATGAGACCCAGGCCGGCCAGCAGCATGGCGTAGGTTTCAGGTTCGGGCACGGGGGCGGTCAGCACGATCAGCAGGGACTTGCTGTTGGCCGCCGCACCGGCCAGTTGGTCCTGCTCGGCCAGCAGGTAGATGGTGCCGCGCTCGTCAATCGTCACGCCCTCGATGGCATTGCGCGGGGCGATGTGGCTCAGGTCCAGGCGGCTGACCACGGTGCCCGTGCGGGTGATCTCGATCAGCTCGCGCGAATCGCCGGCGGCCGTGCCGGTGCTCAGCACCAGCAGGTTGTTGTTGCCCAGGATGGACAGGGTCTGCACATCGGAGAGCTGCGACAGGCCGAACAGGCCGGTGGCGCCGCTGAAGGTGATGGTGGGCACGGCGTCGGGCGCGGCCACGGTGGAGAAGGGCAGGCTGTTGAAGATGCTCAGCGTGGCGGGGTTGTCCTGCTTGGCGGTCACGAAGCTGCCATTGCGGGCGTCGTAGCTCAGGCCTTCGATGCCGATGTTGCCAATCGTCGGGCCCACCGAGACGTAGGGCACGGTGCCCAGGTCCACGCTGCCACCAGCCACGTAGCTGAACTTGTAGATGTTTTGCAGGCGCTCTTCGGCCACCGCCAGCACGCCATTGCCCAGGTAGGCCAGGCCTTCGGAGTCGTTGCCGTCCTTGGTGCTCTTGGTGCCCCAGCCGGTGAAGGCCATGGAGCCCAGTGCCGTGCCGGTCTTGGAGATTTCGACCACGCCTTTGCCTTCGTCGCCCACAAAGAACAGGGTGCCGCGGTCCTGCGCGTAGGTGATGGCCGAGCCTTCCAGGCCGGAGACTGCGCCCACGCTGAGGTCCAGGCCGTAGGTGTTCTGGACGCTGTAGTTGGACAGGCTGAAGGACTGCGCGGATGCAGCCACGGAGGCAAGCGCCAGGACGATGGCGGAAACGGCGGACTTGGTGTGCATGGAGACCCCTGTGTAAAAACAGGCCATGCTAGGAATGCCGCATGACAGCGCCGTGTCGCGGCGCCCCCATGCAATGGGTCGAATGGACTAGTAGCCGGCCTAGACCGTGTAGTCCAGCACCAGCACGTCGTCCAGCGCGGGCTTGAGGATGTTCACAAAGGCCATGTGCTCCGGGTGCGGCAGGTAGACGGCGCGGGCGGCCTCGTCGGCAAAGGTGAGGTTGAAGCAGTGCGTGAAGCCCTTGGCCAGTCCCTCGGGGCTGTTGTTGGTGCCCCATTCCAGGCTTTGCACGGCGCTGATCTTGCTTGCGAGTGCGGCAAAGGCGGTCTCCAGCGCCTGCACCTGGGCGGGGGCCGTGTCGGCCTTGAACTTCAGCAGGACCAGATGGCGGATGGACATGCACTACCTCCTAATTTGTCACAAATCGATTGATGTTCTTCCATATAGTAATCCGCAGAGGATGGAATAAAGTCACCCCCAAGCTGAAGACCCGCGCTTTGGCAATGCCATTATTTTGTTGACCGCCCCTTCCCCAGAAAGGCCCTTATGACAACCACGACGCCCCGCACCACCGCGCACCGCCTGCAGGTGGCCACCAGCCTGCACCAGTTCATTGAATCCAAGGTCCTGCCCGGCACCGGCATCACGCCCGAGGCCTTCTGGAAAGGCTTTGACGCCATCGTGGCCGACCTGGCCCCCAAGAACATCGCCCTCCTGGCTGAGCGCGACCGCCTGCAGACCGAGCTGGACACCTGGCACGCCGCCAACCCCGGCCCCATTGCCGACATGCCAGCCTACAAGGCCTTTCTGGAAAAGATTGGCTACCTGGTGCCCAGCCCCAAGAAGGTGAAGATCAGCACCAAGAACGTGGACGCCGAGCTGGCCACGCAAGCCGGCCCGCAGCTGGTGGTGCCTGTGCTCAACGCGCGCTACGCGCTGAACGCCGCCAACGCGCGCTGGGGCAGCCTGTACGACGCGCTGTATGGCACCGACGTGATCTCGGAAGAAAAAGGCCAAGAGAAGGTTGGCCCCAAGGGATACAACCCCAAGCGCGGCAAGAAGGTCATTGAATACGCACGCCACGTGCTGGACCGTACGGCCCCGCTGAAGAAGGGCTCGCACGTGGGCTCCACCGGCTACGCCGTCAAGGGCGGTGACCTGGTCGTCACGCTGAAGGACGGCTCTACCTCCAAGCTGGCCGACAAGGCCCAGTTCATCGGCTTCCAGGGTGCCGCCAAGGCCCCTTCCAGCGTGCTGCTGCAGCACAACGGACTGCACTTGGACATCATCATCAACCGCGCTACCCCCATCGGCAAGACCGATGCAGCTGGTGTGAGCGACCTGGTGCTGGAAGCGGCGCTGTCCACCATCCTGGACCTGGAAGACTCCGTGGCGGTAGTGGATGCCGAAGACAAGGTGCTGGCCTATGGCAACTGGCTGGGCATTCTGCAAGGCACGCTGGTGGAGCAGTTTGAGAAGGGCGGCAAGACGCTGACCCGCGGCCTGAACGGCGACCGCACGTACACCGCGCCTGACGGCAAGAAAGAAGTCAAGCTGCACGGCCGCAGCCTCATGTTTGTGCGCAATGTGGGCCACCTGATGACCAACCCGGCCATCACCTACACCGCAGCCGACGGCACGACCAAAGAAATCCCCGAGGGCATCATGGACGCCGTAGTCACCACCACCATCGCCCTGCACGACCTGAAGAAGACCAAGAAAGACGCCATCCGCAACTCGCGCAAGGGCTCGGTCTACATTGTCAAACCCAAGATGCACGGCCCCGCCGAGGTGGCGTTTGCCGCCGAGCTGTTCACCCGCGTGGAGCAGATGCTGGGCCTGCCGGACAGCACCGTGAAGCTGGGCATCATGGACGAAGAGCGCCGCACCAGCGTGAACCTGAAGGCTTGCATTGCCGCTGCCCAAAGCCGCGTGGCATTCATCAACACCGGCTTCCTGGACCGCACCGGCGACGAGATGCACACCGCCATGCAAGCCGGCCCCATGATCCGCAAGGCGGACATGAAGAGCAGCGCCTGGATTGCGGCCTATGAGAAGAACAACGTGCTGGTGGGCTTGTCCAGCGGCCTGCGCGGCAAGGCACAGATCGGCAAGGGCATGTGGGCCATGCCCGACCTCATGAAAGCCATGATGGAGCAGAAGATTGCCCACCCCAAGGCCGGCGCCAACACCGCCTGGGTGCCCAGCCCCACCGGCGCCACCCTGCACGCCTTGCACTACCACCAACTCTTGGTCAGCGACGTGCAGAAGGAACTGGAAAAGACCAACTACGAGAAGGCCCGCGACGGCATCTTGGACAACCTGCTGCAGATCCCCGTGACCGCCACGCCCAACTGGAGCGATGCCGACAAGCAAGCCGAGCTGGACAACAACGCCCAGGGCATTCTGGGCTACGTGGTGCGCTGGGTGGATCAGGGCGTGGGCTGCTCCAAAGTGCCCGATATCAACGACATCGGCCTCATGGAAGACCGCGCCACCCTGCGCATCAGCAGCCAGCACATGGCCAACTGGCTGCACCACGGCGTGGTCACCAAGGCCCAGGTAGAAGAGACCTTCCAACGCATGGCCGCCAAGGTGGACAAGCAGAACGCCGGCGACAAGCTCTACACCCCCATGGTGGGCAACTTCAAAGGCGCAGCCTACCAGGCGGCCACTGAGCTGGTATTCAAGGGCCTGGTGCAGCCCAGCGGCTACACCGAGCCGCTGCTGCACGCCTGGCGCTTGAAGGTCAAGGCCGCGGCCTGAGGTCGCTGGTGCTTACTGGCGTTCCTGCAGCTCGATGTCCTTGGGGTAGCGAATGGTGTGCTCGGCGCTGAACTGCACCGTGCCGCCGCCCACCAAGGTCTGCTGCCAGACCACGGTGCCGGGGTTGCCGTTCCAAGCCAGTTCGCTGGCCTGGGGCTGGTAGCGCGACTCGATCTCGATCTTCTCGTTGCGCGACACCGGTGCGGCGTACAGCACCTGCAGCGCCACAGGGGTCTTGTGGCGGTTCTCCACCGTATAGGCGTGGCGCGAGCGGCGCTCGGTGCGGGAGCCGACAAAGCCGCTGCTGCCGCTGAGGTCCTGCGCCGGTAGCGCGCGCACCGTGACCAGCTCGTCGCGCCCAAAGGTCAGGCTGCTGGCGCCCGCGGTGTTGGCCGCCGCCGCAAAGTCGATACGCCCCGTGCCCACCAAGGTGCCGTCGCGGTACAGCGTGGCCGGCCCCACGGGCCAGACACCGGGCGGCGGCGCCAGTTCGGCCACCAGATAGGCCGCGTCTTCCACCGCCGGGGCGATGCGCGTGAGCAGCTTGACCGGCACGCTGTAGGTGCCCAGCGCCAGCGTCACGCGCTGGCCGCTGGAGGGCACGCTGATGCGCTGCGGCACCGAGAACTCGGTGACAAAGTTCCGGTCCACAAAGCTCACGTCAAAGTTCGGCAGCGACTCTGCCACGCGGGCCCGCGACTCTTGCGCCACCGGCGCGGCCATGGGCGCGGGGGCGGGGGCGGCCACCATGGCCACATAGCCGCTGCTGGACAGCTTGGGCTGCGGCGCAGCCACGTCCAACGTCCAGGGGCGCGGCAGCCGGCCCTGGGTGGCACGCCCGGGCTGGCCGGTGGAGAGGGTGAGCTGCACATTGCTCCAGTCCTCGCCGCTGTTTTGCGCCACCAGCGCCTGGCGCTCCAGCAGGACGGTGGACTTGTCCGCATCTAGCGTGGCGCGGTAGCTGGGCTGCCAACCGGTGCCGCGCACCTGGTAGGACAGGCGCAGCTCGGCCTCGCGCTCGGTCGCCAGGTTCACCGCAACCGACACCACCTGCGCGCGCTGGCTGGCGCTGCGCTCGCGCTCGGCCAGCAGCGGCTTGAGCGCCTGTTGCAGGGCCTCCTGCCGGCGCTCCAATTGGTGGCTGCGCACCTGGGCCTCCAGGGACGACTTGCGCAAGGTCTCGACCGTGCCCGTGATCTGCACCGGCGTGGGGGTGGGCAGCCGGCCACCCGCTGCGTCGTCCTTGCCGCCCACGGCCACGCTCTTGAGGTAGCTGTCGACCAGCTCCAGCGCGGTCTGCTCGGCCTTGAGCGCGGCGACCTGGTCCTCCAGCTCGCGGATGCGTCCATCGAGCGGGCTGGCGCAGGCCGCGACCAGATCGCGGTCCTGCGTGCGCACCTGGAACTCGCCCACGCGCACAGCGGCGTCGGCGTTGACTTGCAGGCTTTGCACATCCAAGGAGGCGGGCAGGCAATCGAGTGTGATGCTGCGCGCACCAGCCGGCACTTTGGCCACGCGCTCCACCGTGGCACTACCAGGGTAGACGGTGACACGCGCCACGCGCGAGGCAAGGGCCTGGTCTTGCGCATGGGCCGGGGCCAGCAAGGCAGCGCAGGCCATTGCCAGCAGCTGCAGGGGGAAGGAGGAAGGGTGCACCGTAGTCTCCTGTTACATGGAATGCGCCAAAGCATATCCACATGCACTCCAGGCCCCTTGGGGCGGCGTTTTCAGATGCTATTATTTGTAACGGTGGCATCCAAGAACAACAGGCTACCTCAGTCACAAGGGAGAATTTTCAGTGCACGCCAGCGACGAAGACAACCGCTACGCCCCGCCCCAGGCGCCCGTTTCGGACATCCAACCCTCCACCGAGGCCGGCATCCTGGCCTCACGCTCTCGGCGTTTTGGAGGCGGCATGATTGACGGTGCGCTCATCCTGGGTGTGCTTGGCTTGATTGCCTGGCTCACCCCATGGAACCCATTCGCGCCCAAAGACGAGGCGCTGACAACCATACATCTGCTACCAGCTTTAGCAGGTTTTGTCTGCTTTTTATTGCTGCATGGCTACCTGTTGGTCACACGCGGGCAGACGGTGGGCAAAGCCTTGCTGGGCATGCGCATTGTGCGCACTGATGGCAGCACCGCCTCGGTCGGGCGGCTGCTGGGCCTGCGCTATGGCGTTGGCAGCATCGCGGGCATCATTCCAGTCGTCGCACAGATCTATTCCTTGGTCGACTGCCTGCTGATCTTCCGCAAATCACACCAGTGTCTGCATGACCAGATTGCCGACACTGTCGTCATCCGCATCTAGACCCCGCGCATGATCGCATCGCAGGGCGCCGCCGCCCTGGATACGTTGTACGAGGTGGAGACACCCGAGGGCATACGGCTGTCGCTGCGTCCGGCCGGGCTGGTGCCGCGTTTCCTGGCCTACCTCATCGACTTCATCATCAAACTGGTGGTGTTTATCGCACTCTCGCTGCTGGTATCCAAAGCCGGTCGTATGGGCAGCGCATTCCTGCTGATCACTTATTTCTGCCTGGAGTGGATCTACCCCATGGTGTTTGAGCTTGGCAAGGGCGCCACACCCGGCAAGATGGCCATGGGCCTCAAGGTGGTGATGGACTCCGGCCTGCCAGTCACGCCGGCTGCCTCCATCGTACGCAATCTGCTGCGTGCTGCCGATTTCTTACCCTTTCTCTATGCCGTAGGCGCCTGGGCCGTGTTGTGGCGGGCAGACTTCAAGCGCCTGGGCGATATGGCCGCCGGCACACTGGTGGTCTATCGTAAAACCGCCGCCCTGCATCACGCGCTGCCTGCGGCTGAGCCGCTGACGCCGGGGCGCGCCTTGGATGCACGCGAACAGACCGCCATCATTACTTGGGCCGGCCGCGCCCAAAGCCTGACGCCCGAGCGCCTGGAGGAACTGGCTCAGCTGGCGCTGCCCGCCCTGCCCAAAGCACTTCCCGACACCCCCACTCACGGTGCCAGCGAGCGCCTGCTGGGTGTAGCCCATTGGTTCATGGGGCGCCGCCCGCAGAACACGCCATGACTCCGCTCAAATTCGAAGCTGATTACGCCGGTGTCTGGCAGGTGCTGGAAGAGGCCCTAGACCACGCCGATGGCGTGAAGCGCCCGGACAAAATCGCGCCGCAGCCGCTGGACGACCCGCAACTCGCCGTGCACTACCGGCGCTGTTGCGAACACCTGGCGCTGGCGCAGGCGCGCGGCTACCCGGTGCACCTGGTGCACCGCCTGGAGCAACTCACACAACGCGCACACCAGCATATCTACCAGCGGCGCGATTACGGCTTGCATCAGTTGGGTCAACTCGCGCTGATCCGCTTTCCGCAGGCGGTGCGGGCGCACCGTTGGTACCTGCTCGCCGCCGCACTGCTGTTCCTCGTGCCAATGTTTGCCGTGGGCTGGGCCAGCTACCGCGACCCCGGCTTCATCCTCCACCTCATGGAGGCCTCTCAGGTGCGCGAGTTCGAAGGCATGTACGGGCACGAGACAGACTCCATAGGCCGGCTACGCTCCGCAGGCACCGACTGGGAGATGTTTGGCTACTACATCATGAACAACATCGGCGTGGGTTTCCAATGCTTTGCCGCAGGCATCTTCGCGGGCGTGGGTAGCATCTTCTACCTGGTGTTCAACGGCCTGCATGCAGGCGCGGTGGGCGGCTTTCTCGTCGCCAGTGGCCACGCCACCAATTTCTTCTCCTTTGTCGTCACCCACACGGCCTTCGAACTCACCGCCATCGTGCTCGCAGGCGCGGCCGGCCTGCGCTTGGGCCACGCCATCATCGCCCCCCAACGACAGACGCGACTGCAGGCGCTCAAGGACGCGGCCCAGGCGGCCGTCATCGTGGTCTATGGCGTGGTCGGTATGCTTCTGGTGGCGGCCGGCGTCGAGGCCTTCTGGTCTTCCGCGGCCTGGATCGTGCCCGGCGTGAAGTACGTCGTAGGCGCTGCCTGCTGGGTGCTGGTGCTGGTCTACCTGGGCTGGCAGGGTCGCGCGGCAACGGCCCCGCCTTTACGAGGAGGCGTACATGCAGGTTAAGTCGTTGTCCGTGACCCTGCGCCCCCGCCTCATGGCCGAGGCGGGTGACCTGGGCGTGGCGCTGGTGCAGCGGCACTGGCGTTCGGTCTGGCGCTGTTACCTGCCGGTGTGGACCCTCACCACGGCGCTGGCCTTGGCGCTGACTTTCGTCAACCTGTGGGCCCCCATGCTGCTTCTGCTTTGGATGAAGCCCTGGATGGACCGCACGCTGCTATTCGTGTTGTCGCGCGCAGTCTTCAACCAACCCACCGACTGGGCCACGCTGTGGCAGCAACGCAAGGCTGTCTGGGGGCGGCAGCTTTGGAGCAGCCTGTTTTGGTTGCGCTTCTCACCCTGGCGCTCCTATGTACTGCCGCTGACCCAGCTCGAAGGGCAGAAGGGAAAGTCCTTGCGACAACGGCGCAGCCAGATCCTCAACGGCCACCGTGGTGCAGGTTTCGCCCTGCAATGGGTGTTCTCCAGCATGGAGCTGATTCTCACCATGGGTGCCGTGGCGCTGATGCTTTCCTTCGCCCCGCAAGGGACAGGCCGGGATTTCTGGCAGTGGTTGACTGAGACCGAAGGCCACCTCTCCACGGAGTTGCTGCTCAACGCGCTGTATGCCAGCACAGTGCTTCTAGTCGAGCCTTTTTTCGTAGCCGCCGGGTTTGCGATGTACCTCAACCGGCGCGTCGAGCTTGAGGCGTGGGACGTGGAGCAGGAGTTCCGCCGTGCATTCAGCCGCTAAATCGCTAGTGGGCTTCTTGCTCTGGGCCGCGCTGCAAGCCGACACGCTGGCACAGGACAACACCCCCACGCCGGAACAGGTGCAGACAGCAGTCGCCCAAGTCCGCGAAGATCCTCTCTGGGCGCAGAACAAGAAGGAGCATGTGCTGCGCTTCAAATCCGAACCAAAGGAGAAGGCGCCCAAGACCCGCGAAGCGGCCAACATCCCCGAATGGATAGAGACCATAACCGAGATGGCCCGCTACTTCATCTGGGTCCTGGGTACGGGCGGCGCGGCCTGGGCTCTAGTGGCTCTGCGGCGCTGGGTCCGAGTGCGCGATCAAGCACTGGCGCCCGTGCCCGACCTGCTACCCAGCCATGTCAGCGCCCTCGATATCCGTCCGCACAGCCTACCCGCACAGATCGCCGAGGCGGTGTTGCGGCTCTGGCAAGAAGGCCAACACCGCCAGGCTCTCTCGCTGCTGTACCGCGCCACGCTCTCGCGACTGGTGCACCAATATGCGGTGCCGATCAAGGCAGCCAGCACCGAAGGGGAATGCGTGGCACTGGCCGACACGCGACTGGATACCGAACGCAGCGCCCTGGTACAGCAACTCGTCACGGCCTGGCAACGCGCCACTTATGGTAGCCAACTGCCCAGCAGCGACACCCTGGAGCAACTCTGCCAAGGCTTTACCCTCTTGCTCGACCATCCGAACCAGGAGACCCGCGCATGACGCTGGACCGGGCCCTGCGCTGGGGCATGGCAGTGCTCTCCGCGTTGCTGCTGGTCTGGCTGAGCCAGGCGCTGGAGTGGGCCGAAATCGAAACCCGTCAACCAGCCCAGGGGGAAGCGGCGACCAATCCCTGGTACGCCAGCCAGCACCTGGTGCGGCGCCTGGGTGCCACGGTGGTCCAGAGCGACTCCCTGCGCACCCTGCCGCCCCCCGGCGCCAGGCTGATACTCACCTCGCCGCACTGGGATCTGTTCCCCGGAAACCTCGAACGCCTGCGCCATTGGGTGGAGCAGGGTGGCCATCTCATCATTCCCGCCTATTTCCTGCAGCAGAAGAAATTCAGTACCTGGATTCCCGTGCAGCGAGTCGACAAGAAGTCCACCAAGCCAAGCACAGCACCACCTGCAGCCAAAGATACGGAAGATGACGACGAGGACGACGACTACCGCCCCCTTACCACCAGTTGCCACCCCACCAAAGAACAGCAGATAGACGCGCCGGCCAACACTGTCCCGCGCAGCTTCCTGGTCTGCACCGTAACCTACCGCACACTGCAGACCCCGCAACCCGTGCTCTGGGGCCTGAGCAACGAACAGGGCTACGAGGCCCTGCGCGTGGCCTTGGGCCAAGGCAGCGTGACCGCGCTGGAAGCCGACAAGCTGGGCATGCACGAGGAATTGTTTAGCGCAGACAACGCGCAGGCCTGGGTCCGCGCGCTGAACCTGGGTGCGCATAGCGTGGTCTGGTTTGTCATCAACGAGAAGCGCCCGCCGCTCTTCCAATGGCTATGGACCCAGGGCTGGGTAGCCTTGATGCTATTTGCCGCCCTGATAGGGCTGGCGCTGTGGCGCAATGGCGTGCGCCTGGGCCCAGTCGGGCCGGCGCCCGCCCTGGCGCGCCGCTCCATGGCCGAGCAGGTGCGCGGCACAGCGCAATTTCTACGCCGCCGCAGCTCCCAGACCCTGCACCAAGCCCTGCTGCGCGCGCTCGACGAAGCCGCCATGCGCCAGGTGCGCCACTACCGCAGCCTGAACCTGCAGGAGCGCGCCCAAAACGTAGCCCGCATCACGCAGCTCGATACGCCCGCCCTCACCTACGCCATGCGCACCGATGCCAAACGCAGTGCGCTGGCCACGTTGCAGACCCTGCGCCTGCTGGAAACCGCGCGCCGCCGTCTGCGCAACAAGCACCTTCCTGAAGTCCATTCCCACCAATCCTGAGCCCTATGTCCTACATCCAAGCCGAAACCCTGACCCACGCCACCGAACAACTCGCCGTGCTGCGCGCCGAGATCAGCAAAGCCCTGGTCGGCCAGGACGCGGCGGTGGACCAGACACTGGTGGCGCTGATCGCCTCGGGCCACGTGCTCATCGAGGGTGTGCCCGGCCTGGGCAAGACCCTGCTGGCACGGACACTGGCCAAAGCCATGCACCTGAACTACGCGCGCGTGCAGTTCACGCCCGACCTCATGCCCTCCGACATTACCGGCCACAGCGTGCTCGACGCCCAGGGCTCGGGTGCGGTCACGGGTACGCTGCGCGTGAACCAGGGCCCGGTCTTCACCAACCTTCTGCTGGCCGATGAGATCAACCGCGCCCCCGCCAAGACGCAGAGCGCGCTGCTGGAAGTAATGCAGGAATACCAGGTCACACTCGAAGGCCAGACGCTCAAGCTGCCCAGCCCCTTCATGGTGCTGGCCACGCAGAACCCGCTGGACACCGAAGGCACCTACCCCCTGCCGGAGGCCCAGCTCGACCGCTTTCTGTTCAAGATCCATGTCGCCTTCCCCAGCGAGGAGGAAGAGGCGACCATTGTGCAACGCGCCACACTGGGCCAGACCGGCGACCAGTTCCAGCTCGACGGCATCTCGGCCACCCTGGACGCCACGGCCGTGCTGGCGCTGCAGCGGCTCGCGGCCCAAGTCCATTGCGACGCGGGCGTGGTCGAGTACGCCGTGCACATTGCGCGCGCCACGCGCCAGTGGCCCGGTCTATCCAGCGGTGCCGGCCCACGCGGAGCCATTGCCCTGGTACGTGCAGCGCGTGCGCACGCCCTGTTGTCGGCGCGCGACTTCATCACGCCTGACGACGTCAAACGCTATGTGCTGCCCGTACTGCGCCACCGCGTGCAGCTCGCACCCGATGCCCAGCTCGAAGGGCGCGAGGTTGACGAACTGCTCGACGGCGCGCTCGACAGCGTCGAGGCACCGCGCCTCTGAGGACTGCGCGTGCTGCACTTCCTGCCCGGCCGCCGCCTGCTGGCTGCCACCGCAACCCTGGCCTGCGCCAGCGCGCTGGCGCTGCTCGTCGGGCTCGCCCTGCCCTTGGTCGCCGGCGTAGTGGGCGTCGCCGTGACCCTTCTGACGGCGCTGGCCCTGGCCGATCTGCTGTGGAGCCTGCGCGCCTACCGGCGGGCGCCCTTGCGCGTGGAACGCAATCTGCCGCAAGCCTTTGCGCTGGGCGTGGAAAAGGTGATTGCGCTGACGCTGCTCAACGAGGGTACGCAGCCATGGACGGTGCGCGTGTTCGACGCTGTCGACGGGAAGTTCGCCTTGCAGGGCCTGCCGCAGAACGGCAAGGTGCCAGCGGAGGGGCGGCTGGCGCTGCGCTACCGCGTCACCCCGATGCATCGCGGCCCGGCCACTTGGAGCCAGACCTATGTACGCTGGCGCACACGGCTGGGCATGTTTGAAGTCCAGCAGGCGCTGGGCCAGCCACAAACGCTGCGCATTTACCCCAACTTTGCCGCCCTCATGGGTTATGCCTGGCTCGCCGGCGACCGGCGTCTGGCGCAGATCGGCATCAAGAGCTACGCGCAGCGCGGCCAAGGCACCGACTTCCGCCAGCTCGCCGACTACCAACGCGGCGACCCGATTCGCCATATCGACTGGAAGGCCACACTGCGCCGCGGCAAGCCCGTGGTGCGGCAGTTCCAGGACGAGCGTGATCAGTGCGTAATGTTCCTGCTAGACTGCGGCCGGCGCATGCGCGCCGACGAAGGACACGACCAACCGGGCAGCGGACATTTCGACCAGGTGCTCAACGCCCTCATGCTGCTTAGCTATGTGGCGCTGAAAGAGGGCGACGAAGTTGGCGCCCTCACCTTCGGCAACCCGGCCGGCCAGGAGCGCCGCTTTGCGCCGCGCAAGGGCACAGCCTCCCTCAACGCGCTGATGAACACGCTCTACGACCTAGAGCCCTCGGCCACCCACTCCGACTACCTGGCCGTGGCCGAGCGCTTTGCGCGCACCCAGCACAAACGGGCCCTGGTCATCGTGCTGACCAACTTCCGCGACGAAGACGCCTACGAACTCTCGCCCGCCATCAAACTGCTGCGCCAGCGCCACCTGGTGATGGTGGCCAGCCTGCGCGAGCGCGTGCTGCGCCAGATTGCGGAACAGCCCCTCACCGACGTCACAGCCGTCGCGCAAAGCGCCACCGCCCATCTGTTCGAACAGTCGCGCCGCGATGCCTTCCAACGCAGCCTGGGCAACGACCCGCTCTCGCTTGATGTGGAACCCGAACAACTCGCCACCGGCCTGGTCAACCGCTACCACGCCATCAAACGCGCCGGATTGTTGTAACACTTGCTTCACCACGAAAGGACCGCCATGCAAGCCACCAACCCCTATGCTCCACCCGAAGCCCTTGTCGGCGATGTGCGCACACGAGGCAAGCAGTTTCAGGACGTCCGCCCGTTCAGTGCGAAGGGCCGCATCGGCCGCATGCGCTATCTCGCTTACACCTTCGGAGCCTATCTGTTGATCATCGTGGTTGCCGCTGTGGCGAGCCAGTTGCTGGGTAAGTTCGGTGACTTCTTGGGGTTCCTGGTCGCCCTCGCCTACGGCATCTTCATGATTCTGCTGACCATACAGCGCAGCCACGATATGAACTGGTCGGGCTGGACCTGCCTGCTCGCCCTGATTCCCTTTGTGGGCCTGGTATGGATCTTCAAATCCGGCACCGAGGGCGAGAACGACTACGGCCCCCCTACACCGCCCAACACCCTGGGTGTCAAGATCCTGGGCCTGGGATTTCCTGTGCTGGTCATTGTTGCCATCATTGGCATCGTCGCCGCCGTCGCACTGCCGGCCTACCAGAGCTACACCCAGCGGGCCAAAGCTGCACAGCAGATGCAGACTCCGCCTGCGCAAGCGCCGGCAGCCCAATAGCCTTTGATTCAACCCTAACCTAGGCGCCGGACCGCCCGAATATCGTCCGGCCCGGTACGGCAGCAGCCACCGATCATGCGTGCGCCCTTGGCTTGCCAGCACTGGGCCTGTTCGGCGTAGGCTGCGGCCTGATCACACGCACCGGCCCAGACTTTGCCTTCGGCGTCGTAGTGCTCACCCGAGTTGGGGTAGGCCAGCACGGGCTTGGTGGTTCGGGCTTTGGCCTGCTCCACCAGACTGGCCACGAATTCCGGCGCGGTGCAGTTCACGCCGATGGCGACGATCTGCGGGTAGGCCTCGAGCGCGGCCACGCAGTCGGCCAGCCGTTCACCCTGGGCGTTGTGTTCGCCATCCTTGCAGGAGAAGCTGATCCAGGCCACCGCGTTGCCCTGCTCCGCCAGCACATCGGCAATGGCCAGGGCTTCGTCCAGGCAGGGAATGGTTTCGCAGGCCAGCAGGTCTGCGCCCGAAGTGGCCAGCACCTGCAGGCGCTCACGGTGAAAGGCCGCCAGCGCGGCGCGGTCCAGCCCATAGTGGCCACGGTACTCCGAGCCATCGGCCAGCATGGCGCCGTAGGGCCCGACGGACGCCGCCACCAGTGGGCGGATGCGGCCAACACGGTGGGCCCGGTCCGCCCAGAATGCATCGCGTGCCTCGCACGCCAGCGTGACAGAGAGGCGCATCAGGTCGGCTGCCTGCGTGCGGCTCATGCCACGGCCGGTGAAGGCTTCAAACGTGGCCTGGTAGCTGGCGGTGGTGGCGACATCGGCGCCGGCCAGAAAGTAGTCAGCATGCACGGCGCGAATGAGTTCGGGCTGGTCAATCAGCAGCTTGGCGGACCACAGGGGGTCGTTGAGCTGAGCGCCACGGCGCTCCAGTTCGGTGGCGAGTGCGCCGTCCAGCACCATCAAGCGGTCATGCGCCAGAAACTGTTCCAGGGGATTCAACATACATCCATCAGTCAAAAAAATGGGTTCCCAGATTAGCCAAACCCCGCGCGCAGCGGCGGCAAACTCGGGCACGGACACGCTGGCGAGAAGCGCACAAACCGGCTTTGCAGCAGGCCTGCGGCAGCGCGGGCTCAGGGGGCTTTCCGCAGCCGCTCCAGCAGGTGCACACCGGCGGTGATGCACAGTGTCAACACCCCATAGACCACGCCGGCCAGTAGCAGGGCATCCGTCGTGTACGACTCAACAGACAGGCGACGGGCCACGCCGGTGAGGTCAAAAACGGTAATGGTGCTGACCAGGGCCGTGGCCTTGAGCAGCGATACCGCTTCGTTGCCCAACGCCGGGGTGGCAATGCGCAGCGCCTGCGGCAGCACAATGCGGCGCACCACCGTGGCACCCGGCATGCCGAAGGCGCGCGCTGCCTCTTGCTGCCCAGCAGGTACGGCCAGGATGGCGGCACGCATGTCTTCGGCCATATAGGCCGCGATATTGAAGGTCAGGGCCAGGAGGCCGCAGTAAAACGCATCCTCCAGCACGCCCCACGCGGCCGAAGCGCGCACCCACTCGAACTGGCTCAAACCGTAGTACAACAGGAACATTTGCACCAGCAGGGGGGTGCCACGAAAGGCCGCGCTGTAAATGCGCGTCGCCCTTTGCAGGGCCGGGCCGCCATGGCTGGCGCTCAGCGCCAGCACCAAGGCCAGCACCAAACCGGCCAGACCGGACGCCACCCAGAGCTGCAGCGTAACCACCAGGCCCTCCCACAACTCGGTCTGGTTGTCGCGCAGCAGGGCGAAAAGATCGCTGAGAAAGGCGTCCATGGTCAGCGAAGGTAGGGGCGTTGCGCCCTGCGTTCCAGCGTCGAGAACACGGGCTCGGTCAGCGCCAGCAGCACAAAGTACATGCAGGCCGCAGCCATCAGGAACATAAACGGCTGGTGGCTTGCCTGCGCAGCCATGTTGGACTTCTTCAGCAGGTCTTCCAGCCCCACCACCGAGACCAGCGAGGTGTCCTTGAGTAGCGATTGCCACAGGTTGCCCAAACTGGGCAGGGCAATGCGCCAGGCCTGCGGCAGGCGCACCAGAAAAAAGGTTTGCACCGGCGTCATCCCCAAGGAACGCGCGGCGTCCAGCTGCCCGCGCTCCAGGGCCACAAAGCTGCCGCGAAACACCTCGGAGGCATAGGCCCCCAACACCAGCGCCAGCGACACCACACCGGCAAAGAAGGGGCTGATGTCAAAGGCCCCGTCCCAATGCGTGTTGATGAAGCTGGACAGGCCGAAGTAGCACACCAGAACGACCAGAAACTCCGGCACGCCCCGCAGCACCCCGGTCGCCAGCCGCACCGGGCGGCGCAGCCAAGCATGGCGGCTGAGCTGGCAGGCCGCCAGCAGCAGGCCCAGCCCCAGCCCGCACACCAGGGCGGCGCAAGCCAGTTGCACGGTCATCAGCGCACCTTGCAGCAGCTGGCCCGTGTAGGCCTGCAAAACATCCATTTCGACTCCGGAAAAGCACCGCCACCTGCGCCAGCGGGCGGGTGCGGCCATTCATTGGCTGGGCTTACTTGCTGGCAGGCGCAATGCTAAACGGGAACACCTTCTTGTTCTCTGCGGCAAAGCTGCCGTCGGCCAGCACCTTCTTGATGGCGGTGTTGAGGCGCGCCCTCAGGGGGTCGCCCTTGCGCACGGCGATGCCGGTGCCTTCGCCAAACATTTCCACATCGTTCAGCGGCTTGCCCGCAAAGTCAAAACCCTTGGCCTTGCCGGTCTTCTGCAGCCATTCATAGGCCACCGTGGTGTCGCCGAGCGCTGTGTTCACGCGCCCGGCTTCCAGGTCCAGCCAAATGGCGTCCTGGTTGGGGTAGGACTTGGTGGCGATGCCGGACTTGGCCTTGGGCAGGCGCTTCTTGAGGTAAGTCTCGTGGTTGGAGCCGCTGTACACGCCCACCGTCTTGCCGCGCAGGGTAGCCGGGTCTTCGCTGATGCCCGAGCCCACCTTGGCCACGTACTGCACGGGGGCCAGGGTGAACAGGTCGGTGAAGTCCACCACTTTCTTGCGCTCGTCGGTGATGGACATCTGGGCCAGGACGGCATCGATCTTCTTGGCCTTGAGCGCGGGGATGAGCGCGTCAAAGTCCATGGTGACGTACTCGCACTTGGCCTGCATGTGCTTGCACATGGCATTGGCGAGTTCGATCTCCATGCCCTTGAGCTGGCCGGACGCATCCTTGTACTCAAAGGGCGGGTAGTCCGAAAGCGTGCCGATACGCACGACATCCTGCGCAAACGCCAGGCCTGCCGTCATCAGCAAACCACCCACCACCATTTTCAGAACCCGAGCTTTCATTCTTTGTGACTCCAGATAGAACCGGCCAAGCGGCCAAAAAACAGACCCAACCCTGTCCCCCGCGTGGGCACGCCGGCCCGCATGACGATGGCGATGAACGCCACCATAATGCCCATAGCCACCGCACCAAAGGCTGGCGCGTTACGCACGCAAAACTGCGTTTTTGAGGCGCAAAGGAATCTCAAGTTTCCCCAAAAGAAACGCCGCCAGGCGGCGTAATCCGGCTCTTTTCTGCAGAAAAACGGCGCACAAGTCCAGATGAGCGCCGATTCCGGTCTCGCCCCTCCCTTGCCTACAATGAATCGATGGAAACGCCCCTGGACCAGTTTGACCGGAAGATTCTGGAGTTCGTGCAACGCGACTGCCAGGTCAATGCCGAAGTGATTGCCGAAGCGGTCGGTTTGTCTGCCTCCGCCGTGCAACGCCGCCTGCGGCGCTTGCGCGCGGACAAGGTCATCACGGCGGAAATTGCGGTGGTCAACCCGCAAGCGCTGGGGCAGCGCATGCAATTTGTGGTCGGCATTGAGCTGAAAGACAACTACGAGGCCTTGCCACGCATTCGCACCTGGGTACACAAGGAGCCCGAAGTGCAGCAGCTCTTCTACGTCACCGGCGCGGTGGACCTGGTCATGGTCATCCTCAGCCGCAGCGTGAAGGACTACGACGCACTCTCCGCCCGGCTGATGGCGGAAGTGCCCCAAGTCATCCGCATGACCACCAATGTGGTGATCGATGCGATGAAGTTCGACATGTACGTCCCTGTGGACGAATGAGGTGGTGCGCAGGCCTACAGCGGCTTGACCGGTATGCACAGCTCGCAAGTGAACACGCCGGTGGCCGGGTCGTACTGCGTGTCGGGTGGCATGTGCTCAAACAGCGGGCGTCCGTCCATCTGCATGCCGCTGGCGGGCAGCCAGTCGCGCAGCAGTTCGGTCCAGGCCAGCGTGAGCTGGGGCACGGTGCCCTTAAAGGCGGCCACGGCGTAGCGGCCGCCGGGTAGTGTGGTGATGGAGGCCGGGCTCTTGGCCACAAAGCCGTCCGGCACCGCCACGCAGGCGTCGTAGCGACACTGGGCGGCGGGCGTGATGTGCGGGTCGTCCTGGCCGATGCCGTAGCAGGACGCACCGGGCAGCAGGCCCTGCGCGCTGGCCCAGGGCACAAAGGTCTGGCTCCAGAACTGGTTGATGGGCAGGCCGTAGGGGCCGATGTGGCGCATATAGGCTACGCGCACGGCGGGCAGACTGGTGATGGTGACTTGCATGAGGGCGGATTCCCTGGAGTTGGACAGGCCTGCATGGTCGCCAGAAGCGCCCGTCCCCGCCTGATCGTGCTTGCTCCGTGCCTGATCCAGATTGCGCTCCACCAGGCGGCGTGCGTGCTGCAGCTCCTGCGCCCAGCGCTGCGGCGTGTTGGTGCGCCAGGCCGTGGGCGTGCAGCCAAAGTGCAGTTTGAAGGCGCGGGCAAACGCCTCGCCCGACCCGAACCCGACGCCCAAGGCCACCTCCAGCACGCTGGCCCGTATATTGCCCGCCAGGTGCAAGGCGCCAACCTCCAGGCGCCGGCGGCGCACGTAGTCGCCCAGAGTCTCGCCCATCCAGGCGGCAAACATGCGGTGGAAGTGGAAGGCCGAGAAGTGCGCCACGTCAGCCAGCGCGGCCAGCTCCAGCGGCGTATCGAGGTGCCGGTCGATATGGTCCAACACCCGGTTCATGCGCTGCGTGTACTCCGCCGCAGGGCTGCGGGCCAGGACAGAAGAAGTCATGGCCCGCAGTGTAATGCTCCTGATTCAGGAGCTGCTCGCGCACATTCCACGAGGGCTGGAGGCATAAATTGCTTATGGATTGGCTGCCACGGCGGGCAGCAGGCCCAGCGCCGCATCGAAGAAGTCCACCACCGCATCCTGGTAGGTGTGGCCAAAACGCGGCGTCAGCGCGTCGATGTGGCCGCCGCCCTCCACCGTGATCAGGCGCTTCGGGGCTTGGGCCTGCTCCAGCAGGCGCGTGGCATGGGCGTAGGGAATCACCGGGTCTGCGGTGCCGTGGATCAGCAGCAGTGGCAGCGGCGAGAGCGCCTGCACGTAACGGGCCGCGCTGTAGCTGTCGTTCATGAGCAGGCCGGCGCCGCTCACCTTGTCGCTGGCGATGCTGCTGTAGGAGTAGAAGGTGGCCTCGATCGCCACCGCCTTCACGCCCGCCCGGTTGCCGCTGCCCACGGTGGCAATGGCGTTGGTGCCGCCCAGGCTCTGGCCCAGCACCAGCAGGCGCTCGGGGTTCACGTCGCTGCGAGTACGCACATAGTCCAGCGCGCTGTTGGCGTCCTCGAATACGCCCTTCACGTCGGGCTTGCCCTGGGACGCGCCATAGCCCCGGTAGTCGAACACGAACACGTTATAGCCCCGGCGCGGCAGCCAGGCCACGTACTGCCAATGGGCCGTCATGTTCTGCGCGTTGCCATGGAAATGCACCACCGTACCCTTGGCGTCGCGCGGGTTGGCGTAACCGCTGGCGGGGATGAACCAGCCCGTCAATTGCGTCCCGTCCCGGCTGGGGAAGCGTACCGCGTCAAAGCGCAGGCCTGCCTCGGCCGGGGTGCTGTAGAGCACCTGGTCCGGGTGGTAGAACAGTCCTTGTGCGCCGCAGCCGGCCAGCAGCAGCGCGCCCAGAAGCAGCAGCCAGCGCATCCGCCCGCCCATCAGTTGGCGGGTTTGGGCGGTGGCTTGTTGCCGCTGTCACCCTGGCCCTTCCCTTGGGGCGGACGCGCCGGGCGGCATGCCAGCGGTTTGCCTTCGGGGGCGCCGCAGGTGCCGCTCATGCTGCCCTGGGGCGTGGTCATGCTGCAGGCGGCCCCGCTGGCCAGCGATTTGCAGGCGGCCAGCGCCTCGGGTGGCGGACCACGGTGCTCACCACCTTGTCCATTGCCTTGACCCTCGGGCGGTTTGGGTGGTGGGTTCTGCTGGGCCAAGGCACTGCCCAGCAGGCACAGACCGCCCAAGGCGGCAACCAGAAACGATCGGTGGATTCCTTGCATCACGCGCTCCTTTGCATCTGGCCTGCAGGGTGCCGGCCCGCAGCCAGCGTAGCAGCGCCATGTATCTGCTTTGCAAAGACGCGCCCGCTTTTTGGCGGGGCAAAGCAGCGCTTTTCTGCGCTTCAGGCCCGTCACCCCGGCCTAGCATGGCGCATGATCCGGATCTTCATTGGCTATGACCCGCGCGAAGCCGTGGCCTACCACGTGTGCGCCAACAGCATCGTGCGCCATGCACGCCAGCCGGTGGCCATCACGCCGCTGGCGCTGCACACCCTGCCTGACTACCGCGAAACCCACGGCGACGGCAGCAACCAGTTCATCTACAGCCGCTTCCTGCTGCCCCACCTGACCGACTACCAAGGTTGGGCCCTCTTCATGGACGGCGACATGGTGCTGCGCACCGACATCAGCGAACTCTGGGCCTTGCGCGACGAGAGCAAGGCCGTGATGTGCGTGCAGCACGACTACAAGACCAAGGCCCAGGGCAAGTACCTGGGCTCCAAGAACCAGGACTACCCGCGCAAGAATTGGTCCAGCGTGGTGCTCTGGAACTGCGGCCACCCGGCCAACCGCGTGGTCACACCCGCCTTTGTGGAAAACGGAACCGGCGCACAGCTGCACCGCTTCACCTGGCTGGCCGACGAGTTGATTGGCGCACTGCCACGCGAATGGAACTGGCTGCCACAGGAATTTGGCGCCAACCCCGACGCCAAGCTGCTGCACTGGACGCTGGGCACGCCCTGCTTCCACGAATACGCCGACGACCCCATGGCCGCCGAGTGGCACCGCGAGCGGCTGCTGGCCGACTACTCACAGCAGCGCCATGGCTAACGCACCCGGGCTGGAACACGCCCTGATCGGCGACCAGCACTACGCCCAAGGGCAGTTCGCCCAGGCGCTGGACGCCTACGCCCGGGCGCTGGAAATGCAGCCACACAACGTCTACTGGCGCTTCCTGGCCGGTGAATCGCTGTTCCATCTAGGTCGTTATGACGATGTGGTGGCGGTGCTGCAGGACCTGAACCCCGGCGCTGACGCCACGCTGGCCATCGAACACGCGCTGACCCTGGGCCGGGCGCTGCAGCAGATCGGCCAGAACACCGCCGCCGAAATGCAGCTCACCAAGGCCTTCATGCTGGCCCCCGGGCACGAGGAAGCCGCCTACAACCTGGCCGTGTTCTACGAACAAACCGGCTTACCAGACCAAGCCATCGCCTTGCTGCAGGTGGCCACCCAACAACTGCCGCAGTCCGTGCGCCTGCACCACAACCTGGGCACCCTGCTGGCCCATCGCAGCCAAACCGGGGCAGCGCAGACCGCGCTGGAAGCCACCCTGGCGCTAGCCCCCAAACGCCAGGGCACCCACCACAACCTGGCCCTGGTGTTGCTGCGCCAGGGGCAGCTGGCAAGCGGCTGGGCGCACTACGCCTGGCGCTTCAACCGCCAGGCCTTTGAAGGCGCGCCCGCCGGGTGGGAGCCGCATACCCCGCCCCTGCCTGCCGACCTGCGCGGCCAGACCGTGCAGGTGCTGGGCGAACAGGGCATTGGCGACGAGCTGTTCTTCATGCGCTACCTGCCCGCCCTGCAGGCGCGTGGCGCGCGGGTGGACTACCGACTGTGCAACACCAAGCTGGCATCACTGCGGCATCAACCGGCCCTGGCGACGTTGATTTCAGGCGGACACACGGAATCCGCGCAGCACACGCTGCTGGCTGGTGATCTGCCCCTGGCCTTGGGCGAGAACACGTATCCGGCGGCGGTGCCCCTGCAAGCCGATGCCGCCACACGCCAGCGGCTGGTGGCACAGCACCCCTTGCTGGGCGGCACCCGGCCGCGCCTGGGCCTGACCTGGCGCGCCGGCACCCAGATGCAGTACGCCGACTTCAGCACCCAGCGTTGGCTGGAAAAGGCGGCGCCACTCGGGCCGCTGTTGGACCTGCTGGCGCCGCTGGACGTGGACGTCGTCATCCTGCAGCGCGGCTTGTTGCCCGAAGAGTTGGCGGAGGTCCACGCCCGCCTGGGAGCTGAACGCGTGCTGGACGCCAGCACCTGCGACGAGGATTTGGATGAACTGTTGGCCTTGCTGTCCTGTCTGGACGGGCTGCTGGGCGTGAGCAACACCAATGTGCATTTGGCCGCCGGCCTCGGGCTGGGCGGTGATGTGCTGGTGCCCGCACCGGCCGAATTCCGTTGGCAGGAGCAGGGCTCGCCCTCACCCTGGTTCCCCGGCTTCGCCGTGCACCGGCAGGTTCCCGGTGCTGGCTGGCAAGCGGCCATTGCCAGCCTAGCCGCCTCGCTACAGGCCCGCTACGCGGGCGCCCAGCGGCAGTAGGGGTTCTGGGCCAGGTTGGAGTTGAAGTAACGCACATCCTGCGTGACCTCGTCGCCCAGCCAGTCGGGGCGCGTAAACACCTGGCCTTCCGACTCCAGCTCCACCTCGGCAACCACCAGTCCGGCGTTGTCACCGGCAAACACATCCAGCTCCCAGCGCGTGCCGGCGTGGTCCAGCAGGTAACGGGTTTTCTCGATCAACGGCCCATCGCACAGGGCCAGCAAGGCCTGCGCATCGACCACGGGAATGGGGTACTCGAATTCGGCCCGCGTGGCGCCCACGCTCTGGCCCTTGATGGTCAGGAAGGCGGCCTCACCCGCGATGCGCACGCGCACCGTGCGGGCCTTGTCGCGGTTCAGGTAACCCTGGCGGTAGGCCACGCCGGGTACGCCCTGCCACGGCTCACCTTGGACCAGGAATTTGCGTTCGATTTCCACACCCATGCTGCCTGCTTTCCTTTTGTAAACCGGAGGGGGTGGCTACACTGTGGACACCATGTCCACCCCACCAGTCCCCAACCCCGAAGTGTGCCCGCTGTGCGGCAAGGGCAACCTGTGCGCCATGGAAGTGGAGCGCACCACCGGCCAAAAGCAGCCACCCTGCTGGTGCATGGAAGCCACTTTTACAGAAGAGCTGCTGGCCCGCGTGCCGACGGAGCAGCGCCGGAAATCCTGCATCTGCGCGGCCTGTGCGGCCGCCGCTGCCTCACTCGATGCGGTGTAGGGCCGCGAGGTTGATCAGGGCGGACAGGACTTCGGGTTTGAACCCGACGCGGTTGCGGCTGCTGTCGCTGTAGCCGCCACTCAGAACCAGGGTTTGCAGGTACTCCACGCAGTCGCGGTGACCCCAGAATTTCTCGATGGCCAGCGCGATGCGGATGTGGTGCTCGGCGATGATGGCCATCTCGTGGTCGATGCGGGCCTGCAGCGGGCGCTCATGAAACGGCATGGGCCGCGTGGGCAAGTCTTCCTCTTCCCACTGCAAGGAGGGGAAACCAGTCTCGTGAAAACGCGAATCTTTGGGGTCTGGCACCGTGGCCCTCGGGTTGGTCCAGTCCGCACTCTACCGCATACCGTCGAAACAATCACGCGGCACAATAGTGTCCATGTCCAGTTTGCCCCCTTTCATCGCCCCCGCCCGCTTCACCGATGCCGCCGCCGCGCTGGCCCAGGTGCAGCGCATTTATGAGAGCAGCATCCAGCATCTGCGCCAGGCCATGCAGCGCTTTGTGGCCGGCGACGACAGCCAGGGCCATGTGCGTGCCTGCTACCCGCTGGTGCGCATCCACACCGACACGGTGTTTCGTAAACCCGGCGCCGACAACGCCCGCCTGAGCTTTGGCTTTGTGGCCGGCCCGGGCCGCTTCGAGACCACGCTGACGCGCCCCGACCTGTACAGCAGCTATTACCTGGAGCAGTTCCGCCTGCTGCTGCAGAACCATGGTGTGGAGCTGGAAGTGGGCACCAGCAGCCAGCCCATCCCTGTGCACTTTTCCTTTGCCGAGAACGACCACGTGGAAGGCAGCATGAGCGCGCAGCGCCGCACGCTGATGCGCGATGTGTTTGACCTGCCCGACCTGGCCGCCATGGACGACGGCATTGCCAACGGCACCTACAGCCCCAAGGCAGGTGACCCGTTGCCGCTGTCCCTGTTCACCGCGCCGCGTGTGGACTATTCGCTGCACCGGCTGCGCCACTACACCGGCACCTCGCCGCGCGCTTTCCAGAACTTTGTACTGTTCACCAACTACCAGTTCTACATCGACGAATTCGTGCGCCTGGGCCACGCCGAGATGGCCAAGCCCGACAGCGAGTACATCGCCTTCATCGAACCCGGGAATGTGGTGACGCGCCGCGTGGGCCTGCCAACCGACCCGGCCGATGCCCAGGGCTCCGCCCCCCCGCGCCTGCCGCAGATGCCCGGCTACCACCTGGTGCGTGCCGACAACGCGGGCATCACCATGGTCAACATCGGCGTGGGCCCGGCCAACGCCAAGACGATTACCGACCACATCGCCGTGCTGCGCCCACACGCCTGGATCATGCTGGGCCACTGCGCCGGCCTGCGCAACAGCCAGCAGTTGGGCGACTATGTGCTCGCACACGGCTATGTGCGCGAGGACCATGTGCTCGACGAAGAACTGCCACTGTGGGTGCCCATCCCGGCACTGGCCGAAATCCAAGTCGCACTGGAAGAGGCCGTGGCCGATGTCACGCAGATCAAAGGCGCAGCGCTCAAGAGCATCATGCGCACCGGTACCGTGGCGAGCACTGACAACCGCAACTGGGAACTGCTGCCCGACAACACGCCGCAGCGCCGCTTCAGCCAGAGCCGCGCCGTGGCGCTGGACATGGAGAGCGCCACCATCGCCGCCAACGGCTTCCGCTTTCGCGTGCCCTATGGCACCCTGCTGTGCGTGAGCGACAAGCCGTTGCACGGCGAGATCAAGCTGCCCGGCATGGCCAACCACTTCTACCGCGAGCGGGTGGACCAGCATTTGCGCATTGGCATCCGGGCACTGGAACTGCTGCGTGCCCAAGGCACCGACCAACTGCACAGCCGCAAGCTGCGCAGCTTTGCCGAAGTGGCCTTTCAGTAAGCGGATGCCGCCCATCCATGTCCTGACTGTCCTGGTGCTGACGGCGCTCAATCTGAGCACCGTCTCCCTTGCCCTGCCGCTGATCATGGGCAAGGGCATCAGCCACGCAGCGCGCCTGGCGCAGTACAGCCTGCTGAGCCAAACCCTCGGCTGGGTGGCCATCATCAGCTCGGGCTTTGCCTTCGGCCACTGGCTGGACCCGGTGCTGTCCACCGCGGCCATGGTGATGGCCTCAACCGCCAACTACCTCATGTTCCTGGCCCTCAAGGCCTGGCTGGGGCGGCGCCCGTACGAGCGCCTGCTGCAGGTATTGGTGGTACTCATGCCACTGGGCTATGCGCTCAGTTTTGGCGACTACAGCCTGCGCGTGGGCTATGCCAACCTGCTGCTGGCCCTGCAGCTGCTGGTCGTGGCCCGCGCCACGCTGCGCCCACGGCTGCCAGCGGGACTGCGCTGGCGCAGTCTGATTGCGCTGTGCTACACCGCCGTGGCCCTTGCATCGCTGGGGCGCGGCGTGTTAGGTGCCTGGTATCCGGAGCTGTACCCCACCTTCGATGCACCGCACATCGTCAACGTGCTGGCGCAAATCACTGCCAATGTCGCCCTGGTGCTCACCACGGTCGCCGTGCTGGTCGCCTGGCGCGAAGAGGCCGAATCGGCATTGCGCGAACAGGCCCTGACTGACAACCTCACCGGTCTGCTCAACCGCCATGGCTGGGACGAACGCGCCACGGTGGCCTGGGAGCAGGCACGCCGCCAGCAGCGGCCATTGGCACTGATCATGTTGGACCTGGACCACTTCAAACGCATCAACGACACCCAGGGCCACGAAGCGGGCGACCAGGTGCTGCGCATGGTGGGCCAGCAACTGCGCACCAACCGGCGCAGCGGCGACATCGCAGCCCGTTTGGGCGGTGAAGAGTTTGCCCTGCTGCTGCCTAATACCGACAAACGTGCCGCCCTGCATGTGGAGCAACGCCTGCGCCTGGGGATACAAGAAGAAGGCATCCAGGAGCCCTCACTGCGTGTGGGTTACAGCGCAGGCTTGGCCATGCAGCAAGCCGACGACGACAGTCTGGCCGACTTCATGGCACGCGCCGATGCGGCCCTCTACCAGGCCAAGGCCCAAGGGCGCGGCAGGCTATTGCAGGCCGACTGAGCGCTTTCAAAGGCCTGCGGCACAATGCCGCGCATGACGGAAAAACTGTTTGAAGTGCAGCATCTGCACAAGCGCTACGGCGATGCGGAGGTCGTCAAAGACCTGTCCTTCGAGATCGCGCCCGGCGAATGCCTGGGCGTCATTGGCCCCAATGGCGCAGGCAAGACCACCACCATCCGCATGTGTCTGGGCCACACCCTGCCCGATGGCGGCAGCATCCATGCGCTGGGCTGGCAGATGCCGCACGACGCCATGGCCATCAAGGCCCAACTCGGTGTGGTCACCCAGTTCGACACGCTGGACCCGGACTTCAGCTGCGCCGAGAACCTGCTAGTCTATGGCCGTTACTTCGGCATGAAGGACGCCGCCATCAAGGCGCGCATTCCGCAGCTGCTGGAGTTTGCTGCGCTCTCGCACAAGGCCAACGCAAAACCCGGTGAGCTCTCCGGCGGCATGCGCCGGCGCCTGAGCCTGGCCCGTGCGCTGGTGAACGATCCCAAGCTCTTGCTGCTGGACGAGCCCACCACGGGCCTGGACCCGCAGGCACGCCACCTCATGTGGGAACGCCTGCAGGTGTTGCTGCAACAAGGCAAGTCCATCCTGCTAACCACCCACTTCATGGACGAGGCCGAGCGCCTCTGCAACCGCTTGCTGGTGCTGGACCATGGCAAAAAGATCGCTGAGGGCACGCCACGCGACCTGATCGCCCAGCACCTGGAGCCCGATGTGGTGGAGGTGTATGGCAATGGCGCCCTCTCGCTCGTGGACAGCCCGTTGCGCGCACTGGCAGCACGCGTGGAAGTGAGCGGCGAAACCGTCTTCTTCTACACGCAGGACGCCGGCGCGCTGCTGCAGGCCCTGACCGCCTACCCACAGCTGCGCACCCTGCACCGCCCGGCTAACCTGGAAGACCTGTTCCTGAAACTCACCGGACGCCAGATCCGCGAGGACGCCTGATATGAGCACCGCATCCCCCTACACCCCGGCCAAGCCGCAATCGATCTGGCGCGCGCCCGAAGTGTCGCTGCGCTTCTGGCCCGTGTTCCTGCGCAATCTGCTGGTATGGCGCAAGCTCGCCATCCCCAGCCTGGTCGGCAATATCGCCGAACCGCTGATGTGGCTGGTCGCCTTTGGCTACGGCATGGGCGCACTGGTCGGCCAGGTCAACGTGGGCGGCCAGCAGGTGCCCTACATCCTGTTCCTGGCCAGTGGCTCCATCTGCATGAGCGCCATGCAGGCCGCGTCCTTCGAGGCGCTGTACTCCGCCTTCAGCCGCATGCATGTGCAGAAGACCTGGGACGGCATCATGAACGCGCCCGTGAGCCTGGACAACGTGGTGTTGGCAGAGATGCTCTGGGCCGCCTTCAAGTCGCTATTCACCGTCACCGCCATTCTGGGCGTGATGCTGGCGCTGGGCATCAGTCATAGCCCCAAGCTCTTCGTCGCCTGGCCCATCCTGTTCGGCGTGGGCATCACCTTCAGCTGCATCGCGCTCATCTTCAACGCACTGGCTAAAGGCTACGACTTCTTCACCTATTACTTCACGCTCTTCCTCACGCCCATGATGTTCCTCAGCGGCGTCTTCTTCCCGCTGGAACAGCTACCCACAGTCGTGCGCGTAGTGGCGGATTGGCTGCCGCTGTCCAACGCAGTAGCGTTGATACGACCGCTGTTCATGGACCAGTGGCCTTCGGATGCCTCGCGGCACTTGGCGGTGCTGGCGGTTTATGCGGTGGGCTCGTTCTGGATTGCGCTGGCGCTGACGCGCAAGCGGTTTGCGAAGTGAGTGACGGCTGCTCTGCGGCGGAAGCGGTCATCCTGCGGCAAGACTCAGTTTGTTTCTATTCCGAACGCTTTTCATACATTATTCGTTAGGCGACCATGAAACGTTTTCTTGCATTCTTCTCGACTTCAATCTCAGGGTTTTGCGCTCCGCCCACCTTCGCTGTAAAACCAGAATTATTGGTTCAACAGTTCATCGAGGAGTATCAGGAGTGGAATGACAAGGCACTGAAATTGAGTGCGCAGCTACCTTCGGGCGAAGGAATAAAGCAAGCAGAAGCTGCTTACATAGAATTGCTGAAAAGGTTTTGTCTTCCTGCCTTCAAAGGACAGTCAATTGCATTTGGAACCGAGTCAGATCACTCGCCAAGGCAAGAGCGCATTGTTTCAAGCCATATCTCCAATCAAACGGCCGTCGTAACAACAAAATCAGAATCAACGGTCGTCTCAAGTTTTGTCGCAGACTACGAGTATCACCTGATCTATCAGTCGGGGAGGTGGTATTTAACGGAGGTCTATTACGTTGATGATGACGGTCGGTATGCGGGTTTGTAAAGCGCCTAACCTCACGGTCAAAAAGGTGGCTATGCGCTTTGATGCATTGAAAGCCTGCTTCTGGGCTATTCGAAAGTCGGCTTCCAGTCTGAAACTGAAATTCCAAATTGCCCCCAAGCCCAACAACCTAGGCGGGTGGCGGGTGGCGGGGTCCGCGGGCGCAGGCCGCACTCGCGGTTGCCACAGAGCAGGCGCACCGATTGGGGCGTTAACGCAGTAAGCCCAACCCACCAGAAACGGCCGCCCGCGACGCGAGCCGGAGAACGCGGGCCACGCCGCCCGCCGTGTGCGGACCAAATCTCAGCAAAGATTTTATATAAAACAAGCCCCTAGCCCCGTCGATATTTCGCCAGCAGCTAGCAAATCAATAGCACATCAAACTGCCGTCGGCCACGCCACCTTGATCAAATCCGCCGCCTTCTCCGCAATCATGATGGTCGGCGCATTGGTATTGCCGCTCACGATGCGGGGCATGATGGAGGCGTCCACCACGCGCAAGCCCTGGATGCCATGCACGCGCAGTTCGTGGTCCACCACATCCATGCGGCCCTGGCCCATGCGGCAGCTGCCGACGGGGTGGTAGACGGTGTCCGCGTTCTCGCGGATGAACTGTTCAATCTCAAAATCATTACGTGCGGCGGCTGACTTCGGTCCCTCCTTGCCCCCCAAGCCCGTTAGCGCCGGTTGCTCCAACACCGTACGCATCAGTTTGAAACCGCGCACCAGGCGGTCCACGTCGTCGCGTTCGCCCAGGAAGTTCGGGTCGATGACCGGAGCGTCGAACCGGTCCTTGCTCGCCAGCGTGACGCTGCCGCGGCTGTAGGGACGCAGCAGGCAGACGTGGCAGGAATAGCCGTGGCCCAGCACGGTGCTGCGGCCATGGTTCACCAGCTTGGCGATGGCGAAGTGGAACTGCAGATCAGGGGTGCGCTCGTCGGGCTGACTCTTGATGAAGCCGCCCGCCTCGGCAAAGTTGGTGGTGAGCATGCCGGTGCGCTGCTTGCGCCATTCGAAAATGCCACGCACGGCGTTGGCCATGCCGGTGAAGGACACACCAAAAGTCTCCGTCAGCTTCGGTGCGTTCACCAGCTGCACCACATCGATATGGTCATGCAGGTTTTGGCCGACGCCCGGCAGGTCGTGCAGGGTGGCAATACCTTTTTCGACCAGATGCTTGTGCGGACCTATGCCCGACAGCATCAGGATTTGCGGCGACTGCAGCGCGCCCGCACTGAGCAGCACCTCGCGGCTGCAACGCAGCTCTTTCATCTCACCTTCGTGCAGGAACTGCACGCCCACGGCACGCTTGTGCTCCAGCAGGATGCGCGTGGTGTGCGCGCCCGTGAACACATGCAGATTGGGCCGCCCGAGGTTGGGCGTGAGGTAGCCCTTGGCCGCGCTGAATCGCTCGCCATTCTTGTGGGTGACCTGGTAAACACCCACGCCTTCCTGGCTGGCGCCATTGAAGTCCGGGTTGACCGCATAGCCTGCCTGGCGCCCGGCCTCGACAAACACCGGGCCCAGGCGGTTCGGGCTGGTCAAGTCCTGCACATGCAGGGGGCCACCCTGGCCGTGGAAGCGATCGGCACCCCGGTCGTTGTCTTCGGCCTTCTTGAAATAGGGCAGCACCTCGTCATAGCTCCAGCCCGGATTGCCTTCCGACGCCCAATGGTCGTAGTCCTCCTTCTGGCCGCGGATGTAGATCATGGCGTTGACCGAGCTGGAACCGCCCAGCACCTTGCCGCGTGGCTGGTAGCCGGTTCGCCCGTTCAGGCCGGGTTGCGGCGTGGTGTCGAATTTCCAGTTGGCCTGCCCGTTCTTGGCCAGTACGGCCAGCCCCGCGGGGCAATGGATGAGCACGCTGTTGTCGGGCGGGCCGGCCTCGAGCAGGGCCACGTTCACTGTGGGGTCTTCGCTAAGCCGGGCGGCGAGCACACAACCCGCCGAGCCGGCGCCGATGATGATGTAGTCGAACACGCGAACTGCCTCCTTCAGGGTGACGTTAACGTTACCCCAGCCACCCCGCCGCTGCCAAGCCCCCATTTACCCTTGGCAGCCTCATGCCCATCTTCAGAGAATGGTTTTTATCAATTTAATTGAACACAATTTAATTGATGCCTACAATTTAGCCCATGCTCAGCCGATCCACCCTCCCTGCCAACGACGACGCCCTGCGTTTGGACAACCAGCTCTGCTTTGCGCTGTACTCCACCTCCCTGGCCATGACCAAGCTGTACAAGCCGCTGCTGGATGGCATGCAGCTCACCTACCCGCAGTACCTGGTGATGATGGTGCTGTGGGAGCAGGACGGTCTGAGTGTTTCGGCCCTGGGCGAACGCCTGTTTCTGGATTCCGGGACGCTCACCCCCCTGCTCAAGCGCATGGAGCAGGCCGAGCTGCTGAGCCGCCAGCGCAGCGTCGCCGATGAGCGCCGCGTCGAAGTATTCCTGACCGCCAAGGGCCGCGCCCTCAAAGTGCAAGCCACAAAAATCCCCGCCTGCGTGCTGGCCGCCGCCGATTGCCCGCTGGACGAGCTGATGAGCCTGACCCAGCAGGTGCAGGCCCTGCGCCAGCGCCTCACCGCCGCCTGATCCCGAGACAACCCCATTACCCACCCCGCTGCCAAGCGCAGCACTTTATGAAAGACGCACCATGAGCAACAAGATCGAAAAAGTGATTTACCAAGCCCACGCCAAGTCCACTGGCGGCCGCGACGGCACCACCCGCACTTCCGATGGTCTGCTGGACCTCAAACTGGCCGTGCCCAAGGAAATGGGCGGCCCCGGCGGCGGCGTGAACCCCGAGCAACTGTTCGCCTCCGGCTACAGCGCCTGCTTCATCGGCGCCATGAAGTTCGTCGCCGGCACACAGAAGATTGCCCTGCCCGCTGACACATCCATCAACGCCACCGTGGGCATCGGCCAAATCCCCCAGGGCTTTGGCATTGAAGTGCAACTGGAAGTCTCCATCCCCGGCATGGACAAGGCCGCTGCGCAAGCGCTGGTCGACAAGGCCCACCAGGTCTGCCCCTACTCCAACGCCACCCGCGGCAACATCGACGTGACCATCACCGTCGTTTAAGCCCCCACGCGCCTTGCGCAAAAGGCTGGTTCCGCGCTGCGGGGCCGGCCTTTTTTGCTGCAAACTTGCCGTCAGGCGCGGCGCGCATGATCGCGCGTTGGGCCCCACAACCGGCCCTCTAACTTCGGAGACTTGATGAGACTGGCCCTGCTGTCGGACATCCACGGCAACCTCCAGGCGCTGGACGCCTGCCTGGCCCATGCCCGCGCCCAGCAGGTGCAGCGCTTTGCCGTCCTGGGCGACCTGGTGGGCTACGGCGCCCAACCGGCAGAGGTGGTGGAACGCATCCAGCTGCTCACCGAGGAAGGTGCCGTCGTGCTCAAGGGCAACCACGACGAGATGGCCGTGCATCCGCCCGCCACCATCAAGACCGTGGGCGACAGCACCGCCGCCTGGACACACGCTCAGCTCAGCCCCGAGCAACGCACCTGGCTGGACACCCTGCCCCTGACCCATCACCTGGACAGCGTGCTCATGGTGCACGCCAGTGTGGATGCGCCCGAACTCTGGCGTTATGTCTACGACGCACGTGCCGCCACCGCCAGCCTCAATGCCACCGACAAGTGGCCCGGCGTGCGCTATGTGTTTGGCGGCCACGTGCACCTGCAAACGCTGTACTACCGCGGTGCCACCGACGGATTGATGATGTTCACGCCCCAGGCCGGTGTGGCGGTACCGGTGCCCAAACACCGGCAGTGGCTGGCCACCGTGGGTTCGGTGGGCCAGCCGCGCGATGGCCACCCCCAGGCCATGTACGCCGTGCTGGACACCGAACGCGCCCAGCTCACCTTTCACCGCGTGCCCTACGACCACTATGCCGCCGCCGCCGCCATCCGCCGCGCCGGCCTGCCTGAGTTCTTTGCCCACCGGCTGGAGGAAGGACGATGAAGCTGCTGGCCCCTGGTACCGAGCTGGACGGCTTCCGCATCGAAGAGTGCATCCACTCCGGCGGCATGGCCCACATCTACCGCGTGGTCTACGCCGACGCGCGCCCCGGCCCGGGCTTTGCCATGGCCATGAAGATTCCGCGCATGACGGCGGGCGATGGCGCGGAGAACATCGTTAGCTTCGAGGTGGAATGCCAGATCCTGCAGGCCCTGCACGGCAGCACCACGCCGCGCTTTGTGGCCGCGGGTGACCTGCAGCGTGTGCCCTACCTGGTCATGGAGTATGTGCAGGGCCAGACGCTGGACCACTGGCTGGAGAGCCCGCTGCAGCTGGATGTAGACACCATTGCGAAGCTGGGCGCGGCCATGGCGCGCGCGGCCCACGCGCTGCACCAACAGAACACGGTGCACCTGGACCTGAAGCCGGCCAACGTGCTCTTCCGCGAAGACGGCAGCGCCGTACTGCTGGACTTTGGCCTGTCCAGCCATGCGCACTACCCCGACCTGCTGGCCGAACAGCTGCGCAAGGCCGTGGGCTCCCCCGCGTGGATTGCGCCCGAACAGGTGGTGGGCGTGCGCGGCGATCCGCGCAGCGATGTGTTTGCCATCGGCGTGATGCTCTACCAGCTCTGCACCGGCGAGCTGCCCTTTGGCAGCCCGCAAACCACCGCTGGCCTGCGCCAGCGCCTGTGGATAGACCCGACACCGCCGCGCAAGCGGCGCCCGGACATTCCGGCCTGGCTGCAGGAAGTGGTGCTGCGCTGCCTGGAGCCCGAGGCTGCCAAACGCTACCCATCCGCCGCCCACCTGGCCTTCGACCTCACGCACCCCACCCAGGTCCATGTGACGCAGCGCGGCACCCAAACCGAAGGCACCCCGTTTCGCACCCACTTCAAGCGCTGGCTCAAGGCCGCCGGCATGCACTACCAGCCCAGCCCTCTGCCCGCACGGCAGGTGCAGGAGGTGCCCATCGTCATGGTCGCCGTGCCATACAAGGACGTGAGCGATGCCACGCTGTACTCGCTGCGTGAAGCCGTGGCACGCGCCCTGGGCACGCGCCCCGGCGCCCGCCTGGCCTGCGTGACCGTCATTTCCAGCAGTCTGACCAACACCTCGGAAGACGAGAACAGCGAGACCAGCGTGCACCGCCGCTACCTGACGGCCTTGCGCCAGTGGGCCCAGCCACTGGACCACCCGGGCCACCAGACCTCCTGCCATGTGCTGGAGAGCGGTGACGTGGCCCAGGCCCTGCTGGACTACGCGCGTGGCAACAATGTCAGCGTCATCGTGATGGGGGCGGCCACGCATGGCCTGATGACCCAGCGCTTCGTCGCCACCGTCCCCATCAAGGTCGCCATGGACGCGCCCTGCACCGTCATCCTGGTCAAGCAGGCCTTGCCGTTTGCCCAGCTCGCCCACAACGCGCAAGCAGCAACAGCCAGCGGCTATTCGGATTCCGACGCGGACGTATCGAGCCCGGCGCCGCTCTACGGCGACGACCTGGGGCCGCTGGGCTAAGTCCTTGTCGCCGGTACGGCTTGGCGGGCAGGGGACAATACCTCCATGCACAGCCCCATCGACAGCGAACGCCACCCCTTTGAAGCCCTGACCCCGGACCTGGTGCTGGACGCTTTGGACAGCGTGGGCCTGCGCGGCGACGGCCGATTGACCGCGCTGTCTTCGTACGAAAACCGGGTCTACCAGGTGCAGTTGGAAGACGGCGCCCCGGTGGTGGCCAAGTTCTACCGACCCGGGCGCTGGACGGACGCGCAGATTCAGGAAGAGCACGACTTCGCGGCCGAGCTGATGGCCGATGAGATCCCGGCTGTGGGGCCGCTGATGCTGGAAGGCCGGACCCTTCACCACTTTGGCGACTTTGCCTTCTCGGTCAGCCCGCGCCGCGGCGGGCGCCCGCCCGAGCTGGACGATGGCGAGGTGCTGGAGTGGATTGGCCGCTTTCTCGCACGCATCCACGCCGTAGGCGCCAAACGGGCTTTCGTACACCGCCCGGCGCTGAACGTCCAGACCTTTGCGATTGAACCCATGCAGTGGCTGCTCGAGCACCACATGGTGCCGCTGGACGTGCAAAGCCTGTGGGCCCAGCGTTGCCAGTCCGCTATTGATTTAATAGCTGCTCGCGCAGATATGGCGGGGGCCAGTGGCCAAAACAAGGTCAATTCTTCCGGTATCCGCCAGTTGCGCCTGCATGGCGACTGCCACCCGGGCAACATCCTCTGGACGCCCACGGATGTGGCCGCCGCGGCCGGCCCCGGCCCGCACTTTGTGGACCTGGACGACGCCCGCACCGGCCCCGCCGTGCAGGACCTGTGGATGCTGCTCAGCGGCGACCGCCAGCAGCAGACCCGGCAGCTCGGCATGCTGGTGGACGGCTATGAACAGTTCCGCGAATTCGACCGCGCCGAGCTGGCGCTGATTGAGCCGCTGCGCACCTTGCGCCTGATCCACTACAGCGCTTGGCTGGCGCGCCGCTGGGACGACCCGGCCTTCCCGCGCAACTTTCCCTGGTTTGGCAGCAGCGACTACTGGAAGGGCCAGATCCAGATGCTGGAAGACCAGATCGAAGCCATGCAGGACGATCCCTTGATCGTCTGAGCTTTTCTCATCCACCACAGGACCCGGCACCATGACCATCACCGCCCAGCTGCATCGCGCGCACGGCTCGCTCACCACCCTGTCCGACGGCCGCCACGCCTGGGCCGCCGATGTGGACAAGCCCCTGGGTGGCACCGACCTGGCGCCCGATCCACACGCCCTGCTGGACGCCGCCCTGGCCGCCTGCACCACGCTCACGCTGGAGCTCTACATCCGCCGCCGCAACCTCGCCGTGACCGATCTGCGCGTGACCGTGGAACACACGGAGAGCCGCGACGCCGAGGGCCAATCCATCTACCAGCTCAACCGCCAGATTCACATCGACGGTGCCCTGTCCGACGAAGACCGGGCCAAGCTGCTGGAGATTGCCAACAAGTGCCCCATCCACCGCACACTGCTGGGCGAGGTACAGATCGCGTCGGCGCTAGTCTGATCGGCTGCGTCCGGTGACCCTGCCTGCCGCAGCGCAGGGCTACACTGGCGCGTCTTTATTGCAGCGCAACATCACCTTCATGGCCGACGCCTCCAGTCCCCTGCCCGTCTGGCAAATCATCACCCACCTCGGTTCCTCCAGCCTGCTGCTGCCCGCCCTGGCACTGGTGCTGGGCGGCCTGTGGGAAGCTGGTCTGCGCAGCATCGCCCGGCGCTATGTGCTGCACCTGGCCTTGGCCGTGGCGCTCACCGTATTCACCAAATGTCTATTTTTCGGCTGGGGCATCGGCATCGCCGCGGTGGATTTCACCGGCATCAGCGGCCACACCCTGCTGGCCACCACCATCCTGCCGCTGGTGCTGCGTGGCATTCCCTGGCCAGCGCTGCAGCGCGGGGGCTGGCTGCCCGTGCTGAGTGCAGGCATGGTGCTCGCCGTGGGCGTGTCCCGCGTCGTGCTGGGCGCCCACAGCGTCAGCGAGGTCGTGGCCGGCTGGGTGCTGGGCGCTGCTGTCGTGCTGCCCACGTTGCGGGCGCTTGCCGCAGAGGGCCAGCCGCGCCCGCTACCGCACTGGGCCAGCAAAGTCGCGCCGCTGGTGCTGCTGCTGGCGCTGCACAGCACCAGCGCCACCTACCTGCCCACCCACAATCTGGAAGTGCGCCTGGCCCTGCTGGCCTCCGGCCAAGGCAAGCCCTTTGCCCGTCACCACCTGCACCGGCCGGCGGTGCCCGCGCCGGCTCAGCCCAGCACATCGGCCACGCCATAGCGCGGCCGGTAGCCCAGCAAGGCGGTCGCCTTGGCATGGGAGATCAGCGGGTCCGAGGCCACAAAGCCCGGTGCGAACTCGGTCACCTCGGGCCAGAATTCGGCCATCAGCGTGCGTGCGTTCAGGCCCGTCCAGTGTTGCGGGCCGGTGATGAAGAAGGCTTCGTGCCGGCTCTCCAGCGCTGTTTCCAGCGCCAGGCGGTGCGCCGTGCCCACATCGCGCGCATCCACAAAGGTCCAGAGGTTCTTGTTCCAGTTCCGGTACTCCGCCACCAGCGATCGGTAGAAAGGCCGCTGCGCATCCTCAGGCAGCCAGACCCAGGGCATACGCAGGCAGACGGTGTGCATGTCATAGCGCTCGGAATAAGTCTTGCAGATCTGCTCGCTCACCACCTTGCTCAGCCCATACGGGTCCTGCGGGCGCGCGGGGTGGGCCTCGTCGACCGGGATGTAGAGCGGCGCCAGCCGGTGCGTGGCAAAGGCAAAGCCCATGGTCGATTCGCTGGAGGTGAACACCACCTTGCCAATGCCCAGCTGGGCCGCAGCCTCCAGCACATTGAAGGTGCCGTTCACATTGACGTCGAACACGCGTTTGGCCGGGTCATTGAGCGGGTGCGGAATGCCCGCCACATGCATGACAGCCTCGTAGCCCGCCATGGCCTGCAACACCGCGTCCAGCTGCAGCACATCCACCGCGTGGTGCGCCACATCACTGCGCGCCGGCGCTGCCAGATCCATCACCCCCACCTGGTAGCCGTGCTGCACCAGCTCGTCCACCACATACCGGCCCACAGCACCGGTGCCACCGGTCACAAGAATTTTTTTCATGCTGCCATGGTAGCGGGCTGGTGCCGGCTAGGCCAGCCAAGGCCTCATGCGATTCAGTCCACTATCAAAACAGGAGCTGTTTGCGCACTATCCACGAGGGCTAGAGCCCTATTTGGCTTGAATGCTGCCGCGAAGGCTCTGGCGCACAAACGCCAGCAGTGAGCCTATGGCCAACAGCGCCACGCCGTACTGGGTGGGCTGGTTCTCGGCGAAGTCCAGCGGCTCGGTGAGCAGGTGGTAGGTGGCCAGCGCCACCAGCGCGGCCACCACGCGCAGGCTCCAGGCGGTGGGGGCAAAGTGGCGTTCGTTCAGGCGCATCCAGAGCTGGTGGCCCAGCAGGCCCGAGAGGATGCCGAGGCTGATGCCCACGGCCACATCACCCGGCCAGTGCGCGCCTACGGTGATGCGGGAGAGGCCGCAGCCCGCAGCCGCCAGCCATAGCCACCAATGGCGGCGGCGTAGCGCGGGCGTGAGCGCGAAAAAGATGCCGGCGGCCACCGCAAAGGCGGTCAGCGTGTGGCCCGAGGGCATGGAGACGTTGTGCAGCAGCTCGCCCACCACGCGCATCTGGTCGTTCTCCACCACGGCGGCGGGGCGCGGGCTCTCGATAAAAAACTTGCCAGTGCGCGCAAACAGGATAGCGAAGGGCGCAGCACACAACCACCCCCACATCAGGCGCGGTGCCAGCGCTAGCAGCGGCGCCGTTACGCCCAGAATGCCCCACCCATTGCCCAGCAGGGACAGACCCGTCCAGAACTCGGCCGCCACGGGCGCGCCCCAGCGGTTGATGGCGAGGAACATGCCTGGCTCCCACCAGTGCAGCCACAGCGGCGTGCCCAGGCCCAGCACCAGCAGGGGCAGCCACCACCACGCGCGGGCGAGCGGGCTGGCGAGGGCGTGGGGGGTAGTGGGAGGGGGCAGCATGGTGAAAAGCAAGGGGCGCCAGTGTAGTGCGTACGCGCCCGCACTCAGGGCTTGCGCGGTTCCAAATTCGCCTGCGGTTGGCCGGACCAGCCGCGGCAATCGTAGAAACGGAAGCTGGCCAGCGGCATGCCCCAGTGCGTCACTTCCTGCGAATCCAACAGGGTGCAGCTGGCAAAGCCGTGGGCGCCCAGGGGCGCGTCATACGACAGGTAGGACCAGTCCACCAGCAAGGTGTTGCCACCGGCCGGCAGGTCGCCCGCCCAGAAACGGAACTGCGTGGGCCGGTCTTCCAGCACGTGCACCGGCAGGGGCCGCGCATACCAGCCCAGGCGGCTGGCCAGCGTCCAGTTCTGCACGGCCACACTGCCCAGACCCTGCTGCGCAGCGAGCGCCTGCGCACGGGCGCCCGCCGCGTCCCAGCCATGCAGGTCGGCAAAGGGGTTGGGCTGCGGAGCGACCGGGGCGGTGCTGCCCGGCAAAATCGGCCAGCCGGCCGTGAGCATCAAGCCCAGCAGGCCAGCACAGGCCAGCGCCTGCACGGCGCCCAGGACCAGAACCAGCCAGCGCGCTGACGATTGCCAGGCTCGCGCCAACCCCAGGCCCACCATCGGCGCCAGAGCCACCCAGGCTGGAGCCGTCCAGTGCGGCAGGCTGGTGCCGCCGCCGGCCATGTACGTGAAGATGCCGAAAGGCAGTGCAAACGCCACCCACAGCCAGCGTGCCGGGCCAGCCCCGCGCGCCCAGGCCGCCGCCAACTGCAGCGGGCCAAAGGCGAGCAACTGCAGCACCAGGAAGCGCAGCACATTAAGGCCCAGCCACTCATGGTGGCCCTGGCCGTGCGCCACCTGGTAGGCGAACGAGGCCCACTCGTGCTGCGCATTCCAGATGAAAACCGGCAGGATCAACACCAGCGCCAGACCCAGCGCCGCCCACAGCCAGGGCTTGCGCAGCAGGCGCAGGCCATGCGTCCAAAGCAAGACCAGGCCCAATGCCAGCGCAGTAAACACGGCCGTGTACTTGGCCAGACCAGCCAGACCCAGCAGCAGGCCCATGCGCAGCCAGGCCTTGGGGCTATCCAGCGCCTCCGGCTCCATGAGCGTGGTGGTTTGCCACAGCAGTGCCACGGTCAGCGCCATGAGCAGGGTGTCGGGTAGCAGACCTATGCCCAGCACATGCAGCAGTGGCGCCAGCGCCAGCGCCAGCACGGCGCCCAGTGCCGCGGGCTGGGCCAGAACGTGGCCCGCCAACAGGCGCAGGCTCAGGCGGTACACGCCCCACACGGTGCCCAGCCACAGCAGGCCGGGAATGAAGCGCAACACGGCAACCGGCGCCCCCAGTGCCACCAGCGGCCATTGCACCCAGCCCACCAGGGGCGGGTGGTCAAAGTAGCTGAGCGCGGGGTGGGCGGCGTACAGCAGGTAGTGCGCCTCGTCCACCGACAGGCCCAGCGCCGCGCCCAGCAGGGCATGCAGCACCAACACCAGCGTCATCACCCGGTTGGCGCAGGCTCGCGGATAGGGCGGGAACAAAATTTGCAAGGGCGAGTCGGAGGACAATGGAAACCCCGCAGTCTAATCTGCACCCACTATTTCCCCAGGACGCCCATGCCTACCTACCACGTTGAATTGCTTGAAGGCCGCACGCAGGAGCAGAAGAAGAAACTCGTCGAGGAAGTGACGCGCGTCACCGTCGAGACTCTGGGCTGCTCGCCCGAAGCGGTGGACATCATCATCACCGACGTCAAGCGCGACAACTGGGCCACGGGCGGCAAGTTCTGGTCCGAGCCACGCACCTGACTTGCGCGCATAAGCACCAACCGTTTTCGCATCACCGCCCCCAGCCCTGCGGAGTAAACTGTTTCCATGTGCCAACTGCTCGGAATGAACAGCCACCTGCCGGCCAGCCTGACGCTGAGCTTTACCGGCTTCTCGCAGCGCGGCGGCTGCACCGACCACCATTCGGACGGCTGGGGCATCGCCTTCTTTGAGAGCGAAGGCGACCAGCCCGGCAAGGCAGCGCGGCACTTTGTGGACAAGGAAAGCGCGTCGACCTCGCCCATCGCCAAGATGCTCAAGTCCTACCCGATCAAGAGCCACAACGTGGTGGCCCATGTGCGCAAGGCAACGGTAGGCGCCGTCACCCTGGAAAACTGCCACCCTTTCACGCGTGAGCTCTGGGGCCGCTACTGGGTGTTTGCCCATAACGGCGATCTCAAGGAATTCAATCCGCCGCTGCACGGCAGCTTCAAGCCGGTAGGCAGCACAGACAGTGAGCTGGCGTTTTGCTGGTTGCTGCAAGAACTCAACAAATCCCATGCTTCAGTCCCTACGGTTGAGGAATTGACGCAAACGCTGGCCGAGCTGGTGCCCCGGATTTCGCGGCACGGCACCTTCAACTTTTTACTAAGCAACGGCCAGGCCCTGTGGGCCCACGCCAGCACCAAGCTCTGCTACGTGGTGCGCCAACACCCCTTCAGCCACGTGCAGCTCAAGGACGAGGATGTGACTGTGGACTTGTCCGAGCTCAATGGCCCGGAAGACCGGCTGGTGATTGTGGTGACGGAGCCGCTGACCACCAACGAAACCTGGGTTTCCATGGAGGCCGGCGAACTGCAGGCTTTTGCCGATGGCCAACCGCTCGCACGTACCTTTTGCAAGGCCACGCTGATTGCGGCAGCAGCTGCGGCTGCGGCCCAGCGCGAAGCGGAAGAGGCTGCCAAAGCCCTCGCCCTGGCAGCCTCCGCTACGGTGTAAGCATTCAGCGGGCGGTCTGCCCGCTGCCCTTCCTCAGGGCTTGCAGCCGTACTGGCCCTTCTTGGTGTTCTCGAAGTAGCTCAGGTCACCGCTGCAGCTGGGTTTGGCGGCAGGCAAGGCAGTGCCCGGCTTGGCTGCGCAGGTGAAAGCACCGGTCTTGGCGTTGAACTTGCCGGACAGCTTCCAGGGTTTCTCGCACACATCGCCGGGCTTGGCGGGCGCCGCTTTGGCGGCCATACCGGTCACAGTGATGTCCACTGCGCGCTCCGGGCCGCCGCAGTTCGGGTGGTTCTGTACATTCTTGCCACCCAGGGTCACATGGTAGGCGCCGGGCTTGTCATAGGTACGGGTGACGACCAGAGGCACCGGGGTATTCACATCGCTCACCGCGTCCTTGAAGGTGCCGTCGCCAAAACCAACGACGAAGCCGCAGTAGTTGTTGTTGATCACGTCAATATTGGCGGTGATGGTGACGGGCTCCCCCACCTTGACGTTGGTCGACGAGGCGGTGATGGTGCCCAGGACCTGGGCCTGTGCCGATGCGGCCAACAGGCTGGCTGCCAACAGGGCTGTGTAATGCATGCGTGTGCTCATGGGATGTGCTCCTTCGTTTCGTGCCGCTGCAGCAACCATGGCAGCGGACCACGCCACGCGATTGTGCGCCGGTGCACCTGCCTCGGCACCAAGCTGCGCTATCAGACGCACAATAAAAGCAACAAACTGTGAACTTTGCCCCGCCGCCTATGCCCCATCTGTACAGCCTTCACCCCCAGTTTCCGTATTTGTTCACCGGGGATGGCGCGCCTGAACGCATTGCAGACGGTGGCAAATGGGTGGAGGGCCCGGCCTGGCTGGCCGGCCAGCGCTGCCTGGTCTGGAGCGATATTCCGAACAACCGCATGCTGCGCTGGGATGAGGCTACGGGCACGGTGAGCGACTACCGCAATCCCTCCCGCTTTGCCAACGGCCACACGCTGGACCGCGAAGGCCGGCTGGTGAGCTGCGAGCATGGCTCGCGCAGCGTGACGCGGCAGGAAGCCGACGGCAGCACAACCACCATCGCCAGCCACTGGCTGGGCAAGCGCCTCAACAGCCCCAACGACGTGGTGGTGGCGCGTGACGGCGCCATCTGGTTCACTGACCCGGCCTACGGTATCGACAGTGATTACGAAGGCCACAAGGCCGACAGTGAGATTGGCGCCTGCCATGTATACCGCGTGGACCCGGCCAGCGGCCAATGCGAGGCCGTGCTGACCGACTTTGTGCGGCCCAACGGCCTGGCTTTCAACGCGGACGAAACCCGGCTCTATGTGGCGGACACAGGACGCACCCATTTTGCAGACGGCCCCAAACACATCCGAGTCTTCAAGGTGGGGCCGGGCTATGCCCTGTCCGGTGGCACTGTCTTTGCGGACTGCGATGTGGGCCTGTTTGACGGCTTCCGCGTGGACGCGCTGGGCCGGGTGTGGACCAGCGCGGGCGACGGCGTGCACTGCTACGCGCCCAGTGGGGCCCTCTTGGGCAAGCTACTGTTGCCCGAGCGCGCGGCCAATTTGGTGTTTGGCGGCACCACAGGCTGCGACCTGTTTATCTGCGCAACCAGCGCGGTTTACCGCGTGCGGCTGGCGGCGGACTGGGCCTCTTCCAGCGCGTCGATGAACATGGCCGGCACGTCAAAGCCGGTTTGATCGCTGATTTCCTGGAAGCAGGTGGGGCTGGTGACGTTGATTTCGGTGAGCGAGTCGCCGATGACATCCAAGCCCACCAGCAGCAGGCCGCGTGCGGCCAGGATGGGGCCTAGCGCCTCGGCAATACGGCGGTCGCTATCGCTGAGCGGCTGGGCCACGCCCTTGCCACCGGCCGCGAGGTTACCCCGCACCTCACCACCCTGCGGAATGCGGGCCAGACAGTAGGGCACGGGCTTGCCGCCAATCACCAGCACGCGCTTGTCGCCGTCCTTGATGGCGGGCAAAAACTTTTGCACCATCAGGGTTTGGGCGCCGTCCTTGTTCAGCGTCTCGATGATGCCGCCCAGGTTCAGGCCATCGTCCTTCACGCGAAAGATGCCCATGCCACCCATGCCGTCCAGAGGCTTGAGGATGATGTCGCGATGCTCGGCATGGAAGGCGCGCACGGCGGCCGGGTCACGCGTGACCAGCGTGGGGCCGATGAACTGCGGGAATTCCAGAATCGCCAGCTTCTCGGGGTGGTCACGCAGCGCACGCGGTTTGTTGAAGACCTGGGCACCCTCGCGCTCGGCCTGCTCCAGCAGGTGGGTGGCGTAGAAGAATTCGCTGTCAAACGGCGGGTCCTTGCGCATGATGATGGCGTCAAAGTCTTTCAGCGCCATAGTGGTGGGCTCGGCCTCGGTGAACCAGACATCAAGCTGGCCCGTCAGGGTGATGCGACGCACAGCAGCCTGCACCACACCTCCGCGCTGCCAGACCAGGTGCTTGGGCTCGCAGGCGATGATGCGGTGACCGCGCTTCTGGGCCTCGCGCATCATGGAGAAGGTGGTGTCCTTGTAGGTCTTGAAGGATTCCAGCGGGTCGGCAACAAACAGAATGTCCATGGCAAAGGTCTCGGGCAATAGCGAAGAATGGGGCGCGCCGCTCAGGCGCCGGGGGGCTTGCGGCCGTAGTGTTGCACCAAAAGCGCCAGCACGCCGGCCACCACCCCCCAAAAGGCTGAGCCGACTCCGGCTATTACGACCCCGCTGAGCGTAACCAGGAAAGTGATGAGCGCGGCTTCGCGGTGGGTCTCGTCCTTGAGCGCAGCGGCCAGCGCGCCACCGATGGTTCCCAAGAGCGCCAGCCCCGCAATGGCGGCCACCAGCTCCTTGGGAAAGGCCGTGAGCACGCCAGTGATGGCGGCGCCAAACAGGCCGATGACGATATAGATAGCACCGCAGGAAGCCGCAGCCGTGTAGCGCCGTGCCGGATTGCTGTGGGCCTCGGGGCCCATGCAGATGGCGGCGGTGATGGCGCTGAGGTTGAGCGCAAACGCGCCAAACGGCGCCAGCACCAGCGTGACCAGCCCCGTGAGCGTGATGACCTTGGAGATGGGAATGCCGGCATCGCCACCCTCGGAACGCCGGTCCGCATAGCCCGCCGCCTGGATGGCGGCCACACCGGGCAGGTTTTGCGAGGCCATGGTCACCACGAACAGCGGCAGCGACATGCTGATGAAGGCCGCCAGCGAGAAGGTGGGCGTGACCCAGACCGGCATTGTCAAGCCAAACTCGATGTTAGCCCCCGTGAATTCTGCGCGAGCAGCTACGAAAACAATAGCAACCAGCAGCGTCAGCGGCACGGCATAGCGCGGCATAAAGCGCTTGCCCAGCAGATAGGCCAGCAGCATCAGCACCACCAGCGGCAAAGCCGTCTGCGCCGCAGAAAAGCCCGACAGACCAAAACGCGCCAGCACGCCCGCCAGCAGGGCCGAGGCCAGCGCCAGCGGAATGCGGTTCATGATGCGCTCGAACCAGCCGGTGGCACCCGCCACGGTGATGAGCACGGCGCACAGGATGAAGGCGCCCACGCCCTCGGCCATGCCGAAACCGCCTGCCGTGGCCGCGGTAGCCAGCACGGCAGCACCCGGCGTACTCCAGGCCACCATGACCGGCTTGCGCAGCCACAGCGAGGGAAGCAGCGAACACAGGCCCATGCCAATGCCCAGCGCCCACATCCACGAGGCCACCATGGCCGGCGTGGCGCCCAGCGCCAGCGCGGCCTGGAAGACGATAGCCACGGAACTGGTAAAGCCCACCAGCACGGCCACAAAACCGGCGGTGAAGGCCGAGAGACTCAGGTCTTTGAAAAATCGCATGGCAGGCACAAAGAAGCGGGGCCGCTGCGCGGCCCCTGGAGATTCAGATTTCGATCTTGGAGCCTAGCTCCACGACTGAATTATTGGGCAGGTTCAAAAAGTCCGCCGCCGCACTGGCATTGTGGTGCATTTGCGCGAAGAGCTTTTCGCGCCAGGGCGCCATGCCCTCGCCCAGCGTGGGCACCACGGTGTCACGCGAGAGGAAGTAACTGGTGGTCATCGTCTCCAGCTCACAGCCGCGGCCTTTGATCTGCTCCAGTGCCTTGGGCAGGTCGGGGTCGTTCTTGAATCCGTAGTGCACCACCACCTGCCAGCAGTCGTGGCCCAGCGAATCGATTTGCAGGCGCTTGTCCATGCCAATCCAGGGCACCTCGTGGCTCTTCACCGTCACGAACAGGTTGCTGCTGTGCAGCACCTTGTTGTGCTTGAGGTTGTGCAACAGGGCATTGGGCACGGTGCCCACTTCCGAGGTCAGGAACACGGCAGTGCCCTCCACGCGCGCAGGCGGGCTCACAAACACCGCTTCCAGAAAGCTGGAAAGGTCCAAGGCATCAGCGCGCAGCTTGTCGTTGAGCAGGCGGCGGCCGTCCTTCCAGGTCATCATGAGCGTGAAGATGGCCCCGCCAATCGCCAGGGGGAACCAGCCGCCGTCAAACAGCTTGAGCAGGTTGGAGGCCCAGAAGGCGAAATCCACCACGAAGAAGAAGCCGGTGGCAGCAATGCAGATCCACAGCGGGTACTTCCAGCCATAGCGCACCACGTAGAAGGTCAGCACGGTGGTGATCAACATGTCGGTACACACGGCAATGCCGTAGGCTGCGGCCAGGTTGCTGGAGGACTTGAACATCACCACGGCCAGCACGATGGCCACGAACAGGCCCCAGTTCACAAAGGGCAGGTAGATCTGGCCCGTGTCCTTGACGCTGGTGTGCGTGACCTGCAGGCGCGGCAGGTAGCCCAGCTGGATGACCTGCTTGGTGACCGAGAAGGCACCCGAGATGAGCGCCTGCGAGGCAATCACCGTGGCCATGGTGGCCAGCCCCACCAGGGGCAGCAGCGCCCAGTCGGGCGCCATCATGAAGAAGGGGTTCTTGACCGCCGCGGGGGTATCCAGCAGCAGCGCGCCCTGGCCGAAGTAGTTCAGCGTGAGCGCGGGCATGACGATGGAGAACCAGGCCAGGCGGATGGGCTTCTTGCCGAAGTGGCCCATGTCGGCATAGAGCGCCTCACCGCCCGTCACGCAGAGCACCACGGCGCCAAGGATGATGAAGGTGGTGCCGGGGTTGTTCCAGATGAAGCCCAGCGCATAGTGCGGGCTGATGGCCCAGAGGATGGAGGGGTGCTCGACGATGTGGCTCACACCCAGCAGGGCAATGACCGCAAACCAGACCACGGTGATAGGGCCGAAGAACTTGCCGATACCGGCCGTGCCGCGCTTCTGCACGAAGAACAGCCCAAACAGGATAACGAGGGTGATGGGGATCACATAGCGCTTGAAGGTCGGAGAGATGACCTCCAGGCCCTCCACCGCCGATAGCACCGAGATGGCCGGCGTGATGACGCCATCACCATAGAACAGGCAGGTGCCGAAGATGCCCACGATGAGCAGCACACGGCGCAGCTCGGGCCGGTGTTTCACTGACTGCGAGGCTAGCGCCAGCATGGCCACCAAGCCGCCTTCGCCATGGTTGTCGGCCCGCAGCACCAGCACCACGTACTTGATGGAGACGATGACGGTGAGCGTCCAGAAGAAGATGGAGAGGATGCCGTAGACGTTGTCGGCCGTGAAGGGCACGTGGCCGGAGCCGAAGACTTCCTTCATGGCATACAGCACGCTGGTGCCGATGTCGCCGTAGACCACGCCAATAGCGCCCAGGGTGAGCGCCGCGAGAGACGATTTTGAAGCTGACACAAATTGTCCCGGCACATCGCTGGCGCCGGGGTCCATTCCATTGGGGACCGCTATTTTGCTCCCGGCGCCCGAGCCCACAAGGGGGCACAGGGGCAATTTGAGTGGAAACCCCAACCGTGTTGCAGCGCAGCAACTGGGCCCCTTCGGGGGGCTTGACGGGCCTCAGTCGTAACGTTCTGCGTCAGGGTCCGTGGCTTCGAGTTCGTAGCTACCGGCCAGCATGGCCAGGCGGCCGATCACGCCGTACATGTAGAAGCGGTTGGGTGCGCTGGCGCCAGGGCGTTCACCGGGCTGAGGTAAGTGCGTACTCTCGGCAAATGCCAATGGCACATAGCGGGAGCCGGGGGCACTGAGGTCTTCTTCCTGGCCGCGTTCGGCGTGCATGCGGTAGAAACCGCCCACCACATAGCGGTCCATCATGTAGACCACAGGCTCGGCCACGGCATCGTTGACGCGCTCATTGGTCAGCACACCTTCCTGCAGGATCAGCTCCAGCGGGGCGGGCGAGGCTTCCAGCCCGGCGCCCAGCTTGCGCAACCGGGCTTCCAGGTCTTTCATGTCGCGCACCGACAGGATGGCGTTGCCGCTGGTGCGGTTGTCGGCCTTGATGACGACAAAGGGCCGCTCCTTGATGCCGTATTCCTTGTACTTCTTCTTCACCTTGGTGAGCATGGCGTCTACGCGCTGCACCAGCGCATCGATGCCGGCGGGCGTGGCCAGGTCGACCACGCCGTACTTGTCGAACATGGGGTTGATGAGCCAGGGGTCCACGCCAATGAGCTTGCCAAAGCGCTTGGCCACTTCCTCGTAGCACTTGAAGTGGGTGCTCTTGCGCCGGGTCGTCCAGCTGGCGTGCAACGGGGGCAGCAGGTACTGCTCGTGCACCTCTTCCAGAATGCCGGGCACGCCGGCGCGCAAGTCGTTGTTGAGCAAGATGGTACAGGGGTCAAAGTCCTTGAGGCCCAGGCGGCCCTTGGTACGCACCACAGGCTCCAGCGTGACTGACTCGCCACCGGGCAGCTCGAAGGTGGTGCTTTTCTTGATGTCAGGGCTGATGGAGCCGATGCGCACATTCAGGCCGGCCATATTGAACACGCGGCGCATTTGGGCCAGGTTGTTCAGGTGGAAGGCACTGCGCGCGCTGTTCTCGGGCACGATGAGCAGGTTACGCGCTTCGGGGCAGATCTTCTCGATGGCCGCCTGCGCAGCCTGCACGGCCAGCGGCAGCATGGCGGGTGTCAGGTTGTTCCAGCCGCCGGGGTAGAAGTTGGTGTCCACCGGGGCGAGCTTGAAGCCGGCATTGCGCACGTCGACCGAGGAATAGAAAGGCGGCGTGTGCTCCATCCACTCCAGGCGGAACCAGCGCTCGATGGCCGGCATGGAATCCAGCACGCGCTGCTCCAGTTCATTGATCGGGCCAGTGAGGGCGGTGACGAGGTGGGGAACCATGCGCGCGGCTTTCTTGTAGGTGGGAGCAACATTCTAGAAGTGCCCCGCACTTGGGGGCACCGTCGGCCTTTGCAAGCCGGCATTTCCACAAAAAACCCGTCCGCCGCTCAGAACAATTCGGTGGAGCCGTAGCGCGCCTCGGGCAGCAGGCCGCGCGTGCGCAGGTCCAGGAAGGATTGCACCTGGTTGCGCCCCATTTCCTTGGCGCAGTAGAGGGCCCGGTCAGCCCGGCCTATGTTTTCGGAGGGGGACAGGCCCGGATCAATGATGGTGTAGCCCAAGCTGATGGTGATCTGCTCCACCTGCGGGAACACATGGCCCTCGATCTTGGCCCGCACCCGCTCAAACAGGGCCTCCGTCGCCTCCGCCGAATCGGAGCCGGCCACCACCAGAAACTCTTCCCCGCCATAGCGGTAGACCGGGTCGCTCTTGCGGAAGCAGCTGGATATGAGGCGCGACACCAGCAGCAGGATCTCGTCCCCCAGCACATGGCCGAAGGTGTCGTTGATGCGCTTGAAGTGGTCGATGTCAATGACCGCCAGCGAGTACATCTGGACCACGCTGGAGCGGCGTGTGTCGCTATGGGTGGCCTCGCGCCCCAGGACCGACCACATGCGGTCGATATTGAGGTCCATGGCGTGGCGGTTGTACAGGCCGGTGAGCCGGTCGCGCTGGCTCTCGTCCAGCAGGGCGTGGTAGTTGGAATACACGCGCAGGATGCCGTTGACCAGCGCCTGGTTCTGCTCATCCATGGGCTGTTCCAGCCGCATGCTGATGACACCGGTGAGTCCGCGCGAGCTGAGCAGGGGAAACATCTGCAGGCCGCCGGTGGACGTTCGCCGCGAGGAGGCTTTTTGCGTCAGCACCACCGTCTGGGCGAGGCTGCGCACATCCTCGGGCACCTCGATATGGGTATAGACCGTGTCCACCTGCTCGGTATCCCGGCCCATGCTGCCACCCCGGACCTCGATCTGGCGGTGGTAGTGCAAGGCACGCGTCACCTCATGGTTGGCGTCCAGGGTCCATATGGACAACTCCGCCACATGGACGGTGGAACCGATAGCCCTCAGCAGGCTGTGTTCTATGGCGGCGAAGTCGCGGGTGGCAGTGATTTTTTCGAGTTTGGAGAGAAGCGAAATACTCAAGAGACATCTACCTTCATTCTGCTGACAGCGCTCCGGGCGGCGCTTCAGGCGCTCAGCGAGCCACAGTGAAAGTACACCCTCCCGGGCGGATTAACAAGGAAGTTTTCCTCTAGTCCCCGGTATTTTTCAGGTCCGGATCTCGCCCTCACCCAGCACCACGTACTTCAGCGAGGTCAGCCCCTCGATACCCACGGGGCCGCGCGCATGGAACTTGTCGGTGCTGATGCCGATCTCCGCGCCCAGGCCGTACTCGAAGCCGTCGGCAAAGCGCGTGCTGGCATTCACCATCACGCTGGCCGAATCCACCTCGCGCAGGAATTTCTGGGCGTGCACATGGTCGGTCGTCAGGATGGCGTCGGTGTGGTGGCTGCTGTACTGGTTGATATGGGCAATCGCCTCGTCCACGCCAGCCACCACCTTGATGCTGATGATGGGCGCAAGGTATTCCTCGTACCAGTCCTGCTCGGAGGCAGGCACCAGTTTTGCTACCAAATCAGGAGCTGTTTGCGCACTATCCACGGGGGCTAGAGGCTGATTGGACTTCAGGATCGCCAGCGCTTCCGCATCGCAACGCATCTCCACGCCCTTGGCGGCATACACGGCCGCAATGCGGGGCAGGAACTCGGCCGCCGCACCACGCGCCACCAGCAGGCCTTCACTGGCATTGCAGGGGCTGTACTTCTGCGTCTTGGCGTTGTCCGCCACCTTGACGGCCATGGCGATGTCGCAGGGGTCGTCCACATAAGTATGGCAATTGCCGTCCAGGTGCTTGATGACGGGCACCTTGGCTTCGCGGCTGATGCGCTCGATCAAGCCCTTGCCACCGCGCGGGATGATCACGTCGACAAACTGCGGCATGGCGATGAGCTGGCCCACCACCTCGCGGTCAGTCGTCTGCACCAGCTGCACCGCGTCCACCGGCAGACCGGCTTCCTGCAGGGCCTGCTGCACCAGCTTGGCCAGCGCCTTGTTGGATTCGATGGCTTCGGAACCGCCACGCAAAATGCAGGTGTTGCCGCTCTTGATCGACAGGCTGGCCGCCTCGATCGTCACATTGGGCCGGCTCTCGAAAATCATGCCGAACACGCCAATCGGCACGCGCATCTGGCCCACGCGGATACCGCTGGGCTGCTGCTTCATGCCAATGATTTCGCCAATCACGTCCGCCATCGCCGCCAGCTGCTCGCAGCCTTCGGCGCAGGTTTCCAGCACCTTGGGGGTGAGCTTGAGCCGGTCCACCATGGGTGCGGCCAGGCCGTTGGCGATCGCACGCTCAATGTCCTTGGCGTTGTCCACCTGCAGAGCCGCGATGTTCTCGCGCAGCAGGCGCGCCAGCGTCCGCAGCGCTACGTTTTTGGTAGCTGCTGACGCACTGGCCATGCGGGCAGATGCCACTTTGGCTTGTGCACCCAGGGACTGGGCGTACTCGGTCACGTTGATGGCGTTCATGGCGGCGGGCTTCAGTCTTCCAGCAGCGACAGGTCGCGCACAGCGCCCTTGTCAGCCGACATCACCAGCTTGGCGTAGGCCTTGAGGGCTGCAGACACCTTGCGCGGACGCGGCAGCGCAGGCTTCCAGCCCTTGGCGTCCTGCTCCACGCGGCGCTTGGCCAGTTCTTCGTCCGACACCAGCACATTGATGCTGCGGTTGGGGATGTCGATGCGGATGCGGTCACCATTTCGCACCAGGCCGATGGCACCGCCGGCGGCGGCTTCGGGCGAAGCGTGGCCGATGGACAGGCCCGAGGTGCCGCCCGAGAAGCGTCCGTCGGTCAGCAGCGCACAGGCCTTGCCCAGGCCCTTGGACTTGATGTAGCTGGTGGGGTAGAGCATTTCCTGCATGCCGGGGCCACCCTTGGGGCCTTCGTAGCGCACGATGACCACGTCACCGGCCACCACCTTGTCGGCCAAGATGTTGGCCACCGCCTCATCCTGCGACTCCACCACGTGGGCAGGGCCTTCAAAGACCAACAGGCTGTCGTCGACGCCCGCGGTCTTCACCACGCAACCATTCAAGGCAATATTGCCGACCAGCACGGCCAAGCCACCTTCTTTGCTGAAGGCATGGTCAAACGAGCGGATGCAGCCCTCGGCACGATCGGTATCCAGACTCGGCCAGCGGGCCGCTTGGCTGAACGCCACTTGCGTGGGAATCCCGCCGGGGCCGGCCATGTAGAAGGTCTTGACCTCCTCGGACGGATTGCGCTTGATGTCCCAGGCGTCCAGCGCATCCTTCATGGTCTTGCTGTGCACGGTGGGCACATCGGTGTGCAGGCGGCCTGCTCGGTCCAGCTCGCCCAGAATACCCATGATGCCGCCAGCGCGGTGCACGTCTTCAATGTGGTACTTGTTGGTGTTGGGTGCGACCTTGCACAGCTGCGGCACGATCTTGGACATGCGATCGATGTCGGCCATGGTGAAGTCGATTTCGGCCTCTTGCGCAACCGCCAAAATATGCAGGATGGTGTTGGTGGAGCCGCCCATCGCGATGTCCAACGCGATCGCGTTCTCAAACGCCTTGAAGCCCATGGAGCGCGGCAGGATGCTGCTGTCGTTCTCTTCGTAGTAGCGCTTGCACAGCTCAACAGCCAGACTGCCTGCGCGCTTGAACAGCTTTTCACGGTCCGCGTGCGTGGCCACCACCGTTCCGTTGCCGGGCAGGGACAAGCCCAGCGCTTCGGTCAGGCAGTTCATCGAGTTGGCGGTGAACATGCCGGAGCAGCTGCCGCAGGTAGGGCAGGCAGAGCGCTCCACCTCGGCCACATCGGCGTCACTCACCTTGTCGTCCGCGGCCATCACCATGGCGTCAATCAGGTCCAGCTTCTTGAACTCGATTTTCTGGGTGGTGGGGTTGAGCAGTTTGACTTTACCGGCCTCCATGGGGCCGCCGGACACAAACACCACGGGGATGTTCAGGCGCATCGCGGCCATCAGCATGCCGGGCGTGATCTTGTCGCAGTTGGAGATGCACACCATGGCATCGGCGCAGTGCGCGTTGACCATGTATTCCACGCTGTCGGCAATGATGTCGCGGCTGGGCAGCGAATAGAGCATGCCGTCGTGGCCCATGGCGATGCCGTCGTCCACAGCAATGGTGTTGAATTCCTTGGCCACGCCACCTGCCGCCTCAATCTCGCGCGCCACCAGCTGGCCCAGATCTTTCAGGTGCACGTGGCCGGGCACAAACTGCGTGAAGGAGTTGACCACCGCGATGATGGGCTTGCTGAAATCGTCGTCCTTCATGCCGGTGGCACGCCAGAGCGAACGGGCACCAGCCATATTGCGGCCGGCAGTGGAAGTCTTGGAACGGTAGGCAGGCATGGGAAAACCCTCGAAATGGGCGGTAGCACAGATGCTATTGCGCAGCCCTCGATTATCGTCCACTGCCGCCGGGCGCATGGTGGACAGGGGCTTGTGGAGGATCACGCCCCTTTCAGGGTCCCCGACCAACGCTCCAGATCCCGCACCACGCCCTCCATCGGCAGGGCCTCGTCCACCAGAGCCCGCCACACCGGGGAGTCGACTCGCACGCCGGATTGGTACAGCGGCTTTTGCAGGCGCTCCTGCACGCGTACCTGCCACTGATCGGGCGACAGCTGCCCGCCCAGCGCGGACAAGACCTTGTGCTTGGCCTCCACCATGCCCTGCACACGCATGAGATTGAGCAAGCGTTGCTGGGTTTCGGGCTGCGCTTGCAGTTTCTGCGACTGGGCCTGGATGGCGCCGTTGAGCAGCATTTCGAGCACCACGGCCTCGTCGTTCAAGGCCTTGGCCCAGACCAACTCGCACTCAAAGTGCTGCAAGCTGCGCTTGAACGACACGGCCCCTGGTTGCAGTTCCTGCGCATGGAAGAAGAGAAATCCGCTGTCATTCCATTGCTGCGCGTCCACGGACTGCCAAACGCCGTCCCACAAACCCTGCAGGCGTATGGAAATCTGGTTGTGGCGCGGACCGTGGCGCTGGGAAGAGGACGTCATGGCCGAAACCGCAGCTGCACCCGCCTAGCGCGCGGGCCGCGCGGCGCCAGCCCCGCAAAGAGCGCAGAGCTGCAGCGCCAGCCGGTGCAGGGCCTGCCAGCCTGTCGTGGGCCAGTCGGGTTGCTTCAGGCCTTTGACGATGCCGTCCACCAGATGGGCGGATTGCAGCAGCTCGGCCAGTTTGGATTCAGAGAGCTTGGGTAGCACGCGCTCGAACAAACGTTCCTTCACGCCCCAGATGCGGTTCTCACGCAGTGCCATGGGCAAGGGGCGGCCCTGGGCCATGGCGTCTTTCACGCGCTTGAGCGCACGGATGTCTTCGGCCAGCGTGTAGTGCACCAGCACCTCTGCTTCGCCTTCGGCCTGCAGGCCGTCGAGCATGCGCTGCACGCGCTGGGCCTGGCCGGCCAGCACGGCTTCGGACAGTTTGAACACGTCGTAGCGCGCCACATTGAGCACGGCGCTCTCCACCTGCTCCAAGGTCAGCACGCCATCGTTCACGTCGGCTGGGAACAGCAGGCCCAGCTTCTGAATTTCCTGGTGTGCGGCCAGCAGATTGCCTTCCACGCGGTCGGCAAAAAACTGCAAGGTGCGCTGGCCCTCTTCCCCGGCCGCCACGCGCTGGCCTTGGGCGCCCAAGCGCTGGGCAATCCACTGCGGCAGCGCACCGCGCTCCACCGGGTCCACCTGGATGGTCACGCCAAAACTTTCCAGCGCGCCAAACCAGGCGCCGGACTTGGTCATCTTGTCCAGACGCGGCAGCATGACGATGGTGAGCGTGGAGTCGTTGCCTTGCGCGCCTTCGGCGAGCTGCTGCAGCGCGACACTGCCGTCCTTGCCGGGCTTGCCGCTGGGAATGCGGATTTCGACAATCTGCTTGTCGGCAAACAGGCTCAGCGAGCCACCGGCCGCCAACACCTCGCTCCAGTCAAAGTGCGCGCCGGCGACGGTGTGCGAGGTGCGCTCGGTGTAGCCGTTCGCGCGGGCGTTGGCGCGGATCGCATCCAGCGCCTCTTGCTGCAGCAGCGGCTCGTCACCGTGCAGGGTGTACAGGCTCTTGAGCCCGCGCTGCAGGTGGTTGTGGAGTTGATTCGCTGCGAGTTGCATAGGGGCCCAAGTTTAAGGCCCCGACACGAAAACTCAGGCAGCCAGCCCCATCGTCTTGGCTTCAGGTGCCAGCATGGCGCACACCAACTCCGTCGCCGCCTGGGCGGTTTGGCCGCCAAAGTCACGCAGCGGGTTGTATTCGGTCAGTTCCAGCGCCACAAACTGCGGATCCTGGCTGCAACCGGCCAACACCTGCAGCGCGTCGGCCAGGCGTATGCCCTGCTCTACCGGCGTGCCGGTGCCCGGCGCGTCGCGCGGGTCCAGGCCGTCCAGATCGAAGCTGATGCCCCAACCGGCCGTACCGGTCTGCACGCGTTCGCGGGCTTCTGCGAAGCAGGCGGCAAAGCCACGCTCCATGACCTCGGGCATGAACATCACGCGCACGCCCAAGCCGTCCAGCAGCGCTTTTTCGGCCGGCTCGTAACTGCGCGCACCGATGATGACCAGATGCTCCGGACGCAGCTTATGGCGCCAGCCAAACAGCTCCGTCATGCCCGCCGAGCCATGGCCCAGCAGCGCCGCCACGGGCATGCCGTGCGGCGCCTGGCTGTCCGAGGTGTCGGGGGTGTGGGCATCCAGATGCGCGTCGATCCAGATCAGGCCGAGCGCGCCCTGCGGGCGCAGGTGGTCGGCCACGGCGCTCCAGGTGCCTACGGCGCAGGAATGGTCACCGCCCAGCACCAGGGGCTGCTGGTGCTGGCGCAGCACCTGGGCCACGGCGCCGGCCAGGCGCTCCGAGAAACCCTCAATGGCGTTCAGGCGGCTGGTGGCATGCATGGGCTGGGCGGTGACAGTTTCACCCCAGGTCACGGTACGGCCCGTGGCAGCCAGCGCATTGGCAATGCCGTGCTCGCGCAGCACAGCAGCGCCCCATTTGCAACCGCCATCACTGGCGCCCTCGCCCACGGCGGCGCCCACCAGATGCAACACGGACGTGCTCATGCGGCTTTGCGCAGCGCGGGACGTGCGGCCGTGGCACAGGCGAACAGGTCTTTGGGGTCCGGCAGGTCAGGCACCAGTTGCACGGTGCTGCCCACACCCAGCTTCTGCGACAGGGCATGCACATAGCGCAGGGCCGACAGGTCTTCCAGCGCAAAACCGACCGAGTCAAACAGCGTGACCTGGGCCGCGTCGTCACGGCCCACGGCCGTACCGGCCAGCACCTGCCACAGCGGATGCGCCACAAAGTCGGTAGGCATCTGCTGCAGCTCACCCTCGATGCGGGTTTGCGGTTCGAATTCCACAAACACCTTGGCGTGGTTGAGGATCTCGGCCTGCAACTCGGTCTTGCCGGGGCAGTCGCCGCCCACGGCGTTCAGGTGCATGCCAGGCTCGATCATGTCGGCCGTCAGGATGGTGGCGTTGGTCTTGTCGGCGGTCACCGTGGTCACGATGTCGGCGCCACGCACAGCCTCACGTGTGGAAGCGCAGCGGATGATGGTCAGGCTGCCAGCCTCGGTGTAAGGCCGCAGGTTGGCCACCAGCTTGTCGGTGGCCTTGGGGTCCACGTCGAACACACGTAGGGTGGTGATGCCCAGCTGGGTCATGAAGGCAATCGCCTGGAATTCGCTCTGCGAGCCATTGCCGATCAGGGCCATGGTCTTGCTCTCCGGCCGGGCCAGCACCTTGGCCGCCATGGCGGAGGTGGCTGCCGTGCGCAGGGCGGTGGTGATGGTCAGCTCGCTGAGCAGCTCGGGGTAGCCGGTGGCCACATCGGCCAGCACGCCAAAGGCCATGACGGTGGACAGCCCTTGCAGCGGGTTCTTGGGGTGGCCGTTGACGTACTTGAAGGCGTAGAGCGCGTTGTCGGACACAGGCATGAGTTCGATCACGCCGTCCCGGCTGTGGTTTGCGGTGCGTGGGGATTTGTCAAAGTCTTCCCAACGCAGGAAGTCTTCGCGGATGGTCTGGGCCATCTCGGACATCATGGGGGCCAGGCCGTGTTGGCGCACCAGCGCCTGCATGTCGTGCACGTCGATATAACGGGTCATGTTCTTCTCCTCAGACTGCCGGAGTTTGTGCGGAATCCGCAGTACCGGCATAGGAGAAGTTTAGGCAGGAGGTGGGCGCTGTAAGCGCCGAAGCAATGCAGGCAAAGCGCGCAAAGCGCTGAACTGGCAGCTTGACGATTCCGTTTCGGAATCAGTCTTCGTCGCGCACCATCAGCGGAAAGCCTGCGAATTCTTTGACCGTTTGCAGCTCGGTGCTGGTCACTACCTTGTCGATGCCCAGACCGACATCGTCGATCCAGGTGTTGGTGAGGTCGCGGTAATGGGCCAGGTCGCGGCAGGCCAGACGCACCAGATAGTCGTAGCGGCCGCTCACCAGATGGCAGGCAATCACCTCAGGGCAAGCCACCATGGTGGCTTCAAAGCGCTGCACCGTAGCTTGGCGCTGGTCCTTGAGCGCAATCTCGGCAAACACCGACACATGCTCGCCCAGCGCCTTGCGAGCCAGCAGCGCGCGGTAGCCGGCGATCAGGCCGTCTTCTTCGAGCTTGCGGATGCGATTGAGCGTGGCGCGGGCAGAGAGGTTCACCTCTTCGGACAGCGCCTGCGCGCTCATGCGCCCGTCACGTTGCAGCAGCTCCAACAGGGTTTGGTCCACGCGATCCAGTGCCATGCTCAGTCCAGGGTTTTGACCGCGGCAATGCGGCGCAACAACTGCTGCACGATGTCGGATTGCATGTCGCGGTACAGCAGCACCTCTTCGGCCTCCTTGGCCAGCACAGCGGATTCGTTGAAGCTGATGTCGCGCTGCTGAATGATTTCGGTCTCGTCGATCAGGTCGCGCCCCTGCGGCGTGCGCATGCGGAACCTGACGCGGATGCGCAGTTGGAACTCACGCACCTGGCCCGAAGTATTGACCCCCACCACGGTCTTCTCGCGCAGCTCCTGCAGGATGTCCACGACCACCTGGGGCGGCTGGCCACCGGCTGGCGGCACCAGCGGACGGACGATGCCACCCAGATAGCGCGCAAGCTCGGACGCCACCGCGCCGCCGCGCTCGGGCGTAACCGCAATGGTCTCGAACGCAAAGGTCTGCTGGCCGCGCAGCTTGAAGCCGCAGCTGGCCAGCAGCGCCATCACGGGCAGGGTCAACAAGGAGCGGCGCTGCATCACCGGATCAGACCACCACGTTGACCAGACGGCCGGGCACCACGATGACCTTCTTGGCCGTTGCGCCAGCGGCGTGGGCCAGGAAGGCTTCGCTGGCCAGGGCAGCGGCTTCGATAGCCGCCTTGTCCGCGCCCGCAGGCACGCGCACCGCACCGCGCAGCTTGCCGTTGACCTGCAGCACCAGCTCGATCTCGTCCTGCACCAGGGCCGAGGGGTCAACCTGGGGCCAGGGCGCGTCCAGCAGATCCCCCAGCGCGCCCGCATAGCCCAAGCCGGACCACAGCGCGTGCGTCAGGTGCGGCGTGGCCGGGTACAAGCAGCGCAGCAGGATGCCAAAGCCTTCGATCAGCGCCACCTGGGCACCGGCGCTGTCCAGGGCCTTGAAGCCCTCCAGCGCGTTGATCATCTTCATGGTGCCGGAGACCACGGTGTTGTACTGCATGCGCTGGTAGTCAAATTCCACCTGCTTAAGCACGGTGTGCATCTCCAGACGCAGGGCCTTGGCTTCCTTGCCGAATTCAACGTCTTTCAGGCTCCCAGCCCCTGCCACGCTTGCGCGAGCAGCTACGGAATCCATAGCAGACAGTTTGTAGCCAAAGTTCCAGACGCGCTTGAGGAAGCGGTAGCTGCCTTCGACGGCGGCATCATTCCACTCCAGTGTGGCTTCGGGCGGCGCAGTGAACATGGTGTACAGGCGCGCGGTGTCGGCGCCGTACTTGGCGATCAGTTCTTGCGGGTCCACACCGTTGTTCTTGGACTTGGACATGGTGCCCACGCCCTCGTAGTCGATGGCAGTGCCCACGGGCAGCTTGCCGTCGGCGCTGTCCACCGCGTTCTTCAGCTTGGCGCCCACCACCTTGCCCGCTTCGTCGAGCACATGCTCCACATCATGCGGCCAGAAGTATTCCTTGCCGCCCTTGGCGGTGCGGCGGCTGTAGATGTGGTTGAGCACCATGCCCTGCGTCAGCAGCTTGGTGAAGGGCTCGTCCACTTTCACCAGACCCAGGTCGCGCATTACCTTGGTCCAGAAGCGGGCGTACAGCAAGTGCAGGATGGCGTGTTCGATACCGCCGATGTATTGATCCATCGGCATCCAGTAGTCCGCGCCACCGGCCACCATGGCGTCCGGGTTCTTCGGATCGCAATAGCGCATGAAGTACCAGGACGAATCCACAAAAGTATCCATGGTGTCGGTCTCACGACGCGCGGCCTTGCCGCAGACGGGGCAGACCACGCCGGCGTGGAAGCCTTCGTGCTTGTGCAGCGGGTTGCCCGAACCGTCCGGCACGCAGTCCTGCGGCAGCACAACCGGCAAATCCTTCTCGGGCACCGGCACAGCACCGTGCTCTTCGCAATGGATGATGGGGATAGGCGTACCCCAGTAGCGCTGGCGGCTCACGCCCCAGTCACGCAGACGCCAGGTTGTCTTTTTCTCGCCCAAGCCCTTGGCCGCCAGGTCGACTGCCACGGCGTCCACGGCCGCCTTGTAGGCTAGGCCGTCGTATTTGCCAGAGTTCACGGTCACGCCGCGTTGCTTGTCGCCGTACCAGTCGGCCCATACGGTGGTCGAGAAGGTCTCGCCTTCCACGGCCACCACCTGCTTAATCTCGATGCCGTACTTGAGCGCAAACGCAAAGTCACGCTCATCATGTGCAGGCACACCCATCACAGCGCCATCGCCGTATCCCATGAGCACATAGTTGCCGACCCAGACCGGCACTTGCGCACCCGTCAGCGGGTGCGTGACGAACAGGCCTGTGGGCTGGCCCTTTTTCTCTTGCGTGGCCAGCTCGGCTTCGGTAGTTCCTCCGGTCTTGCATTCTTCAATGAAGGTGGCCAGAGCGGGGTTGCCGGCCGCCGCATGGGCGGCCAAGGGATGCTCAGGCGCCACCGCGCAGAAGGTCACACCCATGATGGTGTCGGCACGCGTGGTGAACACGTACATGCGGCCTTCGCCGATCAGCGCGCCGCTGGCGTCCTTGATGTCGTGCGGGAAGGCAAAGCGCACGCCTTCACTCTTGCCGATCCAGTTTTCCTGCATGAGGCGCACGCGGTCGGGCCAGCCGTTCAGCGTGGCCTTCTCGTTGCCCATCTGCACATGGTCGAGCAGTTCTTGCGCGTAGTCGGTGATCTTGAGGTAGTAGCCGGGGATTTCACGTTTCTCCACCACGGCACCGGTGCGCCAGCCCTTGCCGTCAATGACCTGCTCGTTGGCCAACACCGTCTGGTCCACTGGGTCCCAATTCACCACCTGGGTCTTGCGGTAGGCAATGCCCTTTTCCAGCATCTTCAAAAACAGCCACTGGTTCCACTTGTAGTACTCAGGGTCACAGGTGGCGACTTCACGACTCCAGTCGATCGCCAAGCCCATGGACTGCATCTGGCTCTTCATGTAGGCGATGTTCTCGTAGGTCCACTTCGCGGGAGGCACCTTGTTCTTCAGCGCCGCATTTTCGGCAGGCAGGCCAAACGCATCCCAGCCCATGGGCATCAAGACGTTGTAGCCCTGCATGCGCAACTGGCGCGTGAGCATGTCGTTGATGGTGTAGTTACGCACGTGGCCCATGTGCAGTTTGCCGCTGGGATAGGGCAGCATGGAGCAGGCGTAGAACTTCTTCTTGCTCGTGTCTTCGGTCACGCGGTAGGCGTTCTGACCGTTCCACAGAGGTTGGGCCCAATGGTCCTGGGCCGATTTTTCTACGTCGAGGTGCTGATACTTGTCTTGCATGGGGAAGGGGCAGCGCCGGGCTGCCAGTGGAAAAGGCTTGGAAGGATTTTAGGCGCTGCGCCAGCGCGGACGGCAGAAGGGCTAGGGAGTGGCCGCGGCAGCTGGCGCCTCGGGCTGAGCCACAAAGCCGATACGGCTCAGGCCCGCCGCATGGGCAAGTCCCATCAGCTCCACCACCTTGCCGTAGGGCACAGTGGCGTCGGCGCGCAGTTGCACCTCGGTCTGCGGGTTCTGGGCCGCGGTTTTCTGCAGTGCCTGGGCCAGCGCCGGCAATGTAATCGGCTGGTCTGCCAGATAGGCTTGCCCCGATGTATCCAGCGCCAGCGATACAAACTGGGACCCGTCTGCAGCCTGGGCACCTTCCGTCTTGGGCAGATCCACCTTCACTGCGCTGACCATCAGGGGCGCCGTGATGATGAAAATCACCAACAGCACCAGCATGACGTCAATCAGCGGCGTCATGTTGATGTCGCTCATGGGTTGTGCGCCGGGCGTGCGCTCCAGACGGCCGAAACTCATGCCTGAGATGTCAGTAAAAGCTCACGCAGATCGCGCGCAAAACCTTCCAGGTCCGCTTCAATCCGGGCAATCAGTCGACCCAGGATGTTGTAGCCCAGCACAGCGGGAATGGCGACCGCGAGGCCCGCTGCGGTCATGATCAGCGCCTCACCCACGGGGCCGGAGATCTTGTCGATGCTGACCTGCCCTGCCCCGGCGATGCCCATCAACGCGTGGTAAATCCCCCAGACCGTGCCCAGCAGACCCACGAAAGGCGCCGTGGAACCCACAGTGGCCAACAAGACCTGCCCAGCCTGCAACTGCCGCAGGATGGCATGCAGAGCATCGCGCAGCACACGGGTCAGCTGCTGGGAGCGGTCACCGCTGGCTCCCAGCGTTCCGGGGAGGGCCCCTGCGGTTGACTCAATCAGCGGGCTGACGAGGGACTCGCGATCCAACGCACGCACGGTATCGCGCCCTTGTTCCCAATTCGGTGCCTGCCAGAAGGCCGCAGTGCAGCGGGCGACATCGCGCGCCGCGCGCTGCAGCAGCCAGCCCTTCCAGAGAATTACCACCCAGCTGCAGATCGACATGCCCAGCAACACCACTGACACCGTGGTGCTGACCGTATCGCCCTGAAACAGATGGGCCGGCATCATTTCAGATTGAGCACGTCGAACATGTCAAACAGGCCTGCGCTGCGGCCTGCCAGAAAGCGTGCGGCCCGCAGACTGCCCTGCGCATACGTCACACGGCTGGACGACTTGTGGGTGACTTCGATGCGCTCGCCGGTACCGGCGAAAAGCACCGTGTGGTCGCCCACGATATCGCCGCCACGGATGGTGGCAAAGCCGATGCTGGAGGGATCGCGCTCGCCGGTGACGCCTTCGCGGGCATACACGGCGCAATCTTTCAGGTCCCGACCCAAGGCCTCGGCGATCACTTCACCCATCTTCAGCGCGGTGCCCGAGGGAGCGTCGACCTTGTGGCGATGGTGCGCCTCGATGATCTCGATGTCATAGCCCGTAGCCATGGCCTTGGCCGCCATCTGCAGCAGCTTGAGCGTGACGTTCACGCCCACACTCATATTGGGCGCCATGACGATGGCGATGTGCTTGGCGGCCTCGGCAATCTCCGCCTTTTGCGCCTCGGTAAAGCCGGTGGTACCGATGACGGCGGCCACGCCCAGTTCACGACAGACCTTGAGATGCTCCAGCGTGCCTTCAGGGCGCGTGAAGTCAATCAGCACCTGGCTACCTTGCAGGCCCTGGCGCAGATCGGAGGTGATGAGCACGCCCGTGGGCTGGCCTGCAAAGGCGCCCGCATCCTGGCCCAGGCTGGGGCTGCCTGCGCGGTCCAGCGCGCCACCCAAGCGGCAATCATCGGCCGCACGCACGGCCTCAATCAACATCTGGCCCATGCGGCCGGAGGCGCCAGCGATGGCAATCGTATGGGTCATGTCCCTGTCCTGTCTGAAAAACTTATTGCGCCGCAGGTTCAAGCGGTGGATAGGCCACCGGATTGGCCGGGGCAGTGCCAGGTGCCGGTGTCACATCCCCCCCCCTTGCCGGAGCAGGAAACTTCTGCAGTTTGTCGTCCGGCGCGGTCAGGGCCGGCAAAGGGCCCTTGACGGGGTTGGAGCGCAGGGTGGCGACGAATTCCGACTCGCTGGGCAGTTCATCCGCTTCAACCCGATCAAGCAGGTCATTGTTGAAGAAGACGGTCACGCGACGCGACTGCGGCTCGGCGCCCTGGCGCTTGAGGGTAAACACATAGTCCCAACGGTTGGCGTGGAACACGCTTGCCAGCAGGGAGGAGCCCAGCACATCCTGCACCATGGCGCGCGGCATGCCGGGACGCAAGACGGCGAGCTGCTCGCGCGTCACCACATTGCCCTGAACGATATCGATTTTGTAGGGCTGCACCGCTGTCGTCACTGCATCGCCCGTACCCTTGAGTGTGCTGCACGCTGTGAGGGCCAGCAAGGCCAAAAGACCCAAGGAAAAACGGGAACCGCGCAGCAGGGTGTTAGGCATGAAAAGTCAGTGACGATATGATCGGCCGATTGTAGCGGCTGGCCTGTGCCAGCCCGATTTGCGCCCGCGCCGGGAAAACGCCATGAGCAACATCAACGAACTGAAGAATACGGGCCTCAAAGCCACGGTCCCACGCCTGAAGATCCTGGAAGTATTCCAGCGCGGTACCCAGCGCCACATGACGGCCGAAGACGTGTTTCGTGTCCTGCTGCAGGAACGCTCGGATGTGGGCTTGGCCACGGTGTACCGCGTGCTGACCCAATTCGAACAGGCCGGCATCCTGAACCGCAGCCACTTCGAAGGCGGCAAGGCGGTCTATGAGCTCAACGAAGGCCAGCACCACGACCACTTCGTCTGCACCCAGTGTGGCACGGTCGAGGAATTTTTCGACGACAAGATTGAGAATCTCCAGAAAGCCATCGCCAAGAGCAAAGGCTGGCTTTTGCAGGAACATGCAATGTCGCTCTACGGCCTGTGCGCCAATTGCGCCAAGAGCCAGCACTGAGACTGTCCGGAACATTCACCCCCTGCGCTGAATCGGCCAGGGGAAGTTTCCGATCACTAAAACCCTCAGCCGCCCTGGAGCATGGCCTTACGGTGGCGCTCGACGAACTCCTGGTAGGTGTCGATGCCGCGCAGCTGCAGAATGGTGTTGCGCACCGCAGCCTCCACCAGCACGGCGATATTGCGGCCGGCGACCACCTGAATCACCACCTTGCGCACGGGAATGCCCAGCACATCCTGGGTTAGCGGCTCATACGGAATGCGTTCGTACTCACGCTCCAGGGTCTCGCGGCGCACCAGGTGCACGATGAGCTTGAGGCGCATCTTGCGGCGCACAGCGGTTTCACCAAAGATGCCACGGATATCGAGCAGCCCGATGCCGCGCACCTCCAGCAGGTTTTGCAGCAACTCGGGGCAGCGCCCCTCGATGGTGGTCTGGTTGATGCGGTAGAGATCGACCGCATCGTCGGCCACCAAGCCGTTGCCGCGCGAGATCAGTTCCAGACCCAGTTCGCTCTTGCCCAGGCCAGACTCGCCGGTAATGAGCACGCCCAGGCCGAGAATGTCCATGAACACGCCATGCATGGACATGCGCTCGGCAAAGTGTTTGGACAGGTAAGCCCGCAGCACATCGATCACAAAGGCCGAGGACTCCTTGGTCGCGAACATCGGAATCTGCGCACGCTCGCACATGGAGAGCAGCGCCTGCGGGGCCGCTTGCCCATCCGCCAGGACTAGCACCGGCGGCTCCAGGGTCACGATCCGGGAGATGCGGCGCGCACAATCTTCCGGCGTGGCATTGGTGATGTAAGTGATTTCACGCTCACCCAGAATCTGAACGCGGTAGGGGTGGATGTAGTTGAGGTAGCCGACGAGGTCAGCGCCGGAACGCGCCGCACTGATGGCAACCTCGTCAAAGCGGCGCTCGGAAGCGCCCAAACCGGCGACCCACTCCCAACGGAGATAGGCACGAAACTCTTCAAAAAGGGCGTCAGCGCTGACCGCGGTGGGCTTCACTGCGCGGCTCGCTCAGAAAAATCAGGCCGCGCGGGCCGATTGCCAACCGGCAATGAGGCCATGCAATTGCAGCGAATCGGTGCAAACCGTCAGTTGCTCACGCAGCGTTGCGTCACTGAGCAACTCGGCAATTTCAGACAGGATTTCCAGATGCTTCTGCGTTGCCGCCTCAGGCACCAGCAGGAAGATCAGCAGGCTCACCGGAATGTCGTCCGGCGCGTCGAAGCCAATGGGCTGCGCCAGCTGGAACACGGCTGCCATGGGGGATTTGAGACCCTTGATGCGACCGTGCGGGATGGCCACGCCATGACCCAGACCGGTGGAGCCCAGGCGCTCGCGGGAGAACAGACTGTCCGTCACCAAGGCCCGGCTGAGACCGTGCAGGTTCTCGAACAGGAGGCCCGCTTCTTCAAAAGCGCGCTTTTTGCTGGTGACATCGACTTGCGCAAGCACTTGCGAAGCGGAGAGGATGGACGCGAGTCGGTTCATGGTGTGGAGCGAATTATGCACACAAAAAAACCGCCCGTGAAAGGGCGGTTTTTGGGTGGCAGTCCCTAGCGTTCCGGATTTACATCAAACGCTTGGGCGCTTCGTGATGGTGGTTTTGCAGACGGTCCTTGTGACGGACGACTTGGCGATCCAGCTTGTCGACCAGCTCATCCACGGCAGCGTAGAGGTCTTGGTGAGCGCTTTCTGCAAACATGTCACTGCCCTTGACGTGAATGTTGCATTCGGCGCGCTGCCGTCGCTCCTTTTCCTTTTGCTTCTCAACGGTGAGTAGTACCTTGACGTCTACCACTTGATCAAAGTGGCGCATGATGCGATCGAGCTTGGTCGTGACATAGGTGCGCAGAGCGGGGGTAACTTCAAGGTGATGACCGCTGATCGTCAAATTCATAAATAGCCTCCAGTTGCTCTCAGGGTTGAAAAAGCCTTCCACATGGTGGTTGGCGCTCACACTTCATATCCGAATTTCTAAACCCTATTTGCGGTCGTCTTGCGAATGACTATGCGCCCGTTTGGAGGTGATTGCAATCGGTTTTTGTAATGCAATGCAACATGCAGGGACTCTCTGGTGGGCACTCACTTGGGGGCCGGCGGCGGCCCTGCATGCAGATTCAGGCGTGCACCCACCACGATGGCAAACAGGCTGGCGATGCCACCGACCACGGCCGCCCAGCCATAGTGCTGGACCATGCCGCCCGCGTCACGACTGATGATGTAACCACCCACTAATGCCGCAACGCCCATGGCCGCAGACTGAACGGCGGAATTGAGGGTCATGAAGGTGCCACGCACAGCCGGGCTGGCCGCCGAAGTCAGCATGGCCATGCCCGGAATCATGCGGCCACTCATGAAAACAAAAAACAGGGTGGTGATCAGCAAAACCCAGCCCATGCCCCAAGCTGTGGTCACAGGCCCCAGCTGGGTGGTGATGACCATGGGCACGAGCACGAACAGGGCCATCACCCGGAAGGTCTTGTACTTGCCCCAGCTATCCGCCAGGCGCCCCACCACACGGGCCGACAGCAGGGTGGCCACGCCGCCGCAGAGGTAGATCAGCGGGATCTGCTCGGCATGCATGCCGACGTTGGTCTGCATATAGATGGTGATGTAGGGGATCACGGTGAAGCCTGTGAACATCAACAGGGCCGAGAAGACAAAGGCGCGCTGGTGGTTGCGGTCCGCCACCGCATCGCGGATACGCTCCCAGGACGAGGCATGGGCCTGCACCGCCAGATGCTCGCGCAACGGGGGCAGCGAGAGCTGGGCAAACACCATGAAGAGCAGGCTGAGTACCGAGATCAGGATAAAGGGCAGATGCCAGCCAAACTTGGCAGCCAGGAACAGCCCCAGAGGTACACCCGCCACCGTGGACAGCGAAAACGAGGTCATGATAATGCCCATGGCACGGCCGCGGCGCTCGAAGGGAATCACGTCGCCCACGATGGTCTGGCCCAGGGCCGAGAGCACGCCCCCGAAGATGCCAGCCGCAATGCGCGCGGCCATGAGGCTACCGTAGGTGGGCGCCAAGCCGCAAGCCAGCGTGGAGAGCGCAAACAGGCCGTACAGCGTGAGCAGCAGGCGCTTGCGGTCAAAACGGTCGATGTAGGTGGAGGCCGCCAGACCTGAGGCGCCCGCCGCTAGAGTGTAGGCCGAGACCAGCATGCCGAACTGGGCGTCGCTGATCTGGAACAACGTGGTCAACGCAGGCCCCAGCGGCATCATGATCATGAAATCCAGGATGTTGGTGAACTGAATCCCGGCCAGGGTGATCAATAGCCACAGTTCGCGGCGGGGCGAAAGCGCAGTGTTCATAAAGGAACGGTAAAGAAATGGGTGGGGAAGTAGGCGAAGCACTCTAACACCGCGTGTGCGGTGCGATAATTTGCCGGTCATCACAACTGGAGATCGCTCCTTGGAAACCTACCCTAGTCGGTAGCTTTCGACTCCCGGCTCTGCCTCGGGGTTGAAAGCACCCAACCCCACACCGCAGACAACACCACCTCGGGAGTGAGCCATGCTCAATATCTTTACGCTCGCCAACGGCCGACTGTTTCAGGAAGAAATCGAGTCGCTGGAAGAGCTTTCCAAGTTCCAGCCCATCTGGGTGGACCTGGAGTCCCCCACGCCAGAAGAAAAGCGCTGGGTCAAACAGTACTACGGCCTGTCCATCCCGGAAGACGCGATGGACGAGGACATCGAGGAATCCGCGCGCTTTTACGCCGAAGACAATGGCGATGTGCACATCCGCAGCGACTTTCTGGTCGCCGACGATGATGAGCCGCGAACAGTGCGTGCCGCCTTTATCCTGAATCTGGTCAACGACCACCTCAAGAGCAAGGGCGTACTCTTCTCCATCCACGACGAGGATGTGCCCGTATTCCGCCTGCTGCGCATGCGTGCGCGCCGGGCACCGGGCCTGATTGAGGACGCCAAGGAAGTGCTGCTCAAGCTGTTCGACGCCGACGCCGAATACTCGGCAGATACGCTCGAAGGCATTTACGACGAGCTGGAGAAAGTCAGCAAGAAAGTGCTGTCGGGCAATGTGACCGACGCGATTGCCGGCGAAGCGCTGGGCGCGATCGCGCGTCACGAAGACTTGAGTGGCCGCATCCGTCGCAACGTGATGGACACGCGCCGTGCCGTGAGCTTCATGATGCGCAGCAAGATGCTCAACGCCGAGCAGTTTGAAGAGGCGCGCCAGATTTTGCGCGACATCGACTCGCTGGACTCGCACACGGCCTTCCTGTTTGACAAGATCAACTTCCTGATGGACGCCACGGTTGGTTTCATCAACATCAACCAGAACAAGATCATCAAGATCTTCTCGGTGGCCAGCGTGGCCCTGCTGCCGCCTACCCTGGTGGCCAGTGTCTACGGCATGAACCTGAAGTTCCCCGAGCTGGAGATCCTGGGTGGATGGAGCTACCCCTACACCGTGACCATGATGATTGCGAGTGCGCTGGTGCCCATGTGGTACTTCTACAAGCGCGGCTGGCTGCGCTAATTCAAGCCAAATTGGTATCCAGATTTCGTGGAATCTGCGCGAGCAGCTACTGTTTTGATAGTGATTGAAGCCAACGCTCCACGATGCGGCATGTGTACACGCTGGCCACATCGCGGACGAAGCTGCTGAAATCCAGGTGCGCCTCGTCATCCGCCCGGTCGGAAATGGTCCGAACGGCGGCAAAGGGCAGGCCGTAGTCGGCGCAGACCTGGGCCACTGCGGCCCCCTCCATTTCCACGGCCAGTGGCGGGTATCCGGCGACCTGCAAGCCCTGTACCAGCGCTGCGACTTCGGTGGCGCCGTTCACAAACCGGTCACCACTGGCAATCAGGCCACGGTGCACTGCGGGCGCACGGCCCTGGGGCTGAAAGCCGGCAAGCGCCTCCTGCGCAGCCAGCTCCAAGCTGGCGCACAACGCAGCATCCCCCGGAAACTGCGCGCGGCCATACAGCGGAATCTCGTAGCGAGGAAACAGGGGCGATGCATCCATGTCGTGCTGCACATAGCTGCTGCCCACGACCACATCCCCAACCCGCACCCCCGGGCCCACACCGCCAGCCACCCCGGTGAACACCACGCGGCCCACGCCGCAATGGGCGATCAGCGCGGTGGTCGTCGTGGCGGCGGCCACCTTGCCAATACCGGACAGGGCCAGCACCACGGATTGGCCCCACAGCCCACCGCGCCAAAAGCTGCGCCCGGCATGCCGCAACTGCTCTGGTGACACCATTTGCTCCAGCAAACCGGCCTGCTCTTCCGGCAGGGCACTGAGGATGGCGATGGGGGCGGTGGCAGAACTCATGGGGATAAAAAAAGCGGTCCGAAGACCGCTTTTCTACCATGGGCAGCACGCCACCATATTGGTGAGGATGGCTTCACTTGTCCCGCAACTCGCGGCGCAGGATCTTGCCCACGGGCGTCTTGGGCAGCTCGGTGCGGAACTCCACCACCTTGGGCTGCTTGTAGCCGGTCAAGTTTTCCTTGCAGAAGTTGCGCACATCCTCTTCGCTGAGGTTGGGGTCCTTCTTCACAATGACCAGCTTCACGGCCTCGCCGGACTTGGCATCCGCCACACCCACGCAGGCGCATTCCATGACGCCGGGCATCTGCGCCACCACGTCTTCGAGTTCCGTGGGGAACACATTGAAGCCGCTGACCAGGATCATGTCCTTCTTGCGGTCCACGATCTTGAAGAAGCCCTTCTCATCGACCACGCCAATGTCGCCGGACTTGAAGTAGCCATCCGAGGTCATGACCTTGGCGGTTTCATCAGGACGTTGCCAGTAGCCGGCCATCACCTGCGGGCCCTTGATGGCGATCTCGCCGCTCTGTCCGGGGGGCACTTCATTGCCGTCGTCGTCGAGCAGCTTCATGTAAGTGCCGGATACCGGCACGCCGATAGTGCCCGTGTATTCGTTGGAGGTGATGGGGTTGCAACTCGCGATGGGCGAGGTTTCGCTCAGGCCATAGCCCTCGCAAATCGGGCAACCGGTTTTCTCGAACCACAGCTTGGCCACCGCACTCTGGACTGCGGTGCCCCCACCGACCGACACCTTCAGATGGCTCCAGTCCACCGTGTTGAAGTCGGGGTGGTTCGCCAGGCCGTTGAACAGGGTATTGACGGCCGGGAAGCTGTGGATGGTGTGCTTGGACAGCTCCTTCAGCACGCCGGGAATGTCGCGCGGGTTGGGGATCAGGATGAGCTTGCCGCCCGTGCGCATGGACAGCATCATCCCCACAGTGAACGCGAAGATGTGGTACAGCGGCAAGGCGCACACCGAGGTGGGTTGCACACCTGACGGAACCTTGGCCATGGCGGGGCCGTACCAAGCCTCGGCCTGCAGGGCGTTGGCAATTACGTTGCGGTGCAACAGCACCGCGCCCTTGGAAACGCCGGTGGTGCCACCCGTGTACTGCAGCACGGCCACATCGTCAGCCTTGGTTTCGGGCTTCTTGAACGGCGCCTTGGTGCCGGTTGCGATGGCAGCATTGAAACGCACGGCGCCGGGCAGGTTGTAGGCCGGCACCATCTTCTTGACGTTGCGCACCACGTAATTGACCAGCGCCCCCTTGAGCAGGCCCAGCTGGTCGCCCATGGCGCACAGCACCACGTTCTTGACGGGTGTGGCAGCAATGCACTTCTCCAGCGTGGTGGCGAAGTTCTCGATGATGACGATGGCCTTGGCGCCGGAGTCCTTGAGCTGGTGCTCGAGTTCGCGCGGGGTATAGAGCGGGTTGACGTTGACGACCACCAGACCGGCGCGCAGGATGCCGGCCACGGCCACCGGGTACTGGGGCACATTGGGCATCATGATGGCCACGCGGTCACCCTTGACCAAGCCCAGGCCCTGCAGGTAGGCGGCAAAGGCCTGGCTCAGGCTGTCGGTCTGGGCGTAAGTGACGTCCTTGCCCATGAAGTTGTAGGCCACGCGGTTGGCGTTTTTCTGGAAGCTTTCTTCCATGAGGCCCACCAGCGAGGAGTACTGCGCGGTATCGATGTCCGCGGGCACGCCCTTGGGGTAGCTGCCCAGCCAAATGCGATCTGTCATGTCCTTGTCTCCGTCCTTTATTTTTTGGAACCCAATCGGGTATTTTCGCCATCGGGGGCCCGGCGCGGGCGTGTGCTTTCCCTAGTATTTCCGCACAAGGCTCAGGCCTTCAGCGCCCCCAGCACTTCGTCGAGCATCTTCTTGGCATCGCCAAACAGCATGCGGTTGTTGTCCTTGTAGAACAGTGGGTTGTCCACGCCCGCATAGCCAGAGGCCATGGAGCGCTTCATGACGATAGATGTCTTCGCCTTCCAGACCTCCAGCACCGGCATACCGGCGATGGGGCTGGTGGGGTCATCCTGCGCAGCCGGGTTCACGATGTCGTTGGCACCAATGACCATGGCCACGTCGGTGTCGGGGAAGTCCTCGTTGATCTCGTCCATCTCCATCACGATGTCGTAGGGCACCTTGGCCTCGGCCAGCAGCACGTTCATGTGACCAGGCATGCGCCCGGCCACGGGGTGGATGCCGAAACGCACGGTGACACCCTTGTCGCGCAGGGTCTTCGTGATCTCGTTGACCGTGTGCTGGGCCTGAGCCACAGCCATGCCGTAGCCGGGGACGATGATGACGCTCTTGGCATCGCGCAGCAGTTCGGCCGTCTCGGCGGCGCTGACTGGGGTCACCTCGCCCTGGGGCTGGGCAGCTTCTCCAGACTTGGCCGGGGTACCCGCGCCAGAGCCAAAGCCACCGGCAATCACGCTGATGAAATTGCGGTTCATCGCGCTGCACATGATGTAGGACAGGATGGCGCCGGAAGAGCCCACCAGCGCACCAGTCACGATCAGCAGATCGTTACTCAGCATGAAGCCCGTCGCCGCAGCGGCCCAGCCAGAATAGCTGTTGAGCATGGACACCACCACCGGCATGTCGGCTCCACCAATGGCCATGACCATATGCACGCCAAACAGCAGGGCGATCACCGTCATGACGATCAGCGGCGTCATGCCTTCGGCCACGGTAGGTGCATGGATGAAGGCACGACCGAACCAGATCACAACCAGCAGACCGGCCAGGTTGAGCCAGTGGCGTGCGGGCAGCAGCAGGGGCTTGCCGCCAATCTTGCCGTTGAGCTTGCCAAAGGCGATCAGCGAGCCCGAGAAGGTGACGGCGCCAATCAGGATGCCGATGTAGATCTCCACCTCGTGGATGAGCTTTTCCGCGCCCTGAAACTGGATGGAGGTGTCCACGTAGCTGGCAAAGCCCACCAGGCAGGCCGCCAGACCGACCAGGCTGTGCATGAGCGCAACGAGCTCGGGCATCTGGGTCATCTTCACCACCTTGGCAGCGTAGAGGCCCACGCCCCCGCCGATAAGCAGCGCGATCACGATCCAGGCAATGCCGGAAGGGCCGACGCGGGGACCGAAGATGGTCGCCAGCACGGCCAGCGCCATGCCAACCATGCCGAACAGGTTGCCGCGGCGCGAAGTTTCGGGGTTGGACAGGCCACCCAGGCTGAGGATGAAGAGAATGGCGGCGCCCAGATACGCCACGGTTGCGAGACTTTGGGACATGGTCGTCTTTCCTTTTGTTCTTATTTGCGGAACATGGCGAGCATGCGGCGGGTCACAGCAAAACCACCGAACATGTTGACCGCCGTCAGCACGATGCCGGCAAAGGCCAGCCAGCGAATCAGCTCATCCGGGCGACCGGCCACACCGGCCTCCGGCGGCGCAATCTGCACCAGCGCGCCGATGGCGATGATGCTGGAGATGGCATTGGTCACGCTCATCAGCGGCGTGTGCAGCGCAGGCGTCACATTCCAGACCACCATGTAGCCGATGAAGCAGGCCAGCACAAAGACCGTGAAGTGGCCCAGGAAGGCCGCGGGTGCGTAAGCACCGATGAACCAGAAGGCCAGTGCGGCGACGGCAAAGATGATCGCCAAGGTCTTGGCCGGCAGCGGTGCGCTGCTGCCATGGCCGTGGCCGCCCTTCTTCTCGGCCGCAGGTGCTGCGGCGGGCTTGGGCGCGGGCGCCGGAGCCTGCTTGAGAGCCGGGGGCGGCCAGCTGATGTTGCCCTCCTTCACCACCGTGAGGCCGCGGATGGCGTCGTCTTCCATATTGACGTTGGCGATACCGTCCTTGGTCTTGCACAGCTCTTCGCTCAGGCGGAACAGGTTGGTGGCGTACAGCGTGGACGACTGCTTGGCTAGGCGCGAGGCCAGGTCGGTGTAGCCCACGATGGTCACGCCGTGCTTGACCACGGCCTGGCCGGGTTCGGTCAGCTCGCAGTTGCCGCCCTGCTCGGCCGCCATGTCCACGATCACGCTGCCGGGCTTCATGGAGCGCACCATTTCGGCCGTAATGAGCTTGGGCGCGGGCTTGCCGGGGATCAGCGCGGTGGTGATGATGATGTCCACTTCCTTGGCCTGCTGCGCGTACATGGCGCGCTGTGCGGCCTGGAAGCCCTCGGACATGACCTTGGCATAACCGCCGCCACCACCGCCTTCTTCCTCGTAGTCCACCTTGACGAATTCGCCACCCAGCGAGGTGACCTGGTCGGCCACTTCAGCGCGCGTGTCATTGGCGCGCACGATGGCGCCCAGGCTGGCTGCGGTACCGATAGCAGCCAGGCCGGCCACACCGGCGCCGGCGATGAAGACCTTGGCCGGTGGCACCTTGCCCGCAGCCGTGATCTGGCCGTTGAAGAAGCGGCCAAAAGCATTCGCTGCCTCAACCACAGCACGGTAGCCGCTGACGCCGGCCATGGAAGTCAGCGCGTCCATCTTCTGGGCGCGGCTCAGGGTACGCGGCAGGGCGTCGATTGCCAGCACGGTGGCCTTCTTGGCCGCCAGTTGTTGCAGAAGTTCGGGGTTTTGGGCGGGCCAGATGAAGCTGATCAGGGTGCCGCCTTCGCGCAACAGCCCTACTTCCTCGGCCGACGGGCCACGCACCTTGAAGACGATGTCCGACTGGGCCCAGAGTTCGGCGGCAGTGGCCACCACTTGCGCACCTGCGGCGCGGTAGCTGTCGTCGTCGCAGTTTGCGAGAGCACCCGCACCGGATTCGATGCTGACCTGGAAACCCAGCTTGATCAGCTTCTCCACCACCTCGGGCACCGTGGCCACACGTTTTTCACCCGGGAAGATTTCCCGGGGAACGCCAATACGCTGTCCTTTTTCAGTGGGGACACTGGTCTGCATGAAACGGCTCCTCTAATTGGATGGGTCATGGCCCAAGGGCGTGCTTCGCGGCGGTAAGGTTCGCGAAAGGTACTGGGCGGGAACTTTAACTGAATTTCCCTCTGCAAACGCCCGCCTGGCGCCACCTGCACAGCGGCCCGCGCAAAACAGCCCAACCTTCCGTGCCCATAATCCCGCATGAGTGCGCGATGGAAACCCAACGTGACGGTGGCCGCCGTCATTGAACAGGACGGCCGATTCCTGCTGGTGGAGGAACACACCCCCGAAGGCCTACGCCTGAACAACCCGGCCGGCCATCTGGACCCCGGCGAGTCGCCCGCTCAGGGTTGTTCCCGAGAGGTATTAGAGGAAACGACCTATGCCTTCACGCCCGGCTTTCTGGTCGGCCTGTACCTGTCGCGCCAACAACGCCAGCGCGCAGATGCGCTGGAAGACGTGACCTACCTGCGCTTTGCCTACGCGGGCACGCTGGGCGCCCTGGATGCGCAACGCACGCTGGACACCGGCATCGTCCGAACCGTGTGGCTCAGCGCAGAAGAGCTGCGCGCCAGCCGGGAACGGCACCGCAGCCCACTGGTGCTGCAGTGCATGGAGGACTACCTGCGCGGCCAGCGCTACCCGCTGGAACTGGTCTATGCCGACGCCAGCCTCTGGAGTCCGACCAAGTCGCTATAAAAACAGGAGCTACTTGCGCACTGTCGACGAGGGCCAGGGGCATTATTGGCACATAAACCGCCTTCAGGCTTGCCCCGGTAAAATTGGGGCATGAGCAAGCAACGCATCGTAGTGGGCCTGAGCGGGGGCGTGGATTCCGCCGTTACCGCCCACCTGCTGAAACAACAAGGCCACGAGGTGGTCGGCATCTTCATGAAGAACTGGGAAGATGACGACGACAGCGAGTACTGCTCGTCCAATATCGACTTCGTGGACGCCGCCGCTGTGGCCGACGTGCTGGGCATCGAGATCGAACACGTCAACTTTGCCGCCGACTACCGCGACCGCGTGTTTGCAGAATTCCTGCGCGAGTACCAGGCCGGGCGCACACCCAATCCCGACATCCTCTGCAACGCGGAGATCAAGTTCAAGGCCTTTCTGGACCACGCCATGCGTCTGGGCGCCGAAAAGATTGCCACCGGCCACTATGCGCGGGTACGCCTGAATGAGGCAACCAATAAACACGAGTTGCTCAAGGGTCTAGACCCGGCCAAAGACCAAAGCTACTTTCTGCACCGCCTCAACCAGGCCCAGCTCTCCAAGACCCTGTTCCCCGTGGGCGAGCTGCACAAGACCGAGGTGCGCCGCATTGCCGACGAGATTGGCCTGCCCAATGCCAAGAAGAAGGACTCTACGGGCATCTGCTTCATTGGCGAGCGGCCCTTCCGCGAGTTTCTGAACCGCTATATCTCCAAGGAACCGGGGCCCATCAAGAATGCCAAAGGCCACACCATTGGCGAGCATGTGGGCCTGTCTTTCTACACCCTGGGCCAGCGCCAGGGCCTGGGCATAGGCGGCCTGAAAGCCAAGGGCGCCCAGCGCGGTGGCGGCGACCATGCCCCCTGGTTTGTGGCGCGCAAGGACATGGGGGCGAACACCCTGTGGGTGGTGCAGGGGCATGACCATCCCTGGTTGCAGTCCAGCCAGTTGCAGGCGCAGGACGCCAGCTGGATTGCCGGCGACGCGCCCGCAGCCGGCCCAATGGCAGCCAAAACCCGCTATCGCCAGGCGGATGCCGAATGCGCGCTGGGTGCCTCCCCGGGTACCGATTTCGCACTCGACTTTGCAACGCCCCAATGGGCCGTCACCCCGGGGCAGTCTGCCGTGCTCTATGACGGCGACGTCTGCCTGGGCGGCGGCGTGATTGCAGCAGCCACAGTCCAGCCCTGAGTCTGGCGACGCCGCGCGGGCCCACAAAATGCATGGTTTCATGACATTTTTGGCACGCTCCGCACAAAAGCCGGTGCTAACATCGTTCACGCTGCGAATTGCATACAGTTCGCTAGGGACCTTTTGAAAGCCCATGGCCATGTTCCACGTACTCCGCAACGCCGATGGATCCATTGCCTCCCTCGCCCGGATTGAACGGCCGGGCGGCGAGTTGCTCGCCGACGACCACCCGGATATCCAGCGCTTTCTGGGCACCCGGGCCCCGGCTTCGGGGTTCAACGAGGCGGATGCGGAATTCGTGCGCGTTCTGGAAGACTTGATCGACACGCTCATCATGAAAAACGTCATTCGCCACACCGACTTGCCTGATGCGGCGCAGCGCAAGCTGATGCTGCGCAAGGGGCTGCGCAACCGCATGCAGGGTGCGCTCAATCTGCTGGGTGGTGATGAGCGGATCCTCTGAATCCATGGTGTCCCCCAACACCGCCCCCCCCCCTGCCGCCAAACAAGCCTCCTGGCGGCTCGGCGAACACGGCATCCACTTCGACCCGCTGCTCGACAGCGTGGTCGCCATTGCCCGGCTCTACGGCATCTCCACCACACAGGAAGCCCTGTCGGCCGGCCTGCCGCTTGAGGGCAACCTCGTCACCCCCGCCCTGCTGCCGCGTGCCGCAGCCCGTGCCGGGCTGACCGCCCGGCTGGCCCGGCGCGAACTCTCCGCCCTGCGCCCCGGCCTGTTGCCGGCCATCCTGCTGCTCAAGGACAAGCAGGCCTGCCTGCTGCTGGAGTGGACCGAGGACGGCCAGGCGCGTGTGCGCTTTCCTGAAGGCGGCGAGTCCAGCGATGTGCTATCCAAAGAGGCTCTGCAGGACCTGTATGCCGGCGTGGTCTTTTTCATCAAACCGGTGTTCAAGTTCGATCCGCGCAGCCCGCAGACCGGTGACATCAAGTCTGGCCACTGGTTCTGGAGCGTGGTGCTCCAGAACTGGCGCCTCTATCGCGACAGCCTGCTGGCGGCCCTGTTGATCAATATCTTTGCGCTGGCCATGCCGATGTTCTCCATGACGGTCTATGACCGCGTGGTGCCCAACCGGGCGGAGGAAACCTTGTGGGTACTGGCCATTGGCGTGCTCATGATGATGAGCTTCGATATGGTCTTGCGCATCCTGCGCGCCCATATTCTGGATACGGCCGGCAAGCGCATCGACGTGACGCTGTCCTCGCGCATCATGGAGCGCGTGCTGGGCCTGCGCATGGCAGACCGCCCGGCCTCGGTCGGCTCCTTCGCCGCCAATCTGCGTGCATTTGAAGCGGTACGCGACTTCGTGGCGTCTGCCACCATCACTGCGCTGGTGGACCTGCCCTTTGTACTGGTGTTCCTCCTGGTGATCGCCTGGATCTCACCCTGGCTGCTGATCCCACCCATCGTTTGCATCGTGCTGCTGCTGCTGGCATCGCTGGTGGTGCAGCAGAAGATGCAGGAGCTGGTGGAGGTGACGCAGCGCGCCTCGGCTCAACGCAATGCCAGCCTCGTGGAGAGCCTGGTGGGCATCGAGACCGTGAAGTTCATGGTGGCCGAGAGCGTCTTCCAACGCAAATGGGAACAGTCCACCGTGTTCCTGGCGCAGCACGGCGGCAAGCTCAAGCTGCTCTCCAGCAGCACCATGAACTTCGCACAGATGCTGCAACAGCTGGTCTCGGTGACCTCGGTCATCGTCGGCGTCTACCTGCTCATGGCCAACCAGATCAGCATGGGCGCCATCATCGCCGCCTCCATGCTGGCCGGGCGCGCCATGGCGCCGTTCGGTCAAGTGGCCGGCCTGCTGATGCAGTACCACAGCGCCAAGGCCGGCTTGGGTTCGATCGACACCCACATGAAGACGCAGCCCGAGCGCGCGGACGACGCTGCGTTCCTGCACCGTACCGGCTTCCAGGGCACCATCGAATTCAAGAACGTCAGCTTCACCTACCCCGGCCAGCAACAGGCCGTGCTGAACCGGGTATCCTTCAAAATCCATGCGGGCGAGAAAGTGGCGTTCATTGGACGAGTGGGTTCTGGCAAATCGACCATCCAGCGCCTGATCCTGGGCCTGCACCAGCCCAGCGAAGGCGCTATCCTGATTGATGGGATCGACTCCCGGCAGATTGACCCGGCCGAGTTGCGCAGGGCTGCGGGTTTTGTCTCGCAAGACGTCGCCTTGTTCTACGGCACGCTGAAAGAAAACATCGCACTGGGCGCACCCTTTGCGGATGACCAGGACGTGATTGCTGCCGCCGAGATTGCCGGCGTCACGGAGTTTGCCAACCGCCACCCCCGCGGCTTTGACATGCCCATCGGCGAGCGCGGCGAATCCCTCTCTGGCGGGCAACGCCAAGCCGTGGGCATTGCGCGTGCGGTGCTCAACGACTCCCCCATTCTTCTACTGGATGAGCCCAGCAGCGCCATGGACCACCAGAGCGAAGACCAGCTCAAGGCCCGCTTGCGCCGCTTCGGCCTGGGCAAGACCGTTATTCTGGTCACCCACCGCACCTCGCTGCTGGAGTTGATTGACCGCCTGATCGTGATCGATAACGGCCAGATCATGGCCGATGGCCCCAAGGCCCAGGTGGTCGAAGCGCTGCAAAGCGGCCGCATCGGGAGAGCCAACGCATGAGCGAGAACGAAGAAGCACTGCGTCCTCCACGCTGGAAAGCGCTCTGGGATCGCTTCTATGCTCGCTGCTCAGCCCTCATCGATCGCGGCCTGCTGGCCATTGTGGGCAAGCACAGCGAACAGGATGGCGATTTCGACGCCAATGCCGACTGGGCCATTGCGGAACAAACACCCAAGGGCGCGCGTATCGTGATCTGGCTCAGCGTGGCCTCAGTGGCCGTGCTGCTGCTCTGGTCTGCCTTCGCGGTACTGGACGAAGTGACGCGTGGTGAGGGCAAGGTGATTCCCTCACGCCAAATCCAGATCCTGCAAAGCCTGGACGGCGGCATCGTCTCCGAAATCCTGGCCCGCGAAGGCCAGACGGTGAAGGTCGGCGACCTGCTGCTCAAGGTGGACCCGACCCGCATGGTCTCCTCGCTGCGTGAAAACCAGTCGCAGTACCTGGCTCTGCTCGCCAAGGGCGCACGGCTGCGGGCATTGGCAGAAGGCTCACGCTTCTCCCCCCCAGACGAGGTGGTGAAACAGGCCCCCGAGATCGTCGAGCAGGAACGCTCTCTCTATGAATCCCGCCGCGCAGAACTCGACGCCACCATCGGCGTAGCCCGCCAGCAATCTGCGCAACGCTCGCAAGAGCTGGTCTCCGTCCGCGCGCGCCGCGAGCAGGCGAGCCAGAGCTACGCCCTGACCGCCAAAGAACTCGAAATGACCCGCCCCTTGGTGCGCACCGGGGCGGTGTCTGACGTGGAACTGCTGCGGCTGGAGCGCGACGTGGCCCGCTACCGTGGTGAGCGCGACAGCGCAAACTCCGATATTCCCCGACTGGAATCTGCCGTAGCAGAGTCCGCGCGCAAGATCCAGGAAGTGGAACTCACCTTCCGCAACACCGCGCGTTCCGAGCTAAGCGAAGTCAACGCCAAGCTCAACGCGCTGTCCGAAGGCAGCGCCGCGCTGGAAGACCGGGTCAAGCAGACCGAAATCCGCTCCCCTGTGAACGGTACCGTGAAGCAGCTGAAGGTCAATACCGTGGGCGGCGTGGTGCAACCCGGCAAGGATGTGATTGAGCTGGTCCCGTCCGACGATGCCCTGCTTCTCGAAGCCCGGGTGCTGCCACGCGACATTGCCTTCCTGCGGCCCGGCCAAAAGGCGCTGGTGAAGTTCACGGCCTATGACTTTGCGGTCTACGGTGGCCTAGATGCCACGCTGGAGCAAATTGGCGCGGACAGCGTGGTCGATGAGAAAGGCAATGCATTCTTTGTGGTCAGGGTGCGCACGCTGTCCAATACCATCGGGCAGCAAAAGCTGCCCATCATCCCCGGCATGGTGGCTGAAGTCGATATCCTGACCGGCAAGAAAACCGTCCTTTCCTACCTGCTCAAGCCCATTTTGCGTGCCAAGGCCAAGGCGTTGACTGAACGATGAGCGGCACAAGTAAAGGGCTGTACCTCACCCGCGACAATGGGCTGCTGGCACACTGGAAGAGGTCCCTAAAAGACAGCAAAGGCACAGCCATTTCAGGACTCGATGCCTTGGCGCCTGAAGCGCAGCACGAAGCAGGCTTGCTATGGGTGGACCTTGCAACACCCGGTCTACCGGTCTGGAACGCACCGGAATGGGCAAGCATGCTGAAAAGCAGCAAGCTACGGATCATCGCTACCAGCTCAAACCCGAGGGATTTCGAGGCCGTGACGGCTCTGGACGCGGGCTGCGCTGGCTATTGCCACGCCTACGCAGATGCTGCCACCCTGCGGCAAGTGGACCAAGTCGTCCGGGCAGGCCACGTCTGGATCGGTGCGGCGCTCATGCAGAAGCTCATCCAGACCGCCAACCATGCCGCCGCCCCTGCCAAGGGGGAAACCGGCTGGAGCCAGGGATTGACCGCCCGGGAAAAACAGGTGGCACTTCTCGCGGCTAAAGGGGCCTCCAACCAAAGCATTGCCACCGACTGCGACATCTCGGAACGCACGGTCAAAGCTCACCTAAGCGCCGTTTTTGACAAACTGGGCATCAGCGACCGGCTCCAACTGGCACTCAAAGTGCACGGAATCCAATAAAACTTCACAAAACCTGTACTTGAGGACAATAGGCGGCCTGCCTGTCCTGCTCTAGAGTCAGCTTATCTAATTAGCTGAATTCCGGAGTTCGTATGGCCGCCAACCAAGTTACTGCCCAAGCCCGCGGTGTTGTTGTGATCCTCCAAGGCAATGCCTGGATCGTCAATCCGGATGGCAGCCGACGTGCACTGCGGGTGGGTGACGAGGTGCAGGAAGGGCAGGTCGTAGCGACTGAAGACGGCACCCGGCTCGAACTGGCCATGCCGCACGGACAAAACCTCAATGTCGAGTCCGGGCGTGAACTGCTGCTGGACGCCAACCTACTCGGCACAGCGCCCACCGACCCCACGGAGTCTGCACTCAAGGACCTCAACAGCGGTGCCGATGCCGTCGCACGCGCCCTAGCCACGGGTACTGGAGACCTGTCGGTAGAGCTGGATGCCACAGCGGCTGGCCTTGGTGGCGGCGAAGGCAGCGACTCGCACAGCTTCGTACGGTTGGTTCGAATCAGTGAAGAGCTCAACCCGCTGGGCATAGACCGCGCCGCCCAAGGCGGGGACGAAGACTTCGTTTTCCCCAATGACTCTGTAACAAACACCGCCAACAATACCCAAGTCCTGTCAGACCCCAGCGTTGTCAGCGTCTCCAGCCCGCGCGAAGCCGAAGGAACCACCCTCTCTTACTCCGTCAACCTATCCGGAAACACCACACAAAATACCACCTACAGCTTCGGCCTCTCGGGTGGTAGTGTTCCTGGCCAAACCGCATCGGCAGCCGATTACGGCACACCCGTGTTCAGCAACGGCGTCACCTACAACGCCGTTGCCGGAACGGTCACCGTTCCTGCCGGTGTCAGCAGCTTCACCGTCAGCATCCCTACGGTCAACGACACCGTCTACGAAAAAGATGAATTCTTGCTTGTCAGCGTCGGTGGAGCCGTCGGCACTGGCACGATTGTCGACAACGACACAGCGCCGGTCTTCAACATGGGCTCGGACTTCATCGTCGATGAGGCCGCAGGCACCATTACCTTCACAGTCACCAAGACGGGCT
>NZ_JBXAOD010000003.1:123588-124841 GCF_058802405.1 Rhodoferax sp. GW822-FHT02D07
AGGGCGCCGAGTCCTTCAGCGTGCAGATCAGCGCGCCCACCAACGCCACCATCGGCGACAACACCCAGGTCGCCACCATCGTCGACGATGGCCGCACCCTGCCTGGCGGGCCCGCCAACGATGACCGTCCCTCCTTGTCCATCGGCTCCGATGTGGTCATTGATGAGGCTGCGGGTACGGTGACTTTCACGGTCACCAAGACCGGCTCCACCACCCTGCCCGTCACCGTGGATTTCGCCACGGCCAATGGCACTGCCACCGCTGGCTCGGACTACACCGCCGCGGCCGGCACCCTGACCTTTGCCGCTGGCGAGACGACCAAGACGATCACGGTCTCCATTACCAATGACACCGCCTACGAGATCAGCGAGAACTTCTCCGTCTCCATCTCCAACCCCTCCAATGCCACCCTGGGCACCACCACGGCCACCGGCACCATCGTCGATGATGGCCGTACCCTGCCTGGCGGTGGTACCGCCAACGATGACCGCCCCGGCTTCTCCATCAACGATGTGACCATCGATGAGGCCGCCGGCACCGTGACCTTCACCGTGACCCGCGCCGGCGACCTCTCCCAGGCCGCCGCCGTCAACTACGCCGGCTCCGATGGCACTGCCACCTCTGCCGATTACGCCGTCACCCCCGGCACCCTGTCCTTTGCCGCCGGTGTGGCCACCCAGACCATCACCGTCAACATCACCAATGACTCGGTCTTTGAAGGTCCCGAGACTTTCAACATCAATCTCTCCAACCCCGTGGGCGCCGTCATCGTCGACGGCACCGGCGTGGGCACCATCGTCGACGATGGCCGCACCCTCCCAGGCGGCGGTACCGCCAACGATGACCGTCCGGTCTTCAACATGGGCTCGGACTTCATCGTCGATGAGGCCGCAGGCACCATTACCTTCACAGTCACCAAGACGGGCTCTACCAACCTGAGCTCTTCCGTGTCCTTCTCCACCGTGGATGGCACTGCCACCGCTGGCTCGGACTACACCGCCACCTCCGGCACCCTGACCTTTGCCGCGGGCGAGACCTCCAAGACCATCACGGTGCCCATCACCAATGACTCGGTCTTTGAGGGCGCCGAGTCCTTCAGCGTGCAGATCAGCGCGCCCACCAACGCCACCATCGGCGACAACACCCAGGTCGCCACCATTAACGATGATGACGCCCCTCCGGTCAACACGGTGCCAGGCGCTCAGACCACCAACGAGGACACGCCCAAGGCGATCACCGGCGTGAGCGTGGCC
>NZ_JBXAOD010000003.1:124940-541147 GCF_058802405.1 Rhodoferax sp. GW822-FHT02D07
ATACACCGTCACCTCCGGCGGCGTGACCGAGACCGCTACCGTCTCCGTCAACGTCACTCCAGTCAATGACGCTCCGGTCAACACGGTGCCAGGCGCTCAGACCACCAACGAGGACACGCCCAAGGCGATCACCGGCGTGAGCGTGGCCGATGTGGACAGCACCAGCCTGACCACCACCGTCTCCGTGCTGCACGGCACGCTCTCCGTGACCACCGGCGGCGGCGCCACCATTTCCAACAACGGCTCGGGCACCGTCACCCTCTCGGGTACCTCTGCCCAGATCAATGCCGCTCTGGCAGGCCTGACCTATACCAACACGGCCGACTACAACGGCTCTGACACCGTCACCGTCGTCACCAACGATGGCACCCTCACCGATACCGACACCATCGCTGTCACGGTCACTCCCGTGGTGGACATCGCCAACGACACGGTCACGACCAACGAGGACACGCTGGTCAACATCAACGTCAACAGCAACGACAGCTTCGAGAACGCCGGCCACACCATCACCGCCATCAATGGCACCGCCATCGCCGTAGGCGGCTCCGTGGCCGTGGCCAACGGCACCGTCACCCTCAAGGCCGATGGAACGCTGGATTTCACGCCCGCTGCCAACTACAACAACACCTCGCCCACCACCTTCACCTACACCGTCACCTCCGGCGGCGTGACCGAGACCGCTACCGTCTCCGTCAACGTCACTCCAGTCAATGACGCTCCGGTGGCCCGTGATGACAGCGGCGCCGTGACGGAAGACGGCGTCACCACGCTGACCGTCAGTGCAGCCAATGGCGTGATCCTGAGTGGGAACAATGCTGCTAGCAAGGACGCGGATGTGGAGGGTGATACGCTAACTGTTACAGCCATCCGCACTGGCACGGAAGCAGGCACCGGCACAGCAGGAGCAGTGGGTACCGCGCTGGTCGGTACCTACGGAACCCTGACGCTCAATGCCAACGGCAGCTACACCTATGTGCTGAACAACTCCAGCACAGTCGTTCAGAACCTGACCGCCGGCCAGGTGGTGCAGGATGTGTTCACCTACACCATCAGCGACGGCAACGGTGGCACAGACAAGGCGGCACTCACCATCAATGTGACGGGCTCGCAGGATTTGACCGCGCCCACGCCGACCATCACCCCTCTTACTGGTGCGGCCACCGGGCTGAACGGTGAGTACTACGGCTACAACGGCACGGCCGGCGCGGCCACACGCCAGCACAGCGACGACGGCACCGCCACCTTTGGTATTCACAGCGAAGCCGGCAACCTGAACGCCGTGGAAGACCTCTACCAGATCATCAACGGCCGCAACGTGGCCGGCGGCGGCGGCAACATCGTGGGAACCTCCACCACCGCATCCAGCGGCGTGGCCGACGTGTCGTTCAAAGCCCGCAGTCTGGACTACGGCTTCAACCCCACGGTGAATTCCTCGCTTGGCTCCAACCAGGCGGTTGCCGCAGGCGGCACCCTGCTGGCCAAGGACAACAACGCCAACTCCACTACCCGCTCCCTTAGCAACTTCCTGGACCAGGACCTGGGCACAGGCATCGTACAGACCGGCGCACTCAATTCCAACGGCACCTCCGGCTTGGGACAAACTACGGACGTAGCGATCCGTCTCTCCGGAAAGTTCTACACCCAGCCAGGCTCTTACGACTTCCGCGTAACGGCGGACGACGGCTTCAGCTTCCGGGTAGCTGGTCAAACCCTGATCGAATACGACGGCAACCAAGGCCCAACCACCCGTATCTTCAACAATGTGCAACTGGGCAATTTGCAGGGTGGCTTGCAGGATCTTGAATTGCTGTACTGGGAGCAAGGCGGCAATGCACGCCTGCGCATCGAATACAAGTCCAGTAGCTCCGGTACCTGGCAGGTAATGAGCCTGAGCAACACTGCCATGTTCTCCAACGAGAGCGCTCCCACCATCAGCAATGCTGAGATTCAGGACTTGGTCTATGACGGTGGTACCGGGTTGTGGTCGCTGCGCACAGGTGCACGATTGGATGGGGACTCCGGCAACAACACCATCACCGGTGGCGATGGCCGCGACTACCTGACCGGCGGCGATGGCAACGACACCCTCAACGGTGGCGCCGCGGCCGACACACTGGATGGTGGCAATGGCAACGACACCCTCAACGGTGGCGACGGCAATGACCTGCTGATTGGCGGCGCTGGCGCGGACATTCTGGTGGGAGGCCTGGGTGATGACTTCTACCGCCTCTCAGACACCCTGGACACCATCACTGAGGCCGCCAACGGGGGCTATGACACGGTGCAACTCGACAACACCTATGTCACCAACAATGTAGGCACAACCTACACGCTGGGCACCAACCTGGAGAACCTGACCGCATTTGACGGCGCAGCCATCAACCTCACCGGCAACTCCGCAGCTAACCGTATTGAGGGCAACAGCTCGGCCAACATCATCTCCGGCGGCGCCGGCAATGACTACATCATTGGCGGTGGCGGCAACGACACGCTGACCGGCGGCACTGGCTCAGACACATTTGCCTGGAGACTGGCCGACGCCGGCACCGCTGGCGCGCCAGCGATTGATCGCATCACCGACTTCACCTATGGCGGCGGCTACAGCAACATCGACACAGGTGCCGGCGTCGCCACAGGTGGCGGTGACGTGCTGGACCTCCGTGACCTGCTGCAAGGAGAGCGCACAACATCCAGCAACTCTGGCAGCGGCGTGGCTGATGTGGTCATCGACAACCTGCTGAACTACATTGATGTCAATGTCTCTGGCGCTGACACCACCCTGCGAATCAGCAAGACAGGCGGTTTCACCGGTGGCACCTATGCCGCCGGCGCCGAAGACCAGCGTATCGTCCTTGAAGGTGTCAACCTTTACACTGCAACCGGTGTCACGGCTGGCAATGAAGCGCTGCTGCTGCAGACGCTTATCAAGAACGGAACGCTCATCGTCGACTGACCGGCACTGCCGGTCAGAAGATCAGGGCTTGGCTGCCTCGTGCACGCCGGGCCCGGTCGCACCATCGAAACCAAGCATCAACAGGGTTTGCAACTCTGCTGGCGTTGCAACACCCTCCGCCAGCACCTCCAGACCGATGTTGTGCGCAATGCTGCACAGCCCCTTGAGGAAGGTGGCATTGCCGGCGTTGGCATCCACGCCACGCACAAAGCTTGCGTCGACCTTGAGGTAATCGAGTCCCAAATCGTGCAACACGCCGATCTGGCTGAAATGATGTCCAAAGTGCTCCAGCCCCACTCGGCATCCGCGTACCTTCAGGTCGGAACAGAGTGACTTGAAAGCCACCATGTGCTGCAAAGCCCCGGATTCAGAAACCTCCAGCCAGAGGCGGGGCAGCACATCCCGATGCGCATCAAGGAGCGCCAAAAGCCGCGACTGGAACTGCGAATCCTTCAGGGAGCTTCCCGACAAATTGATAGCTAGCCCATCCAGACTCGGTTGGCTACGCAACTCTTTCAGGCCCAACTGAACCGCCGCCAAGTCCAGGGCCGGGGTCAGTTTCAAACGTTCGGCAACAGGAAGAAAACGCCCTGCGGGCAACCAATCCCCTTTTTCATCAAACATCAGTCGCAACGGACATTCGCGGTGCGACAGCGCGCCCTGTGCGTTCACGACAGGGAAGGAAATGAGTCGCACCCAGCCATGCTCCAGCGCCCGCAAAATCATGGTGGCCCACTGGTCGGCCGTACGCGGCAGCTCGTCGGCGGCATCCTGCTGCGCCTCCCGGACGCCATCACTGCGGTCTGCCTCGGCAGCGGCCAACGCCATGTCAACCCGCGCCAACAACTCGCCCACATCTTCGCCCTGAACAAAGTGACCAACGCCGATCCATGCGGCTGCCTCGCCCGCCACAAAGGGTGCAGAAGCTTGGACCAGCGCCTGAAGCACGCCAGTCGCAACCGCCAAACCGGATCGCTCACGCGGCAACAGCACCGCAAAATCGGCCCCGTTGAGGCGCGCCCCAACGCCCTGCGCCACGGTTTTCGCGCATTCTGCGATCACGCCACCAGCACCCTTCAGGAAATCATCCGTCGCAGCCCGCCCCAGACGCCGGTTGATGTCTGCCAAGTGGGCCATGCGGACCAGCATCAGGACACCACCCACTGAATCTTCGGCATCCGCACATTGGCGCAGTCGCGCCATGAAATGGGTGCGGTTGGCCAAGCCCGTCAAAGCATCGAAGTTCGCCTCCTGCCGTACCAACTCCAAGCGTGAAGCCTCTTCTTCAAACATCCCCTTGAGGCGTCCAACCGTTGCATTCATGGCCACCGCCAGTTGCCGTAACTCCGGCACCTCGGGCTCTTCAACCGTGACGAATCTGCGCTGCGTAATGGCCTTGGCCTGCTCGATCACTGTGTTGAGCGGCTTGCGAATCCGGCCCAACACCATGGAGCCAAGCCACCCACCCACCAAACCAGCCAGTCCCAACGCCAGCACCATCTCATACGCACTCTTCCAGAGCGCTCCGTAGGCAAACCGGCTATGGCTCACCAGGGTGACGCTGCCGAACTGCTTCCAGCCACTGCTGATCTGGGCCTGACCGGGGAGTGCGTGAATCGGCAACAGATGGGCAAACCAGTTCGGCGCATCCAGATCCTTCGCATCACTGACCCGCTCGGAGATCAGCTTGCCCGCAGGGTCTGCGATACGGATCAACTCATAGTGACCACTGTCGAAGAGCGACGCAACGACAAGGTCCACCATGACCGGATCGGGATTGCCTTGGCTCAGGGACAAGGCCAAAGCTGTCGCGTTATCCGTATTCTTGATGGACAGCTGCGACTCCAGGTAACCGCGCGCACTGAGCAGGGACGCCAAGAGACTCCCCCCCAGGGCCAGCAACATGCTGACCACAATGGCCAGCCACAACTGACGGTACATCGACATAACAATCTCCTTGTGCCAACGACTATTCAAAACCTTCTGCTTTGGCACGCCGCAGCAAATCTTCCCAACGCGACAGGCGGCCGGTCCCGCCCGCCGCTGCGGACTCCCCGCCTGCAATCCCTGCAAACACGCCGGCACTGTTGAAACTGAACACAGGCACCAGATCTGGCCTGCGCGAAGCGGGGCGGATATCGGGAATCAGGTTGTCCATGATCAGCGGCTCAGCATCGGGTTGGGCGTAGTAGGCCAACACCATATGCGCCTGCGTGGGGGCCCCTTCGGCACTTCCGGTTTTGGCGCGTACGTAAATGAGGCGTAGCTTTTCAGGTGCCACACCCGTCTGCAGCAAAGAGAAGTACTTGGCTATGGCAAAGTCCTCGCAGTCCCCTGCTCCACGTCCTATCGACTCCATGGGCGTGGCCCAGTAGTCGGGCTGGGACCACACCACGGAGTCTTCTGCAAACTGCATCTGCTGATTGAAAAAGCTGTTCACGCGTTTGATGCGATCTGCATCGCTCAGGGCCGAACCGCTCTGTACCAATGCACGCCAAGCCTGAAATTTGGCCACGGGCGCCTGACCCCATCGCTGGGTTAAGTTGGCCAGCAAACGGTCAAAGTCAGCTGCTCCATTCGCGCCGCCGGCCATCACACCCAAGAGCAGCAGGCAGACGACAGCGAGCAGCCCCTTGAGGGACCAGGCTCTTGCCGTGCACCAATGCCAGCGGAACTTCATGGGGTTTGGGACACTCGCGAAAAAAGTCCGGATAACGTGAAATCCATCGCATTTAACCCGTGTTTTCCGCATGGATGCGGGGCTTCAAAGGTGCCCAAAAAAGAAGCTCTGCCCCATAATCAGGAAGCATCCGCCGTGCCGCAGATTAGCATAGCGCATCTATTCAAACACAAGCATGGCACGCTTGGAACCCAAGAAGTTTCTATCCATGACCCGACTGACGACCCTCAGCCAAGCCATCGCGCTCATCGCACTTGCATGGGGCGCACATGCCCAGACCACCACGCCCGCATCTCCGACCACTCTCAAGGAGGCCGTGGAGCGCGCCATCCTGCAAAACCCGGAAGTCAAATATCGCTTCCACAACTTTGAAGCCTCCCAGCAGGAGCTGAAATCCGCAGAAGGTGGTTGGCTGCCCCGCGTGGACCTGGAAGCGGGCACCTCTGCCAACCAGATCAAGACCCCCTCACTCGCCAGTAGCCAGTCGTACAACGCCAACCGCGCCAGCATCCAGCTGCGCCAGACCCTGTTTGATGGTTTTGCCACGCTCAATGACGTACGCCGCCTGAGCCACGCACAGCAGGCCAGCTACTACGAGCTGCAATCCGCCAGCAACCAAACCGGGCTGGAAGCGGCCCGCGCTTACCTGGACGTCATTCGCTACCGCGACCTGGTGGAAATGGCTGCCGACAACCTGCTGACCCACCGCGAAGTCTATGAACGCTTGAACCAAAAGGTCCAGGCTGGCGTGGGCCGGCGTGTCGACTTGGAGCAGGCAGCCGGCCGCATGGCGCTGGCCGAAAGCAACTGGATTACCGAGGTCAGCAACCTGCACGATGTATCCGCCCGCTACCAGCGTCTGGTCGGCAGCGTCCCTGCGGCTAGCCTCCCACCGGCGCCGCCCCTCACCGCCGCCATGCCCCAAGGCATCGAGTTCCTGCGCACGGCTGTCGCCCAGAACCCGGACTTCCTATCCTCGGTGTCCACGCTGCGGGCGTACCGTGCCGACATGAATCTGCGCAAGTCCGCGATGTACCCCACACTGGAGTTGCGGGCGCGCCAGAGCTTCGAGACCAACCAGAGCGGCGTCACCGGTGACTACAACAACTCCACGGTGGAACTGGCCTTGAGCTACAACCTGTTCCGTGGCGGTTCCGACATTGCCCGCATCAAGCAATACGCCTCCAAGCTCAACGTGGCCATGGACTTGCGTGACAAGGCTTGCCGCGATGTCTGGCAAACCGGCCAGATCGCCTACAACGACTCGGTGCGCCTTGGCTCACAGATCAAGCTGCTGCAACAGCACGAACTCTCCACCTCCAAGGCCCGCGTGGCCTACCAGCAGCAATTCGACATTGGCCAACGCTCGCTGCTGGACCTGCTGGATACCGAGAACGAGTACTACCAGGCGCGTCGCGCACTGGCCAACGCCGAGTACGACCTGCAGCTCTCGCATGCACGGGTGCTGGCCTCGTCTGGCTCACTGCTGCAGGCCCTGAAACTGCGTCCGCTGTCGGACGAGCTGCCCGCTACCGCAGGTGGTACCGCTGAGCAGGACGACCTGATGGAATGCAGCGGCAACACCCTACCGTCCATCGAGAAGACCCCCGTGCCGGTGGCAGTCGCCAAGCCTGTCGAGCCCGTGCCTGCACCACTGCCTGTCGTGGCCCCGCCAGCCCCTGTGGCGCCCAAGCCCGACCCGGTCGCACAGGCCTGCGCCCAAGTGCCACAGTCCGTACAGACCTGGATCGCCTCCTGGAACGCCAAGGATGCCACCAGCTACCTGGGCCACTACGCCGACAACTTCATGCCCGCCATGGGCATGAGCCGCAGCGCCTGGGAAAGCCTGCGCAAGAAGCGCATTGGCAAGCAGGGAGACATCCAGGCCGTTCTCAGTGACATCAAGCCACTGGCCTGCGACGCCAAGACCGCCGAAGTCGCCTTCAAGCAGGAGTACGGCTCGGTCGACTACCGCGACAGCGTGGAGAAGACCCTGTCCCTGGTCCGTGTGGGCGACAGCTGGAAAATCGTGCGCGAAACGGTCACCAAGGGCCGTACCTTCTAAAAGAGCACACGCCCATGAAAAAAGCGACCCTCGGGTCGCTTTTTTGTGCTCAGCAAGCCAGCTTTAAAACGGGATGTCGTCATCCATATCGTCAAAACCGCTGGCCGGGCGCGGAGCCGGGGCCTGACGGGGCGCGGGCGCAGCTGCAGCAGGACGCGCTGCCGGGGGCGCGGCGCGGCGCGGCGCTTGCTGGTAGCCACCGCCGTCATCACCGCCGCCATCAGACGGGCCACCCATGCCTTCACGGCCACCCAGCAGCTGCAATTCGGTGGCGATGATGTCCACAGTGTTCTTTTCCACGCCGGACTGGTCGGTGTACTTGCCGTACTTCAAGCGGCCTTCCACGTAGATGGGGCGACCCTTTTTCACGTACTCGCCGGCAATCTCGGCCAGGCGGTCATAAAAGGTCACGCGGTGCCATTCGGTGGTTTCAATGTTCTCGCCGGTATCGCGGTTCTTGCGGCGGCTGCTGGTAGCCACGCTGACGTTGGCCACAGCCTGGCCGGAGGGCAGGTAGCGGATTTCGGGGTCCCGGCCACAGTTGCCGACCAGAATGACTTTATTGACGGATGCCATGGGGTTTCTCCAGATTAGTCGGTGATTATGCCGCCGCGCGGGGCGCCGGGGCCCGCATGGGCCAGGCCACCAGCAGCCAGGCCAGCACGGCCAACGCACTGCCAGCAAATAGGGCCTGGGGCCCCGCGGTCTTGACCAACCAGCCGCCCACCGCCCCGCCGGCAAAGAAGCCCAGAGATTGCAGGGTGTTGTAGACCCCGAGCGCGGCACCGCGTGAGGCAACAGGTGCCACCCGCGAGGCCAGGCTGGGCTGGCTAGCCTCCAGCACATTGAAGCCACAAAAGAAGACAAACAGCAGCAAGCCCAAGGTCCACAAGCCCAAGGCCGCGCCGCTGGCCAGCAGCAGCCCCAGTTGGACCAGTCCGATCAGGCCGATGGCGACCAGGAAGACCGCCCGCAGATAGCCCCGCTTTTCCAGCGGGAACAGTGTGGCACCCATGACAAAGAAAGACGCCAACACCGCTGGCAGGTATATCTGCCAATGCAGGTCGCGGGGCAGCCCGGCCTGCACCAGCAGCGCCGGCAGGGCCACCCACATGGCCAGCTGCACCGCATGCAACACAAAAACACCAAAGTTCAGGCGCAGCAGCGCCGGCAAACGCAGCACCTGCAGCACGCCGCTGCGCGCCTGGTCCACATGGATAGCCGGCTCGGGCGGCACCCACCAGAGCACCACGGCAATCCCGCCCAACGCCAGGGTCGCCGTGACGGCAAACAGGCCATGCAGGCCCAAATGCGCTGCCAGCAGGGGCGAGAGCACCAGTGACACTGCAAACATGAGCCCGATGCTGGCGCCCACCAAGGCCATGGCCTTGGTGCGGACCGTATCGCGCGTCTGGTCCGCCAGCAGGGCCGTCACTGCGGCCGAAATGGCGCCGGCGCCCTGCAGCGCCCGCCCGGCCACCAGCCAATGCAGAGTGGGCGCCCAGGCCGCCACCGCACTGCCTGCGGCAAAAATAAACAGGCCCAGCACCATAACGCGCTTGCGGCCAAACCGGTCCGAGGCCACGCCAAAGGGGATTTGCAGAAACCCCTGGGTGAGGCCATATATGCCCATGGCCAGCCCCACCAGCGCTGGGTCATCGCCACCGGGGTATTTGCGGGCTTCCAGCGCAAAAACGGGCAGCACCAGGAACAGGCCCAGCATGCGGAGGGCAAAAATCAGGGCCAGGGAGGCGCTGGAGCGACGCTCTTGCGGCGTCATCGTCGAATCGGGGGCGGCAGCGGTGGGCAAATCGGGGACTCACGGTCAGAAAGGCGGTGCCAACCCAGACTGGGCAACACCATCCGACATTGTCTATCATGGCGGGTTACTCCTTTGGCGGCCACGACTTTGAACTCTCCTACCGACGACGGCACCTCCCAAGGCACTTACCTGGCCCGGGCCCTGCAGCAGCAAAACATCAGTGTGCGGGGTGCGCGCACCCACAATCTCAAGAACATTGACCTGGACATCCCGCGCAACCAGCTAGTGGTGATCACGGGCTTGTCGGGTTCCGGCAAGTCCAGTCTGGCGTTTGACACGCTGTACGCGGAGGGGCAGCGCCGCTATGTGGAAAGCCTCTCCACCTACGCACGCCAGTTCCTGCAGCTCATGGACAAGCCCGACGTGGACATGATCGAGGGCCTGTCGCCCGCGATTTCCATCGAACAGAAGGCCACCAGCCACAACCCGCGCTCCACCGTGGGCACCGTCACGGAGATTCACGACTACCTGCGCCTGTTGTTCGCTCGCGCCGGCACCCCCTACTGCCCCGACCACGGCCTGCCGCTGCAAAGCCAGACGGTCAGCCAGATGGTGGACGCCGTGCTGGCCCTGCCCGAAGACACGCGCCTGATGATCCTGGCGCCGCTGGCGCGCGAGAAGAAGGGCGAGTTTCTGGAGGTGTTTGCCGACATGCAGGCCCAGGGCTATGTGCGCTTCCGCATCAATGGCGAGGCGTTTGAGGCCGACAACCTGCCCAAGCTCAAGAAAACCGAGAAGCACGACATCGACGTGGTGGTGGACCGCATCAAGGTGCGCGAAGACATGAAGCAACGCCTGGCCGAGAGCTTCGAGGCCGCCCTGCGCCTAGCCAACGGCCGTGCCATCGCATTGGAGATGGATGCCCCTCGCGCCAGTGACAACTCCGAAATTGATAGCACCTCGCGCACTATCGACGGGGGCCAGAAGCCAAAAGAGCACTTGTTCAACGCCAAATTCGCCTGCCCGGTCTGCAATTACTCCATCGCCGAGCTGGAGCCGCGTCTGTTCTCCTTCAACTCGCCCGTGGGCGCCTGCCCCACGTGCGACGGACTGGGCAACCACGAGTTCTTCGACCCCGCGCGCGTGGTCGCTTTCCCCACCTTGAGCCTGGCCAGCGGCGCCATCAAGGGCTGGGACCGGCGCAACGGCTACTACTTCAGCATGCTGGAAAGCCTGGCCAAGCACTACAAGTTCGACATTGACGCCGCGTTTGAAAGCCTGCCCGAGGCGGTGCAACAGGCCATCCTGCACGGTTCGGGCGAGGAAGAGATCAAGTTCAACTATGTGATCGACTCCGGCGCGCAGCAGGGCAAGAAGATCAGCAAGAAGCACCCCTTCGAGGGCATCATCCCCAATATGCAGCGCCGCTACCGCGAGACGGATTCGGCCCTGGTGCGCGAAGACCTGGGCCGCCTGCGCAGCACCCAGCCATGCCCGGACTGCAACGGATCCCGTCTGCGCAAGGAAGCGCGCCATGTGAAAGTGGGCGAAGGCAACCAGGCACGTGCCATCTACGAGATCAGCCACGTCACCCTGCGCGAGAGTTTTGACTACTTCAGCAGCCTGCAGCTCAGCGGCGCGCGCGGCGAAATTGCTTCCAAGGTAATCCGCGAGATTGGCCTGCGCCTGAAGTTCCTCAACGACGTGGGCCTGAACTACCTGAGCCTGGACCGCAGCGCCGAGACGCTGAGTGGCGGCGAAAGCCAGCGCATCCGCCTAGCATCGCAAATCGGCTCCGGCCTGACCGGCGTGATGTATGTGCTGGACGAGCCCAGTATTGGCCTGCACCAGCGCGACAACGACCGGCTGATTGGCACGCTGCAACACCTGCGCGACATTGGCAATAGCGTGCTGGTGGTGGAGCATGACGAAGACATGATGCGCGCCGCTGACCATGTGATCGACATGGGCCTGGGCGCGGGCGTGCATGGTGGGCGTGTGATCGCCCAGGGCACCTTTGACGAGGTGAAGGCGAACACCGCATCGCTGACCGGCCAGTACCTGGCCAAGACGCTGCAGATTGAAGTACCCAAGCGCCGCACGCCCTGGCTACCCGTGGTGGCCGAGGCCAAACCCGTGGCCAAGGCCGCGGGCGGCAAAGGTGCGCCCAGCAAGGCCGCGCTGGCCTGGGCCGAGCGGCAGGCCCACCACATTGCCACCCAGGGCAACATGCAGGCCATCCGCATCACCGGGGCCAGCGGCCACAACCTCAAGAATGTGAACGCTGATTTCCCGGTGGGCCTGCTGACCTGCGTGACCGGCGTGTCGGGCTCTGGCAAGAGCACGCTGGTGAATGACACGCTGTACGCCGCCGTGGCGCGCCAGCTCTACCGCGCGCACGACGAGCCCGCCGCGCACGAGAGCATCGACGGCATCCAGTACTTCGACAAGGTCATCAACGTCGACCAATCGCCCATCGGCCGCACGCCGCGCAGCAACCCCGCCACCTACACCGGCCTGTTCACGCCGATCCGCGAACTCATGGCCGAGGTGCCCACCGCGCGCGAACGCGGCTACGGCCCGGGCCGCTTCAGCTTCAACGTGGCCGGCGGCCGCTGCGAGGCTTGCCAGGGCGACGGCATGGTGAAGGTGGAGATGCACTTTCTGCCCGACGTGTACGTGCCTTGCGACGTGTGCGCCGGCATGCGCTACAACCGCGAAACGCTGGAGGTGCTCTACAAGGGCAAGAACATCGCGCAGATTCTGGACATGACGGTGGAAGCCGCCTACGAGTTCCTGCAGGCCGTGCCCACTATCGCCCGCAAGTTGCAGACGCTGCTGGACGTGGGCCTGTCCTACATCCGCCTGGGCCAGGCGGCCACCACGCTGTCGGGCGGCGAGGCGCAGCGCGTGAAGCTGGCGCTGGAACTCAGCAAACGCGACACCGGCCGCACGCTCTACATCCTGGACGAGCCGACCACCGGCCTGCACTTTGCCGACATTGCGCTGTTGCTCAAAGTGCTGCACCAGCTGCGCGACGCGGGCAACACCATCGTCATCATCGAGCACAACCTGGACGTCATCAAGACCGCCGACTGGCTGATCGACATCGGCCCTGAGGGAGGCGCGGGTGGAGGGACAGTGGTGGGCGTGGGCACGCCGGAGGACATTGCCGCCAATCCGGCCAGCCACACCGGGCGGTATTTGAAGCCGCTGCTAGCCTGAGACGGTCCGCGCTTTGCGCAAGCCTGCATCGGCCAGGGCCTGACAGCCCGCCTGGAATAGCTGGATCACCAGCACGGCTGCCAGTACCCAAACGGGCACCGTTGCATGCGCGGGAACCTCAGATACCGCCATGGCGGCCTCCAGCGACAACCCAGCCAGCATGGCCAGATAGACATACTGTGCGCCACGCTGCGCCACCATGCGGAACAGCAGCACAGGCAAGCACAGCAGCAGCAGAACCGCCCAGACGACCAACACCAGCTTGATGCCGAGGAACAGAAAAGGCACACGAACCAGAAAGCGCAGTTTGAGCCCTTCTTCATAAACCAACTCAAAGACCGGACCAAACCGGCTCAACACCACGTGGGCCGCCAGTGTCCAACCGAAGGCTAGGCTGATGATCATGGGCTCGGTGAGGCTGGGCCGCAAACCGTCCAGCCCAAACGCGAGGATGCAGCACACGGGCAAGAACTGCTTGCGCCAAGGATTGGCCTCCGTGCGGACGACGGCCCAGATCAGTCCGTATAGCAGCAACAGCCAAAACGACAGGTTTCCGCTAGCCATGCGACCCGACAGCCACTGGAAGCGGCCATCGAGATACGCCGCGAGGACCACGACCAGCGGAATCACAGCCAGAACATCCGTGCGCCAAGCACGCGCGGCCCACCATCTCCGCAGGCTGTCGCTCCAAGCATAGAAATATTCCGCGACCAGATAGAGATAGTTATAGATGCTGAGCGAGACGAGCAAGACCAAGCCAGGCCTTGCGATCTCCGTCCCAGGCCGTTGGAACAGACTCAGATCGCGCACCACGAACACCGCCGCCAGCAGCAAAGCGGCAAGCAGCCCGAACTGCAACATGCCCCCCAAGGACAGCAATCCTACTGCCGCACGGGCCGACGGCGCGGGCAGGCCCAGCGCCTCCAGCCGGGCCGTAGGCACCTTCAGGGCCTCCTGGCGCGTCATCGGGTCCGGCAGAAGCGCCAGCAGGCGGGCTATCAGCCTGCGCTTGCCGTCCCAGAGCCTTGCCAGCGCCATGGGCCAGAGATCGGCGGGCTCCGCATGGCCACGCAAGGCCGCGTAGACGTGGGCCTGATGCAGCTTGTCCTGCAATGGCACAGCCAACCCCGGCCCGAGCTGCTGGCTCGCGCGGTAGTCCAGTCCCCATTGGAAATGCTGGGTCAGTGCGACCAATACCGGCACGGGTACATCGTTGTGTTCCAGCACAAAGCCCGCAAAGCCATGACTGGCCTCAAACTGGGCCGCAATCGGCAAATCTTCGAGCTGCTTCTGCAGGCCAGGCCACATACGCACCAGATGCTGGGCGCCCCCTTGCTCCAGAATCGCTGCGCAGGTCTGCAGCAAGCGCTCCACCGTAGGGCCCTGTGCCAGACCCGGGGACTCTGGCGCCTCCTCTTCGGGCATAGGCACCATCGGTACGGTCGAGTCCACAGGTGGCGGTTCCTCATGTCCGCCCTCTGGCGCTGCTTCCTGCAGCTCGGCTTCCAAAGCGCCATTGGCAACAAAGGGCGCCCACTGCTGCGCCGCCTCATACGCCTCCCGCAGCTGCTGGTAGGCCGCCGCATCGTCATCCGGCCGCGTGACCTTGAGCTTGATGGAGTAGGCCTTCTTGATGGCCCGGATGTCGTTGGTGGGTTCTATGCCCAGCGTGTCCCAGGGCGTCATCAGAAGACGAAGCCCTTGTCCAGGTTGTCCAGCGCGGCGCGGAACTCCTCGCGCGCACGGGCCACTTCCTTGGCGTCCTGCGTGTCCAGCGACATCTCGAACTGCGCAATCCAGCGCTGCAGCCACTGACGCTGCTCGCCCAGACGGTCTTCGTACAGGCGCTTGGCACGCTCCAGCAGGTAGATGTTTTCCTGCTGGTCGCGCGGGTGCTGCTTGAGCGCCTGCAGGCGCTTCAAGGCCTGCGCAATATCGTCCGCGCTCATGCTGGCACCGGCGGGCTGGATGATCGTGGACGCCACGAGTTGCTGCCGCTCATCCTTCACTTCCACTTCCAGCATGCCGTTGGCGTCGTAGGAGATGCGCACGTTCACACTCACCTGGCCTGCCGGCTTGGGCGGCACATCTATCTCCAGCGTGCCCAGCGCCATGTTCTCACTGCCTATGGGTGACTCACCCTGCCGGATGTCGAAGAGGATTTGTGTCTGGTTGTCGGCAACCGTGTTGTAGCTTTGCACCCGCGACACCGGTACCGGCGTGTTGCGCTCAATGATGGGCGAGAAGCGGTCGGCAAAGCGCCGGCCATTGATCACCTCGCTGGCAATCACGCCCAGCGAATAGGGCATCACATCGGTGAGCACAACCTCCTCCAGTGCTGCATCGCGCGCCTTCAGCGCCGCCTGGATGGCTGCGCCCCGGGCAATCGTTTCGTCCGGGTTGATGGTGCGCAGCGGCAGGCGCTGGAACAGCTTGGTCACGGTCTGACGCACCAGCGGCATGCGCGAGGCACCGCCCACCAGCACCACCTCCGAGAGTTCGTTGGGCGCCAGACGCGCATCGCCCAGCGCGCGCTCTATGGGGCGGCGCAGGCGCTTGATGAGGTCCTCGCACGCTGTCTCAAACTCGGATCGCTGCACCGTGTGGGTGAACACCTGTTCCTTCCACTGCAGGCGCATCTCGGCGTTTTCCGCATCCGTCAGGTCACGCTTGGCCTGCTCCGCCGAGCGCCACAACGCCTTGGTAGCGACGATCTGCTCGCGCTCCTGTGCGGAAAGCTCAGTACACCGGGCCAGAAACAGCGCCTCCAGTGCCGAAACAAAGTCCTCGCCGCCCAGGCGCGTGTCGCCAGCGCTGGAGCGCACTTCCACCACACCATCAAAGTACTCCAGCACCGACACATCAAAAGTGCCACCGCCCAGATCGAACACCAGAAAGGTGCTGTGGTCCTGCCGCTCCTGCAGGCCGTAGGCCAAGCCCGCTGCCGTGGGCTCGTTCAGCAGGCGCTCCACCTTGAGGCCCGCCAGCTCAGCCGCATGCTTGGTGGCGCGGCGCTGCACGTCGTTGAAGTAGGCCGGCACCGTGACCACGGCCTCCAGCACCTCGGTGCCCAAGTAAGCCTCGGCATCCGCCTTGAGTGACTTGAGCACCATGGCGGACAACTCTTCGGCGCGATAGTCTTTGTTGCCCAGCCGAGTCAGCTTGTCGGTGCCCATCCAGCGCTTGAAAGTCACCGCCGTTTGCTGCGGGTGGCTGGCCAGACGCTCCCGCGCGGCCAGTCCCACCAGCAGCGTGCCATCGTCGCCCAGGCTCACCGCGCTGGGCGTGAGCACATGCCCATGGGCATTGGGTATCAGATGGGCCTGCCCGTCGCGGAATACCGCAACCAGGCTGTTGGTCGTTCCAAGGTCGATGCCTACGTACATGGTGGTTCTTCTGGTGCATGCGGGCGGCAAGCCGCCCCAAAGGCCGTGGTGGGGCCGAAACCTGCAGGCCCTTCCTCCCAGAGGAGTCTGCAGGCGGATCTGCAGCCATCATACGGCGGCACCGCCGCATTGCGCTGCGCAGATCAGGTTATGAATCAAATGGGCACCCAGCCCCTATGGAATGTGCGCAATCAGCTATCAAAAGAGTAGCAATTTTCGCCACGCAGGCAGAGGCACTCAGGCCGCGAGCTTGCGGTACAGCGTCTGCCGGCTAATCCCCAGGGTGCGGGCGGCCTGGGAGACGTTGCCATGGGCCGCCTGCAGGGCCTGCTGGATGGCGGCCTGGGACAGGGCGTGCAGGCTTTGCGGCTCCGGCGACAGCAATGCATACGCCGGTGCGGCAACTTCTGCTGACACCTGCAGAGCCTCTAACAAGTCGTCCGGCAAATGGGGCCAATCCAGCACCGTCTCGCCATCGCCCAACAGGGCGCAGGCGGTGCGCAGCGCGCTAGAGAGCTGGCGCAGGTTGCCGGGCCAGGCGTAGGTGCTCAGCCGCGCCATCAGCTCCGGCGCCAATTGCACCTCGCGTTCCGGGCTCAGCTCGGCCAGCAGGCGCTCGGTCAGGGCGCAGAAGTCGCTGCGCTCGCGCAGCGCGGGCAGCTGCACGGTCAGGCCGTTGATGCGGTAGTACAGGTCCTGCCGGAACTGCCCCTGCGCTGCAGCCTCGGCCAGCTTGCTGTGGGTGGCGCAGACCAGCGCAAAGTCCACCGCCACCGCCTTGCCCGCACCCACAGGGGTGACAGTGCGTTCCTGCAGCACGCGCAGCAAGCGGGTCTGCAGCGCCAGCGGCATGTCACCGATCTCGTCGAGGAACAGGGTGCCGCCCTCGGCCTCACGCAGGCGGCCCAGGCTGCCTTCCTTGCGCGCGCCGGTGAAGGCGCCGGCCACATAGCCAAACAGCTCGGACTCGATCAGGCTCTCGGGAATGGCGCCGCAGTTGATGGCCACAAAGGGGCCTTCGCGGCGCGGGCCGCTGGCGTGCAGGGCGCGCGCAAACAGCTCCTTGCCCACGCCGGACTCGCCCTGCAGCAGCACGGGGATGGGCTTGCCCAGCACGCGGCGCGCCTTGTCAGCGGCAGTGCGCCAGCGGGCGTCGCCCGTGTCCAGCGCCGACAGCGCGTCCTGCGCAGCGGTGGCTGCACGGGTGGGTGCGGCGGGGGCAATGGTCCAGCCGACCTGCTCCTGCTGCAGTTGGGCGTACAGCACGGCACCATTGGGCAGGCGCAGGGTGTGGGTCTGCTGCGGGCGGCGCTGGTGGCGTGCCAGCAGCGCGTCCAGCCGCACGTCCAGCACGCGCTCCAGCAGCGTGGCGCCAATGTCGCCCGGGTTCAGGCGCAGCAGGGCCAGCCCCACGCGGTTGGCGCCAACGATCCAGCCATCGTCCGACAGCGCAACGATGCCCTCGGCCATGCTACCCACGCCTTCGGGCTGGGTGTGCAGGTGCAGGCGGATGTTGCGCTTGCAGGTGGCCAGCAACAGGCGGTTCTCGATCATGCGGGCCGCAGTGCTGGCCAGGCCCAGGGTGTGGCCATGGCCGTTGCGCTGGTCGCCCGAAATGTCCAGAATGCCCAGCAGCTCGCCGGTGGCGGAGAAGATGGGTGAAGCCGCGCAGTTGAGGAAACCGTTGCGCTCCAAAAAGTGTTCGCCGCCATGGATCTCCACCGCGCCGCGCTCCACGATGGCGGTGCCGATGGCGTTGGTGCCACGGTGCGTCTCGTGCCAGGAGGCGCCGCGGCTCAGCGCCACACGCCCGGCCTTGTCCACAAAATTCGGATCGCCCAGCGTGTGCATGAGCATGCCGCGCTGGTCCGCCAGCACCACCACGCTCTGGCTGTGGCGCACCTGCTCGAACACATAGTCCATCACCGGGCGCGAATGCGCCAGCAGCACATGGTTGCTGGCCAGGGTCTGGCGCAGCAGGCCCTGGTCGTCATGGTCGGTGGCGGCCCGGCCCGTGGGCGCCAGGCCTGCGGCTACGCTGCGGTGCCAGGAGCGCGCCAGGCGTTCGTCCACGCCAGCGGGGAACTCGCCGGTATCCAGCAGGTATTGGCGGGCTTGCCGCAGGGCCAGCACGGGGGAAGTCTGTCGCACCTTGTCTCCTCTGCGGGGTCGTGGCGCCCCGCTGTGGGCACAGTATGGGCAGCCGCCCCGGCCAAGGCAATTGCCACGCGCAGGCGGCGTGTCCAACTGTTCCATTTTGTGACAGCTGTCACTGTGGCGCATCGTGACAGGCTTGGCTTGCGGACAGCTTGCACGGGGGTGCTGCGCTGCAACAAGTCCAATGAAATCAAGGCCCTGCGAAAAGCAGGCATCTGGCACGCCTCTTGAGACAAGGCTTGCACCCGCCAATACGGCGAGGCAACAGCAACCACAAGAGGACGACAACCATGACCGTTTACGCAGCCCCCGGCGCCGCAGGTGCCAAGATCAGCTACAAGCCCAAGTACGACAACTTCATTGGCGGCAAGTTTGTTGCGCCCGTGAAAGGCCAGTACTTTGACGTCATCACCCCGGTCAGCGGCAAGGTCTACACCCAGGCTGCGCGCTCCACCGCAGAAGACATCGAGTTGGCGCTGGACGCCGCCCACGCTGCCGCCGACAGCTGGGGCAAGACGGATGCCGCCACGCGCGCCAACATCCTGCTCAAAATTGCCGACCGCATCGAGCAGAACCTGGAGCTGCTGGCCTACGCCGAAACCGTGGACAACGGCAAGGCCATCCGCGAAACGCTGAACGCCGACGTCCCGCTCACCGTGGATCACTTTCGCTACTTCGCCGGCTGCCTGCGCGCACAGGAAGGCGGCATCAGCGAGATCGACGAGAACACCATGGCGTACCACATCCACGAACCGCTGGGCGTGGTGGGCCAAATCATTCCCTGGAACTTCCCCATCCTCATGGCCGCGTGGAAACTGGCGCCCGCGCTAGGCGCCGGCAATGCCGTAGTGCTCAAGCCCGCCGAGAGCACGCCCATCTCCATCCTCATCCTGGCCGAACTGATCGCCGACCTGCTGCCACCCGGCGTGCTCAACATCGTCAACGGCTACGGCCGCGAAGCCGGCATGCCGCTGGCGACTTCCAAGCGTATTGCCAAGATCGCCTTCACCGGCTCCACCACCACCGGCCGCGTGATTGCCCAGGCCGCCGCCAACAACCTGATTCCCGCCACGCTGGAACTGGGCGGCAAGAGCCCCAACATCTTCTTTGCCGACATCATGGACAAGGACGATGCCTTTCTGGACAAGGCCATCGAAGGTCTGGTGCTGTTCGCCTTCAACCAGGGCGAGGTCTGCACCTGCCCCAGCCGCGCGCTGATCCAAGAGAGCATCTACGACAAGTTCATGTCCCGCGTCCTGAAACGCGTGGCCGCCATCAAGCACGCCAACCCGCTGGACACCGACAGCATGATGGGCGCGCAGGCCAGCAAGGAGCAGCTGACCAAGATTTTGAGCTACCTGGACCTCGGCAAGCAGGAAGGTGCGGAAGTGCTGGCCGGTGGCGCGCAGGCCCATCTGGGCGGCGATCTGGAGGGCGGCTACTACGTGCAACCCACGCTGTTCAAGGGCCACAACAAGATGCGCATCTTCCAGGAAGAAATCTTCGGCCCCGTGCTGGCCGTGACGACCTTCAAGGACGAGGCCGAAGCCCTGGCGATTGCCAACGACACGCTCTACGGCCTGGGCGCCGGCGTGTGGAGCCGCAATGGCAATGTCGCCTACCGCATGGGCCGCGCCATCAAGGCGGGCCGTGTGTGGACCAATTGCTACCACGCCTACCCGGCGCACGCAGCGTTTGGCGGCTACAAGGAATCGGGCATTGGCCGCGAGACGCACAAGATGATGCTGGACCACTACCAGCAGACCAAGAACTTGCTGGTGTCTTACTCGGAGAACAAGCTGGGGTTCTTCTAAGCCGGGGCCACGTCGCGTTACATCGCGCCGAGCCGCGCGGCAGCGGGCTGGGACCTCCCCCCTCATACTGGAGTACCAGAAATCGGGGGGGGACGCCCCAGCCCGCTACCGCGCTAGCACCGTGGAGTACCAACCATCCAACGCGGTGACCCGACAGGGCGGCCGCCGATTTCTGGTACCCCAGCATGAGGTGGACGCCCTGTCGGGTTGCTGCGTTGCGAGCGCCAACACCACAAGGTCAGCAGTCCTTCCTATAAGGAGACAACACCATGGTCGACAAAGTCATCGCCACCCCCGCCGCCCTGGAACTGGTGGCCTTCCTCAAAACCAAACATGGCCCCGAGCTCATGTTCCACCAAAGCGGTGGCTGCTGCGACAACAGCGCAGCCAATTGCTACCTGCCCGGCGAGATCACCATGGGTGCGGGCGATGTGTATCTGGGCGACATAGGCGGCTGCCCCTTCTACATCGGCATCGCCCAGTACGAATACTGGAAACACACGCAACTCATCATCGACGTCATCGAAGGCCACGGCGGCACCTTCTCCCTCGAAGGACCCGAGGGCAAAGCGTTTCACACGCGGTCCCGCGTCTTCACCGACGCAGAACTGGCTGAACTCGGCATTGCCAAACCGGCAGCAGCGTGATTACAAGCTAAACAGGCCTTTAGCTCGCATGGAAAATTCGCGAACAGCTATCAAAACAGTAGCACTCACTGCATGAAGCCCAGATCCCAGGGATAGTCTGCACGGCCCGCTGCCGTGCCGAAGTTGTTGATGTTGGGCAGGATACCGGGCATCTCCGCATCCGTCACGCCAAACCACTTGGCCAACGTGGCCGCGTACTGGTCCACCGAGGTGCGGGGCAGCAGCCGGCCCTGGCCCACATGCCAGGCGTTCTCGGGCAGGTAGTTGCCGCCGCCGTCCTTCACGTCGCTCACGCTCACCGGCGGTGCCACGCCGTAAAAGGCCTTGCCATTCACCGCTCCGCCCACCACCAGATGGTGGCTGCCCCAGCCATGGTCGGATCCATCACCGTTGGAGGCCAGCGTGCGGCCAAAGTCGGAGGCAGTGAAGGTGGTGACCTGGTTCTCCACGCCCAGCTCCACCGTGGCGTTGTAGAACGCCGTCATCGCGCTGCTGAGCCGGTCCATCAGCACCGGCTGCTGGGCCACCAGGTTGTCGTGCAGGTCAAAACCACCTAGTGATACAAAAAACACCTGGCGCCGCGCGCCCAGGTTGCTGCGCCCCTTGATCAGGCGCGCCACCATCTTGAGTTGGGTGCTCAGGCCGTCCGTGGCAAACACGGTTGTGGGCGGCGTGAGCGCCAGTGCGTTCGTAACCGAGGCCTCCGCCGTAAGTGCCCGGGCGGTGACGGTGTTGTATTCGTTCTCCAGCTTGTGGGTACGGGCCTGGCGGATCAGGCTGTCGATGGTGCTGCGCACCAGCGAAGAGCCGTAGACCGAGGCATCCGTCGCCGGGCGGATCTTGATGGCACCTGCGGTGCTGACCTGGTACTGCAAGGCCGTGTCACCGGACAGGAACACCGCGTTGCCCGCCACCGACATGCAGGTGAACAGGGAGTTGCTGTTGAGGCTGTTCTGCAGCGCCACGTCGCCCAGGTTGCCGCCCCACCCCACGGTGGAGCCTTCGGGCGAAGACGACTGCCACAGTGACTGCTGGTCGTTGTGGGAGAAGAGTTGCGGCGGACGCGGGTAGAGCGTGCGGTTGGTACTGTTGTACTGGGCGCGCGTGAGCGGCACCACCAGCGGCCCCACATTCAGCTGCACGGCCGCCTTGCCGGTGTTGAACAGATTGGCCAAGCCGGTCATGGAGGGGTGCAGCGCATATTCGCGCGTGGTGGCAACCAGCGTGTCCACCGGCGGCGTGGTAGGCAGCAGGCGCGTGGGTGTGAGCGCGGCCTTCGCCAGCGCGATGCCGCCGGCCGTCTGGCCTGCGCCGCCGCCACGTATCGTGTTGTAAAGGTTGTAGCTGGGGTCGTCGTAGGTGATGACGGTGTTGGCGTAGTCGTTGCCGCCGAACAGGAAGACACAGACCAGGGCCTTGTAGTCGCCCGCGGTCGCGTTGAAGGCCGCGGCCTCGCCCATGGCCGCCAGGTTGAGCGCAAAGGGCAGCGCCGTACCGGTCAGGGCCAGTTGGCCACTGCGGCGCAGGAAGGCACGGCGATCAAGGTGGGGGGCAGACATGGCGATGTGCTACTTCTGGATCAGATATTCAGGACACGCCATCACCATGAGCACGGCGGCACAGACGCGCTGGCGCTTGAGCGTGGCCGAACTGTTGGCATTGACGGTGACGCCCAGCAGCGCGGTCACGATGGTGGTCTGCGTGGTGGCCGACAGTTGCCCCGCGCACAGCAGCAGATTGAGGCGGCGCACCAGCGCAGTGGGGTCCAGCACCAGTGTGAGCTCGGTGGTGTAGGCGGCCTTGATGTCGCCCGAATTCAGGCCGCCGTCGATCACGCCCATCATGTAGTTGAGGTAACCACCCACGCTGCTCTCGGTCACCAGCTGGAACTCCGGCGCCACCACGCCGGCACTCAGCGCCGTGCCGGGCGGCACATAGCCGGGGCGGAAGAAGTTGAACACCGACCCTGAGCGCAACGGGCTCTGGCTGAGCTGGGTGCCGGCGTTGCTCAGATCCCCGATCTTCCAGGCCCCGCTGGCCGAGCCCACGCCAAAGGTACGCGCCCATTGCACCATGCGCACCATGGGCTCGCGCAGTTTGCCGTACTCGGGCGCCGTGAGGCCGGTCGCATTGCGCGCCTCGTCGTCGAGCAGGATGGCCGCGAACACATAGGCCAAGTCCCCGCGCACGCCCTGCCCGTTGTTGGCAAACACTGCAGCTACCCGGCCTACGTAAGCCGGGCTGGGGTTGCTGGTCACCAGGCGCTGGATCATCTGCTTGCAAAAGAAGGGGGCGGTGTTCTGGTGGTTGAACAAGCGGTCGAGCGCCGTCTTGAGCGCGGCGACGGCCGGTGTATTGGCAGGGATCGTGGTGCCCAGAAAGGTGGCTGCCAGGGTGGAGTGGTTGCTGGCGGTGAGGGCCATGGGCAGGCGCGCAAAGGCGGTATTGCCCACCGTCGTGCCGTTGGCAGTCACGTTTACGTTCTGGCTCATGTCCACGTCATAGCCGGTGAACACGCGCGCCAGATTGCTCACGTCGCTGGTGGTGTAGGTCTCCTGCGGCTTGCTATTGCCGTCCAGCTGCTGCGTGCCATCGGCATTGAGCAGGTACAGGCCCACGCTGAAGAGCTGCATCACCTCGCGGGCGTAGTTCTCGTCGGGCTGGCGACCGGAGGCGTTCTCTTTCTTGTTGCCCTTGGTGTTGAGGTAGTAGCCCATGGCCACATGCAGGGTCACGGCTTCCAGCAGGGTGCGGAAGTTGCCAAAGGCGTGGGCACACAGCGTGTCCCAGTAGTGCGCCATGGCGTGGCTGCGCCAGCGGAAGTCCAGCCCCGCAAGCGACACCACAAAGAACTCCGACAGCGCCAGCCCCATGCGCTTGCGCATGGGATCGCTGCTGGCCATGAGCTGGTTCCAGACCATGTAGTCGGCCGGGTAGCTCTGGTCGTAATAGGCGTTGCTGTTGTAAGGATCGCCATAGCCCTGGCCATTGAGCCAGTCCCAGCCGCGCGTGCCAAAGTTCAGCGCCACCTGGCCCTCGATCCAGCGCGCGTAGCCCCCATTGCGCACCTGGGCAATGTCGGCATCGCTGGCAGAGAACTGGGCTTGCAACAGAAAGCGCGCGGCCTGCTCGGCGCTGATGCTGCTGCCGCTGAGCGCCATGGCGGCCGAGGTGGCCTGCAATGTAACGCTGCGCCCCCCCACCGGGGTTTCGGCGCTACCGCCACCAGATTCACCGCCGCCTCCCCCCCCGCAGGCCGCGAGTGCAGCCGCCGAGGCCAGCGCCACCGCCGTCAGCGCCCCGACAGACGTCGCTTGGGCAGCCGGGGGCGGGGGCAGTGTGGAAAGGTCGGTGTCGTCGGTGACGCCGCGCATGGCAGCCTCATCAGGGAATCGCAGGATGCGCGCAGCGTAGCGCCCACCCTTACTCCCTGCCCAGCGTTCTTACAAAGAATTACCGGCTCTAGAGACGGCCGGTGAGCCCGGGCTAACGGGTGGCGGCTTGCAGCGTGTCGCGCGTGCGTTGGGCTTCCCGGCGCGCGGCGGCGGCAAAGTCAGCACCGGCCGATGCGTAGAGGATGGCGCGGGAGGAATTCACGATGATGGGGCCCGTGGTCTCGCCCGCTGCGGCACGCCAGCCCGCCTTGACGGTGGCCACGGCATCGCCGCCCTGCGCGCCCACACCGGGGATCAGCAAGGGCAGCGTGGGCGCCAGGGCGCGCACGCGCTCGATCTCGGCGGGGTAGGTCGCGCCCACCACCAGGCCCAACTGGCCGTTCAGGTTCCAGGGACCCTGGGCCAGGCTGGCAATGTGCTCGTACAGGCGCGGCTGGCCGGGCAGGTCAGCCAATTGGCGCGGCTGGAAGTCGTCGCCACCGGGGTTGGAGGTGCGGCACAGCAGGAAGGCGCCCTTGCCGTGGTACTTGAGGTAGGGCTGGACCGAGTCAAAGCCCATGAAGGGCGAGAGCGTCACCGCATCGGCGCCGTAGCGCTCAAAGGCTTCCTTGGCGTACTGCTCGGCCGTGCTGCCGATGTCACCGCGCTTGGCGTCCAGGATGATGGGTACCTGGGGCGCCGTGCGGCGCATGTGCTCCATGAGCTTTTCGAGCTGGTCCTCGGCGCGGTGCGCGGCAAAGTAGGCAATCTGCGGCTTGAAAGAGTTCACTAGGTCGGCCGTGGCGTCCACGATGGCGGCGCAGAAGTCGTAAATCTTGCTGGCGTCGCCCTTGAGATGCGCCGGAAACTTGGTCGGCTCGGGGTCCAGGCCCACGCACAACAAGGAGCCGTTTTGGCGCTCGGCGGTGCGCAACTGGTCAAGAAAGGTCATGGGGCGCTATTTTACGGAGGCCATTTCCCGCCGGGCCGCCCCAAGGGAAATGCGCCCCCTCGGGGGCAGCGACCCGCGCAGCGGCGGAGCGTGGGGGCCCTACAACCCATCCCTAACGTCCATCGCCAGGCACAAGTCGGCCCAGGCCTTGGCCTTGTCAGCGCTGTTGCGCAGCAGCAGCTTGGGGTGGTAGCTCACGATGACGGGGATGCCCCGGTACTGGTAGACCGTGCCGCGCAGCTTGCCCAGCGGCTGGGTGGCGAGCGCACCGTGTTCGGCCAACATGGTCTGGATGGCGAAGCGGCCCATGGCCAAGATGACCTTGGGCTGCACCAGCGCAATCTCGCGCTGCAGGTACTGGGCGCATTGCGCCAGATCGGCCGCTTGCGGGATCTGCCCATGGGGCGGGCGGCATTTCACCACCTGCGTGGCGTGCGCACCTTCCGCGCCCGTGCCGCTGCGGCTCGCACCCATGGCCTTGAGCATGTTGTCCAGCAGCTGGCCCGGGGCGTCCACAAAGGCCTGGCCTGCGCGGTCTTCGTCTTCTTCGGGTGGGTCGCCCACCACCAGCCAGTCGCGCTGGCCCGGTGCGGCCTGCAGGGTGCTGTTCTTGCGACCCGCACACAGGCCGCAGGCGTCGCAGCTGGCAGCCGTGCTGACCAAGGCCTCCCAATCCATGGCCTCCAGGCCCAGCGGCATGCCACTGGCAGCAGCCGGCGCGCGTGCCAGGGGCACGGCGCGCACCGGTTCGGGCGCGGGTACGGGGACCGTCACGGCAACAGGAGGCGGCGCCATCGGTGCGGCAACGGGTGCAGCCACAGCGGCCGGACGGCTTGCGGGCAGCGGCGGCTCGGTTTCGAAGGCCGTGCCCGGCAGCCAGACGCGTACCCCCATCTCCAGCAGCATGGCGCGTTGGCGGTCATCAAGGGTCAGGGCCATGGCAGCAGTCTCTTCAGATTCTCAAAGCGGCAGGCTCATGACCACCGCGTCTTCGCGCTGGCCGTTGCCTGCCGGGTAGTAGGCCTTGCGCTGGCCCACGCGGCGGTAGCCATGCTTCTCGTAAATGCGCAGGGCGCGCAGATTGCTCACTCGCACCTCCAGCCATAGCCATTGCACGCCCTGGCCGCGCGCCCAGATTGCCAATGCGTCCAGCATCACCCGCGCCCAGCCCTGGCGCTGAAACTCGGGCGCCACAGTGATGTTGAGCAGGTGCACCTCGTCCACCCCCTTCATGGCCACAAAGTAGCCCAGCACATAGCCATCGGCCACCAACATCTGGGCCTCGTAACCACTCTGCAGCGCATCCACAAAGTTGGCGTGGCTCCAGGGCTGGGCGTAGGCCCGCTGCTCCACGCGCAGCACCTCGTCCAGCCGGTCGGCCAGCAGGGGCTCGAAACGGGCTTCGGACGCCTGCGAGAAGGAGGCCAGATCGGGTGGCGTACTCATGCCGGAACTCATGGGGCAGCAGCTTTCTCGGCCATGCGTTCGGCCGTGGTCTTGGCCACCTTGTCACGCACATAGCTGGGCATGGCATGGGCTGCATCCACAGCCTGGCCCGCGGCCAGCGCCGCCGGCGCCAGGCGCAGCATGGCGGCCGCTGTGGGCAGCGCAGGCACCACAGTGCCGCCCTGCAAAAAGGCAGCCGGGATGCGATCGGCGTAGACGGAAAACACATTGCCAGCCAGCAGCAGCGGCCCGCTGGCCTGGTCGGTATCGGGCAGAGCCAGCGCTTCAGGCCGCAGCAGGGTGCTGCCCTGCAGCACGCGCCACCGGCCACCCGCGTAGGCGTAGTGCGCGGCATAGACCTCTTCCATGCGCGCATCCAGCAGCGCCAGCACCTGCAGCGCATCGGCTTCGGGCGCGGCCGTGCGGCGCGCCTCTTCGGCTACGGCCAGCAGCGAATCCATGGGCAGCACCGGCACGCCAGCACCGAAGGCCAGGCCCTGCACCACCGAACAGGCAGTGCGCAGGCCGGTGAACGAGCCCGGCCCGGCGCCAAAGGCCATGGCATCCAGCGCGCCCATGGCTACCCCGGCCTGGCCCAGCAGATCCAGCACGCCGGCAATCAGGTCGGTCGACGCGCGCGCGCCGCCCGCACCGGCGTACTGCCACACCGCCTCGCCATGGCAGACGGCGATGGACAGGTGTTCGGTTCCGGAATCGATGGCCAGCAGGTTCATGAATATCTATAAAAAGTGCCTCCGGCCCCCGTGGATAGTGCGCAAGCAGCTCCTGATTCAGTAGCACTGCGAACACCCCCCGGCGGCGGGCAGGCTCCGATTATCGGCGCTGACCGGATAATCCGGCGATGCACCTGCTCCCCCCCCATGCCCTGCGCAAGCTGGCCACCCTTTTCGGCCTCTGCACCGGCCTGCTCTCCCTGGGCGCCAGCGCCCAGTCCCTGCCCCCCGAGGTAGACGCCGCGCTGGCCCGCGCCAAGGTGCCGCGCGATGCCACGGCCTTTCTGGTGCTGGACGCGCAGAACACCGGCGCACCGGCGCGCCTGAGCCACCGCGCTACCGTGCCCATGAACCCGGCCTCGGTCATGAAGCTGGTCACCACCTTTGCCGCGCTCGACCAGCTCGGTCCGGCCTACAGCTGGGCCACGCCGGTCTATACCGAGGGCACGGTGCAGAACGGCACGTTCCAGGGCAACCTCTATATCAAGGGCCAGGGCGACCCCAAGCTGGTGCTGGAGCGCCTGTGGCTGCTGCTGCGCCGCGTGCAGGGTCTGGGCATCCGCACGATCGCGGGTGACATCGTGCTGGACCGCAGCGCACTGGATGTGCCCGAGGTCGACCCCGGCAAGTTCGACGGCGAGCCGCTGCGCCCCTACAACGCCGCGCCCGACGCGCTACTGATCAACTTCAAGTCGGTGGTCATGACCTTCACACCCGACCGCGGTGCCAATGTGGCCCAGGTGCAGTACGACCCGCCGCTGGCCGGCGTGGCCATGGCGCCCACCGTGCCCATGGGCACGGGCGACTGCGGCGACTACCGCAGCACGCTCAAGGCCGACTTTGCCGACCCCACGCGCATCCGCTTCCTGGGCAACTACCCGGCCAGCTGCGGCGAGAAGGTCTGGCCCGTGGCCTATGCCGACCCCAAGAGCTACGGCCCGCGCGCCGTGCTGGGCCTGTGGGAGTCCATGGGCGGGCGCCTCACGGGCACAGCCCGCTTTGGCACGGTGCCTGCCGCGCTGGCTGCAGGCAAGCCTGCGTTTGTGAGCAACTCCGCGCCGCTGGCCGAGATCGTGCGCGACATCAACAAGTACAGCAACAACGTGATGGCCCAGCAGGTGTTCCTGACGCTGGGCCGTACTGGCAACGCCGCACCCGTGGTGACTGACGGCAGCGTCGACCCCAGCCTGGCCCAGGGCAGCTTTGCGGCCAGCCGCGCCGCCGTGCAGCGCTGGTGGCGCGAGCGCATGGGGCCCGACGATGTGCCCGTACTCGACAACGGCTCCGGCCTTTCGCGCCAGGAGCGCATCAGCGCCCAGGGCCTGGGCCGGCTGCTGCAGACCGCCTATGTCTCGCCCGCCATGCCCGAACTGATGGCCTCGCTGCCCATCTTTGGCGTGGACGGCACGCTGCGCCGTGCCAAGGGCAATGCCAGCGCCCACCTCAAGACCGGCAGCCTCAGCAATGTAGTGGCGCGCGCTGGCTATGTACTGGCCGCCAACGGCAAACGCTATGTGCTGGTGGCGCTGATCAACCACCCCAACGCCGACGCGGCGCGCCCGGCCATCGACGCGCTGGTCAACGCCGTCGCCAACGAGCAGTAAGCCCCCGCCCATGACGCGCCCGGCTCCTTCCAATTTGCGTGAACTGCGCGCCGGGCTGGAGACGGCGCTGCAAGGGCTGTCGACCACCATCAGCCCGCTGCTCATCCTGGCCGGCCTGCTGGGCGCGGCGGCGCTGCCGGCGGCCTACTGGGCCGCGCTGGTCGCGGCCAGCGTGGTGCCGCTGGTGCGCCTGCTGCTGGGCGGCCACGCGGCCCTGCTGCCCGCGCCGCGCGCGGCCTCGCTCACCACCTATGCCACGCTGGTGCTGCAGCTCAGCCTGCTCACGCCTGGCGGGGTGGCCACCGGACTGGCCCTGGGCACCCTGCTCTACCTCGCCGCCAGCGCGCTGGTACTGCTGGCTGGCGTGCTGCGCCTGGGTCTGGTATTCCGCATGGTGCCCTCGCCCGTGGCGGCCGGCATCGGCAATGGCACGGCCCTGCTGCTGGCCTGGCTGGCGCTGCAGCAGCTGTATCACGCACGCGGCCTGGCCTGGGTCAGTGCCGCCGCCATGCTGGGTGCCTACGCACTCTGGCAATGGGGCCAGACGCGCCTGGCCTGGCTGCGCGCGCTGCCGGCCGTGCTGGTGGCCGCGCTGCTGGGCTTGGCCTGCGCGGTCTGGCTGGAACCTGCCGCCGCACCCAGCGCGCTGGCGCTGGACGCGGGCCGTTCACTCCAATGGTGGGCCCAGCTGGACCTGGGCTCGCTGGAGCCGGCGCGCCTGCTGCGCGTGGCGGTGCCGGGCTCGCTCACGCTGGCGCTCATCATGATTCTGGAGACCTTCACCGCCGCCGCGCTCATGGAGCACCGCCACCAGGTACGCGCCGACGGCAACCGCGAGCTCATCGCGCTGGGCACGGCCAATCTGGCGGGCGCGCTTTTGGGCGGCGTGCCCTGCAGCACCAGCCCGCTGTTCAGCCTGAGCAACCGCGGTGCGGGCGGACAAGGCCGACGCGCCGCGCTGGCCTGCTACACCCTGCTCACGCTGGCGCTGTGGCTGGCCGCGCCCTGGCTGGTGGCCCTGCCCGTGGGCCTGGCCGCCGGCCTGTTGCTGCTGCAATGCGGCCCGCTCATCGACCCGGTATTCCGCAGCCAGCTCGCCACGCTCTGGCAGGGCCGCGCCGCGCGCCGCGCCCAGCTCTCTGACCTGGGCTTCCAGATCACCGCACTGATCTCCCTGATCGGCTTCTGGGGCGACCTGATTTGGGCCTGCCTGGTCGGCATCGGCCTGTCCAGCCTGGCCGTGCTCAAGCGCGTCTCGCGCGAGCTCACCGCCCAGTGGGCCTATCTGGACACCCAGCATTCGCGCCGCATCCGCACGCCCGAGACGCTGGCGCGGCTGCGCGCACAGGCCCATGCAGTGGGCGTGCTGCAGCTCACCGGCCACCTCTTCTTTGGCAACACCGCGCGCCTGCAGCAACTCGCCACCGAGCTCGACGCACGCACCGGCGCGGTGGTGCTGGATATCAGCCAGGTCCATGCGGTGGACCCCAGTGGTGTGGCCGCTGTGCGTGGCCTGGTACAGGCGCTGCTGGCACAGCACCGCGCGGTGCACCTCTGCGGGCTACAGCGCAGCGCAGCCAAGACCTTGCGCAGCGGCCTGGAGGCTCTGCCCGGCGTGGCCTACCACCCCGACCTGGACCGTGGCCTGGAAGCCTGCGAAGACCAGCTGCTGGCGCGCGCCGGCATCGCCGCCACCAGCGCCCACTGCGCGGCAGAGGCCAACCAGCTGCTGCTGGGCCTGAGCGAGCCCGAGCGCGCCGCCGTGCTCGCGCTGGGCCAGCCCTGCAAGGTGGCCAGCGGTGCGCTGCTGTTTGCGCGCGGCACACCGGCCAATGGCATCTGGCTCATCGTGCAGGGTCAGGTCAGCATCCTGGCCGACACCCAGCACGACGCGGCGCGCCTGGCCACGCTAGGGCCGGGCCAGTTTGTCGGCGAGATGGGGCTGATCGACGGCCAACCGCGCTCGGCCAGCGCGCGCGCCGACACCGCCGTGGCCGCATGGCAGCTCGACGCCGCCGCGATTGCTACACTGGTGCAGCAGCATCCCGCTGCGGCCCTGCGCATCACGCGCAACATTGCCAGGGAACTCTCCTTGCGGCTGCGCAGCCTCACACCATGAACGCACCACGGCAGATCCCCCAGGACGACGCGCAACGCGCCGCGCTGCACAACGAAGTGCTGCGCCGCCCGCCGCCGCGCATGGGCCTGCCGGTGCATGCGCTGTGCGTGGTGGTCGCCAATGCCGATGTGGACCTTGCCACCGAATGTGCCCACCTCGCCAAGTTGCCGGGCCAGCGTGACCTCGATGTCACCCAACTGAGCAGCGGTCATTTGCGCGTGCAAGTCGGTGCCTGCACGCTGCGCTGGGAGCGCCACACCGATTTCACACGCTACACCCTGACGCGTGCCCTGCCCCCGGCCACGCTCATCAATGACGTGCCGCAGCAGTACGTCAGCCAGCTCTTCCCTGAAGACGGTTGGCTGGAGCAGGTGCCCGGCCAGACGCTGGCCGCCACCCACCTCGTCATGCTCTGGGGTGAGCCGCCGCACGCTGTCACGCGGGCCACCGCCTACGGCCACTGGTTTGCCGAGGGCGCGGCCGTTGCCTCCCTCATGGGCACGCCGCCGCACTCCTGCGTCGTCACCGACCTCGCGCTGCAGCCCGACGGCTTTGCGCGCATGCTGGTTGTTGCCGCCCAGGGCATGGGCGAGCCGCGCGCCGGCCGCATCGCCCAGCGCCTGCTGGAAATAGAGACCTACCGCATCATGGCCCTGCGCGGCCTGCCCGCCGCCCAGACCCTGATGGCCCCGCTGCGCGACATGGAACAGGCCCTGGTAGCGCTGAGCGCCAACACCGAGGCGCCGCCCGATGCCCTGCTGGCCCAGTTGCTGCCGCTGGCTGCGCGTGTGGAAGCCAGTCTGGCCGCACACCGCCCGTTGTTTGATGCGAGCCGCGCCTATGCCGCCATCACCGCCCAGCGCCTCAGCGAGCTGCGCGAGAAACAGGCCACCGACACCCGCACCTTGAGCGAGCAGATCGAGCGCCGCCTGGCCCCCGCTTTGACCACCATGGCTGCTACCGAGCGCCGCCTCGAAGATCTCAGTGCGCGCATCGCACGCACCGCCAGCCTGCTACACGCCCGGCTCACCGCCACCATGGAACAGCAGAACCGCCACACCATCGCTACGTTGGAACAGACGCGCGATCGGGTGCGCCGCCTGCAACTGACCGTTGCAGGACTCACCATCGCCGCTGGCACCTTCTGTATCAGCGGCCTAGTCTGGCAACTGGCGCGCATGGTGCAGCAGGCCGGCGTGGACATGGAGCCACTTTTCTGGGCTATGGGGGCAGTGCCTTTTGTTTTTGGCGCGGTGTGGTGGGGCGTGGCAAAACTGAATCGGGCTTTGCCGCCCAACTAGCCCTCCGCCTTATGCCGCCGGTGCCGGCGGCACGCTTTTGGCCAGCGCATCCAGCCATTGCTGGGCGGCCGCTGCATCGCTGAACTCGGGAATCGTGACGCCTTCGGGCAGGGTCAAGCCCTGAGGCAGCGTCACGCCTTCCGGGAGCTTCAGGGCCGAGAGGTCCGGTATGGTCGGTGGTGCAAGACCCGAAAGGTCAGGGACCTTGAGCTCGGGCACCTGCAATTGCGCGGCCAGATCGGGGACTTGGAGCTGGCTGGCGAGGTCGGGTACCTGAGGGAGCTCGGTGGGCAAGCCCAAAGATTCGGCCGTGGGCATAGCCGGGACCTCGATGGCGGGTACTTCCAGCGCAGGGACGTCGGGGACTGAGGGCAGGCCCAGGCTGGCGGCATCGGGCGCGGCGGGGATACCGCCTGCGGCCGGAGCTGCAGGTGCCGCCGGTGTAGTGCCTGCAGCGGCAGGTTTGGCAGCAGCGGCGGGACTTGCTGCAGGCGCGGCGGCTGGAGAGGCAGCGGGTGCGGCCTCGGCCGGCGCAGCGGCAGGGGCTGCAGCGCCTGCGGGAGCCGCAGCACCAGGGGCAGCCGGGGCGCCGGCGGCCGGGGCCGCAGCGGCTCCCGGGGCAGCCGCACCACCCGCATGGGCCTGCGCCGCACCCGGTGCCGTGCCTGCGGGCGAAGCGGCGGCGGCACCCCCGGGTGCAGGGGTCGCACCCGCAGCAGGCGCAACGCCGCCAGCAGCCGGTGCGGCGGCATCAGGAGCACCGGCACCAGCCCCAGCGGACGACGCAGCAGCCGGACTCGCGCCTGCGGCGGCGGCCCCAGGGGCTGGGGCAGCGGTAGCCGCCGCCTCTGCGGCCTTGGCCGCCTGCGATTGGCCGCCCTGGGCAACGACCGCAGCGTCCATGGTGGCCTCGGCCTTCACCGCGTCAGTGCGTGCGGTCTGGGCTTCCTGTTTCGCGGCTTCAACTTTCTTCTTGGCATCGTCGATGAGGGCCTGGCCCTGGTCGCGCAGTTTCTCGACCTCGGCCTGGGCAGCCTGGGTTTTCTCGGCCATCTGTTCGCCGGCTTTCTGGGCTTCGGCCTTGAGCGCATCCACCGGTGCGGCCATGCTGGCCAGGCTGTCTACCACGCTGCTCTTGGTGGCTTCGGCGGCCTGGCCCACTGGTTCGAACGCGGCCATGGCGTCGTCCTTCATGGTCTTGACGAGCTCCAGCGCCTGCTGCATCTGCGCCGTCGGGCCAGCGCTGGCCTGATCGCTCTCCTGCGCGGTACTGGCGGCCTGGTCCTTTGCTTTCTGCAGTTCGTCCTGCAGCGGCTGGCCGCTGTCTTTGAGGCTCTGGGCTTCGCTGTTGACGGCGTCGGAGGCCTTGCCGGCTTCGCTGCCTGCGCTTTTCATGCCGTCGCGCGCGCCGGCCACGGCCTGGCTGGCGCCCTGCAGTTTCTGCCCCACGCCATCGAGCGCGGCACTGGCCTGGGCCTTGACGCCGTCGATGCGCGCCTGCACGCCGTCGAGCTGGCCCTTGGCGGCGTCCACGGCGGCCTGGCCCTGCGCGGCCAGGCGTTCTACAGTGCCCTGAGCCTGGGTGAATTGGGTCTCGAACTGGGCCGAGACGCGCACCGCCTCGCCGCTGAGGCTGGCAGCGCGGTCCACGCCGGCGCGCGCCTGCCGCAACAGATTGCGTGCTTGGGAAAAGACGCCGTCCATGAGTTGCAGGCCCTTGTCGAGCTGCAGGTGGAATTGCTTGCGGAGGTCTTCGGCCATGGCCATGAGGCGCGCAGGTGGCTCGTGCACCTTGACCTTGAGCAGATCGATCTGCTGGTGCACCACGCGCATCTGCTGGCGCACCAGGTCCATGGGCGGCTGCATCTGCGCCTGCACCTTGGCAATGGCGTCGAGCAGCTGGGTGCGCATGGCCTCGATCTGCTGATGCACCGGGATGACGACGGTTTCCTTGATCTCCACTACCTTGTCCTGCACCAGCTGGATTTTTTCCAGCGGCTGGGCCGCGGCCAGAAAGTCGTCGCGCGCCTGGCGCACCTGGGCCAGCAGCGGGTCGGGCTGTTGCTTGACCATCTCGATGGCGGCATGCATCTGCTCGGAAACAGTGTCCATCTGCGTACTGGCGGTCTGCAACCCGACCTTGACCTGGTCGAGCACCATGATGACCTGGGCGATGCTCTGCCGCACCAGCTCCACCACCTGGGCCAGCAGGGGGCGTAATCCTTCGACCTGGGTGATGGCCTGGTCCATCAGGCCAATGGAGGTGTCGCCAGCGGTCTTGACGGTGCTGCGTGCGGTGGCGATGGTGGTCTTGATACCGGGCACCATGCCCTTGATGCCCATGAAGAGCGCGCGCGCCGCGGCCATGGCCATGGAGCGTGTGACGTACTTGGTGCAGACGGCGATGGCCTTGTCGCAGAGCGCGTCGGCCTGCTCGATCTCGCGCGCGGCCTGGGCCAGGCTGCCATCGGCCACCACCATGAACTGCCGGATCTGGTCCTGCACCTGGGCGATCACGTCCTTGGAGAGGTCGATCTGCTGCTCGACGATGTTGAACTCGTCAGGCAGGCGATTCAGGCGCTCTTCGAGCAGGTCGATCTCGTGCACCACATCCTGCAGCGCGTCCTGCAGGCCACGGATGGCGGTGTCCACGCCGGCGACGATGTCGTCCAGGCCCTGCTTGAGTTTCTCGACGATGCGCTCCAGCCGCTGGATGGCCGCCTCGACGGCGCGCAGGATGTCTTCCACCGTCTCGGCCACCACGCGGATCTGGTCGACCACGGTGTCGATGGCGGACTCGGCCTCGCGCACCGGGTGCAGCACGCCCTCGATAAGGCTGTGCACCGTGGTCTTGAGCGTCTCGCCCATGCCCTTGAGTTCCTGCAGCTCGGCGTCCAGCCCGTCCACGGCCGCGTCCACGCGCGCCACGATGGGGTCCATGGTGCCGCTGAGCTCGGTGATCAGGGCATCCACCTTCTCGTGCACATCCACCACCATGTCGGCCACCATCTGCTCGGTGGCCTCGGCCTCGCCGCGGATGGCGGTGGCGGTGTCGGCCAGCTCGGCATCGGTGCGGTCCATCTCGCCCTGCACGCTGCCCACAATCTTCTGCATGTCCAGCGCCAGCTGGGCCTGGGCCGCCACGATGTCGGCCGGGCGCGCGGTCTTGATCTGCTGGGCGCGCTGCTGCAGCGGCGCGAGCTGCTCGGCAAAGGCCTGGAGGCGCGGGCCCAAGCCGCGCGCCTTGTCCATCAGGCCCTGGCCTTGCGAAACCACCGATTCCACGCGCGGCGGCACCGCCGTCACATCGGGTTTGAGGTCAATGAGGCGCTGCGGCAGGCCCTGCGCCATGGTGGCGATGTCCTGCACATCGGTGGTCACGCCGGCCAGGTTCTCACCCACAGCGAGCAGGCGTTCTCCAATGCCCTTGAGCTGCTCGGTCACGCCCTGTGCGGTGTTGGGCAACTCCATCAGCGCGCCCATCAGCGGGCCGGCCAGCGCCTGCGGGTTCAGCGTGTCCTGCAGGCCCTGCAAGGCCTGGGCAATGCCGGTGACTTTTTCGACGACGAGGTTGACGGTCTGGGTCGCTTCATCGATGCCGCCCACCACCTCCTCTTCCACCAGACTCTTGGCCTGCAGCACGGCCTCCACCACCTGATTGGCGCCCTGGGTGATGGCGTCGGTGGCCTTGGTGACGAGCTGCATGGCGGGGAAGGCGTCAGGGCATCAGGTCAGAGGGAGTCCAGTGTCTTCTTGACTTCTTCGCCCGCCGTCGTCATCGCCTCTTCGATCTTGGGGATCTGCAGCGGTGCGGGCTCCAGCGAGACCGAGGCGTCGTCGATGCCACCCATGGTGACGTCGATCTGCTCCAGCGTCTGGTCGATCTCGGGCAGCACCTTGGCGTTTTCCAGCTGCACCTCTTCGAGCAGAGGCAGCAGCGGTGGCACCGGCGGCTTGTCGGGCAGGGTGTTGAGGTTGACCGGGGCCGGCGCATCCGCAGCCGCCGCTGCCGCAGCGGCCTCACCGGGCGGCTCAGGCCAGCCCTGCAGCATATGGCTGGGCGCACCGAGCAAGCCACCCGTGCCCGTGCCTTGGCCCGCACCCTGCGCGGCCAGGAACTCGCGCATGCGCTGGATGACTTCCGCGTCGGAGAGCATTACCTAGGCTCTTTGATGCCCAGGAGCGAGAAGTAGCGCGCGATGTCGCCCTCTTCGCGCACGATTTCCTGCATCAGGTCGGCCAGCGACATGCGACCCCAGGAGACCGCGCGCTTGACGAGGTAGGGCGTGGGGCTGTGCGGCTCGGTGCGCTGCAGGTAGTCGGCCACGGCCTCAAGCATGCGATAGGCGTCTTCACGGTTGTTGATGGGGCCCATGGCGTAGTCACTTTCTGAAGAGGGCATCACAGCCACCGGCGCCGGCACGGCGGGCACTGCAGCGGGGACAGCAGGGGCGGTGGCCGCCACGGGGGCAGGCACCGGCTCCGCTGGGGCGAGGGGCGCCGCCACCGCGGGCGGCTTATGCTGGGGCTCGCGCCCGGCAATCAGGGTCTCGCACATGCGCAGCATGCGCGCCAGCACGTCCTGCACCTTGGCCACGCTGGGCGCCTGCATGCCCATGCGCGTGTTCAGGGCCCGGGTAAAGCCGTCCCAAGCGGCCAGGCTGGCCTGCAGGTAGTGGCGGTTGTCGAACAGCACCTGCAGCTGCGCGCCGCCCGCACCCGAGACGATTTCGCTGCGCGTGGGGATGGGGCTGTCGGCCAGCACGGCGTTCTTGGCCGGTGCCGCCTTCTTCGGTTCGGGCTTGCGGTTTTCCAGCGCGAGCGCCTGCTCCCAGTCGAACACATTGACGGCGCTGGGCATGCGCTCGGGCAGGTGCATGAGGGGCACACGCAGCAAGAGCACGCGCGGCAGGTTCTCGTTCATCCAGTAGAGCGGCGCGATGCGGGCCTCGTCATCGTCTTCCTCGATCTGCGGATGGGCGGTGTCCCAGTACTGGTCGACCAGGCCTTGCAGCAGCTGCACCGCCGCGTAGAAGCCGCGCAGCTGGTGCTGCTGGGTCCAGGCCTCGCAGAGCCAGGCTGCGACCTGAAAGTCCTTGGATCGGCTGCGCAGCAAGGTGGTGGCGTTATCGGTGACCATGCGCCAGTCGGCCTTCTTGAGCGGGCGTTCCCACTCGCGCATGGGCAGGCGTGGGTCTTCCTCCTCGCGCGCTGCGCGTATCGCCAGGTACTGCGGGTCGTAGCGCATGGAAGGCCCGGCCGGCAGCTCCCCCGCCACCGGCGTCAAGAGCGCGGCGATGTCGGGCGAGAAGGTATCGGAATCATCCATGCGGCAGGTGGCTCAGGGGCCGGTGAATTCAGGGGCCCGGATCGGGAAGGCGACGGGCCAGGCCATCGGCGTGCGCTTGCCCACGGGGTACAGCGTCAGGCGCAGATAGACCTTGGCCCGCGTATCGGGCTGGGCACCCTTGCCGGCCTCGGTACCGGTGCCTATGGGGAATTCCATGCGCAGCAGTTGCGTGCGCAGATCACCGCGTCCGCTCGGATCGGCCTCGCGCTGGCGCTGCACCATGCGGATCAGCGACCAGGTGTCGGTGTAGCGGTAGCTCACGGTCTTGCCGTCCACGCTCATGGCACTTTGCTGTGGATCGGCCAACGCGTTGCCAGGAATGTCCTTCGCCAGGCGCAACGTCAGCGTCAGCGGCATGCCGGGCTCCCAGCGCAGCAAGCGCGGCGTGTCGCGCAGCTTGATGGTTTGCGGGCCCACGTCCAGCGACCAGTCGATCACCTTGTTGCCCTCCATCTCGCCGGCCTGGTTGGCGCGGAACTCCACCGCCACGTCATAGCCAGCCACCATGCCGTCGTCAACCGGGTAGAGCGGCGCCATGAAGGTGCGCACGCGCTCGATCTGGTCGGAGAAACGGCGTGCGGCCACCGAGGGCGTGCTGTTGCGTCCGCCGGCGACCACTGGGTCCTTGAGCAGTCGCGCCATTTTTTCGGAGCCCTTGAACAGCTGGCTGAGGTCGTCGTAGTCGGCGTCCAGAGTGTCCTTGGCGCCCGGAATGGCAAACGGTGCGCGTCCCGCCAGCTGGCTGTTGAAGAGGCCGGCCACGCTATTCCACTGCTCCATCTGCTCGCTGGAGCGCAGCTCCACGCAGCGCCGGAACAAGGCGTTGTAGACCTGGGCATGGCGCTCGGCAAAGTAGTCGGCGGGGCGGTTGCCCGGTGTCTTGCCAATCAGCTTGTCGGCGCAGTTGCTGCGGTCCATATCGGCACCCGCGGTCAGCAGGAACTGCTCGTACAGGCCCAGGCTGCTGTTGGGGTTCTTGCCGCGGTAACGCTCGAGTTCGCGGTTGATGGCCTGCCAGCGGTTGACCAACTGGCTGTCGGTGGAGACCTTGTCCAGCGAGGGCAGGTAGATCTCAGCCTGCTTGCCCAGCGCGTCAGCGCGGTTGAACTGCAGGAGCAGGTACTGCTGCAGCGCCTGCACATCGGGCACGCCGAAGGCTTGCAGGAGCGGGCCCTTGTCGCCGCTCCAGTAGCTGAAGTCGCGTCCACGGATGGCGTAGAGATCGGACTGGTTGAGGCTCTTGTCAATCTGGCGCAGGCGCACGCCGGCGTCGGCCGAGACCAGGCGGCGCAGCGTGTCGGCCGCGCTGAGCGCGCCCAACTCGTCGAGCAGGGCCTCGACCTTGACCAGGCGGCCACGCGCCGCATCAAAGGCGTTGGCGTCGCTCACATTGGCCGGGTCCACGCGCCCACTCACAGCCAGCGCGTCGATCAGCTTGTCGTTGATGAGGCGCGCAAACTGGCCATTGAGGAAGGCGACCACGCCGGGGCGGTTCGCGGCCGGGAACTTGAGCAGGCCTTCGGCCAGGAAACGCTTGTGCAGGTCGCCCAGGGCCAGCGCCTGGTCGAGTTTGGCGCTGTCCCACAGCAACACGCCCTGAGCCGGGATTTCGGGGATCTCGCGGTCGCCTGGCGGCGTCATGAAGGGCTGACCGAGCAGGCCTGTGATGGCGTCGCGCAGGCCCAGGCGCTGCAGCGAGAGGCCGAAGCGCGCGTCCTTCTCCTGCCAGGCGATGTCACCGGTCTCGGGGTGGGTGCGGGCCGAGAACTCGCTGGCGAACTTGAGGTACTCAGCCACGGCGTGCTGGCGCACCTTCTCGGCGGCCTCGGGGCCCAGCAGGCGCGTCATCTGCGCCACGCGGTCCAGCGCGGCGGCGTAGGCCTTGCCCAGGTCGAAGCTGGGCTCGTGCATCCAGGCACCCCGGCCGGTGGCCAGCATGCCCTCTTCCTCGCGGATGATAGTGAGGATGTCCTTGTAACCAGCCACCGTCTGGGCGTAGCCGGTGCTGCGGAAGTCGGTGGAGAGCAGACGGTAGGTCAGCGCCGCGAGCTGGCGCTCCATGACCAGCAGGTCGTTGTTGACGAAGACGCGCTGATCCAGCGTGCTCATGCCCTTCACGAGCGAACAGCGCACGGCCTGCTGCATGTGCATGACGCTGACGCCACCGGGGCTGCCCGAGCCGGAGTCACTGTTACGCAGCAAGCGCAGGCTTTGCGAGATGGTACTGGGCAGCTCGGCACCCATCGTGTACTTGACGAGCAGGCGCAGGTCGTTGGCGTCATTGGCGCCGCCCTTCTGCAGGCGCTGCATGGCCTCGACCGCCTGCTCCAGCCGCTCAACAGAAGAGAGGTACTGCAGCACGGCGCCAAACTCGGAGGTGTCTTCCACCGCCAGCACCGGCTTGTGCGTAGGGCTGGAGGCCGGCACCGGGTTGCGGCACTCGCCACCGATGATGAGTTCGGAGGTGCTTTCGTCTTGCGGCACACCCGTGAGTTCGGAGGCGCGTGCATAGAGTTCGCGGCGCAGCGTGCCGATGGCGATCTCACCGAACTCGCGCTCCACGCGCTCGGACACACGCGCATCGAGGTTGTCCCACATGGGCCAGGAACCCGGCATGAAGACGGAGAACATCTTTTGCGATCCCAGCTCTTCGATGACACCCAGCAGGGTCAGCGTGCGCGCCTTGTACCAGTCGGGCGCAATCGTTTCGCCATCGCGCAGCTTCTGCGTGCGGTAGCGCGCGTCAGTCTCGATCTGCTTGAGCGTGGCGCTCAGGCGGGTGCTACGGTGTTCGAGTTGCAGGGTGCCGACGATGAGCCCGGCAGTCCAGCCGCCCAGCACGATAAGAGCGGTGATCTGGCCCACGCGAGTCAGCATGGGGCGCGCAAGCTGCTGGCGCGAAGGGCGCGCCAGGCCGTATTCCAGGAAGATCTTTTTCTCGAACAGGTCGCGCAAAAAGGCCGGCTCCTGCATCAGCTGGGAGACCAAATCGGCCGTATCGGGCGGATCCAGTACCGGCTCCATGTCCGGCTCGCCCAGTTGCGGCTCGGCGAGCTGGGCCGACTGGCTGCTGTCGCCCGTGAAGTAGACGCCACGGAAGAAGAAGGGCTCGTGGTAGGCGCTGGGGCGCATGAGCTCGTCCACATAGAGCTGGAGCTGCTCGCGCAGGGACTCGATGCGGTTGGGCAGCAGGAAGAAGCTGCGCGTGTCACTCAGCGTGGTCTTGCTGGCGAACAGCTCGGCCGAGGTGTCGGAAATGGTGCGCACTACGCCGTCCACCGCCTCGCTCACCCATGCTTCCTGGTAGGTAGTGGAGAGGTCGTAGGGGGAGGACCACCCCAGCATGCCGGCGCGCATGCTTTCTGGCAGGGCGCGCGCAAATGCGGTGAAGCCTTCGAGCTTTTCGCAACCGGAGACCGCCACATAGACAGCAAAGCGCATGGCAAAGCGGTTCTGCGCCAGCCACAGGCGGCGGTGTGCGAGGCGCGCCATCTTGCCCAGTTCCAGCGCTGCATCGGCGCTGTTGTCCATGAGCATGGCAGCGGGCACGGTGATGACCACCGAGTCAAAGGGACGCTGCGGGCGGTACTTGTGGCACAGGCCGAGGAACTCGTCCCAGGGTTTTTCAGCGGCGTTTTCGTCGTCGGGCGAACCGAGGTAGGCACCCTGCATCTCGACGACCACGCCCTTGTCAAAGAAGTGCCAGGAGATGCCTTGCGACGTGGCGGCCGAGGCGGCCTCTGAGCTCAGCGCGCTGGGTACGCCGGATTGCTCGATCGGCAGTGCGCCGGGCTCCAGGCCCTCGTTGAGCACCAGCACCCAGGGGATGCCGTAGCGCTCGGAGCGCGCCGCGATATTGCCTTCGATGAGTTCGACGGCCTGGCGGAAGGAGTTGCGCAGCGAGTCAAAGCGCAGCTTGGCCAGCTTGGGGTCGCTGCCGGGCTTGGCCGAAGCGTTGCGCATGGCCACGTAGAGCACCAGGCCCAGCACAGCCAGCACCACCAGGGTCAGCAGACCCAGCGCGGCGAGGAATAGGTTGTCGCGCAGGATGTTCATTGGGCGGCCTCCTGGCTAACGCCCTGGCCGACCTGCAGCACCTCCCGCACGGGCCAGGATTGCCACAGCCATAGCATTTCGGAGACGGCCAGCAGGCCCAACACGCCGAACAGGAAGATGACCGACCAGCGGCTCAGCGTGGGCATCTTGCGCGGTGAGATGTGCGAGAGCGTGCTCGCATAGGCGCGCTCGGAGAGCACTCGGTCGCGGCCGGAGAGGTCGGCCTGTCGCTGGTAGACGAACTGGAACAGCTCGGCACGGTAGCCGGCAAAGCGCTCGGAGGCTGGCGCGCCGCGAAAGCGGCCCTGGAAGCCCAGCGCCAGCGCGAACAGATAGAGCGCCGCAATTGGGCGCAACGCCGGCTCCCGGTTGGAGAGCAGCTCGTCGATCTTTTCGAAGATGCGGTCACCGGCAAAGCTGGTGCGGAACAGCGAGGCTTCGAGCAGGTGGTCGGTCCAGCGGTCGCGGCCTATCCAGTCGGTATTGAGCAGGATTTCGTCGGCCAGCGCAGCCTTGAGGTAGCGCGCATCGGCGATGCTTTGCAGCTCGGAGCGGCTGCCCTCACGCTTGGACTCCAGGGTCTGCAGTTCGATGAGCTGCTCCAAGTCCTTGCTGACGGCGGCGGCGGCGGCATCCGGGTTGATCTCGCGCATCTCGATCGCGCGCGTCTGCGCCCGTGACACTTCGGCAAAGAAGGCACGGAACTGCGCAATCAAATGGTCGTCTTCGTGCTTGTCTCGGTTTGAACGGGCCATGCGCTACTTGCTCCTGTTTCAGCCTTTGACGAACAACACCATCTCTTGCGGGCGCTGTGCGGCGGCACTCTCGGCGGAGTTGCTGATGACCAGCGGCTCGCCCGCGAGGATCAGCGCCGCATCCAGCGTGATGGAGAACAAGGTATAGCCCGCGCTCGCGCGCACACCCAGCTCCTTGGAGGATTCGATGAACTTGCGGTCTGCGCCCAGCACGCGGCGCTCGCGCAGCGAGCCGTAGGCAGACTGCGAGCCGACCACGGCGCCGTCCATCCAGGCCACGAGCTCGCGCTCGGGCTGGCCCCGCAGGCCGATGATGAGCTGGGGGGTGACCCAATCGCCCTGCAGCGGCAGCTCGAAGGCGCCATGACGGAATTCGAACTTGATTTCGCGGTAGTCCTGGCTGACCTCATCGAGCGCGCTTTGCAGCGCGGCCAGCACCGGCGTGAGCGTAGCGAGCGGGTCGGCGTGGTCGTACTCGGGCGGCACCGGCGGCAGGCCGCCGGGACGCAGCAGGCTCAGCGGCCCGAGCAGGCTGCATAGCGCAAGAAACAGGGTGTAGGGATGCAACGCGGGCGTACGCATCACAGCCTCCAGAGGGGGCAGGCCGGTCATGAGGTTGCGCAGGCGTTCACGCTGTTCCAGGTAGGCCAGGCGGTCTTCGGTGCGCGAGGACGGCACGGCAGTCTGCTTGGCAACAAAGGCAGCCTTGCCGCGCAGCTGGGCGACGAAGTCGGCCAGGCTGTCCCACAGCGCACCCTCTTTGGGTACTTCGAGCAAGGGCGGCAGCGCCTCGCCGCGTTTGATGACTTCGTTGTCCTTGAACACCGTGGCCAGGCGCAGGCTAGTGTAGAGCGCGGAGGGCACGGCACCAGCGATAAGCGAGAGCTTGGGCAGCAGACGCGGCACATCGGCCGGCAGCGCTTCGGAGACTTCATCCTGCACCGCCTCGGTGGCGACCGAGCGGAAGCGGGAGGGCGCGCCGCCGGCGCGCATGCTGGCCGAGACCGGTAGCGCCAGGTGGATGTCAATGGCCGCATTGGCCATGGCCTCAGCATGGGGCGCGAGGTCGAGCTCCAGCGTTCCGTGCTGGGCGTCCTGGGCCGAGTAAACCACGGCCGTGCCGTCAGGCAGCACGGCTTCGAGCTGGGTCACGCGCAGGATGCCGGCGGCCAGGAGCGCGGTGTCGATCTTGAGCCCGCGCACGCCCCAGGCAAACGGGGTGGAGGCGAGTTGCTGCCAGGCGATGAGGGCATCGACACGGCCCGACTCCTGCTGGAAGTGCTGAGGCGAGAGCAGCATGCCCTCATGCCACTGGATGCGCGCGCGTGGAGGTGTCTGACTAGGCATGGTGGCTCCCGGCCTTATTTGCTGAGCTGCGGCACAGTGACCGCGAAGTCTTTGGCGCCAAGCTGGACCAGTACTGCGCCTTGCAGCTGGTCGGCCCGCACGCGGTGTTCGCCAGGCGTGAGGTAATCGGCAAAGACCATCACGCCGGCCACCCGCAGGCCGCCAAAGTCGGCGGCCGGTATGCGCAAGGTCTGCCCCGGCGCCACTTCATAACTCTTATAGCTGATCGCCTGGGGATAGGTCTTTTCCATCTCACCGCGCGTGGCGAACCATTTCGCTGCGGGCAGTGTGGAGGCCATGGTGAGCGAGGCCTCGTCCTTGAACAGGACGATGTCCAGTGCCACAGGGCTGTTGAGGTTGGCGTCGTTGGCGGCCATGATGGTCACGCCCTCCCAGCCCAGCTTGTTGCCCTTGGGCGAGACGAAGTCGGCAACCCCCTTGGGGATGATGAAGTCCAACACGCTGCAAGCAGTGAGCTGGAGCAGGGCAATGGCAAGAATGGCGTGCTTGAGGAAGTGCATCATTTTGTGTTCGCTGGATTATCCACCAGCATTCCCCCCGTAGAAGGCGCCAAAACCCGCGCCGAACCTGGGTTTGCGGCCCTTTGCCCAACGCTGATCCCGGCCACCACCATGAGCCCGGCCAAAGCCAGGGACGTGAGCAGCGCGGCCGAGGCCGTGGCACGCGTGAAAGAGAATTGCAGCGGCGCCGGTGGCAACGCCTCTTCGGCCGACTTGAGTTCGGCCGTGCGCTCCGAGGGCAGGCCCTTGCAGACCAGCACAATGAGCACGCAGCAGACCAGCATGGAGAGTAGGTTGCGCGGCGCCTCGCAGATGATGTCGATGGCCAGGAACAGGGCCAGCGCGGCCTCGATGGGCAGGTTGAGCATGGACAGCACCACGCCGCCCGAACCGACCACGGCCAGGCTGCTCGCACCAGCCGAGGCAAAGGCTGCCACGGTGGCACCCAGACCGATGAGCAGCAACTCGCTGCCGCCCAGCGGGTGAGCGTAGACGTTGGCGACAAACACGGCCAACAGCCCGAAATAGACGGCCGAGCCAGCACGCACAAAGATGGCGGCGGCCGGCACCACCAGTTCGACAATGCCACGGCTGTAGCCCAGCTTGGCACTCATGGCGCGTATGGTGTCGGGGATGCCAGCGGTGGAGCTGGCCGAGGTCAGACTGATGATGGCCGGTGTCTTCAGGCAGGACAGCACCATGGACAGGGGTGCGACGCCATTGCGCCAGACCACCACGATGCACAGCGCCGCCAGCCCGGCGCACAGGGTCGCAAAGCCGGCCACGAATGAACCCATGGCGCGCAGCACCTGGCCGTCGGCACCGGCGGCGAAGTGGGCAGCCAGGCCGAACACCAGCAGCGGAATGAGCAGGTTGACGCGCGAGATGATGGTCTCGAAGGTGCGGTAGATGGCCTCGAAGATGCCCATGAGCACATTGCTCTGCGACTTGCCCATGGATGCAAAGGCCAAGCCAAACAGGATGGCACAGATCAGAATGCCCAGCGACTGGCCTTGGGCGAGCGCACGAAAGAAGTTGTCGGGCAGCAGCAGGCCCCAGGGGCGCGAGGCGCCCGCGTCCTGCGCATCGGTGCCGAACAACAGCATCTCGGCATTGCCGGCGGCCGAACTCAGCACCACAGAGCCCAGGTAGGCGCGGCTGCCCGCGTCTATGCTGCTGCCGGGATTGGTCAGAAAGCCGAACAGCGTGCCCGCGATCGCCGCCGCAAACACCAAGCCCAGGGCCAGCACCAGCATCATCAGACAGCGGCGCAGCGGTTGCGGCAGCGCAAGGGTCTGGCGCAGGCCGAAGAAGGTGGCCACCACCATCAGCGGGATGGAAACCATATTGATGAGCGCCAGGTAGACCTGGCCCAGCACATAGGCCGGCTCGGCCACGCCGGGCAGCATGCTGCCTGCGATTGCGCCGGCCAGCAGGCACAGCAGCAAGAGCAGGGGGTTGGAGGCGAGCTGTCTCAGGAATCCCATCCCGGTCTGTTCCAGCCCCGCTCCAGGGCATATGCGACGCTGGCACGCGCCAATTCAAGAGAGCTGTCGACCAGGGCCAAGCCGGCCGTGTCGGCGTAGCGGCTGGCGATCGGCAGCTCGGTGCAGCCCATGATGAGGGTGGTGGCGCCGGCCGCAGCGGCCTGGGCGCAGGCACGCTGCAGGGCCGCGCCGCCAGCCTCGAAGTGGCCAGCCTTGACCTCGCGGATGCAGGTGTCCACGTCGTGCTGGCCGCCCTCGGAGTCGGGCAGCCAGGTGGCCACGCCTTGCTCGACCAGCGCGCGCTGGTAGAAGCCAGACTGCAGCGCACCACGCGTGGCGAAGATGGCGACATGGGTCTGCGGCGTGCGCGGCACGGCGGCCACACTGGCCTGGGCAATGTGCAGGATGGGCACGGCGCTGCGCGCCTGCATCTGGGCGTACCAGTGGTGCGATGAGTTGCAGGGGATGGCGATCACGCCCACACCGACGCCGTTGAAGAAATCGATGCCCTCCAGCAATTGGGGCAGTGGGTCGCGGCCCCGGCCCAGGATGGCACTGGAGCGGTCATGCGTGTGGGGCAAGCTGGCGACGATGACAGGCAGATGCTCCTGGTCACGCGTGGCCGGGGTCAGGCGCACGAGCTTCTCCATGAAGTCCACCGTGGCCGATGGACCCATGCCGCCAAACACCCCTATGCGTGACATCCCGGCGCCTCCTTTAGATCTTCAGCGGTTTGGCGCACACCAGGGAGACGGCCGCGCTGTTGCCAATCACCAGCACCAGGGTTCTGAGCATGTCGCACAGCGGGTCCACGGCGAGGAAGAGGATGAAGGCCGCCTCGAAGGGCAGACCCAGGTAGCTGCAGGTCAGCCCCACCAGAGAGACGGTGAGCAGGCCGGTCATGCCGGCCGATGCAAAGCCGGCCAGGATGGAGGCAGCCATAACAATGGCGAGCTCGCTGGGGCCAAGCACGCGGCCATAGAGCTGGGCGATAAAGATGGTGGCGGCCACATAGTAGATGACAGGCCCCACGCGAAGCAGCGAGACGCTGAGCGGCACCAGCAGCTCCACGCGCGAGCGCGCAAAGCCCAGACGGTCAACCAGGCCCTCGATCATGATGGGCATGCAGGTGGCGCTGCTCCGCGTAGCCAGGGCCAGCGCAAACGGGCCACGCAGTGCGCCCAGGGTCTGGCCCAAGCTGGCATTGGAGCGCTTCCAGATGATGAGCGTGGCCAGCGCCAGCGCCAGCACCGAGGCCACGGTGAACGTCAAGACGAACTGCGCCATCGCCTGCAGCGGCCCCAGCCCGGTCTTGGCCATTTGCGAGGCGCTCATGCACAGCAGGATGATGGGCAGCGGGTAGTTGAGCCAGCGCATCAGGGTCTGGCAAGCGTGGTAGATGGTCTCCAGCGAGAAGGTCAGGCCGTCGGCGATGCGCGAGGGCACCTGGCCCACGGCAAAGCCGAACATCAGCGCGAACACCAGCGCCTTGAGCGTCTCGCCGCCGGCCAGGGCGGCAAAGATGTTGGAGGGCACGATGCTGACCAGCACATCAGCAAAGTTGACCGACTTGGCAGGCGTGTCCACGCCCTGCAGGCTCATCACGGTGTCGCTGGAGTTGAGGTCATTGCCGACGATCTTGCCGAAGGTCTGGCGCGTCTGGGTGGAAAGATCTTCGCCGGGGCGCATCACCAGCAGGGTGGCCGCGCCCAGCGCCGCCACCACGATGGAGAAGACCACGAACACTACGCCCACACGCGCCAGCAGGCCGCCGGCGCCGCCCTCGCGGAACAGGCGCTGCAGGCTGAAGATGACGGCCGACACCATGAAGGGCAGCGCAATCATCTTGAGCATGTCGACATAGACATCGCCGACCACGCCGAGCTTGCGCGAGACGTCGGGCTGGTACAGGCCCAGCGCGAAGCCGGCCGCCAGCATGGAGATCACCACCCAGGGGTTGAGGACGAATGCGTAGAGTTTCTTCTGATCAATCATGGAACACCTTCAATCCGCCGTTATTGCGATACCGCCTTGAGAACCTTGTCGATGGTGAGTTTTTCCGTGCCCTCAGCCAGGAACTGGTTCACAAAGGCGAGCAGGGTCGGGTCTTGGATGCCCACGGCAATGCCCAGACTGTCTTCCAGGTCACGGAAGGTCACGGTGCGCAGCGTCAGCGACACCGTGGGGTCGATCTTGAGCAGGCGCTTGATCTCGAACTCATCGCGGTAGGCGGCCATGACTTGGCCCTTCTCCAGCGCCTTGAGCACCTCGCCCCAGCTGGGGTATTCGCGGATTTCGGCCTCGGGAAAATTCTTGGTCGCGTAGTCGGCAAACGAGGACTTGGCAATCACGCCGATGGTGCCCTTGAAGCCGCGGATGACGGTGGGCAGCGGCCGGTCACGCGCGAGTTCGGCGAACTTGACGCGATTCAGGATAAAGGCGTGGTTCAGGCGCAGATAGGGGTCGGTGAAGCTGATGGTTTGGGCGCGCGCCAGTGTGCGCGAAAGCTTGCTGATGCCCAGGTCGGCTTCCTGGCGCGCCACCACAGCCACCACCTCGTTGAAGGTCTGGGCGCTGCGGTCAAAGCGCACCGTGACCTTGAGTTCCTTGGCAATCGCCTTGGCCAGATCGACCTCCAGGCCAACCAGCTCGTTGTTCTTCACATAGAAGAAAGGCGGTGAATCCACGCCCAGCATGGCGACGATGAGCTCGCCACGGTTGACGATGCGCGCGATATCGGGTGCCAGCAGGCGGCCGTCGGCCACCTTGACCAGGGCCGAGGGAGGCGCGGGCGGTGCGGCAGGCACTTCCACCACCGATGCGGGTGCGGGCTTGGTCGGGGCGGGGGGAGCGGCCTGCGCACCCAGGGCCAGCGCAGCGCTGGCCAGGGCCACGCAGTGCAGGAGGTGACGTAACGCGGAGCGAGGCGTATGCGACATGGGGTCTTTTCCGTTCTTCAGAGTCATAGTCAGGGTTTGGCGGCCGGCACCAGGGGCGCGGCCAGCTCGGCGGCAGTGGGCACCTTGGGTACGGCCGGGACCGCCTTCGATAGATCAGGCACCGCCTTGGAGAGGTCGGGGGTGGCCACCTGGATGGTCTGGCCGGCCATCTTCTGGCCGATTTCCACACCCACCAGAAATAGCAGCACGCACAGCAGCAGGACGCAGACCACCGTGAGGGTCACCATCCGGGAGGTCATGGAGAAGGTGTATTGCATGTCGTCTCTCGTCTTAGGGCACCATCACGGTCGTCTGCCCCGGGGCGACGATCTGGATCACGCCGCCCCAGTTGCACATGAGCTTGGAGGAGTTCTGCAGCGCGGGCATGCCGCCTGTCATCACCGTAGGCGCGCCGGGCGCCCAGGGCGCCGCGGTGACCGGGATGCAGGGCATGGGGGTGAGCACGCCCAGCGCCGCCGCCGTGGCCGCCGCCACCATGGGATTGGCCGGACAGTTGCACATGCCAAAGGGCAGGATGTTGACCATCGGCTTGTTGTCCATGATGTTGGCCGCTGGCGTGCCGGTCAGGACGCGGTTGGCCGGCAGGACCACCATCGCGCTTGGGGCCGCGCCGAAGCTGCACTGGAGATTGGCGCCCATGGCTACTTGTATGCCCATGTTCAGCCTTTCACCATCTGTTCGAGCCGCTGCATTATGCCGGGCTTGCTATTGGAATCCTGCACCTCATTGCCGTTTTGATCGAAGCGGCGCAGGGGGGAAGCCTGCTTGCCGGCGCGGTAGTCCTGAGTCTCCAGAATCTTGCCGTCGGGCCAGTAGCGTGTGAGCGCGCCGTCGAGCAGGTTGTCCTTATAGAGCGCCTTCTGCACCGGTTTGCCTTCGCGGCTGTAGTCCACCGCCTCGCCGTTTTGCTGACCAGCGCGATAGGCCACCTTGCGCACCAGGCGGCCCTCGGTGTAATACTGGGCCTCGCCTTCAAGCTGGCCCGCCATATAAAGCTGCTTGAGTGAGATGTCGCCGGCCTCGGTGTACATGGTGCAGGGGCCGTGCAGCACACCATCGCGGTAAGTCTGCTCCATCAGCAGGCGGCCATTGGCAAAGATGCGCGTGAGGCCATGCTGCCGGCCCGCCACGTAGCTGGCCTCCTGCAGCGTGCGACCAGCCTCGTCGCGGCTGACCATGACGCCGTCAAGCTGGCCCGCCACATAGCGCGCCTGCGTGCGCGTGCCACCGTCCGGGCCGAAGCTCAGGAACTCGCCCTCGAGCACACCGTCGACCATGCTGGCGCGCTGGGTCACGCGGCCCTCTGCGTCGAACTGCTCGGTGATGACGGGCGTGCTGCTCATATCAGTTGATCTTTACCATGCCGCCCTTGAGCGTGAGCATGCCGCCGCCGTCCACGGTCTGGCTGGCCGAGGCCTTGTTGTTGACCATGGCGCCTTCGTTGTCCAGCGTGGTACCGGCCTTGTTCTTCAGGCCGGTACCGGCCTCATTGGTCAGCGCAGTGCCCGCCTTGTTGGTCAGGGTGGTGCCGGCTTCGTTGGTGAGCGCGCTGCCGGCCTTGGTGGTGACGCTGCTGGCGGACTTGATGGTGATGGTGCCGGTCACGTCGATGAGCAGGTCGCCCGTCACCTTGAGTTCGAACTTGCCGCTGACCACCTGCTTGAAGTCGGCCTTATTGGTGTGGGTCTCATTGCCGGTCACGGTGAGCTCGCGCGTGCCCTTGACGCTGTGCGTCTCCTTGCCGGTCTGCACGTCAATCGTGCGGTCGCCCTTCTCCAGCGTGTGCGTTTCATTGCCCTTGTGCAGCAGGGTGGCGAGGTCGTTCTCGATCTCCACCTTCATGTCCTTCTGGGCATGGAAGTAGAACTCCTCGGCGTCCTTCTTGTCCTCCATGCGCATCTCGTTGCCGGCCGCGCCCTCCTTGGAGGAGCGCGAGCGGATGGTGCTCTGGGTCTGCATGGAGGGCAGCGTGACAGGGGGCTTGTTCTCGGCGTTGTAGACGCTGCCGGTCACCAAGGGGCGGTCCGGGTCGCCGTCGACAAAGCTGATCACCACCTCCTGGCCGATGCGCGGCAGGAACAGGCTACCCCAGCCCTTGCCGGCCCAGGACTGGGCCACGCGCACCCAACAGGAGCTTTTGTCGTCCTTCACGCCAACGCGGTCCCAGTGGAACTGCACCTTGATGCGGCCGTGCTCGTCGGTCCAGATTTCCTCGCCCGAAGGGCCAACAACAAAAGCTGTCTGGCTGCCATGCACGCGCGGCAGCGGCGCCAGCCGCGGTGCGCGGAAGGGCACGGTGGCGTCAAAGGCCTCGAAAGCATTGCAGTACTGGGCCGCGCTGGCCCAGTGCGTGACCGAGCGCAGCACCAGCGCCGTGTTGAGCGCGGCGCGCGGGTGCTCGCTGAGGGTGAACTTGGCGCCGGCAGTCAGCGGGTAGCAGTAGCTGGTGCCGCGCGCCGTGGCCACGCCGCTCTGGCTGAGCTGGGAGCGCATGGTGGCGCGCTGGGTGCCGTCGGCCGCAACGGCATGCTTGCCGGGGTAGACAAACTGCTTGCCCTTGCCGGCCGCGCCTTCGACGGTGGCGGCCAGGCTGGTGGTGGGCGTGAGGTAGTTGTAGTCGCCGTACTCGAATTTCTGCGAGACCAACTTCTTCTCAAACTCCAGCTGGTTGACGACGTCCATGCGCCGGCGGCCATCCTGGTCGGGGAAGAACTTGAGCGCCTTGGCGTCGGTGCCGTCCTTGTGCGCGCTACTGGCGTCGGCCAGCACCATGGTGTGTTTACCGTCGGCAAATGTGAAGAAGTAGAAGATGCCCTCTTCTTCCATCAGGCGCGATATGAAGTCAAACGCCGTCTCGTCGTACTGCACGCAGTACTCGCGCACGCCATAGGTGCCGGTGAGCTGGGCGTCGAAGACGACGGCGAAGTCGCCCAGCACGGCCTTGATGATGTCGGCGGCGCTCTTGTCCTGGTAGATCTTGCGGTCGCGGCTCAGCGTGAGCAGCCACAGCGTGGGCACCATCTCGGCGGTGTAGACCGAGAAGGCGTTGTCGCCGCCCGCATGCAAAAAGCGGGAAGCGATGCCGCTGAAGTAGCGCACCGGCCCCTTGGGCACCTGCAGCTTGACAGTCATGACGGCGCCGACGATGGTGGCCGGGTCCAGCGTGGCCCTCTCGGCGCGCATGGTCAGCGAGAAACGGAAGGGCTGCGACAGGGCCTCGACGCCATGGAAGCTGTCCAGCACCAGCGCATCGACGCCAAACGGCGTGCTCACGCTGAGGTTGGCATTCTTCTGGGTAAAGCCTTCACGCATGGTGTGTCAGCCCTCCACCGTCTGTCTGCGAGAAATCGAAAGCAAACTGGCCGCTGCCGTCCAGGCGCACGCGCACCACATTGAACTCGCTGGCCGTGGCAATGCACTCCAACACCTGGCGCGAGAGCTCGGGCAGCAGGGTGTGGGCCAGGATGTGGTCCACATTGCGTGCGCCGCTGTCGACCTCGGTGCAGCGCGCAACAATCGCGTCCTCCACCTCGCTGCCCCAGTGCAGGCGTGCCTTGTGGTTCTCGGCAAAGCGGCGCGCGATCTTCTCAAGCTTGAGCAGCACGATGGCGCGGATCTGCACATCGCCCAGCGGGTAGTAAGGTACCAGCGTGAGCCGGCCCAGGAAGGCCGGCGAGAACTGGCGCAGCAGCTCGGGGCGCAGCGCCTCGACCAGGGCCTCGGCACTGGGGCGACCGAAGCGCGCGCAGGCCTGGGTGATGACGTCCTGCGCGGCGTTCGATGTCAGCAGGATGAGGGTGTTCTTGAAGTCGATCTGCACGCCCTCGCCGTCTTCCATGGTGCCCTTGTCAAAGACCTGGAAGAACAGCTCCAGCACATCGGGGTGCGCCTTCTCCATTTCGTCGAGCAGCACCACGCTGTAGGGGCGACGCCGCACCGCCTCGGTCAACACGCCGCCCTTGCCGTAGCCGACATAGCCGGGCGGTGCACCCTTGAGGTTGGAGACCGAGTGCGCCTCCTGGAACTCGGACATATTGACGATGACCATATTGCGGTCGCCGCCATAGAGCAGGTCGGCCAGCGCATAGGCGGTCTCGGTCTTGCCGACGCCGCTGGGGCCGACCAGCATGAAAACGCCCACCGGTTTGCCGGGGTCGTCGAGGTCGGCGCGCGAGGTGCGCACGCGCCGCGCTATGGCGTCCAGCGCCGGGTCCTGGCCGACAACGCGCTCGGCCAGCCGTTCCTTGAGGTTGAGCACGGTGTGCAGCTCGTCGGCCAGCACCTTGCCGATGGGGATGCCGGTCCAGGCCGAGACCACGGCGGCGACAGCGGCCGAGTCCACGCAGACCGGGATCAGCGGCTCGTCGCTGCGGATCGCCTCCAGGCCTTTTTCCAGGCGCACCAGATTGGCCGATGTCCATGGCGTGTCTTCGCCGCCTGCATCGGCGTCGGCCTGCTCGGCCAGGCGGCGGCGCAGCGCAATGATCTCGCCAACGGCGCGCTTTTCTTCGGCAAACTTTTCCTTGAGGCGCTCGCAGTCCTGCTGGCGTGCAGCGATATCGGCGACCAGGCTGGCGATGGCCGCGCCATGGTCACGCCCGGCCGCGGCCTCGCGCCGGTAGATGCGCAGCTGGGTCTGGGCGTTGGCGATCTCGCGCTCCAGGTTCTCCAGCTCGGGTGGCACGCCGTTCTGGCCCACGGCCACGCGCGCGCAGGCGGTGTCGAGTACGCTGATGGCCTTGTCTGGCAGTTGGCGGCCGGTGATGTAGCGATGCGAGAGCTTGACGGCATCACGCACCGCCTCGTCCACAATCTCGACTTGGTGGTGCTGCTCCAGCGTGGCCACCATGCCACGCAGCATATCGATGGCGACGTCCTGGCTGGGCTCGTCAACCTTGACGACCTGGAAGCGGCGCGCCAGCGCGGGGTCGCGCTCCACGTACTTCTTGTACTCGGCCCAGGTGGTGGCCGCGATGGTACGCAGCTCGCCGCGCGCCAACGCGGGCTTGAGCAGGTTGGCCGCATCCCCCTGCCCTTCAGCGCCACCGGCACCTATCAGCTGGTGCGCCTCGTCGATGAAGAGGATGATGGGCTGGGCCGAGGATTTGACCTCGTGGATGACGGACTTGAGCCGGTTCTCGAACTCGCCCTTGATGCCGGCACCGGCCTGCAGCAGCGCCAGATCCAACGAACGCACCGAGACGTTTTGCAGCGCGGCCGGCACCAAGCCCGCGACCACGCGCTGGGCAAAGCCTTCGACCACGGCGGTCTTGCCGACACCAGCCTCGCCGGTAAGGATGGGGTTGTTCTGGCGCCGGCGCAGCAGCACGTCGATAAGCTGGCGGATCTCGGCGTCGCGCCCGCGTATCGGGTCGATCTGGCCCTGGCGTGCCGCCTCGGTCAGGTCTTGCGTGTACTGGTCGAGTGCGGGCGTGCTGCTGTTGGCCGTGCGTGGCGCCGTGGGCATGCTGGGCGTGCCCGGGCTTGGCGCTGCACTGACCGTGCCGGGGCGGCCTTCAGCCGAGTTGCGCAGACCGTCCACCAGGCCCTTGCGCAGCGATTCACGCGGGATCTCCAGCAGGCCGGGCGCCGATTCGAGCAGCACGCCGCGCAGCGCGTCGACCTCCAGCGCCGCCAAGAGCACCGTGCCGGAGCGGATGCGCTGCTCGCCCAGCAGCATGGAGCTCAGCAGCCACGCCTCCTGCAGCAGGGGCGCGAGGTGCGGTGAGAGCGCGGGGGTGCGCGCATTGCCGCGCTTGAAGTGATCCATGGCCTGCTGCAGTTGCTGGGCAATCGCATCGGGCTGGATGCCGAACTGCGGCAGCAGCAACGCCCAGTCGGGCACCGGGCTGTCGAGCAGGGTGAAGAAGAAGTGCTCGACCTCGACGTTGTAGTGGGTCTGCTGCACGCAGAGCTCGGCGGCGCGCTCCAGCGCGCGCTTGCACTCGGGGTTGAGCTTGCCGAGGAGGGTTCGGGTGTCGATTTCCACGCAACCTCTCCTGGCTTATTGCGGCGCGCTGGCCAGCTCGGCCAGCCGGAAGCGCACGGGCGGCAGCGTGGCCGCCACCTGGGGTTGGGACACCAGCCACGAGGTCAGGCCCAGGCGCAGGCCGGGCTCTGCGCCCAGGCGCGCGGGCGGCAGGTCGGCCGGCTGCACCTGCAGCACCACTTCCACGTCCAGGTCCTGCGGCAGGTAGCGGCGCACCATCCAGCCCAGGAGCGCGTGGTCGCACCCGCCGGCGATGAGTTCCTGCAGGCGCTGCAGGCGCAGTGCGTGCAACACGATGCGGATGCCCGCGCTCTGGTCCCAGACGCGCTGGCCCAGGATGGCCGAGCGGCCCAGGCGCGGCGCACGGCGTCCGCCCAGGCGCAGCACATCACCGGGCTCGAGCATGCGCCAGCCGCCGCAGAACTGCTGCGCCGTGGCGCGCACATAGAGGCGGTGCGAGAGCATGGCGAGCAGGCCGGTGATGGAGCGCGGCGCGCCGCCCAGCAGGCCCGCATGTTCCAGCCAGCCTACATCACCGGCCGGGGAGCGCACGCCGGCTTTTAGGCCCAGCGCGCTCAGCGCGTCCAGGCTGGAGGCCAGTGGCGAGGTCTGCGGGGCCTGGCCGTTGAGGCCCATGTTGTGCTTCTTCCGGCCGCGGTAGAGGAAGGCGAGGAAGCGGTGGTTGAAGATGTCGAGGAAGTCGGCGGTGGCATGGTCGCGCGCGGCCGTGCGTTCCAGCACTATCTCGGTAAAGGGCAGCGGCAGCGGGCCATGCGCACCGGCCAGGGACAGCACGGCCGAGTGCAGCTGGTACTTCTCGCGCCCGGCCATCAGCACGCTGACCTTGCTTACATCGCTGGCCGGAAAGCCCAGCGAGACGACGGCACGCAGGCGTACCGGCAGCGCCATGGCGTCAGCCATCTGGGCGCCGTCGGCGCAGGCCTGCCTCTCCAGCAAGCTGATCGCCTGGAAAATGTTGTAGCCCTGCGGGCGCGCCAGCAGTCCCTCTACTAGAGAACCAGCTGGCGGCCGCTCATTGGTTCCCATTGCTTCCATATTTCATCGCCGCGGTAGACGCGCAGCTGCACAAATGAATTGACCGAGGTGTACAAGGCAAAGAAACGTGCCAGCGCCGCCGACATGAGCAGGCGCGAGCCGCCCACAAAGGCTTCTTCGTCGAACTCCAGCGCAATCTCGGTGCCCCGGCAGTAGCCGCGCCAGGCCTCTGTGCCGATGTGGCCGGTGACGCTGCGCGCCTTGAGGCTGCGGATGCCGCGTATCTGTTCGTGGTCGCGCGTGCTGTCCGAGGCGAACAGGCTGAGCATTTCGCGCAGCTGATCCTTGCCGGTGGAGCCTTCGACGAGCGACTGGTGGCTCAGCGTGAGCAGGGAGACCAAGCGCCACAGGGTTTCACTACCCAGCGGCGGGTTGCGCTGCGAGGTCGGCTCATAAAGACAGCGCACGCCGGCCGTGCCGGAGATGCCTTCGGCCACCATGCGCGCATTGCGCGGCACCTGTTCGGCCAGGCGGCGGTTGGTGCACAGCACGTTGGCATAGACGACCGGCTGGGACGGGGTGGCGAAGGCCTGGCTCTGGTCGACAAAGGAGAGGAAGACGTCGGTGCCCGAGATGTCGCGGCGCAGGCTTTGCTCGCGCCGGGCCGACCAGAAGCAGCCCTGGGCGTCGGCGCGCACATGGCTGAGCGCGGCAAAGCTGGGCACGACGACGGGGCGCTGGGCGTTCGGGTCAGAGGCGGTGACCGAGAGGATGGAGTGGACTTCGGTATGGGCCTCGCGCTGGCGGTCGCCGACCAGGCGGTACTCATAGTGTTTCTGGTCGATCAGCAGGGGCTCGCTGGTGCGCGGGAACAGGTTGATGATGGGCGTGCAGCCCAGCGCAAACTGCTCGGCCGAGAGGCCAGCGACGCCGCGCGCGGGTTGCTCCAGCACCAGGCGCAGCTCGAAGCGCCGGCCCCGGCCTAGGCGGCCGCGCAGCTGGCAGAGGTCGAAGAAGTGGAACTTGCGCGGAAACGCGAAGTACTCCTGCATCAGCCCGTAGGCGGGCTGGGCATTGGGCGGCAGCGGCAGCACGTTCTCGTCTTCGGCGTAGCCGGCCTCGCACCAGGCGTGCGGCGGCAGGACCTGGGTCTGGCCGTCTTCCGTGGTGATGCTGGCCGAGACCACGTCGGAGACCAGGAACTCGTAGAGCGGCATGGTCGCCATCCAGTCGCCCTGCAGGTGCAGGCGCAGGCGGTCGATCTCGAGTTCGGCAAAGTCGGATTCGGGGCCGCACTCAAAGCGCAGGCGCAGCGCGGTGCCGCCGCCTTCGAGCGTGGCCGAGGTGATTTCCACGGGCCAGAGCACGGTCTGCCAGGCGGTGCGGAAGCGGCACTGTTCGCCGCTGGAGGCGCTGGTGTAGAGGGCCGTGTGCTGGGGCACCTGGAAGCCCGAGGTGACCTTGCCCTGGCTGGGGTCGAGCCGGAACTGGGCCACCGACATGGAGGGCACGGGCTGGACCAGGGAGGGGCAGAGGTTGTCGAGCAGGGCGGCCGCAACCTGTGGGAACTCGCGGTCCAGGTCCTGGTGCACGCGGGCGGCCAGGAAGGCCACGGATTCGATCAGGCGTTCGGTGTGCGGGTCCAGCGATTCGGCGCCATGCAGGGCCAAGCTGGAGGCGACTTTGGGGTAGCGGGCCGCGAAGTCGGAGCCCTGCTCGCGCAAATAGCTCAGTTCACGCTTGTAGTACTGGAGCAGATCACTATGGATGACTTCGGCCACTGTTAGTTCGCCTTTGCCAGCCCACCGTGGCGCGGATCGAGTTGAAGCTCAAAGCTGAGTGGTCGCAATTTCATGTCTATCGTGACGGCGCCGTGGATGGCCACCTGGGCGGCCGCCGGGACCGGTGAAAGGGCCGCCTTGACGGCAACGTTGCGCAGGCGGGGTTCAAACAGCGCGATCGCCTTGGCAATCGCGGCCTGCAGCAGATCCAGATCACTCTGAGAGCGCGGGGACAACGCCGCCACATCGGGCATGCCGTAGTCCAGCGTGGTGACATCGCTATCCAGAAACTCCCGCAGCGTAAGCCGAGAGCGTGTGTTCAGTAAGCGCGCCAACTCCCGACCGATGGAAGTCTGCAGCTGCGCGGGCGACATGACTTGGACCAACGCCGCCTCGCCTCCGCCCTGCAGGCGATCGAACAAGGGGATGCTGGCACCGCGGATGAGTTCTGCCATGGAAGGGTTCCCTCATGCGGTCCGTAGGTGCCAGCCGCCACGCAGCGCTGGCGATTAAGCGCCGCCGGACGACTTGTTCTCGCGGGTCTTCATGTCCCACGAGAAGTTAGCCGTACCTTCCGCAGTACCTTCCGGCTTTTGCTTGGTGTAGGTCGCGTTGATGGCTGTGAAGTTGATCGCGAAGCTTTCGCTGGGCAGGTCGCCCATGCCCGAGCCCGAGGTCTGGATGCTGGAGATCATGGCATCGCTCAGGATGTAGTTCACCAGCTCCAACTGCGAGTCACCATCGGTACGCGTCACGGTCAGGGTGACTTCGCCCAGATTCTTGTTACCGGCGCACGCTTCGGCCAACAGCAGGGAGGACACGTCCATAGTCTTGGAGCAGACCATTTCGGAGATGTGCACACCACCACTGGTGCGTTCGCTGTTGCCAGCGTTGGAGGTCAAGGAGTTGGCCACACCCAGGTTGAAGGAATCAAGCATGATCCAGTCTTCATAGCCCAGTTCCGTGCAGTTGCCGCTAATGGTGTCAATACTCAGGTACAGCATAAGTCGTCCAAATCAGATTAGGTTAATCGGAGGGTCCGGCGATCAGACCGCAGGCGCCGGCAGGTCGGCGACCAGACGGATAGAAGCGGTCAGCTCTTCCATCTGGAAGTGCGGACGCAGGAACACCACGGCTCGGTAGGCACCCGGCTTGCCGGGAACTTCGGAGACGTCGATACGCGCCTGGTTGAGCGGGAAGCGTGCCTTCATGGCCTGGGGAGCGCCTTCGTTGATGAGCACGTAGGCGGCAATCCAGTTGTTGAGGTAGGTCTCGACTTCAGCGCGGGTCTGGAAGCTGCCCACCTTGTCACGCATGATGACCTTGAGGTAATGCGCGAAACGCGAGGCGGCCAACACATAGGGCAGACGCGCGGACAGCTGCGAGTTGGAGTTGGCAGCGTCCTTGTCGTAGATCTTGGGCTTGTTGACGGTCTGTCCGCCGAAGAAGGCTGCGAAGTTGGAGCCCTTGGAGTTGACGATGGCGATGAAACCCAGGTCGTTCAATTCCTTCTCGCGGCGGTCGGTGATCAGCACTTCGGTGGGGCACTTGAGCACCACGTCGCCTTCGTCGGTCTTGAAGGAGTGGGCAGTCATGCCCTCAACCTTGCCGCCGCCTTCCACGCCACGGATGGCGGTGGACCAGCCGTACTGGGCATAGGCATTGGTGATGCGCAGGCCGAGCTGGTAGGCCGAGTTGGCCCAGAGGTACTTGGAGTGGTCCTTGCCATCCACGTCTTCTTCAAAATTGAAGTTGTCAACCGGGATGGTCTTGGCGCCGTAAGGCAGACGCGCAGCGTAGCTGGGCAGCACCAGGGAGACGTAGCGCGAATCTTCGGAATCTCGGAAACCGCGCCAGGTGGCGAGTTCGGCGCTTTCAAAGATCTTGGAGAGGTCACGCGGAACACCGAGTTCGGTGAAGGACTTCATGTCGAACAGCGCGGGGGCGGCGGCGGCGATGAAGGGGGCGTGGGCCGCAGCGGCGACCTTGGAGATGCGCTCGAGCAGGGCCATGTCCTGGGGATGGCGGCCGAACTGGTAGTCGCCGATCAGCAGGGAGTAGGGGTGGCCGCCGAAGGTGCCATATTCCTCTTCGTAAACCTTCTTGAACAGCACGCTCATGTCGTGGTCGACGGCGGACTCCAGGTCCTTGAGCAGTTCCTTCTTGGTCACGTTGAGCAGGCGCAGCTTCAGGCGCGAGCTGGTTTCGGTGCCGAACACCATGTCGTGCAGACCGCGCCAAGAGGCTTCGAGCTTCTGGAAGCTGGCGTCGTGCATGATGGCATTGAGCTGGTCGGAGAGCAGGCTGTCGATTTCAGCGATGCGCTCGTTGATCATTGCGACCACGCCCTTGTCGGGACTGGCCTTCATGCCTTCGTCGAGGATTTGCGACGCGAACTGGCCGATCAGTTTCTTGGCGTAGGGGCTTTGCGAGGGCTCCACGGCCATATTGCCTTCGACCACGATGCGGTCCAGCAAACCGAGCTCGCTGGTGGTGGTGGCGCCTGCGCCGCCGGATTCTTGTGTAGTTGCCATGTCAATCACCGTTCAATATGTTGCGGCGCGCGCTGCCTTGCTGGCTGGGGTGCGCACCAAAAGCTGTTGGGATTAGGAGGCATCCGATGCGGGAGCATCGGCATTGGCCTGCGACTGGATCGTTTTGAGCTCTTCGGTGCTTTGAACGATGTTTTCGAGGAGGCTGTCGAGCTCGTCGTTACCGTCGAGCTTGGCCAGCAGGTCACGCAGTTGCTGGCGTGCTTCGAGCAGCTTGGCCAGACGGGGCACCTGGCGCACGATGGACTCGGGGTGAAAGTCGTCGAACTCCTTGAAATTGAGCTCGACCTTGATGTTGCCTTCGCCCTTCATGGCGTCGGCCACGGAGAGGTCCAGGCGGGGAGATATCTTGCCCATGATTTCGTTGAAATTGTCGCGGTCGATTTCAACGAAGCGGCGGTCTTTCAGCTTGGGCAGCGCAATGGCGGGTTGGCCCGAGAGATCGGCCAGCAGACCCACCACCATGGGCAGCTCTTTTTTCTCGACGGCGTCGCCGATCTCCACGTCATAGGTGATTTGAACCCGTGGTGGACGGTTGCGACCCACCCAATTTTGCAAACTGTCAGACATAGATTCCCCTCAAAAAAGGTTGAAAACGAAGTTGCAAGAGGCCGCAGTCATCACTACGCATGAAGTAAACCGAAAACCATGCACCCGAGGTTGGGCTTTGTACACCACAATCCGCTGCTATGCAATACATAGTAACGATTTGAATGCCATGAATACTTGACATGCTGGCGTAACATGCTCAGTGCATGGGCCAAATTCGGCCAGAGAGGATCCAGCAGAAGGGCTTGCCATGGACACCGTTACCCAGCTCCGGACCGATCTGACGAGCCTTCGCATGTTGGTTGCCATTGACTCTGCCATGCTGCTGTCCGTGCTGCGGCGCATGAGCCCGGAGCAACTGGCTCAGGCCTCAACCGAATTCCTTGAAGTCTGCGAGGGTTTGAGTATCAAGACCCTGTTCTCCGAAATGGATGACCACGCGATCCAGGCGGCCCAGAAACGGCGCGACTGGTGGATAGGCCTGGTCACAGAGTTGCTGACGGACGAAGTACTGAACCCGCCGGGTAAACCCGACATTCCGCCGCCTGCTACCTGACTCAGGTCAGGACGGCGCGCTTGGTGACATCCAGCATGCGGGACGCCACGGTGGCGCCCAGGGCCAGCGCCAAGGACAGCGCAACCTCGGTGTGCTCCCGGCGCAATTGCTCAAAACGCGCCGGCGTCAGGCTCCAGACGCGGCAGGCGCTCAGGGCCTGCACCGTGGCGTTGCGCTCCATCTCCGAGAAGAATGCGCCCTCGCCCACCACGGCACCCGGGCGCAGCGTGGCCACCACATAGCCCTTGGCTTCGACGCCGTAGTGCACGCGCAAAGTACCGTACTCCAGAAAATACACCGTGCGGTCCAGTGCACCTTTGGCGGTCAAAATGTGGCCACGGGCATAGATTTCCACGTCCAGATAGTCCACCAGCACCTGCCAGGCAGCGTCCGGCATGAAGCGCGCCATCGAGTCGTCCATCGGGTTGCTGCGGATCGCGTCCAGCAAGGGAGTCAGATCCGGCGTGCTCTTGCGAAACAGGGTATGCAGGGTGACAGTCATATATTGGGTGTGGGACTCCATTTTGCGCAAACGCCCATCCCAAGTGGCTTGCACGGAGTCTGCGGCCATTGTGCCCTGCACAGCTGCCAGCGCGCAACACGCCAAAGCGCCCGTTGACCAAGCCTATGCCACGCCATTAGGATGGCGCACTCTGCGTCAGAGTTACAAATCGCAACTGGCCCACGGTTGCAGCGGTGTTGGCCGCGATTCTTTGAGGAACATCTATGTCACGCTCCGGCCCACCCATGGTATTGGCCCCCAAAGATTGGGTTGAGGCCACCAGCCTGACCTTCTCCAGCCGGGACAAGACCCTCAAGCGCGTTGACGAAGCCTATGCGCTCTGGTTCGAGGCTGGCTACCGGCGCCACGAACACACCTATTTGCCGCGCCGTGTCGACCAGATGACCGAGCCGCAGCGCGTCATGCTCAAGATGACGGCCAAGGCCCTGCGCGAAAACCTTGAGTACTACCTGGCCCAGCACGGCAGCGTCTGGAAGCAGGCCAAGCGCAACCGGGAAAGCAATGGCTTGATGGAGTTCATTTACAAAAAGGTGTGCGAACCCATCCCGGATCTGCTGCGCAAAGAACAGGACCGGCAGAACGCCGACTCCCGCTTTGGCGTGCTCTACCTGTTTGGCAACATCGACATCCAGGTGGACATGGTCAAAGCCGGCCTGGATTTCGTGTCCGGATCGGCCGGCGCCATCTCCACCCTCGTGAGTACCGACTTCAACAACTGGGAGGGCAATGACGACGGCTTTGGCTCCAAGTTCATCGCCGGCGACCTGGGCAGCGATACCGAGAACTCGCATGTCGGGCGCATCAAGACGGCCACGCGTTGGGTCTTTGTCGGCGGCAAGAATTCCAAGGGTGAGCTCGACGGAGAGATGGGCGTGCCCGACGTCGTGGACTTGGTCAGCGACCCGATCAAGAGCACGCTGGAAAACACGCGCGAGCGCATGGGCGAGAAGACCACCTTTGCCCGCACCAGCAAGGCCATGAATGCCTACGCCGGCCCGGGCGCCAAGAACAAGTTCATCAAAGGTGCCAAAGTGGCGGGTTCGGCCATCATCGACACCTTCAAGAAACTCTACGACCTGCTGGAGTCGCTGGTCATCGGTCTGGTGAAATGGGTCTACGAGAAATTCAAGCAGGCGCTGGACGACCCCCTGGAGACTCTGTACGGCCAGATCAAGTTCTGGCTCAAGGCCGTCATCAAGAATGTGGCCCAGGCCGCCGCGCCCTTTGTCGGCGCGGGCTTTGACATCGCCGACGGCCTGATCGAGTCCTTCAAGGCGATCAAAACCAAGGTCGGCGCCTGGATGCTGCGCAAGAAAATCAACATCATGGAAGGCCACCCCAGCCGCCTGTGCGAACGCATCGAGGGAGCCATGGAAAACGCCATCCTGGCGGGCCTGTGGTCGGTCATCAAAGGCGCCGTGCAGATGGCGCTGGCCGCCACCATTCCTGGCATCCAGAGCCTGGTGTCGGCCCTGACCAGCGGTGTGGAGGCCATCATCAAACTGGTACTCAAAATCATGGAGCGCGGCCGCATCAAGCGCTTCCTGCAGAAGGCGCGCAAGCTCTACGAAGAGGAGCGCCTGCTGCGCATCGAGAAGTTTGACGACAAGGCCAACCACATGGTCACGACCATGCACACCTCAGGTGGCCTGATCCACGACATCAAGCGCTTCAATGCCTTCTACAAGGAAGGCTGCGATGCCAGCCCCATCATCGCCATGCTGACCATCAACACCGGTCTGTGCGGCAGCCAGTGGCAGATGCAGGACTTGCTCTCGATCCCCGGCCCCAAGAACCAGCAGCAGAAGCTCGCGCAGGAGCAGTTCGACACGGGGACCAAATACTTCGACAAGCTCAAGAAGTACGGCTATGGCTACCTGAAAGATTGCGGCTTTGACTTCGTCGCCAATGGCCGCGACAAGGGCGTGATTCAGGCCCTTCTTAGTGATGCCAAGACCGAGCCCGGCAAGAACCGCCGCCTGCTGACCTCCATCACCTTGGGCCCGCCGCCGCTCAAGCGGGCGCGTGCCATGGCCATGTACTCGGCGCCGACTAGCAAACCACCGCTGAAGCGCGCGTAAGCCGGTCCCGCACGCCGTCCCACTCCGGGGCGTCGGGCGGGGTTTCCACCCAGATCAGCTTCACGCCCAGAGCGTCCATCCCGCGCAGGCTGGCAAACAGCTCGTGGGCGGCAGCTGCGGCCTGCTGCGGCATGCGCCGCACCGCTACCAGCGGGCTGCGCACATGCAGCGGGCTGCGGTGGTACAGCGCGATGCTTGGGCCTTGCGCCGGCGCTGTGGTGCCGCTGAGCAGGTCCAGGGCGGCCTGCAGGGCCTTGGCGTCCATCAGGCGCACCGTAGCGCTGGGCGCGTAGTGCGACTCCAGGGTTCCAGAGGCCCGCGGCCCAGGCTGGTCCTGCGCAAGCAGCTCTTCTTTTGATAGCAAGGCACGACCGCAGGCGGCCTCCACCTGGGCTGGTGTGATGGCGCCCGGGCGCAGCAACACGGGTGCGCCGCGGGTGCAGTCGATGATGGTGGACTCGATGCCCACTTCGCAGGGACCGCCATCCAGGATCAGCAGGTCGTCACCAAACTCGCTGTGCACATGGGCTGCCGTGGTGGGGCTGACGCGGCCGAACTTGTTCGCGCTGGGGGCGGCTATGCCCCAGACCTCGGGCTGGCCGGCAGCGGGTTTGCGCAGGGCCTCCAGCACGGCCAATGCCACCGGATGCGAAGGACAACGCAGTCCGATGCTGTCCTGCCCGCCTGCAGCGGCGGCGCCCACACCTTCGCGGCGGGGCAAGATGATCGTGAGCGGGCCGGGCCAGAAGGCATCCATCAGTTGCTGGGCAAAGGCCGGAACCTGGCGGCAGTAGTGCGCCACGCCGCCCGCGCCACCATCAAATGCGGCCACATGGACGATAAGCGGGTGGTCCGCCGGGCGGCCCTTGGCACTGAAGATCTGGCCCACGGCCTCGGGGTTGGAGGCATCCGCACCCAGGCCATAGACCGTCTCCGTTGGCAAGCCAACCAGCCGTCCAGCCCGCACAGCATCTGTGCAAGCAGCTATGGAATCAGGAGCAAGCTCCACACCGTCGGCAAACTGGTAGGCGGACAGGATCATGGCTGCGCGGCCTCAGAACGCGGCGATGCCCAGAATGCGCGCGGCCTCCAGGGCCGTGGCGCGCACGCCGTCCACCGTGGCACCGGTGATGTTGAGGTGGCCCATCTTGCGGCCCGGCTTGGCGTCCAGCTTGCCGTAGAGGTGCAGATGGGTTCCGGGCAGGGCCAGCACGGCGGCCCAGTCAGGCACCCCGCCCTCGGGCCAGATGTCGCCCAGCAGGTTGAGCATGATGGCCGGGCTGTGCTGGCGCGGCTGCACCAGGGGCAGGCCCGCCAGCGTACGCACCTGCAGGTGGAACTGCGAGACATCGCAGGCGTCCATGCTGTAGTGGCCGCTGTTGTGCGGGCGCGGTGCCATCTCGTTCACCACCAGACCACCCAGGCCGGCCGCGGCGGGGTGGGATTCGTCCAGCACAAAGAATTCCACGCAGAGCACGCCGACGTACTGCACGCCTTCTGCTATCGATTTCGCAGCTGCTATCGCACGTTCGGCAAGGGCTGGAGGCAGATTTCCTTCATAAACCTCGGTGACGGCCAGAATACCGTCGCGGTGCAGATTGCGCTGTACCGGCAGGTTCACGCAGCGGCCGTCGGCGCCGCGCGCCACGATGACGGAGCACTCCAGCTGTAGCGGCAGCATCTTCTCCAGCACGCAGGGCACGCCCTTCAGGTCAGCCCAGGCCGCGGCCAGCTCAGCGGGCGTCTTCACGCGCACCTGGCCCTTGCCGTCGTAGCCCATGCGGGCGGTCTTCAAAATCCCGGGAAGCAGGTTGGCATCCACCGCAGCCAGCTGCTCAGCCGTCTCGATCACGGCATAGGGCGCGCAAGGCACGCCGCACTTCACAAAGTGCGCCTTCTCCGCCGCGCGGTCCTGGGCAATGGCCACGGCGGCACCGCTGGGCGCGACCGGACGACTCTGCGCCAGCTGGTTCAGCGCCTGGGCGGGCACGTTCTCGAATTCAGTGGTGATGGCGACCGACACCTCGGCCAAGCGGACCAGCCCCACCGCATCGGTATAGGCCGTCTGCACGTGATGGTGGCTGATGCGCCCGGCCGGGCTGTTGGCGTCCGGGTCCAGCACTGCGGTGAAAAAACCCATTTGCTGCGCGGCGTGGGCAAACATGCGGCCCAGCTGACCGCCGCCCATGACGCCCAGCGTCATTTCTTTGGATCCGCCCAGCTTCAATCCTTGCTCCACACCGCTCATTGCGCGCTGCCGGTAATCGGCAAGGTCATGCTCTGGGCTTTCTGCGTCTGGTCGCGGCGGAAGGCTTCCAGCTCCATGCGCATGTCAAAGTTTTCCACCGCCAGCATGGCCACGGCAAACAGGGCCGCATTGGCCGCACCGGCCGGGCCGATGGCGAACGTGGCCACCGGAATGCCCTTGGGCATCTGCACGATGCTGTGCAGCGAGTCCACGCCCGACAGGGCTTTGCTCTGCACCGGCACGCCCAGCACCGGCACCGTGGTCTTGGCCGCCAGCATGCCCGGCAGGTGGGCCGCACCGCCGGCGCCGGCGATGATGGCCTTCAGGCCGCGCTCGGCCGCCAGTTCGGCGTAGACAAACATGTCGTCGGGCATGCGGTGGGCGGAAACCACCTTGGCCTCAAAGCCGATGCCAAACTGCTGGAGAATATCGACTGCGTGCTGCATGGTGTCCCAGTCGGAACTGGAGCCCATGACCACGCCAATTTGAATGGTTTTCATAGTGCTGAACGCGCCTTGCAAAGCGCCAGGTGGGCTGGCGGCGCAGGGTTTGCGCACATGGCCAGAATTGAATTTTACTTTTTCACCCCGAGCTACCCCAAATGATCAACATCACCATCGAAAACTTTGAGGCCGAAGTCGTTGCCGCCTCCTTCCAGGTCCCGGTGCTGGTCGACTTTTGGGCGCCCTGGTGCGGTCCCTGCAAGGTCATCGGCCCGCTGCTCGAAAAGGTGGAAGAGGAGTACGCCGGCCGCTTCAAGCTGGTGAAGATCGATTCTGACCAGGAGCAGCAACTGGCCCAGGCCTTCGGCATCCGCAGCATTCCCACCTGCGTGCTGATGATCAACGGCAAGCCGGCCGATGGCTTCATGGGCGCCATCCCCGAGAGCAAGATCAAGGAATTCCTGGACAAGCATGTGCCCTCCGAGGCGGTGCTGGAAGCCGAATCCGACGCCGAAGACGCCCAGGCCTTGGCCGCCGCTGGCGACCCCCAGGCCGCGCTGAACAAGCTGCTGGAAGCCCTGAGCCTGGACCCCAACAACGACGACGCGCGCTACGACTACGTCAAGCTGCTGATCGAGAACGACCTGCTCGAAGACGCCGAAGCCGCCCTCGCCCCCAAGCTGACCGAGATTCCGCGCCAGCTGCGCTTCGAGGCACTGGGCCAGTTCCTGGACGGCATCAAGTTCGTGCTGACCGACGACAAAGGCACCTGGGAGCTGGCGCAGTTTGAAGCTGCCATTGCCGCCAACAAGCGCGACTTCGACACCCGCCTGGCCAAGGCCCGTGTGCAGATGGTGGCCGGTGACTGGACCGGCGCCATGGACGAGCTGCTCGAAATCATCATGCGCGACAAGGCCTGGGGCGACGCCGTGCCCCGCAAGACCTTTGTGGCCATCCTGGAGCTGCTGACCCCGCCCAAACCCAAGGCAAACCCCGCCGACGCGGGCAAGGCGGCTGGCGGTATCGAGATGCTGGGCAAGGTGGTGGCCGAGCAGGACCCGCAAGCCCAGCTGGTGGCCGCCTACCGCCGCAAGCTCAGCATGGCGCTGAACTGACCAGGTCCGCGCGGGTGTTGCCCCCGTTGCGGGCCGCCCCATTTTGAAGTACGGTGCCATGCGCCGAGGGCACATCTTGCCTCCGACGCATCGCCCATGCCAGACCCCGTTCGTATCGGCTTTGTGCACCTCAATGCACTGTGCTGGACGTATTTTCACTACCACCTCCAGATCAGCGCCAAGGCGCAGGGCGTAGAGGTGTTGAACCGGCCCGTACGTTCGCTGCCGGGCCAGATCGCGGAAATCCGTGCGCTGCTGCACCAGGGCATCCAGGTGCTGGTCGTGCGCCCCGTTGCCACCGAACAGGCAGAACTTGTTGCCGCCCTGCACGAAGCGCGCGAGCAGGGCGTGCAGGTGATTGCCGTGGACGGCTCCCCGGGCGGGGACGACCACTTTCTCACCATCAGCGCAGACAACTTCGGCGGCCAGTACGCCATGGCCGACCATGTTTTTGCGCAACTGGGAGGGCGCGGCAAGGTGGCCTATCTGCAAGGCGACCAGCGCATGGAGGCCGGACGCCTGCGCACCCGGGGCTTCCAGCAGGCGCTGACGCAGCACCCCGACATCAGACTCGTGTTCGATGGCGCCCTGGACTGGAGTTCTGCCACCGATCTGCGCACCCAAGCCCTGGCCCTCACGCGCGCAGCCCTGGCCGACCACCCGGACATCACGGCCATCATCAGCACCAGTGACGAGGCCTCGCTGGGCGTGCACGACGTGCTTGTTGAAGCGGGGCGGGCCGGACACGTGCTGGTCACCGGCTTTGACGCCATGCCCGAAGGTCTGGTGGCCATGGCCCAGGGCCAGATGCACGCCTCGGTCTACCAGCCGCTGGAGCGTATGGCCGATGCCACCGTCGCGGCAGCACTGCAGCTGCTGCGCGGCGAGACTCCACCGAGCCAGCAGCTGGTGCTGGAAACCGACATCATCACCCCGCGCAACCTGGGCGAAGCGGCCCTGCGCGCCCTGTGCATCTTCCCCAACATCACCCAAGATCTGGTCACAAGCAATCTGGAACAGAAACAGAGCAACGCATTTCTGGAAACCCTGCTCGACAACATCCCCACCATGCTTTACGTCAAGGAGGCCAAGGAGTTTCGCTACATCCGCGTGAACAAGGCGCGCGAAGCCTGGCTGGGCGTGGCGCGCGACCAGCACCTGGGGAAGACGGTGTTTGACCTGTTCCGGCCGGAAGACGCCCAGCGCTACTGGGACGAGGACCGCTCGGTCATGGAGAGCGGTGTAGCGCTGGAATTAGCGGCCGAACGTACCGAGATACCGGGCTTCGGCCTGCGCTTTGTGCACACACGCAAGATCCCCATCTACGACGAGAAGGGTGACCCGGCTTACCTGCTGTGCATGGCCGACGACATCACCGAGCGCAGCCGTGCCAAGGCCTTGCTGGAGCAGCATGCCACCGAGTTGGAGCGTGCCAACGTGGCCCTGCGGGAAAACCAGCGCATGTTGGTGAACTCGGAAAAAATGGCGGCGCTGGGCGCCCTGGTCGCCGGTGTGGCGCATGAACTCAACACCCCGATTGGCAACGCCATGCTGGCCGCCACCACACTGCGCGACCAATGCAAGTCCTTTGCAGCGCAGCTCCAACACGGCATCAAGCGCTCGGATCTGCAACGCTTCATGGACGCCATGGCCGGTGGCTCGGATCTGGTGGAGCGCAATCTGGAGCGCACCACCCATCTCATCTCCAGCTTCAAGCAGGTCGCCATCGACCAGTCGAGCTCGCGGCCGCGCACCTTCGCGCTGGCCGCCCTGGTCGAAGAGACCTTGCTGATCCTGTCGCCCACGCTGAAGAAGACCGATGTGGCGCTGGAGCCCGATATCCCTGCAGGCATTGACATGCACAGCCACCCCGGCGCCCTTGAACAAGTGCTGATGAATCTCATCAACAACGCCGTCCTCCACGGACTGGAAGGCCGCATCGAGGGTCGCATCGGCATCCGGGCCGCGCTGCAGACCGACGGCTGGGTGCGGCTGGTGGTAGAGGACAACGGCGTGGGGATTGCACCCGAACACCTGCAGCGCATCTTCGATCCGTTTTTCTCCACCCGCTTTGGCCGCGGTGGCTCGGGCCTGGGCCTGAGCATCACGCACAGCCTGGTGGAACACACCTTGGGCGGCAAGATCGCCGTGCGCAGCGAGCCCGGCCGGGGCACGCATTTCGAGATCACGCTGCCGCTGCACGCGCCGGCACTCCAGACCGGCTAATCCCCTGGCCGGGAACTTTCTTTCTGCTCCACAATCCAGACACCATGCGCCGACTTCTGGTTCTGCTTGTCCTGATCACCCTGCTGCCCCTGCGCAGTTGGGCGGGCGATGCCATGGCCATCCAAATGGCGGCGCAAGGGCACGGCAGCCGCGTGGCCGCAATGGCCAGCCCCCCGGCCGAACATGCCAACTGCCACGAAATGCAGGCCGAAGCCCCGCAGGCTGCGCCGGACAGCCCGACGCAAGGCGACTGCGCCACCTGCATCTTCTGCCAGGCCTGCTTCACCGTTGCGATCGCCCTGCCGGTCCGGATGGGAGGCACGCAGACCCTGCCCCATGGCCTGCCCCAGACCAGCAGCGCGCATTTCACCAGCGCCACCCTCGCGCTGAGCCACAAACCCCCCATTTCCTGACCCTCGGGCCCGAAGTCCGTCTGTACTTCAGGCCGGCATCGTGGTGCCTGTAGCAGCCCGCGCGCTGCCGCAGGCCTCGTCCACCCTTGTTGTCAGGAAATTCCATGTCTTCATTCTTGTGGTGCGCCCGCGTGCGGGCGTACCGAACCCTCGCCATTCCACTTCTCTCTGGGATCAGCGCCCTGGCGGCCCACGCCCAGGCGCCAGGCAGCCTGCGCTTGGACCCTGGCCCCACCCTGCAGGCCAGCCAGGCCAGCAGCCCGGTACCCGCCGCCCTGCACCGCTCGGTCTTTGCCGATCTGCCCCAGGGCGTGGAAGACACCGTGCGGGACTGGAAGGCGGCCAACGCGGTCGTGGGCCAGTTCAAGCGCGGCCACGCCGACCTGCTGAAGTGGGAGCAAGAGCAAGCCCGCAAGGCCGCGCCACCCGCTAACCGGAGGACCCAGCCATGAAGGGCACCCTGCGAACCCAACTGGGCGCCGTGGTGCTGCTGGCCTGCGGCGGCCTGGCCCGGGCCGCGCCACCCGATGGCGGCCTCACCCTGTTGCAGGCCCGCATGGCCGGCAAAACTCCGGGCACCGAAGGCAGCACCGTACTGCTGCCCCAGCCGGCGGCGGACCACCGATCCACCCTCACGCAGCTGCTGGCCGCGCCCCTGAGCGTCGACGCGGCGGTGCGCATCGCCCTGCTCAACAACCCCGCGCTGCAGGCCACGCTGGGCGGCGAAGGGCTGACCATTACCGACGCCATGGGCGCCGACACCCCGGCCAAGTTGCGCGCGCAGCAGGCCATCACCGTGCTGTCCGCTCAGACCTACCAGGCCTGGGTGAACGCCGTGGCGGCCACCCGCAGTGCCCAGCTGCTGCGCGATGCCAAGGCCACCGCCGAAGCCAGTGGTGAGTTGATGCGGCGCATGGTGCAGGCCGGCAATGTGAGCAAGCTGGCTCAGGCGCAAAGCCAGGCCGCCCTGTCCGACGCCGCGCTGGCATTGGCGCGCGCCGAGCAGCAGGCCTTCACCGCGCGGGAGGCGCTGACGGTCCAGCTCGGGCTGTGGGGCGCCGAGGCCGCGCAATACACCCTGCCCGCCGCCTTGCCGGCCCTGCCCGCGCAGGCCCTGGACGTGCCCGATGTGGAAGCCCGCGCGCTGGCGGCGCGCAGTGACCTACGGCTGGCCACCGAGGCCTGGTACCGCAAGCAGCAAGCCAGCGTGCCCGACAGCGCCGACGCCCTGTGGGATGCCCTGGGCGACGCCGCCCGCGTGCGCGCCCAGGCCGTGCAGCTGCGCAGCCAGGCGCGTCTGGCCTACCACCGCTACCGCAGCGGCTGGGACATCGCCCACCATCTGGAAAGTGCCGTGCTGCCGCTGCGCCAGTTCATCCATGACGAGCAGGTGCTGCGCTACAACGGCATGCTGACCAGCGTGTTCGATGTCCTGGCCGATAGCCAGACCCGCACGCTGGCGGCAAACGCCAGCGTACAGGCCCAACGCGACTTCTGGCTCGCCCATGCCCGGCTGCAGGCCCTGCTGGCGGGCGCTCCGCTGGACGCCCTGGGCGGCGATGCCAGCGACAGCACCGGCGAAGCCCGCACCGCCACACCAACAGGAGGCCACTGAATGCGCCCACCACAAGGACACCCCATGAACCGACGCAACTTCTTCAACGGCGCTGCCGCCACCGCCGTGGGGGCGGTTGCCGCCGCCTCCGTCAGCCGCGTGGCCCTGGCCGCACTGCCCGAGCCGGTACTGCAGGCCTCCCCCGGCACGCAACCGCCCCTGGTGCCGCCCAATGGCCAGCCCTACAACCCGGTGGTCACGCTCAACGGCTGGACCTTGCCCTGGCGCATGAACAACGGCGTGAAAGAATTCCACCTGGTTGCCGAGCCGGTGGTGCGCGAGATGGCGCCCGGCTTCAAGGCCCATATGTGGGGCTACAACGGCCAGAGCCCCGGCCCCACCATCGAGGTGGTGGAAGGCGACCGCGTGCGCGTGTTCGTGACCAACCGACTGCCAGAACACACCAGCGTGCACTGGCACGGCCAGCGCCTGCCCAATGGCATGGATGGCGTGAGCGGTCTGACGCAACGTTCTATCCAGCCCGGCAAGACCTTTGTCTACGAGTTCGTGGCGCGCCGCCCCGGCACCTTCATGTACCACCCGCATGCGGACGAGATGACGCAGATGGCCATGGGCATGATGGGCTTCTGGGTCACGCACCCGAAGACCAAGAACCCGCTCATCAGCGCAGTCGACCGGGATTTCTGCTTTCTGCTCAATGCCTATGACATCGACCCCGGCAGCATGACACCCAAGACCATGACCATGCTGGACTTCAACCTCTGGAGCTGGAACAGCCGCGTCTTCCCCGGCATTGACACGCTCAATGTGCGCCAAGGCGACCGGGTGCGCATCCGTGTGGGAAACCTGACCATGACCAACCACCCCATCCACCTGCATGGCCACGAATTCATGGTGACCGGCAGCGACGGCGGGCCCTGGCCCCTGGCCGCACGCGTGCCCGAGGTGACCACGGACATCGGCGTGGGCCAGATGCGGCAGCTGGAGTTTCTTGCGGACGAGGAGGGCGACTGGGCCTTCCACTGCCACAAGAGCCACCACACCATGAACGCCATGGGCCACAACGTGCCCACCATGATCGGTGTGGACCACCGCGGCCTGGTAGGCAAGCTGCAAAGGGCCGTGCCCGACTACATGGTGATGGGCGAACGCGGCATGGCGGACATGGGCGAGATGGAAATGCCCATCCCCGACAACACCGCGCCCATGATGACCGGCACCGGTCCGTATGGCGGCGTGGAGATGGGCGGCATGTTCAGCATCCTCAAGGTGCGCAAGGACCAAAAGCCCGGCGATTACAAGGACCCGGGCTGGTACCGGCAACCCGCCGGCACCCAGGCCTTTGAATGGACAGGGCCCCTGCCCGACCCGGCCCGCTTCCAGGCCGAGCGCCCCACCCCGGCCGTGCCGCCCGCCACCGAAGTGCAGGTGCGCAAGCCCGCCACCCACCAACACCACTGAATCACCAAAGGAACACCATGAAAAACACTATCAAATTTGTAGCTGCTTGCGCACTATTGACGGGGGCTTCAAGCCTCTTTGCCTCTGGAAACCACGCAGGCGGCCATGGCACCGACGCCATCGGCAAGCCCGGCGTGTCCAGCCAGGTGACGCGCACCATCGCCATCGACATGCAGGACACCATGCGCTTCACCCCTAGCAGCGTGAAAGTGCGCCGCGGCGAAACCATCCGCTTTGTCGTCACCAACTCCGGGCAGCTCAAGCATGAGTTCAACCTGGGCACTGAGGCCGACCTGAAAGCGCACTACGCGCAGATGTTGAAGTTCCCCGAGATGGAACACGACGAGCCCAACCTGGTGAGCCTGGCGCCCGGCAAGACCGGCGAGGTGATCTGGCAATTCACCCAGGCGGGAACCGTGCAGTTTGCCTGCCTGCATCCGGGCCACTATGAAGCCGGCATGAAGGGCCGTGTGACCGTGGGTACCAAGCCATGAGCGCGCTCACGCCGCAGTATGCTGGCAGCAGGTCTGGCCACCTTGGGGGTGCCTGCGTGGGCCGCCACGGGGCCAGCCTCCATCCAGGTCTGGAAAGACCCGAGCTGCGGCTGCTGCAAGGACTGGGTGGCCCACCTGCAGCGTGCCGGCTTTCAGGTGACGGTGCAGGAGACTGGCAATGCGGGCGCGCGCAAGCGCCTGGGCATGCCGGAAACATTGGGCTCCTGCCACACGGCCGAGGTAGCCGGCTATGCCATCGAAGGGCACGTGCCCGCCAAGGACATCCAGCGCCTCTTGCGGGAGAAGCCCAAAGCCCTGGGCCTGTCCGTACCGGGCATGCCGGTAGGGTCTCCGGGCATGGATGGCGCTATTTACCAGGGCCGTAAAGACCCGTATGACGTGCTGCTGGTCGCCAAAGGCGGGGCCACGTCGATCTTCCACAGTTACCGATAAGGACAGCCCATGACACTCTTGCACACCACCCACAAGCTGCTGGCTACCTCGCTTCTGGCCACCTTGGCAGCCTCCGGTGCCTGGGCCCAGGCTACCGAGTTCAGCAGCGGCGAAGTCCGCAAGGTCGACAAGGCCGCCAGCAAGATCACCCTCAAGCACGGCGAGATCAAAAACCTGGAGATGCCGCCCATGACCATGGTCTTCCAGGTGCGCGACCCTGCCCTGCTGGACAAGGCCAAGGTCGGCGACAAGGTGCGCTTTGCCGCCGAGCAGAAGGACGGCGCGCTGGTGGTGACGGCCCTCGAAGCCGCACCCTGAGCGCGCAGGCCGCCCGCGCGGCCTCAGGCCGCGTGGGCGTGCAGGTGACGCGAAGACGTGCGCCGTTCGGTCGCCAGCACGCGCTGGGCGTTGAGGCTGGCGATGGGGATGCTCGCGTCTTGCGGAATGCCCCCGCTAAGTTGCAACGCCATGTAACGACCGCAGCAAACCCGCAAAAATGAGGCGAAATTGTCCACCTCGCCGCGTTCTTCAACCAGCTCGTCGTGCAGCTTGGTGCACAACTGCGGCACACTCATGCCGTCGCGCGTGGCAATTTCGTCCAGCACCTGCCAGAACAGGTTTTCCAGCTTGATGCTGGTCGCCACGCCATGCAGCCGCACCGAGCGGGCGCGGCTCTCGTACAACGTGGGGTCGGCGCTGATGAACACTTGGCACATGGCGGTCTCCTGCAGTGGGCTGCCCCGCATGGTGCGGGCCAGCCCCCGGGGGCGTCAATGGGAGATACGTGTACCCAGCAGCGTCAGGAACTGCGCGATCCAGGCCGGGTGCGCGGGCCAGGCAGGGGCGCTGACCAGGTTGCCGTCGGTGTACGCCGCGTCGATGGCAATGTCGGCGTAGGTGCCGCCGGCGCGTTCCACCTCCACCCGGCAGGCCGGGTAGGCCGAGCAGGTGCGGCCGCGCAGCACATCAGCGCCGGCTAGCAGTTGGGCGCCGTGGCAGATGGCGGCCACCGGCTTTTTCTCCGCAAAGAAGTGGCGTACAGCGGCTACCACGGCGGGGTAGGTGCGCAGGTACTCGGGGCCGCGGCCGCCGGGAATCAAGAGCGCGTCGTAGGCCTCGGCCTTCACCTCCGCGAAGGTGGCGTTCAGGGTGAAGTTGTGGCCGGGCTTCTCGCTGTAGGTCTGCGCGCCCTCGAAGTCGTGGATGGCAGTCTTGATGCTGTCGCCCGCCTTCTTCTCGGGGCACACCGCATGCACCGTGTGGCCCACGGCCAGCAGGGCCTGGAAGGGCACCATGGTTTCGTAGTCTTCGCAGTAATCACCGCAGATCATCAGGATCTTTTTGCCTGCCATGTCAGTCTCCTCGTTTTGGATGGGAGACCGATTGTTGGGCGCCACGCGCGGTACGTGGTGGTACTGGGTTGTTACACCCGGCAGTGCGCAAACGCTATTAAAACAATAGCTGCCTGCGCAATATCGACGCGGGTTAAAACCTAAAAACCCTTTGAATCAGGCCGTTAAACGCGTCAGAGCTTCCTGATACTTGGCGGCGGTCTTCTCGATCACCTCACGCGGCACGCGCGGTGCGGGCGGGGTCTTGTCCCAAGGTTTGCCGTCTACCAAGGCGGCTTCCAGCCAGTCACGCACAAATTGTTTGTCGTAGCTGGGCGGATTGGTGCCGACCTGGTAGCTTTCCTGGGGCCAGTAGCGGCTGGAGTCAGGGGTCAGCACCTCATCCATCAGCACCAGGGTGCCGTCCTTGTCCAGGCCGAATTCGAACTTGGTGTCGGCAATGATGATGCCCTTGGTGAGGGCAAACGCGGCAGCGGTCTTGTAGATCTGGATGCTGATGTCGCGGATGCGGGTAGCCAAGTCCAGACCGATCATCTCGACTGTTTTCTCAAACGAGATGTTCTCGTCGTGGTCGCCCACCGCGGCCTTGGCGGCAGGCGTGTAGATGGGCTCTGGAAGCTTGCTGGCGTTTTGCAAACCAGCAGGCAGCTTCACGCCGCAGACCGCACCGTTCTCCTGGTATTCCTTCCAGCCGCTGCCTGCCAGGTAACCACGCACCACCGCCTCGACCGGAATCGGCTTGAGGCGCTTGACCAGCATGGAGCGTCCGGTGATTTGGGCCACTTCGGACGGAAGGACCACGCTTTCGGGTGCTTCTCCGGTCAGGTGGTTGGGGCAAATATTGGCGCCGTTCTTGCCCAGCTTCTCGAACCAGAACAAGGCCATCTGCGTGAGCAGCGCGCCCTTGCCGGGGATGGGCTCGCCCATGATCACGTCAAACGCGGACAGGCGGTCGCTGGCGACCATGAGGATGCGATCCTCACCTACCGCGTAGTTGTCGCGCACCTTGCCGCGGGCAAGCAGGGGAAGGGACAGGGCGGAGGTGTGCAAGGCAGAAGTCATGGCATCCAGCAAATTAAAAAGGCCTCGCCCCCGGAATGGAAGGCGAAGCCTTGGATTATCGCAAGTTCGGGCCGGCGTGCGGCCCCGCGTTTTTCAGGCGACAGCCAGATCCTGCACCACCTGGGCCAGTTCGCCACGGGCGTACTGGCCTGCCACCACCTGCAGGCTGTGGCCCTTGATGCCGGCAGCCTGGCCTTCGCAGCCAAACTCGATGTAGCGTTGCTTGCAGAGCTGCTTGGCGGCCTCACGCGCAGGCTTGAGCCATTCGCGGGCGTCAAACTTGTCGGGGTTCTCGAACAGGAACTTGCGCACTGCGGCAGTCATGGCCATGCGGATGTCGGTGTCGATGTTGACCTTGCGTACGCCGAAGGGAATGGCGCGCTGCACTTCTTCCACCGGCACGCCCCAGGTCTGGGCCATCTGGCCGCCGTACTGATTGATGGCGGACAGCAGCTCTTGCGGCACCGCACTGGAGCCGTGCATCACCAGGTGGGTGTTGGGGATGCGGGCGTGGATTTCCTTGATGCGCTCAATGGCGAGGATGTCGCCTGTGGGCTTGCGTGTGAACTTGTAGGCACCGTGGCTGGTGCCGATGGCAATCGCCAGAGCATCCACCTGCGTGCGTCGCACAAAGTCGGCGGCTTCTTCGGGGTCGGTCAGCAGCTGTTCGCGCGTCATGGTGGCGTCGGTGCCATGGCCGTCTTCCTTGTCGCCTTTCATGGTTTCCAAAGAACCCAGGCAGCCCAGCTCGCCTTCTACCGACACGCCCAGCTTGTGGGCCATGTCCACGACCTTGCGGGTGACGTCCACGTTGTAGTCGTAGCTGGCGATGGTCTTGCCATCGGTTTCCAGCGAGCCATCCATCATCACGGAGCTGAAGCCCAGGTCAATCGCGCCTTGGCACACGGCGGGGCTGGAGCCATGGTCTTGGTGCATGACCACGGGAATGCTCGGGTAGCTGTCGACCGCGGCCTGGATCAGGTGCTTGAGGAAGTATTCACCCGCGTATTTGCGGGCCCCGGCGCTGGCCTGCATGATCACGGGGGCGCCAGTTTCCTTGGCGGCCTCCATGATGGCCTGGACCTGCTCCAAGTTGTTGACGTTGAACGCCGGGATGGCGTAGTTGTGCGTTGCCGCGTGGTCGAGAAGCTCACGCATCGAGACGAGTGCCATGGATAGTCCCCAGGAAGTTAAAAACCCGTAGCAGCGATTTTGGTAACCGCTTGGTAACTTGTACCGTTGGCCGGATTCTACCCGCCCGGGTTAACCCGCGGTATCCGCCAAAAGGAAAGGGCCCCGCAGGACCCTCTTTCCGGCAGCAGCGCGGGACTCAGCCCACTGCGCAGATCTTGAGCATATTGGTGCCGCCGGGTGCGCCCATGGGCTCGCCGCAGGTGATGGCATAAACATCGCCCTTTTGCACGATGCTGCGGCTCTTGAGGTGGCGCTCGGCGTCCAGCAGCGCGGTGTCGCGGTCGGCGCTGGTGCCCATGAGCAGGGGGCGCACATTTCGGTACAGCGTCATCTTGCGCTGGGTGGAGACCTTGGGGGTCAGCGCGTAGATGGGCACATGTATCAGGTGGCGGCTCATCCACAGGGCGGTGCTGCCGCTATCAGTCATGGCCACGATGGCCTTGGCTCCCAGGTGGTGGGCGGTGAACAGCGCGCCCATGGCGATGGACTGGTCGATGCGGGTGAAGGTCTTGCCGGTGAAGTCGGAGTCCAGCTTGACGTGTTCGCTGCCTTCAGCGGCGACACAGATCTTGGCCATTTCGACCACGGTTTCCAGCGGATACTTGCCGGCAGCGGTTTCCGCAGACAGCATCACGGCATCGGTGCCGTCGAGCACGGCGTTGGCCACGTCGCTAACCTCGGCGCGCGTGGGCACGGGGTTGGTGATCATGGATTCCATCATCTGCGTGGCGGTGATGACGACCTTGTCGTGCTCGCGGGCCAGCTTGATCATGTGCTTCTGAAGAGCCGGCACGGCGGCGTTGCCCACTTCCACGGCCAGGTCACCGCGGGCGACCATGATGCCGTCGGAGGCCCGCAGGATTTCTTCCAGCTTGGGAATGGCTTCGGCACGCTCGATCTTGGCGATCAGGCCGGGTTTGTGGTTGTATTCCGCAGCAGCAACATTACACAGCTGGCGCGCCATTTCCATGTCGGTGGCGTTCTTGGGAAAGCTGACCGCCACGTAATCGGCCTGGAAACTCATCGCGGTGCGGATGTCTTCCATGTCTTTGCCCGTCAGCGCGGGGGCGGTCAGGCCGCCGCCCTGCTTGTTGATGCCCTTGTTGTTGGACAGCTCGCCACCCAGCTTGACGGTGGTGTGCACTTGCTCGCCCTTCACGGCGTCCACGGTGATCACAATCAGGCCATCGTTGAGCAGCAGCACGTCGCCGGCCTTAACTTCGTTGGGCAGGGACTTGTAATCCAGGCCCACGGCATTGATGTCGCCCAGTTCCACGCGGGCCGCATCCAGAATGAATTTCTGGCCGGGTTCGAGGAAGACCTTGCCCTCGGCAAACTTGCCCACGCGGATCTTGGGGCCCTGCAGGTCGGCCATGATGGCCACTTCGCGGCCGGCGCGCTGGGCAGCTTCGCGCACCAGGCGGGCACGGTCGATATGGTCCTGCGCCTTGCCGTGGCTGAAATTCAGCCGAACTACGTTGACACCGGCCCGGATCATTTGCTCCAGCAGTGCGGGATCACTGGACGCGGGGCCAAGGGTGGCAACGATTTTGGTGGCGCGGCGGGGCATGGAACTGTCTCCTAGAGTGGTTAACCTATTCTCACACGTAAGGTCCTGTAAGAGTTACAGCGCAGGCACAAGAAACACAAAGAACAAAGGCACTTCCAGCCTTGCAGCCAAAAGTGCCTTCAGCCCGCACAGAATGTGCGCGAGCAGCTATCAGAAATGGAGCAATCAGCCGGCGGCGCGCTTGCTCAGGATCTCGAACGCGGGCAGGGTCTTGCCTTCCAGCACTTCCAGGAAGGCGCCACCGCCGGTGCTGATGTAACCGACTTGTTTCTCGATGCCGTACTTGGCAATCGCGGCCAGCGTGTCGCCGCCACCGGCGATGGAGAAGGCGCTGGACTCGGCGATCGCCTGGGCGATCACCTTGGTGCCGTTCTCAAACGCGGCGAACTCGAACACGCCCACGGGGCCGTTCCAGACGATGGTGCCGGCCTGCTTGAGCTGGGCGGCGAGCTTGGCCGCAGTTTCGGGACCAATGTCCAGAATCAGGTCATCGTCCGCCACCTCGGTTGCCTTCTTCACGGTGGCCGGCGCGTCCGCGGCAAAGGCTTTGGCAGTCACCACATCGGTGGGGATCGGCACCTCGGCGCCGCGCGCCTTCATGGCTTCAATCACCGCTGTGGCTTCGGCCAGCAGGTCGGGCTCGGCCAGGCTCTTGCCGATCTTCAGGCCGGCAGCCAGCATGAAGGTGTTGGCAATGCCGCCGCCCACGATGAGCTGGTCCACATTGGCAGCCAGGCTCTTGAGGATGGTCAGCTTGGTGGACACCTTGGAGCCGGCCACGATGGCGGCCAGGGGACGCTTGGGGTTGGCCAGCGCCTTGGTGATGGCATCGATCTCGGCAGCCAGCAAGGGGCCGGCGCAGGCGATGGGCGCGTACTGGGCAATGCCGTAGGTGGTGCCCTCGGCGCGGTGGGCGGTGCCAAAGGCATCGTGCACAAAGATGTCGCACAGGGCGGCCAACTTGCGGGCCAGCTCTTCGCTGTTCTTCTTCTCACCCTTGTTGACGCGGCAGTTTTCCAGCATCACGAGCTGGCCGGGCTTCACATCCACGCCATCGGTCCAGTTGGCCAGCACGGGAATCTCGCGGCCCATGAGTTCCCCCATGCGCTTGGCCACGGGGGCCAGCGAGTCTTCGGGCTTGAACTCGCCTTCGGTGGGGCGGCCCAGGTGGCTGGTCACCATGACAGCAGCGCCGGCCTTGAGGGCCAGCTCGATGGCGGGCACCGAGGCACGGATGCGGGTGTCTTCGGTGATGTTGCCGGCGTCGTCCTGCGGCACATTCAGGTCGGCACGGATGAAGACGCGCTTGCCGGCGACTTGGCCTTGGGCCACCAGATCGGAAAAACGGATCACTTGCATGGGGAAACCTCAGGTTCGGGAAGTTGAAGGGCGCGCACGGGGCGGCAACTGCCGGCATTGTAGAAGTCAGCACCCCGGCGCTAGCGCGCCAGCTGCTTGTTCATGCAACGTAACTACCAGCCAAGACCGATATGCAGGGGAAGATAGACAGCCATGCCGGACGCAATCGTGCCCAGCACCGCCTGCCCCGCGCCCCGGCGCCAGACAAAGAAGGCCAGCCCCGCCGCCACGGCATAGAGGCGCGCGTCCTTGAGCGTGTGGATGATCTGGCCCTGGGACATAACGATCTCGGGCACGATCACGGCCGACAGAGCCGCAATCGGCGCGTACTGCAGGCCGCGCTGGGCCCAGGCGGGCAGCGACCAGTCCTTGTCGGTGATGAAGAAGAAAGACCGCGCGATCACCGTGACGCAGGCCAGTCCGATGGTGGTCAGCAGGGTCCAGCCATCGGTGGTGCCCACAAAGAAACTGTCCAGGCTCATGCGGGGTCCTTGGGTGCGGAGTGGGGCGGGTGCGAGGTGTCGGGCCGCTTGTCCAGCAACAGGCACACGGTCACCGCCACTGCAATCGCCACCAGGATATTGAGCTTGAGCGGCAGCGCAAAGGCTGCGACACCCGCGGCCCCAGCCACACCGGCCGACACCCAACGCAGGCGGCTGGTCGCCAGCGAGGCCATCATGCCGACTAGCGCCAGAATGCCTGCAAAGCCCAGGCCCCAGGAGGTGGGCACGAAGTTGGCCAGCACCACGCCCAACACACTGCAGCTGGTCCAGCTGAACCAGTTGATGCCGCCATTGCCCGCCAGGTAGGCCATCTGCTCTGCGCGCTCTTCCTGGGTCCGACCGGGATGGGCAAACTGCTTGACGAACAGCACGTAAGTCAAATCGGCCGAGAGATAGCCCGTGATGAGGCGCTGCCAGCGCGGCAGGTGCATGAGGTAGGGTCGCATGTGCGCGCTGAACACCACAAAGCGCAAGTTCACGCAAAAGCCGGTCACCAGAATGATCCATGCCGGCGCCCCAGCCATCAGCAGGGGAATGGCAGCCAGCTGCGAGCTGCCGGCAAACACGGTCAGCGCCATGAGCAAGGCCTCCACCGTGCTCATGCCGGACTTGACCATGGCCACGCCCGTCATCAGCCCCCAGGCGGCAATGCCGGGCGCCACACCCAGCATATCCTCAAAGCCGCGGCGGAAGGCGGGGTGGGTGTAGTTGCTGCGCAGAAAAAACATCAGGCAGCCACGGGCGCCGGGGGCAGTTCAAAGCGCTGGCCGACTTGCAGCGGGCAGCCGCGCAGGAACTCGGCAGCAGGCAGGCGTTTGCCGCCGGGACGCTGCAGCTCCGTCAAAACCGCTACGGAATTCATAGCTGCTACCGCAATACCTTCGGGGGCTAGTGCCACTATTTCTCCAAAACCTGCGGCTGGGGTGCCTTCACCCACATGCGCGCTCCAGACCTTGATGACCTCGCCATTCAGCACCGTACTGGCACCGGGAAACGGATTGAAGGCACGCACGCGGCGAGCAATGGCGGCCGCATCCAGCCGCCAGTCGATGGGGGCCTCGTGCTTCTCGATCTTGTGGGCGTAAGTCACTCCGGCTTCGGGCTGCTTCACTGGCTGCAGCGCGGCCTGGGCAGCCAGGTCCAGCGCCTGCACGACCATGGCGGCGCCCAAATCGGCCACCTTGTCGTGCAGCGTGGCGGTGGTGTCGGTGTCCAGAATTGGCAGGCTTTGCTTGAGCAGCATGTCACCCGTATCCAGCCCCACATCCATCTGCATGATGGTGACGCCGGTCTCCGCATCGCCGACTTCAATGGCGCGGTGGATGGGCGCCGCGCCGCGCCAGCGGGGCAGTAGGGAGCCGTGAATGTTGAGACAGCCGAATTTGCCGCCGGCCGCCATGTCGTCGAGCACCCATTGCGGCAGAATCAGGCCATAGGCCGCCACCACCATCACATCGGCCCGGGCGTCGGCAATGGCCTGGCGCGCGGCGGCGGCATCTTCGGGGTACTTGCCATCCAGACGCAGGCTGCGCGGCTGGGCTACGGGAATCGCATGCCCCACGGCGAATTGCTTGACGGCCGATGCCTGCAACTTCATGCCGCGCCCGGCCGGGCGGTCCGGCTGGCTCAATACCAGGGCGATGGTGTGGCCCGCAGCATGCAGGCGCTCCAGCGCAACCCGGGCGAACTCGGGCGTGCCGGCAAAAATGACTCTCAACGCTTGGCCTCGCGCTGGGCCTTGGCCATCTTGGTCTTGATGCGGTTGCGCTTGAGGGGGGAGAGGTATTCCACAAACACCTTGCCCATCAGGTGGTCCATCTCGTGCTGGATGCAGACGGCCAGCAGACCATCGGCCTCGATCTCGCGGCTTTGCCCCTTTTCGTCCAGTGCCTTGACGCGCACGGCGTCAAAACGGGTCACACCGTCGTAGATGCCGGGCACCGAGAGGCAGCCTTCTTCATTGAGGTGGGTTGCTTCGCTGGTCCAGACCAGCTCGGGGTTGATCAGCACCATGGCCTGGTCGCGCTCTTCGGACACGTCAATGACGATCACACGCTCGTGCACATCAATCTGCGTGGCCGCCAGGCCGATGCCCTTGGCGTCGTACATGGTCTCCAGCATGTCGGCGGCGAGTTGCTGGATGCGGGCGTCCACCACGGCCACGGGCTTGGCCACGGTATGGAGTTTGGGATCAGGGAAACAAAGAATCGGGAGTAAAGCCATGGGAACTTCTTCAAAGATGTGGCTATTTTCGCCACTTTTACGATTGCTTGCACCGTCACCAGACCAAAAACGTTGCCGAATCAAGGGCTTGAGCGCAAAATCGCGCGTAAATTATCAAGTTCCTTCACTGATTCGCACCCTATGACGACACACCTGATGGCGAAATCCCGCGTGGCGCTTGCCGCTGTAGCCGTACTGGCTGGCACCTTGGCAACCCCCGGCGCCTGGGCCCAGAACTTCCCGATCTCTGCCGCCCAGAAGCAAACCGCCAACGATGTCGCCCAGAAAGGCGTGCCCCTCAGTGAGCTGGCCCCCAATGCCCCGGACCGCTACACCATCAAGAGCGGCGACACCCTGTGGGATATCTCCAAGCTGTTCCTCAAGAGCCCCTGGCGCTGGCCCGAACTCTGGGGCATGAACCTCAACGACATCAAGAACCCCCACCGCATCTACCCCGGCCAGGTGCTGATTCTGGAGCGCGTGGGCGACAAGGCTTCCCTACGTGTGGCGGGCGCCACGGGCGACAGCCCCGTACCCGACACCGTGCGCGTGACCCCGCGCACCCGCTATGAGACGTTGGCCGATCTGGCCCTGCCAGCCCTGAAGACACGCGTGATCGAGGCCTTCCTGGCCGAGCCCATGATTGTGGATGCCACCACCCTGCAGGCCGCGCCCCGGATTGTCTCCACCCCTGAAAACCGTGTGCTCGTGACCACCGGCGACCGCGCCTATGCGCGCGCATCCAATGGCAGTCCCCTGCTGGATGACCAGGCCAAACAGCAGCAGTTCCGGATGTTCCGCGATGCGACGCCGCTCAAGGACCCCGTGACCGCCGAGATCCTGGGCTACGAAGCCCACTACATCGGCAAGGCCGTGCTGGTTCGTGGCGAAAGCACGACCGAAGTTGAAGGAGAAAAGGGCAAGTTGAGCAGTGCAGTCGTTCCGGCCACGATCGACATCACGGCCGCCAAGAGCGAAATCCGCGTGGGTGACCGCATGCTGCCCGAACCCGCCCGCGAGATCAACAGCTACACCCCCCACGCGCCCGCGGTGCCCGTGACTGCGCGCATTGTCTCGGTCTACGGCGATGCCGTGGTGAACGCCGGCCAGAACCAGGTCGTTGCGATTAACCATGGCGCGCAGGACGGCATGGAGCCGGGTCTGGTGCTGGCCATTCTTAAGGACGGGGCACGCATCGTTGACAAGTCCGACCCCAACAAGGCGCTCATGAAGCTGCCTGATGAGCGCAACGGCCTGCTCATGGTGTTCCGCACCTTTGACCGCGTCTCCTACGCGCTGATTCTGGAAATCACCGACAGCGTGCGTGTGGGCGACCGTCTGGTCAACCCGCGCTAAGCCCTCTTCCAGACAGCAGCGCACGTGGAGCGCGACGAACTCTCTGCCTGGCTGCGCCTGCAGCTCACGCCCGGCGTGGGCAGCGCGGGGGCTCGCAAGCTGCTGAGCCACTTCGGACTGCCCGTGCAGATCTTTTCGCAGACAGTTGCCACGCTGGCCGAGTGCGTCAGTTCCAAGCAGGCGCAAGCCTTGCTGGAAATGCCCGCGGAACTGGAAGACCTGCTGCAGAGCACCATGGACTGGCAGGCACAGAACCCGAACCAGCGCCACGTGCTGCCACTGGGCGATCCCCGCTACCCCGCAGCCCTGCTCGACATTGAAGATCCGCCGCTGTTGCTGTATGCGCTGGGCAACGCCCATCATTTGCAGCAAGGCTGGCTACCCAGCGCCAACACGCGTATCGCTGTGGTGGGCAGCCGCAACCCTACCGCGCAAGGCGTCACCAACGCCCGCCAGTTTTCGCAAACCCTGGCCCAGGCCGGGCTGACCGTGGTCTCCGGCCTGGCGCTTGGCATCGACGGCGCTGCCCACGAAGGCGCGCTGGACGGTGCGGCTCCAGACCAATTGGCCACCATCGCCGTCGTGGGCACCGGGCTGGACCGGGTGTATCCCAAGGCGCACTTCCAGCTGGCCCATCGCATCGCCCAACAAGGCCTGCTGATCAGCGAGTACCCGCTGGGCACGCCCCCGCTCTCGGCCAATTTCCCGCGGCGCAACCGCATCATTTCGGGGCTGTCGCAAGCCACGCTGGTGGTCGAAGCTGCCCTGGCATCAGGCTCGCTCATCACGGCCCGCCTCGCCGTGGAGCAGGGCAAAGACGTGTTTGCCATCCCCGGCTCCATCCATGCCACCCAGGCACGCGGCTGCCACGCACTCATCAAGCAGGGCGCCAAGCTGGTGGAAAGCGCACAAGACATTCTGGAGGAGTTTGCGCTGCCTCCGATGGGCCAAATTGCTACGAATTCAGGAGCCGCTCACGCAGCAACAACGCCGGAAAACTCACTCTCCGATGCTGAAAATGCCCTGCTGGAAGCCCTGGCCTTCGAGCCGACCAGCCTGGACGCATTGCAAGCCCGTACCGGCCTGGACACCGCCAACCTGCAAGCACTGCTGATGGGATTGGAGCTGCAGGGACAGGTCGCCCGGCTGCCCGGCAGCCGCTTCCAGCGGCAAGCCCAAGCCTAAACGCCGGAAAAGCGGGGAAGTTCGCACCACGGCGGGGCGGCCGTTTTTTCTGCGCTATATTGCCCTTCATGTTTGAAGTGCTCGCTTTCGTTTACGAAAACTACTACGCGGACGAGGATTGCCCCGAACCCGCCCACCTGCAGCGCAAACTCAGCGCCGTGGGCTTCGAGTCTGACGAAATCAATGAGGCCATCACCTGGCTGGAAGGCCTGCAGACAGCAGCCCACCAAGCACGTCGCAAATCTGTACCCGAAGCCAGCCCTGCGAGCATAGGTCCCATGCCGGAACCCTGGTTGCGCCAGCCCCTGGCCACCAGCGTGCGGATTTACCCCCAATACGAGCAAAACCATCTGGGCGCCCAGTGTCTGGGCTTTATCCGCTTTCTGGAGTCGGCGGGAGTGTTGCCGGCCCATCTGCGCGAACTCGTGATGGACCGCGCCATGGCGGCCCCCGGTGGCCCGGTCGCCTTGGATGACCTCAAGGTCATCATCCTCATGGTGTTCTGGAGCTTCGGCCTGGAGCCCGATGCACTGGTGCTCGACGAGCTCTGCGACAACGACGCCGCTCGCGTCGCCCATTAGGTGGGGATGGCTGCCCCTCCTGATTCACTGGAGGGGGATTTCCTGAAAAATCTCAGGCGAGCAGGCGTTCCGGGTTGGCTTCGAGCTTGGCCAACGCGTCGCGCGTCGCGCGCACGGTGAGCGCCTCTTCTTCCTGCGGCAGCAGCAAGCCCGCCTGCAGGTAAGCGGCAAGACGACCACCCTGAATCAGGAAGCTCTTGCCTGCGGTCGACGCAAACAGGTTGAGGTGCTTGCGGTCGCTGCGCCAGGCGAACTGCACCTGGGTGATCTGGCTGTTGTGGTCCAGCGTGAACCAGGAGCCGAGCTGCAGCTCCTGCGCCCAGGCCATCATGGCCGCCGTGGGCTTGGAGCCGCCGTTGGCCACCACCTCGATGGCCGAAGCGTCAATGCCCAGCATCATTTCAATGCTTTCCGCATCCAACGGCAGGTCACCCATGCCGTCTTCGCTCACAAAGTCTTCCAGATTGCCCAAGCGCTGCGCCATCGCATCAATCTGCGCCTGCGGGATCGCCTGCGTCTTGGACATGAATGCATCGGCTAGCGTGTCGCTGATGCGTTTGACGTTGGCTTCCTGCTCACTGGGCGCCATGGCCAGCAAGGTCATTCCGGAACGCAGGCGCAGCAGAAGATTGGGCAGGTCCTGGATGACGCGCGCGCGGTCCGCGCGATTGGGCTTGGCACTGGCCGCCCAGATCAGGTCGGTGGCCGACTTCTTGAGCACCAGCGTGTCCGCGTGCTGCGGCCCCTTGCGCACGGCCGCAACAGCCAGAACCTCGGCCCAAACCTTGAACAGGAAGTCTCGAATCTCGTCGCGCACCGGCATGTCTTTCAACATATTGCGCATTTCGATGGTGTACTGGATCGCCAGCGTCTCTTTCTGCTCCACCTGCTGGGCCACGCTCACCACCTTCTGGGCCGGGCCCTTCTCGGTGAGGAATTTGGCGAGGAATTTCTGGAATTCCTCGAACACGATCTGGTAGACCTTCTTGCCGGTCTCAGGATACTGCTCGATGACCTGCACGATGCGCTTGATCTCGGCCTCCATGGCGCTGCCATGCACGCCTGCCGCATCAAAGCCCATCACCACGGAGCCCATGCGGTCAATCAGCTGCCGCGCAGGGTGGTCCGCCGTCCCGAAGAAGTCAGGGTCCTCCAGCGCCACACGCAAGACCGGCATTTGCAGACGCGCGAACCAGACCCGGATGCCCGGGGGAATGCGCTCTTCCGCCAGGATGGCCTGAAACATCAGTGCCACGATTTCGATGGTGGCTTTCTCACCCTTGGTCTCGGCTTTTTTCTTGAGCTCTGCAGTCTTCTCGCGCAGATCACCCGCCACTCGGGCAACACCGGCGGGGCTGTAGTCCTCGTACAGCGTACCGCCTGCGGCATACATCATGTTGGCGGCACCCGGAGCCATCGCTGCGGCCAGCGCAGGTGACGGCGCATGGTGCGCGGTCCCAACATAGTCGCCACCACCATGGCTCACAAACAGGCGCCGGATCTGTCCCAGAACACCCTGGGCGCGGCTACGCGCACGTGCAATGGGCGTCGTGGCCGTGAGCATGCGGGTTTCCTCGCTCGCTCCATAGGCCTGACCCGGCATGCTGTGCGAACCCGAGGACTGGCGCCAGAATGGTGTGGGGGAAGACGACGACACGGCCTGAGGGCCAGAGCCGCCGGCACCATTGCCCGCAGGTGCTTGTGCGGGCGCGGCACTGCCGCCACCCCAGCCCAAACGCCCGCCAAAGAAGCCTCCTCCGCCAGAGCGCGCGGGCGCAGCCTCGCCGCCAGCCCCTGGTTGAGGAGCTCCGACGGGGCCTTGACCGCCGCCGCCATCCATGCCACCACCCGGGTGGCCGCCATAGCCTTGCGGCGCCTGCTGGCCCAGACCGGCATGCCCGGTGGGTGCATAGGCTTGCGGATAACTGCCCGCACCACCACCGTACCCCACATCGCCATAACCACTGGGCGTGTTTTCCGGTGGCACTGGCATGCCCGGGGCGGCCGGGGGACGGGGCCGTTGCGGCGCGCGGACCGGTGCCTTCACACGGTCCTTCAACTCAATGGTGGGCATCACGCCCTTGCTGATCAACAGCTCATTGGCGTTCTTGTAGGCCACCACCAAGCGTTCGATCAGCAGACGCTGAACCACCTCGTTGACCATGGGCCAGGATTCGCCCGGCATGCCGGAGTGCGCCCACTGCTCCACCATGAGCAAGACCAGCACTTCAGGGCGCAGGAGGTCGTTGCCCTCCATCTCTTCCCGGTTTTCCAGGAAGCGGATGCGAACGCGCAGGTCGTCCAGTTGCGGAAGCACTTTTTCGTTCACCGCCAGTACCAGGCGGGACGCCAGAATCTTGTTTTCCACCACCTCGGTGCCTACCAGCTCCAGCCCGGCCGACTCCAGGGAGCTTTCCTTTTTCTGCTTGGGCGGATCCAGGCACTCGCGCCAAGCCTTCATGGTGCCGTCCAGCCAAAGCGGCCGGTTGTTCTTGTAGGCCATCCAGATGTCGCGGCGCAGCTGCGACTCGCGCGCATTGGCCAACTCATCCATGAGCGCGGTCAGACGCTCCTGCACTGCCCCGCTGATCTCCAAGGCCGCCTTGCCGGCTTCGGCCAGAAAGCGCTCACGCAGCGCACGCGCAAGCTGCAGGCGGGGAGACAGTGCGGGAGACGTGGCCATGGTGGAGTCTGAATCTTAGACTGTTGCGCCCGCGTTCGGGTCGTTCGGGTCCACGTCTTTCTTGGCTGTGTTGCCCTTGACTAGGTCTTCGCGCTGGATGCCCAGCCACATGGCGATGGCGGCCGCCACAAAGACGGAAGAGTAAATGCCAAACAGAATACCGATGGTCAGTGCCAAGGCAAAGTAGTGCAGCGTGGCGCCACCGAACAGCAGCATGGACAGCACCATGAGTTGGGTGGACCCGTGGGTAATGATGGTGCGGCTGATGGTGGAGGTGATCGCGTTGTCGATGATTTCCACGGTGTTCATCTTGCGGTAGCGACGGAAGTTTTCACGGATCCGGTCGAAGATAACGACCGACTCGTTGACCGAGTAGCCCAGCACGGCCAGGATTGCGGCCAGCACTGGCAGCGAGAACTCCCACTGGAAAAACGCGAAAAAGCCCAGGATGATGACCACATCGTGCAGGTTGGCGATGATGGCCGCCACAGCGAACTTCCACTCGAAGCGAATGGCCAGATACAGCACGATGCCCACCACCACAAAGGCCAGTGCCTTCAGGCCGTCTACAGCCAGCTCATCACCCACCTGGGGGCCGACAAACTCGGTACGCCGCAAGGTGGCCGACGCATCCGCCGCCTTTAGTGCGGTCAAAACGGTGTCACTCTGCTGGCTGGAGCTGCTGCCCTTCTGCACCGGCATACGGATCAGCACATCCTGCGCCGTGCCAAAGTTCTGCACCTGCACATCCTTGATGCCCAGCTTGTCGATGGTGGCGCGTACGGTGTTCAGATCGGCCGGCTGGGAATAGCTGACTTCCATCAGCGTGCCACCGGTGAATTCCACCGACAGATGCAGACCACGGGAAAAGAGAAAGAAAACGGCCGCCAGAAAGGTCACCAGCGACACCACATTGAACACCAGTGCATTCCGCATGAAGGGAATGTCACGGCGAATTTTGAAGAATTCCATGCCCTCTGTACCCTTTAGTTGGTCGTTACCTGACTGCCGGAATCAGGCCGCCACACGGTGCCAATGGACACCGATTTGAGCTTCTTTTGCCGACCGTACCACAAATTCACCACGCCCCGGGAGAAGAACACGCCCGAGAACATGCTGGTCAGAATGCCCAGGCAGTGCACCACGGCAAAGCCGCGGACCGGACCAGAACCGAAGGCCAGCAGCGCCAAACCGGCGATCAAGGTGGTGACGTTGGAGTCGATGATGGTGGCCCAGGCGCGGTCGTAGCCGGCATGGATGGCAGCCTGCGGGGATGCACCATTGCGCAGCTCCTCACGCACGCGCTCGTTGATCAGCACGTTGGCGTCAATCGCCATACCCAGCACCAAGGCCATGGCGGCCATGCCCGGCAGCGTCAGCGTGGCCTGCAGCATGGACAGCACGGCCACGAGCAACAGCAGGTTGAATGCCAGCGCGATACTGGAGATCACGCCAAACAGCATGTAGTAGATGCACATGAAGATGGCCACGGCCACAAAGCCCCAGGTCACGCTGTGGAAGCCCTTGGAGATGTTTTCGGCGCCCAGGCTGGGGCCAATGGTGCGTTCTTCGATGATTTCCATGGGCGCGGCCAGTGAGCCGGCGCGCAGCAGCAGCGCAGTGTCGGCCGCCTCTGTGGTCGTCATGCGGCCGGAAATCTGTACGCGGCCACCACCGATTTCGGAGCGGATCACTGGGGCCGTCACGACCTCGCCCTTGCCCTTTTCGAACAACAGGATGGCCATGCGCTTGTTGATGTTCTCGCGCGTCACATCACGGAAGATGCGGGCGCCCTTGGCGTCCAGCGACAGATTGACCGTGGGCTCCTGAGTCTGGCTGTCAAAGCCGGGCTGGGCATCGGTCAGGTTTTCGCCGGTCAGGATGACCTGCTTCTTCACCACCACACCCTGGCCACTGCGTTCCAGGTAGCGCTCCGAACCAAAAGGCACCACGCCAGCGCCGGACTCGGCACCACGCGCTTCGGAGCTTTCATCCACCATGCGGATTTCCAGCGTGGCCGTGCGGCCCAAGATGTCTTTGGCCTTGGCCGTGTCTTGCACGCCGGGCAGCTGCACCACGATGCGGTCCAGACCCTGCTGCTGGATCACGGGTTCGGCCACACCGAGTTCGTTGATCCGGTTGTGCAGGGTGGTGATGTTCTGCTTGAGCGCCTGCTCCTGCACGGTGCGGGCAGAGGTGGGCTTGATGGAGGCCACCATCTTGATGTCCGCACCGTCGGGGGTTTCCACCGTGGTCAGGTCCGCAAACTGGTCCTGGATGATGCGCTTGGCAGCCTCGGCCGTCGCAGCTTCACGGAAGCGGATTTCAATGGTCTGGCCATTGCGGGCAATGCCGCTGTGGCGCACATTCTTCTCACGCAGCACGCTGCGGATATCTCCCGACAGGGATTCGGCCTTCTTGGTCAGCGCGGCCTGCATGTCGACCTGCAACATGAAGTGCACACCACCACGCAAGTCCAGCCCCAGGTACATGGGCGAGGCGCGCAGCGCGGTCAACCATGCGGGGGAACGCGACAGCAGGTTCAGCGCCACCACATACGAGGGATCAGCCGCATCAGGGTTCAGCGCCTTCTGCAGGGCATCCTTAGCCTTGAGCTGGGTGTCGGTGTCGGCAAAACGGGCCTTGATGGAGCCGTTTTCCAGACTCAGGGTCTCGGGGCTCAGGCTGGCCGCCTTGAGCACCTCTTCCACCTTGGCCAGGGAGGCGGTGTCCAGCTTCAGGATCGCCTTGGCTGGCGACACCTGGACTGCAGGTGCTTCGCCAAACAGATTGGGCAGGGCGTACAGCCCAGCCACCACGAGCGCGATCAGGATGATCGCGTACTTCCATACCGGGTAACGGTTCATGATCGCGCGTCGCTTCGGGAAGAATTACTTGATGGAGCCCTTGGGCAGCACTTGCACCACGGCGCTGCGCTGAACCTGTACTTCAACGCCACTGGCGACTTCCAGGCCGACATAGCTGTCGCCCAGCTTGCTGATCTTGCCCAGCACGCCGCCGGCGGTCACCACTTCGTCGCCCTTGGCCAGCGCGTCGAGCATGGCGCGGTGTTCCTTCTGCTTCTTCATCTGGGGGCGGATCATCACGAAATACAGCACCACAAACATCAGCACCAGAGGCAGCATGCTCATCAGGCTGGAGGACATGTCACCACCAGAAGCAGCGGGGGCGGTTTGGGCAAAAGCAGAGGAAATAAACACAGGCAGACTCCACAACAAGGGACCGGTTACAAAAGCGCTTTCGCCGGGTGGACGCGCGCAGGCGCCCGCCCACCCCGGGGAAGCAACCGACCATTGTAAGCGGGGGAAAAGGCCCGCCCGGAGCGGGCGGGCAAGGCCCTAAGCGGCCTGGGTTTGCTTGACAGCGGGCGTCTGGCGGTACTTTTCCAGCAAGACCGTCCATTGCTGGCGGGCCGCCTGCAGATGGCGTGCCTTGACGTGGCCAAAGCCGCGGATTTGCTCGGGAACGCGGGCAAAGGCGGCCGCGGCGTCCCGGTTGCCTGCGCCCAGGCTGGGCAGCAGGGACTCGATGGCGGCACGGTACTCGCCAATCAGGGCCCGCTCCTCACGGCGCTCGGCGGTGTAGCCAAACACATCCAGCGCCGTGCCACGCAGCACCTTGAGCGGTGCCAACAGGCCGAACGCCGCACGCATCCAGCCGCCAAAGCGCATCTTCTGCAGCTCGCCCAGGTCATTCTTGCGGGCCAGCAGGGGCGGCGCCAGGTGGTAGGCCAGCTTGAAGTCGCCCTCAAACATGCCCTCTACCTTGGCGCGGAAGGCCGCGTCGGTGTGCAGGCGTGCCACCTCGTATTCGTCCTTGTAGGCCATGAGCTTGAACAGGTAGCGCGCCACAGCCTCGGCCAGCGGCAGCTTGTCGCCACCCACCGAGGCCGCTTCGGCAGCACGCACCTTGGCCACAAAATCGGCATAGCTCTGCGCGTAGGCCGCGTTCTGGTAGCCGGTCAAAAACTCCACACGCTTGCGCACCAGCACGTCCAGCGACTGCGGGCTGCGCGGGGTGAAAGCGATGACCTGGCCCGGGTTGAGGGCGCGCTGCACTGCCGGCCAGTCCACCGCTGCACGGCGGCCCCACTCAAAGGCGGTCTTGTTGTTGGCCACGGCCACGGCATTGAGCTCGATGGCGCGCATCAACGAGGCCAGTCCCAGCGGGATCCAGCCCTTTTGCCAGGCGTAGCCCAGCATCATGGGGTTGGTGTAGATGCTGTCGCCCATGAGCTGGGTGGCGACGGCGTCGGCGTTGAACAGGCCCAGGTTCGCCTCGCCCACGGTCTTGGCGATGTCGGCCACGCACTGCTCGCCGGGGTTGGCCCAGTTGGCGTTCTTCACAAAGGCCGCCGTGGGCGCGCTGTTGGCGTTGAGCGCCACATGGGTGCGCCCCGGGCGCATGCGCACCAGGGTTTCCTTGCCCGCCACCACGATGGGGTCGCAGCCCAGCACCAGGTCGGCCGAAGCCGTGCCCACGCGGGTGGTGCGGATGGCGTCCTGGCTGGCGCCTATAAGCACATGGCTCCAGGTGGCGCCACCCTTTTGCGCCAGGCCACCGGCGTCCTGGGTCACGATGCCCTTGCCTTCGATGTGGGCGGCCACGCCCAGCAACTGGCCGATGGTGATGACGCCTGTACCGCCCACGCCGGCGACGATGGTGCCCCAGACGCCGCCCATCGCGGTGGCCAGCTCGGGCAGTTGCGGCTCGGGCAAGGCCGGCCAGGAGGCGGCCTGCGATTCACCCGCCTTGGGTTTGGCGGCCTTTTTCAGGCTGCCACCTTCCACCGTCACAAAGCTGGGGCAGAAGCCCTTGACGCAGGAGAAGTCCTTGTTGCAACTGCTCTGGTTGATCTGGCGCTTGCGGCCGAACTCGGTCTCCAGCGGCTCCACGCTCATGCAGTTGCTTTGCACGCTGCAGTCGCCGCAGCCTTCGCAGACCAGCTCGTTGATGACCACGCGCTTGGCCGGGTCCACCAGGCTGCCGCGCTTGCGGCGGCGGCGCTTCTCCGTCGCACAGGTCTGGTCGTAAATGATGACCGTGGTGCCCTTGATCTCGCGGAACTCGCGCTGGATGCGGTCCAGCTCGTCGCGGTGCTCGATGGCAATGCCCTCGGGCAGACCCACCACGTCGTCGTATTTCTCGGGCTCGTCCGTCACTACTACTATTTTGATAGCGCCTTCCGCACGCATGCTCTGGGCGATCTGCACCACGGAGTGTCCTTCGGGGCGCTCGCCCACCTGCTGGCCACCGGTCATGGCCACGGCGTCGTTGTAGAGGATCTTGTAGGTGATGTTGACACCTGCGGCGATGCTCTGGCGCACCGCCAGCAGGCCGCTGTGAAAGTAGGTGCCGTCGCCCAGGTTGGCAAAGATGTGCTTCTCGTGGGTGAACGGCTGCTGACCCACCCAGGGCACGCCCTCGCCGCCCATCTGCGTGAAGCCGTCTGTGCTGCGGTCCATCCAGATGGTCATGAAGTGGCAGCCAATGCCTGCCATGGCGCGCGAGCCCTCGGGCACGCGGGTGCTGGTGTTGTGCGGGCAGCCCGAGCAGAACCAGGGTTGGCGGTCGGCGCCCTTGGTGCCGGCCAGCTCGATGGCGTGCATGGCGCGTTCCTTGGCTTCCAGAATCGCCATTTGCGCGTCGATGCGGGCGCTGGTGTCCGCGTCCAACCCCAGCTTCTTGATGCGCTGGGCAATGGCGCGCGCAATCAGCGCCGGCGACAGGTCCGCGTTGGCGCGCAAGAGCGTGTTGGCCGTGGGGTTGGGCATGGACCACTCGCCACCCGCACCGTAGTGGTCGGGCGTTTCCACCTCGTTGAACTTGCCCAGCACCGTGGGCCGCACGTCAGCGCGCCAGTTGTACAGCTCTTCCTTCAGTTGGTACTCGATGACCTGGCGCTTCTCTTCCACCACCAGAATCTCCTGCAGGCCGGTGGCGAACTCGCGGGTCAGCTGCGCCTCCAGCGGCCAGACCACACCCACCTTGTGCAGGCGGATGCCGATGCGCTGGCAGGTCGCGTCGTCCAGCCCCAGGTCCAGCAGGGCCTGGCGCGTGTCGTTATAGGCCTTGCCACTGGCGATGATGCCGAAGCGGTCGTGCTTGCCTTCGATGACGTTGTAGTTCAGCCGGTTGGCGCGGATGTAGGCCAGGGCCGCGTACCACTTGTAGTCCATGAGCCGGGCTTCCTGCTCCAGCGCATGGTCGGGCCAGCGAATATGCAGTCCGCCGGGCGGAATCTCGAAGTCGGCCGGCACACGGGTGATGACACGGTCGGGGTCGATCATCACCGTGGAGCTGGACTCGACGATCTCCTGGATCGTCTTCATGCCCGCCCACACGCCCGAGAAGCGGCTCATGGCAAAGGCGTGCAGCCCCAGGTCCAGGATTTCCTGCACATTGGCCGGGAAGAACACCGGCGTGCCACAGGCCTTGAAGATGTGGTCGCTCTGGTGCGCGGCAGTGCTGCTCTTGGAAATGTGGTCATCACCGGCTACGGCAATCACGCCGCCCCAGGGCGTGGTGCCCGCCATGTTGGCGTGCTTGAAGACGTCGGAGCAGCGGTCCACGCCCGGGCCCTTGCCGTACCAGATGCCGAAGACGCCGTCGTATTTGTTGGTGCCGGGCGGGGCAAAGCCCAGCTGCTGGGTGCCCCACAGCGCGGTGGCGGCCAGCTCTTCGTTCACGCCGGGCTGGAAGTGGATGTGGTGGGCCTGTAGATACTTCTCGGCCTTGACCAGGGACTGGTCATAGGTGCCCAGCGGGGAGCCGCGGTAGCCGCTGATGAAACCGGCGGTGTTCTTGCCCTGGCGCTGGTCGCGCACGCGCTGCAGCATGGGCAGCTTGACCAGGGCTTGCACCCCGCTCATGAAGGCACGGCCGTAGTCCAGTGCGTATTTGTCGTCGAGGGTGACCGTGTCCAGCGCCGTGCGGATGTGCTCGGGCAGATCCCGGTTGAGGGGTGCATTCATGATGCGTGTCTCCGTTATGGTTGTGCGCAAAGTGTAGGCGTCTGGCCCGGATATGTCTTTGCTTTCTTTGCCTTCAAATGGGGTTTCAAAGAATGAATCTTTCTCCATAATGTGACTTATGGAAACACTTGACCGATTTGACCTCGCCATCCTGAAAGAGTTGCAGGATGATGGCCGCCTGAGCAATGCCGAGCTGGCCACCCGGGTGGGCCTGAGTGCGGCGCCCTGCTGGCGCCGCGTCAAGGCACTGGAGGAAAACGGCTTCATCACCGGCTACCGCGCCGAGATCAACCGCCACAAGATGGGCCTGGGCGTGCTGGCCTTTGTACGGCTGGACGCCAACCGCAACAGCGGCGATGTGCTGCACGGGCTGGAACAGGCCATCCGCGAGCTGCCCGAGGTCATCAGCTGCCACTACATCAGTGGCACCGGCACCTTCGAGCTGCAGGTGGTGAGCCGCGACCTCAACACCTTCAGCCAATTCGCGCGCGAGGTGCTGATCAACCTGCCCAATGTGAAGGACCTGCACACCAGCTTCTCGCTGGGCGAGGTGAAGGCCAGCAGCGCCCTGCCGCTGGGCCATTTGCAGCCCCAGCCCACCGCCACCACCCCACCCCGGAGCCGACCATGAACCGCCGCCACGCCCTGGTTTTTGCATCATTTTGGCCTCTAGCCCTCGTCGAATATGCGCGAGCAGCTCCTGATTCGATAGCAAACGGAGGGCCCCTGCCGCTGCGCAACCTGCTCATCGAGGTGCGCCAGGTGCAGTCTGACGAGAGCCAGCGCGCCGGCGTGGAGCTGGCCAACCGGCCCGGGCTGCAGATGAACCAGTCGCGCAACAGCGGCACGGCCACGCAGCAGGCGCTGGTGCTCAACGGCCGCCCGGTACGCCTGATGCTGCAAACCACCACGCCCATCCGCCTGCTGCAAGGCTTTGTGCGCAACGGCCGCGTGGTCACCACCGTGGGCACGGTGCTGCTGGAAGCGGGCACCGGCTTCAGCGCCACGCCGCGCTGGGACGGCGGGACGCAGGTGGAGCTGGAACTGGCTGCGCAGCAGGCGCTACGCTCCGGCAATGCCGTGCCGGGGGCGCAGGCGAATGCAGGGACCAGCAGTGTGTTGGCGCTGCCGCTGGACGAATGGACCACGGTGGGGGAGTCCGAACAAAGCAACCAGTCCAGCAATAGCGGACTGACCGGCGCACAGCAGCAGAGTGGGCAGACCCGCACCGAGGTGCAGGTGCGCGTTACGCTGCGCTAGCGATCCACTGCGCGTGGTAGGTCGGCAAGCCGCGCACCGGCGCGGCCTCCACCGGCGCAAGTGCCGAGGTGGCGGCTGCCGCCGGGTTCCCCCAGCGCGCCAGCAGCCAGGCGCCCCGCGCCGTGCCCTCCATGGCGTCATGGCTGGCCAGGCAGCGTGCCTGCGGCAATAAGGCCTGCAGCAGCGCCAGGTACAGGGCGTTCTGGGCCAGCGGCCCTTCCAGCACCACCGTGCGTGGCAGGGCCACGCCGTCCCAGAGCCGGTCCACCAACCAGGCGGTGGTCTGGGCGCAGTACAGCGCAGCCAGGGCCGCGCGCTGACCGGGCGGTAGAGCGACTGACAGCGGCTTGCCATCGCGCACGACCTGCCCCTGCCGCCCCATGAAGGGACCACCGTGTTCGGCAAACGAGGGCGTGGCCATCGTGGCCGAATCCACCAGTGCCTGCAAGTCGTCCAGCGTGCCAGCATCGGGCGCCGCCCCGTCCAACAGTGCGGCAAACTCGCGCCCGCCCATGAAGCGCGCCGTCGGCGTGGCGCGGCCCAGCACATCCACATTGGCCAGCATGTCGCGCTCGGCCTGCAGGCTGGCGGTGGGCGCACCGGGTGCCATCAACACGGTCCAGGTACCGGAGGACACCACGGTCAGGGCGGATGCCACTGCCACCGACGCATCGAGGTAGCGCGCCAGACAGGCATTGCTGTCGTGCACGCCCACATGCACCTCGCAGTGCGCGGGCAGGCCCCAGCCAGCCGCTATCTCCGCGCGCACCGGGCCCAGAACTTCCCAGGCCGAGCGCAGCGGGGCGAACAGCGAGGCCCAGCCCCTGGCCTGGGCCAGTGCGGAAAAGTCCCCTTCCTGCGGGCGCCACAAATGCGTGTGGCAGCCCAGGGATGAGGCTTCGCTGGCCGCCACGCCACTCAGCCGCCAGGCCCAGTACTGCGCATAGGGCAGCAGGCAGCGCGTGCGCCGCCAGGCATCCAGATGCAGGTTCTGCAGGTAGAAGAGCTGGCGCGCCGCGTTCAGGCCTGCGGGCAAGTCGGGCGACAGCGTGTGGGCAAAGCCGTCCGAGGCCGCGACAAAGGCATTGGCGAGCAGCGGGTGGCCGGCCAGCAGGTCATATTCGTAGTCCACCGGGTCCCAGGCCAGCCCCTGCTCCCCCAGCGCCACCAGCGCGGCACCATGGGTGGAGGTGATGACGCGGCTGCAGCACGCGGTGTGCACGCAGCCACGCAGGGTCTGCGCCATCCAGTCTTCCAGACCGTGCACATCCAGCGCAGGGTAGCCCAGCGCCGACGGTACCGATGCGTTGGTGCGCCCGAAGCGCTCCAGCACCGCGCCCTGCCCGTCCACCATGAGCAGCTTGGCGTGGCTTTTGCCGATGTCGATGACCAGCGTGAGTTCGTCGTTCACCGCCAGACCCTCAGTCCATGTGGAACATGCAGGGCAGCGGCTCGGCCACGGGCGAGCCGTCCGGGTTGGCGCGCATGATGTCGGCCATATGGGCCCACCAGCGCTGCATCACCGGGTGCTGCGGCAAGGCGTCCATGGTGTGACCCGGCAGGCGGCGCAGCACAGCGAACAGCACGTGGTGCTCCTCGTCCAGGTAGATGCTGTAGTCGCGCACGCCGGCCTGTGTCAGCAGGGTGCTGAGTTCGGGCCAGATCTCGTCGTGCCGCTTTTTGTATTCGGCCACGCAGCCGGGGTTGAGAAACATGCGAAACGCAGTTTTCTCGGTCGCCACAGCGGTACTCATGCGCGGGCTCCCTGGCGGCGGAAGAAGCGCGGCAACACCATGGAGATGATGAGCAGCACACCGATCACCATGCTCATGACGATGCCAGTGACGTTGGCCATGCCCATGGCAAAGGTGAACAGGCCCAGCAGCAGCACGGCCAGCATGGTGCCCACGATGCTGCCGCGCCCGCCCTCAATCGCCACGCCACCCAGAATCACCATGGTGATGGCGTCCAGCTCCCAGCCCATGGCGATATTGGGGCGGGTGCTGCCAATGCGGCCGGTCAGCATCAATGCCGCCAGCGCCGCCATGAGACCAGCAAATACGAACAAGGCCATGCGGTAGCGGTCCACCTCGATGCCCGAGAAGCGCGCCGCCACCGGGTTGGCGCCAATCGCATAGAGGCGCCGGCCGGGCACGGTACGGTGCAGTAGTACGCCAACCACGATGGCACCCACCAGCAGGATGGCGAACTCGATGGGCACGGTGAGCCAGCGCACGCCGATCACCTCGCCCACATAGCTGTTGCCCAGCGTGGAAAACACCTCGGGGTAGCCCGAGATGGCCTGGTCGCCCAGCGCCACCAGGGCCAGGCCGCGGTACAGCGACAGCGTGCCAATGGTGACCACGATGGAAGGCAGCTTGTAGCGCGTGACCAGGATGCCATTGATGGCGCCGGCCACAGCGCCGGTGGCAAAAGCCGCCAGCGTCATGCCCAGAGGGCCGGCACCGGCCTTCATGGCATAACCCATCGCCAGCGAACACAGGGCCAATATGGCCGCAATCGACAGGTCAATCTCGCCGGTGATGATGAGCAGGGCCAGGGCCAGCGCGAGGATGCCCTTCTCGCTGAAATTGAAGGTGCTGTCGGCCAGCGCATCGGGCGTCATGAAGCCCGGCTGCGCGATACCAAACACCACCAGCAGCACAACCAGCAGGGCCAGCAGCACGCGCTCCCATGTGTTCCAGGCCTTCATGCTGCGGCTCCTTGGGCGGTCGTGCTTGTCATCGCTTTATGTTCCAGAATCTGGCGCCCTGCGCGCCGCTCGGCACGGGCATTCACCGTCACCGAAATCAAAATCACGGCACCGGCAATCGCCTGCTGCCAGAACGGCGAGACCTGGATCACCGGCAGCGCGCCGTTGACCACGCCGATGAACAGCACACCGAGCGCCGCGCCCAAGACCGTGCCCACGCCGCCGCCAATGCTCACGCCGCCAATCACGCAGGCCGCCACCACGGTCAGCTCGTAGCCGGCAGCCAGCTCGGTGTAGGCGATGGAATAGCGCCCCACCCACAGTAGCCCGGCCAGACCGGCCAGCATGCCCGACAGCGTGTAAACCATCATGAGGCGCTTGTTGGCCGAAATGCCCACATAGGCCGCTGCATGCGGGTTGCCGCCCAGTGCGTAGATCTCGCGGCCTTCGCGGCGCAGCTTGAGGAACACGGCAGTCAGCGCGAGTACGGCCAGCGCAAACCACACCAGCGCAGGCAGCCCCAGCCACACTTCGCGCGGCAGGCCCTTGATGACGGGGTGGATGTCCTGGTCGGACACCCAGGCGCCCTTGCTGGCCACAAAGATTGCACCACGGTAGGCCGACAGCGTACCCAGCGTAACCACGATGGGCGGCAGCTCGAAGCGCGTGATCAGCCAGCCGTTCACGGTACCCAGCAGCGCCCCCACGCCCAAGGCGAGAGCCAGCAACACGGGCACCGAGGCACCCGGCCAGGCCTTGCCGATGAGGGCGCACACCATGCCGGTGAGCGCCAGATTGGAGGCCACGGAGAGGTCAATGCCACGGGTCAGCAGCACCAGCATCTGGCCCATCACCAAGATGGCCAGGATGGCCGAGTCATTGGCAATGTCCAGACCGTTGCGCCAGGTCAGGAACACGGGCGCGCGGGCGCCCACGGCCAGTGCAATGGCCACAATGATGGCCAGGAGTAGCCATTCGCGGCGAATCGATTTCAGGGAGTTCATGCTGCAAGTGCCTCCTGCGCGGTGGCGGGTTCGGCGGCACAGGCCACCGGCACCGCGGCCAGGCCCGAGGCCGCGGCCACGATCTGTTCTGCGTGCGCGTGTGCACGGTCAAATTCCGCCACCTGCACGCCACGGCGCATGACGATGGTGCGGTGCGCGAGGTGCATCACCTCGGGCAGCTCGCTAGACACGAGAATCACGGCCAAGCCCTGCTCCACCATCTCGGCAATGAGCTGGTAGACGGCCTGCTTGGCCCCCACGTCGATGCCCTTGGTGGGCTCATCCAGAATCACGATGCGCGGGTCCAGCCCCAGCCACTTGGCGATCACCACCTTCTGCTGGTTGCCGCCCGACAGGCCGGACAACAGGGTGTCGGGTGAATGGGTCTTGATGCGCAGACGTTCAATCATGCGCTGGCACAGCGCCGACTCGCGCACCTTGGACAGCCACACGCCACGCGCAAAACGCGAGAGGCCCGCCAGGCTGATGTTGTGCTCCACCGAAAAGCCCAGAATGCCGCCTTGGCGCTGGCGCTCTTCGGGCACATAGGCAATGCCGGCGACAATCGCGTCACCGGGGCGGCGCGCGTGCAGAGTCTGGCCACAGACCGTGAACTCGCCTTGCGCTGCCGGGTTCAGGCCCATGAGGGCCAGCATGGCCTCGCTGCGGCCCGAGCCCACCAGGCCGTAGAAGCCCAGAATCTCGCCGCGACGCAACTCGAAAGCCACGTTGTTGAATTCCGTGGGGTGCGACAGGTTCTTCACCGTCATCACCACTTCACCGGGAACAGAAGCAATGTGCGGGTAAATCTGGTCGATGGCGCGTCCGGCCATGAGCTTGACCAGTTCCTGCTCGGTCGCATCCGCAATGGCGCCGTTGCCCACGGCGGCACCATCGCGCAGCACCACATAGCGGTCGGCCACTGCAAAGATTTCATCAAACTTGTGGGTGATAAAGATCACGCCCACGCCCTGGTCGCGCAGCTGGCGCACGATGCCATAGAAGTCGCGGATCTCGGCCTGCGAGAGCGCGGCGGTGGGTTCGTCAAGGATGACGACCAGGGCCTTTTGCGACAGGGCCCGCGCAATCTCCACCAGGTGTCGCTCGGCCAGGCTCAGGTCCTTGACCAGAGTGATCGCCTTGAAGCGCGCACCGATCTGGTCCAGCACGGCCTGGGCCTGCGTGTTCATGGCCGACCAGTCGATGAAGGGGCCGCGCATCAGGTGGCGGCCCACGTAAATGTTCTCGGCCACGCTGAGTTCTTCGAACATCACCGTTTCCTGGTGCACCGCCAGAATGCCGGCGGCCTGCGAGGCCTGCGCATTGGCAAAGCGCTGCGCCACACCATTGAGCGTGATCACGCCCTCGTCCACCGGCACCACGCCGGTCAGCATCTTCACCAGCGTGGACTTGCCCGCGCCGTTCTCGCCCACCAGGGCCAGCACTTCTCCGGCCCGCAAATCCAGGTCCACCCCGCGCAGCGCATGGGTTGCGCCATAGCGCTTGTGGATGGTGCGCAGACTCAGCAATACATCAGACATGATGAGAATCCAACATTCCAAAAAATAGGGGCCACCCCACCCTGGCAGGGTTGCCCCGTCGACTGTGGCTGCCGGCGCCCGAAGGCGCTGGCGCACCCTGCTGCATCAGAAGAACTTGGCGAACTTCTCGACGTTGGAGGCATCGTACGTGAAGGGCTCGGACATGGCGGCTTCGCCATTGGCGTCCAGTGTCACGGTGCCGACTCGGCCAAGGGACACCTTGTCGCCGGCCTTGCCGGTGACCTTGCCGGAGATGAACTGGCTGGCCGCATAGATGGACGAGTAGCCCAGGTCGATGGGGTTCCAGATGGCGAAGGACTTGACCGCGCCGCTCTTCACGTGGCCGGCCATCTCGGAGGGCAGACCCAGACCGGTCACATAGATCGCGCCGACCTTCTTTTCGTCCTGCACGGCCTTGGCCGCAGCAGCCACGCCCACGGTGGTGGGGGCGATGATGGCCTTCAGGTTGGGGTAGCTCTTGAACAGGCCCTGGGCTTCGCGGTAGCTCTTGTCGGTCTGGTCGTCACCGTAGACCACGCTGACCAGCTTGAGGCCCTTGTAGGCGGGCTGGGCCAGCACCTTCTTGGCCTCCTCGATCCAGATGTTCTGGTTGGTGGCCTGTGCGGTGGCAGACAGCACGGCCACTTCACCGGTGGCGCCGATGGCGTCGGCCGTCATCTTCACCAGCTTCTCGCCGATCAGCGGGTTGCTGGAGGGGTTCAGGTGCATCAGGCGGCCGTCCTTGCGCACGCCGGAGTCAAACGAGAGGACCTTGATGCCACGGTCCATGGCGCGCTTGAGCACGGGGGCCAGGGCGTCGGGGTCGTTGGCGGAGATGACGATGGCGGAGACCTTTTGCGCAATCAGCGAGTTGACGATTTCGATCTGGCCTTCGGCCGTCGCCTTGGCGGGGCCGGTGTAGATGATCTCGACATTCTTGAGCTCCTTGGCGGCCTCTTGCGCGCCCTGGTTGGCGGCGTCAAAGAAGCCGTTGCCCAGACTCTTCACCACCAGGGCGATCTTGTCGGCCGCAAAGGCGGGGCTGACCAGTGCCGCGCTCAGGGCCACCGCCAGCAGGGTTTTGAGTTGTTTCTTCATGCTTGTCTCCTGGAATTGTTAGAAGGAAAAATTGGCCCTAAGGCCGGTCTCGATACCGGCTGCACACACCAGGGTCTGGTGGTGTGAACCGGGTTCGATGGGGAAAGCCCACATGCCCATGCACGTACGCTCAAACAATGCCGCTGCTGGGGCCGCTGGCCGGGCGGATGGCCGCCATCTGCTTGCGGTATCCACTGGCTCGGTAGGCCGCCACCGGGTCGGCGGCGCCGCCGGCGTCGATGCGGATTTTTTGCAGCAGCGGCGTCACATCGGTGTGGAAGGCCTGCTTCAGGGTCTGCGCGGCCATCAGCACATCGTTGCTGTCCTGGTAGGCGGTCAGCGCCTTGCGGTCCACCAGCAGGGCCTGGGCATAGCAGCGCTGCACGGTCACGGCGCTGGTCATCAGGCTCTCAATCGGGTCGGTCACGTTGTGCGACTGGTCCAGCATGTAGGCGGGGTCGAAGCCGGCGGCACCGGTTTGCGCCGCGTCCACCAGTTCGTTGAACACCAGGAACAGCTGGAAGGGGTTGATGGAGCCGCTGTCCAGATCGTCGTCCCCGTATTTGCTGTCGTTGAAGTGGAAGCCGGCCAGCTTTTGGGCATGCACCAGGCGCGCCACAATCATCTCGATGTTGGTGTTGGGCGCGTGGTGACCCAGGTCCACCAGGCAGCGCGCCTTGGGCCCCAGGGTTTGCGCGGCCAGCAGGCTGCTGCCCCAGTCCTGGATCACCGTGGCGTAGAAGGCGGGCTCAAACATCTTGTGTTCGAGGAACATGCGCCAGTCGGCGGGCAGCGCGTCATAGATCTGGCGGTTGCTGTCCAGGTAGCGCTCGAACTGGCGGCGGAAGTGGCTTTGGCCCGGGAAGTTGGCACCGTCGCCAATCCACACGGTCAGCGCCTTGCTGCCCAGCTGCTTGCCAATCTCGATGCACTCCAGGTTGTGCGCCACGGCCTGGGCGCGTACGGCGGCGTCGGCATGGGTCAGGCTGCCAAACTTGTACGACAGCGGCTGGTCTTTCTGGTCCGAGAAGGTGTTGGAGTTGACGGCATCAAAGCCCACGCCGTTCGCTTCGGCGTGCTGGCGCAGCTCCTTGTAGTCGCTCACCTTGTCCCAGGGGAAATGGGGCGATACGGTGGGGGTGCAGCGCACCAGCTGCTGGATCACACCGCAGTCCTGGATCTTGTCGAACACATGGCGCGGCTCGCCCAGACCGGGGAAGCGTGCAAAGCGCGTACCGCCCGTACCCACTCCCCAGCTGGGCACGGCCACTGCAAATTGCGCCACCTGGGCCTTGAGGACCGCAATGTCCACGCCGCGGCGGGCCAGTTGCTCGCCCAGGGTTTCATAGTCCAGATTCACACGCGAGGCAGCTTGAGCGTTGTGCTCGGCAATCAAGCCGGTGTTGATCAGTTGTGTCATGTCTGTCTCTCAGATTCTTTCGGTGCCGGCTCAGCGGGGGAACGCGGCCAGGTTGCCGGCGTCCACATTGAGGATGTTGCCGGTGGATTTGGCTGCGAGTTCGCTGGCCAGGAAGTAGGTGGCTTCGGCAATGTCTTCGGGGAAGACGCTGCGCTTGAGCATGGAGCGGTCGCGGTAGAAGGCTTCGAGTTCTTCCTCACTCACCTTGTTGGCCGCGGCACGTTCCTGGCTCCAGGTACCGGTCCAGATTTTGCTGCCACGGATCACGGCATCGGGGTTCACCACATTGCAGCGAATGCCCAAGGGCGCGCCTTCCAGCGCAAAGCTGCGGGACAGCTGAATCTCGGCCGCCTTGGCCGCGCAGTAGGCCACGGCCTGGTTGCTGGCCACCATCCCGTTCTTGCTGGCGATGAACACCATGGAGCCGCCCACGGCCTGCGCCTTCATCAGGCGGAAGGCTTCGCGGCCGACGAGGAAGTAGCCCGTGGCCAGAATGCTCTGGTTGCGGTTCCACAGCGCCAGCGTGGTGTCTTCCAGAGGCGAGGCAGAGGCAATGCCTGCATTCGATACCAGAATGTCCACGCCACCGTATTCGATGGCAGTGCGGGCATAGGCCGCAATCACCGACTCTTCGCTGGTCACGTCGCAGACCACACCGCGCACCACGTCCTTGCCAAACTTCTTCGAGAGTTCGGCCACGGTGCTGTTGAGCGCCTCGGCGTCAATGTCCAGCAGCACGGCACACACGCCTTCCTGCAGCTGGCGCTCCACGATGGCGCGGCCAATGCCACCGGCACCGCCGGTGACCAGGGCCACCTTGCCCACCAGGGGCTTGGCCTTGGGCATGCGCTGCAGCTTGGCCTCCTCGAGCAGCCAGTACTCGATGTCAAACGCCTCCTGCTCGGGCAGACCCACATAGGTGTCGATGGCGCTGGCGTCGCGCATCACGTTGATGGCGTTCACATAGAACTCGCCGGCAATGCGGGCCGTGGCTTTGTCCTTGGCGATGGAGACCATGCCGATGCGGGGCAGCAGGATGATGACGGGATTCGGGTCGCGCAGCGCCGGGCTGTTGGCGCGCTTGCAGCGCTCGTAGTAGGCGGTGTAGTCGGCACGGTAGTCGGCCAGCTTGCTGGCGATGGCCTTGGAGAGTTCGGCCCCGTCCAGCTGGTAGACCGATTCGTCCAGGATCAGCGGCTTGATCTTGGTGCGCAGAAAGTGATCGGGGCAGGAGGTGCCAAGGGCGGCCAAACTCTCGAGCTGCTGGCTGTTGACGAACTCCATCACCACGTCCTGGCGATCCACATGCAGCAGCTTGTGGCCACTCTGCGAGGCCTGGCCGCGCAGCACTGGCAGCACACGGGCCAGCACGGCGTCCTGGTCGGCAGCTTCCAGCGACACCACCTTGGCACCACCAAAGGGCACCGCCTTTCGGGCCTGGGCTTGGGCAGCCAACCAGGTTTGCGCCTGCTCGATGACCGCCACGGTGTTCTCGTAGCAGCTGCGGGAGTCGTCGCCCCAGGTGAACAGGCCGTGGCCACCGAGCACCAGGCCCTTGAGGCCAGGGTGGGCTGCGACATAGCGTTGCAGTTGCAGTCCCAGCTCGTAGCCGGGCCGGCGCCAGGGCAGCCAGCCAATGGTGCCCTGGAAGGCTTCTTGCGTAATGGCTTCGCTCTTGGCCATGGCCGCGATGGCAATCACCGAGTCCGGGTGCATATGGTCCACATGCGCAAACGGAAGGTAGGCATGCAGGGGCGTGTCGATGCTGGCAGCGCGCGGGTTCAGGTTGAAGGTGCAGTGCGGCAGGTAGCCCACCATCTCGTCCTCATGCTCGGGGCCGCGATAAATGCCTTGCAGCGCATTGAGCTTGTCCATGTACAGCGTGGAGAAGCCGTCCAGCTTCATGGAGCCCACGTCACCGCCGGAGCCCTTGACCCACAGCACCGACACGTCCTGGCCGGTCAGCGGGTCCTTCTGGGTAATCTTGGCGGAGGTGTTGCCGCCACCATAGTTGGTGATGCGCAGGTCGGAGCCGAGCAGGTTGGAGCGGTAGAGCAGCAGGTTGGGCTGGTCGAGTTTGGCGGCGTGGTCCGGGTTCCAGACAGGAAACGGGACGGGTTGGGAGCGAGTGGTCATGTGCGGTGCAGTTACGAAGAATTGGTGTGACTGTAGACAGGCAGAGCTATAGGCACAACGCAGACTTTTTTATGAAATTCATCAGAATTTCTGATGAATGGCTAGAATCCGCCCCACACCCTACCGACACCGCCGATCCACACCGGAATGCAGAGCCGCCACATGCCAAACCGCTAGGGAAAACACTGATGAAACCCCGCACCACCGCCCCCAAGCCAGCGCGCAAAGTCCTAGGGAAATCCCGTGGTGCCCCGGCGACTCCCAGCGAAACGCCGGGCGGCAAGCGCGACCACCGGCTCAAGAATCTCACGCTGCGCCAGTTGCGCCTGTTTGAAGCCGTGGCCACGCAGCTGAGCTACTCGCGCGCCGCCGAGCTGATGAACGTAACCCAGCCCGCCGTGTCCATGCAGGTGCAGCAACTGGAAGCCGAGCTGGGCCTGCAACTGCTGGTGAAGGCGGGCAAGAAGGTCAGCCTGAGCCAGGCTGGCGAGGAAATGCTGCGCCAGGCGCGCCGCATCCTCAATCAGGTGACAATGGCGGAGGACGCGCTGGGCGCCTTCCACGACACCGAGGGCGGCCGTGGCGGCCTGCTGCACCTGGGCGTGGTGTCCTCGGCGCATTACTTTGCGCCGGCGCTGCTGATGGCATTTGCCGAGCATTGGCCGGGCGTGAAGTTCAAGCTCACGGTGGACCGGCGCGAGACCATCCTGGCCATGCTGCAGGACCACCAGCTGGACGTGGCGATTGCCGGCTATCCGCCGTCCGAGGCCGATGTGGAAGCCGAAACCTTTGCGCAGAACCCCCACTGCATCGTCGCGGCCGCCGACCACCCGCTGGCACGCAAGCGCCGCGTGCACTGGGACGCGCTGCGCGACGAACCCTTCATCTTCCGCGAGCCGGGCTCGGCCACGCGCCAGTTCTTTGACCATCTGCTGCAAGCCCAGTCCCTGCCGGTGCGCGTGACCATGGAGCTGTCAGGCAACGAAACCATCAAGCAGGCGGTGATGGCCGGCATGGGCATCAGCTTCCTATCGGCCCATACTTTCCAGGTGGAGATCGAGGCGGGCAAGCTGGCTGTGCTGCACATGGAAGACATGCCCAAGATGCTGGACTGGTGCCTGCTGCACCGGCGCGATTCGGCGCTGGCCGGCGTCAACGGTGCCTTCCGTGCATTTGTACTGGAGCACGGCTCGCGCTTGGTTCAATGCCGCATGTAACAAAAAAGGGGCCGTCAGGCCCCTTTTGATTGCATATGTAAGTCGGCGTTCAGCGCTGCAGCACGTCGCGGATCGTTGCGGCCAGTTCTTCTTCGACAAACTTGGCGATGTAGGCATCAGCCCCCACGCTCTTCACGTGGCTTTCGTTGGTCGCCCCCGTGAGGGAGGAATGGATGATGACGGGCACATGGCTGAAGCGGCCATCCTGCTTGATGTTGCGCGTGAGCGTGAAGCCGTCCATCTCGGGCATTTCCAGGTCGGTCAGCACCAAGGCAACCTTGTCCTTGATCGTCTTGCCCTCGGCAACCGCAGAGGCCTGCAAGGACTGCAGGCGCTCCCAAGCTTCCTTGCCGGTCTTGGTCATGAGGTAGGGCACATCCATGGTCTTGAGGCCCTTTTCAATCATCATGCGGGCCACGGCAGAATCGTCAGCCGCCAGGATGACCTGGCCGGGGCTCAGGCGCAGCTTGGGGATTCCCTTGGCGTCTTCTTCAACCTTCACTTCCTGCGGCATCACATCGCGCAGGATCTGCTCCACGTCCAGCACCTGGGCCAGGCGGGTGTTTTCGGCGGCGCCATCCAGGCGCGCAATGCTGGTCACCAGACCACCGCCGCTGTTCTCGGCCGACAGCACATGTTTCCATTCCAGGCGCACGATCTCATTGACTTCTTCCACCGCAAAGGCCTGCGTGGTGCGCGCAAACTCGGTCACCAGCAAGATCCCCAGGCCCTTGCTGGGCTTGCAACCCACCACCATGGGCAGGTTGATGACAGTGATCATCTGGCCGCGAATATTGGCCACGCCCATCACCTCCGGTGGCGAATTCACCATGGCGGTGATTTCGGGCATCACCAGGATCTCGCGCACCTTGAAGACGTTGATGCCGAACAGCTCGCGGCGCTCGGGGTTGTTGGCAGCCTCCCCCAGACGAAACAGAAGCAGCTCAAACATGCTGTTGGCCGCCAGATTTGTCCGCTCGTCAATCTCTTTCATTTCTTTGTTCATGGGGTCCGTCCTTGTTATTGAAGGCTTCGCGATGGCTGTAGCGGCATGGTAACGCCATCCGGCCTATTTCGGCCAGATCGCCCACATCTGTAACGGCTGGCGCAGACGCCCCGCCAGATCGCCGGCTTCGGCGCCCCAGCCGGCAAAATAGTCGGCCCGCACGGCGCCGGTGATGGCGCTGCCCGTGTCCTGCGCCAGCACCAGTTTCTGCAGGCTGGTCTGGGGCCCCGGCGACACCAGCCAGACCGGCGTGCCGTAGGGAATGCTGCCGGGGTCCACCGCGATGGAGCGCCCCGGCGTGAGCGCCACGCCCTGCGCACCGCGCGGGCCAAAGGCCGACTCCAGCTCGTTCAGGGTTTCTTCCTTGAAGAACACTACCCGCGGGTTGCTCCAGAGCAACTCCTGCTGGCGCCCCGGGTTTTGCGCCAGCCAGGCCTTGATGCCGGGCCAGGATGCGTCCTTGACCAGCCCCTGGTCCAGCAGCCAGCGGCCCACGCTGCGGTAAGGCTGGTCGTTGGTGCCGGCGTAGGCCAGCCGCACCCAGCGCTGGCTGCCGTCGGCCTGGGTCATGCGCACGCGGCCCGAGCCCTGGATCTGCAGCACCAGCGCATCCACCGGGTCCGCCATATAGGCAATGGCACGGCCCCGGAGCGCGGCCTGGGCCTCGGGCAGGGTGTCCATCTCCTGGCGGGTGTACCAGGGCTTGCGCTGGGCCAGATTGGCCGGCGGCCCGTACAAGGGAACAGAGAAACCCGGTGCGGGCACGCGGCTGGCCTCGATCACGGGTTCGAAGTAGCTGGTCAGCAAACCCGTGGACTCGCCCGGCGTGGCCTCGATGCGGTAGGCTTGGAGGCGCGCCTGCATCCACGCCAGCTGCTCCTCGGCGTTGCCAATGCTCAGGCGGCGGATCTCGGGACACAGGGCCGCCCAGGGGGCTTGGGGTTTCTCGCAGCTCTTGAGCCAGGCGTTCCAGGCCTCGAACAGGTTGTCGCTGCCCCAGCCCGGCAGCTCAGACCAGGCCACGGGCACCCAGGCGCCACGGGTCTGCATCACCGTGCCTTCCACGGGGGCCGGCGTAGCCGGACGCGCCGGGGTCGCTGGCGCCGGGCTGTAGACGGGTGCGCGCGTGGGCGCGACGCCGCAGCCCACCAGCGTTCCTACAATGCATAGACTTGCCACCACCCACCGACACATCCCCATGACACTGCTCTTGCTGGAGGCCCTTGGAGCCGGACTGATATTTGTCGCCATCATCTGGTGGACCATGTTCTCCGGACGCAACCGGGGCGAGCTTTCGCCCCAGGACGAAGACCCGGCGCGCAAGGAAGATTGAATTTCTGGCATTTTTTGGCGCCAGCCCTCATGGAAATTGCGCAAACAGCTACCAATTTCATAGCAAATCAGGCCAGCACACGGTGTTGCAGCGAAGGCAACTGGCTGCGGACCTGCTGCAGGCGGGCGGCATCGCAATCCGCCAGCACTACGCCTGGCCCCTGCGCCTGCTGCGCCAGCACCTGACCCCAGGGGTCAATCACCAGGGACTGGCCCCAGGTGCGTCGCCCGCTGGGATGCACTCCGCCCTGGGCCGCAGCGGCCACAAAGGCCAGGTTCTCGATGGCCCGGGCGCGCAGCAGCACCTCCCAGTGCGCCTGGCCCGTGAGGTGGGTGAAGGCGCTGGGCGCCAGGATCAGGTCCACCCCCTGCGTGGCATAGGTGCGGTACAGCTCGGGAAAGCGCATGTCGTAGCAAACGCTCATGCCCACCTGCCAGGTGTGGCCGTCCTTCGAGGGCAGCGCAAACACCGTGGGCGTGTTGCCACGCTCCAGCACGCGCGACTCGTCATAGCTCTCGCTGCCGTTGTCGAAGCGGAACAGATGGATCTTGTCGTAGCGCGCCACGCACTCACCCTGGGGGTTATAGGCCAGCGAACTGTTGAAGACGCGGTCGGGCTGCTCGGCCGTCAAAGGGAGCGTACCTGCCACGATCCACAGACCCAGCCGGCGCGCCGTCTCGGCCAGAAAGTCCTGCATGGGACCGCTGCCAAAAGGCTCCTGGATGGCCAGCTTGTCAGAGTCAAGCCGGCCAATCAGGCAAAAATATTCGGGCAACACGGCCAGTTCGGCACCGGCCGTAGCAGCCTGCTCCAGCAGGGTTTGGGCTTGCCGGAGGTTGTCCGACAGCTGTTCGGTGGACACCATCTGGAGGGCGGCGACTTGCATGGGAATACTCCTTAGGGGCGACGTTCGACCTTGGTGACCTTGGGGTCCAACCAGGTTCCGTCGATGGTGAACTCCTGGGTGGCAGCGTTGACCAGCGGGCCGCGCAGAATGAGCTGGGCCAGGAAGGTGCTCAGGCCAACCACGGGGTTGATGATGCTGGCGAGCACCGAGGCGCTACCGGCATTGATCTCGGGCACCACCACCACGCGCAGGTTCTGGGTCTCCTTGGCAATGTCGGCCTGGCCGTCCATCAGCACCGCAGCGTTCACACCCTTCATCTGCAGGTTGCTGGTGCGGGCAATGCCCTGCTCGATGGTGATGTCGCCACGGAAGAAGTCAAACGCGAAGCCCTCGCTGAACACATCGCGGAAGTCCAGCGTGAGGCGACGCGGCAGGGATTGCAGGCTCAGCACGCCCAGCAGCTTGGCAATACCCGGGTCGGCCTTGAGGAACTGGCCGGTCTCCACATTGACATTGAACTTGCCCGCCATGCTAGCGTAGTCCACCGAGAGGGGGGCGCCCAGCCAGGCCACCTGGCCCTCGACCTTGCCCTTGCCCTTACGCACCACATTGGCCATGCCAAAGCGGTTCAGCAGCTCGCCGGAGTCATGGATGTCCAGCGTGAAATTGAGCACCGTGCGGCGGCGCTCCTTGGCATTGCGGGTGGCACTGGCACCGCCCAGGGCCGTCCAGTTGCCGCTGGCAGTCAGCGAAGCCTCGGGCGTCTGGATGTTGAAACGGTTGAGTCGCCATTCGCGGGCGCCAGTGCTTCCCAGGTTGACCGCCTCAATATCCACCCGCCCCAGCTTCTTGCCCCGCAGTTCAAACTCTTCAACCTCCACGTCCAGTGCCGGGATGCTGGTGGGCTGGTCGTCTAGCAGGTTCTCCACATCCTGCGCCGCGCTCTGCCCGATAGCCAGGCGCGCCAGACGCGCATACAGGCGCCCGGCATTGGCGCCGGAGGGTTGGCGGTATTCCACATACCCGTTGAGTTCGGAGGCATCGAGGTTGGCGCGCCAAATCAGGCCGTCACGCCCGCCGCCCACCACCAGGTTGTGCAACTTGCGCCCCCCAACCGTGAGTTCCTTGGTACGCACCGCCAGCACCGTGGGCAGGTAGCCCATGGCCGGCGCATTGCTGCCCACGGCCAGGCCGCCGGTCGAAGCGGTGCCGCCCCCAGCCACCCGCTCCAGCACATCGCTCCAGGCATCCGCGTCCAGCGTGGACATGCTGACGTTGGCCACCACGCCCTCGTCGGGCAGCGGCGCCGACTCATCGTCGGCCAGCCCTAGCGCAATGGCCCCGCGCAACACGCGTGCATGCGGCCCGGACACATCACGAACATAGGTCGCCGACACTAGTCGGCCGAGCTCCAGACGCAATTGCTCATGCATCTGCGTATTGCTGCCACCGGCCGCTACGCGCTGGGTCGTGCTCTCTACCCGCAGAGGCTGGGCCTGTTCTGCGGGCTTGGCAAAAGGTGCAGGCAGGTTCAAGGCCATGCCCACCAGACTGGAGTTGAGCTGCCATTCCAGCGCCCCGCCGCGCAAGCCCAGCGTCACGCTGTAAGGCGTGGACCCGCGTAGGTCGGCCGCCAGGCGCGCCAGTGGCCCCATTTCCTTGGCCTGGCGCAGGCCCTCGGCCGTGGCCGTGCCCTGGATACGCAGACTGGGCGGTGCAGCGGCCCCGCTGCGAGCCGGTGTGGCAGCGGCGCTTTGCAGGTGCAAACCACCGTCAATGCGCAAGTCTCCGCCCACAGCGCGGGCCAGGCCGCCGGTGACGGTAAAGCTCGATTCGGTAAACGCCACCGTGCCACGTGCACGCTGCAGGCGCGGCGTATCGGCCGTGATTTGCAGGTCATTGCCCGCCAGCACGATGCTGCCAGCCACCGTGGCGCGGTTCACATCGGTGATGGGAAAGCCCAGCTTGAGCTTGTAGTCGGCCATGCCCGTGGCACTGGCGGTGGCCAGCACGTTGTCCAGCAGGCCACCCAGCGGTGAGCGGTTCACCACGCCCAGTGCGTCGGCCAGCGGCCCCTTGGCCTCGGCTGTGACCTGCAGCTGCGCTCCGCCGTAGATGTGGGTCATCAGCCCCTCGGACTTGCCCAGCTGCAATGCGGTACCGGCCAGCATGCCCCGCTCGACCTTGGCCTGCAGGGTGGCATGGTCAATGACCAGCTCGCCATACAGCTGCTGCAGGGCCGGCCAGGGCAGGCTGTCCTTGGGCAACAGGTGGGGCGGGACAAAGGCGAAGGTCGCGTTCTGCACATTGCCCGAGATGCGGAAATCGCCCTGACGGGCGTCTTCGAACGGGAAGCGCGCCAGATCGCCCTTGAGCTTGAACTTGACCCCGGTGGCCGTGCCCGCCACCACGGCTGCGCGCACATAGTCGCGCACTTCCTTGTCCATCTCCAACGGCATGTAGCGGTGCACCCGCGTTCCCTCGGCCCGGGCCATATTGCCCTGCAGGTCCAGCACACCCGGCCCGTGCGGCGCGGACTGCCATTTGAACTGCAGATCACCCTGGGCATCGGCATTGGCAAAACGCACATTGCTGCCCGATACCGTCAGGCCCGAGGCGCCCTCGCGCTGCCACTGCAGATCGGCCCGCAGTTGCTCAAAGAACACCGGGCCATCTTCCAGAATGCCATGGGCGTCGAACACGCCCTTGTCCAGGCTGAGCTGGGCCTTGCCACCAGCCTGGTTGAAGTCAAAGTCCACGTCCAGCCCCTGCACACCGGGGCGCAAGGCCTTGCCATCCGTTTGCGCCGGAACGGTCAACTGGCTCAACCGGCCCTTGACTGCATAGGTTTCAGGCTGCTCCAGCGGACCACGCCACTGCCCTTGCACCTGCTCCACCAGGCCACGCGCTGCCGTGCGTTCCAGGGCCTCATGCACCGCGTCGCCCAAGGGCAGACGCTGCGCGATTTCGCCCATGGCTGCCAGGTCCAGCCGGTCCGCCACGACTTCGCCATGGGCCGGGTTGCGGCCCTCGGCATCGAAGCGGCGCAGCAGCACATTGCCGCCGGGCCAGCGCAAGCCGTCCTCGGTTTCAAACTGCAGGGCCTGCGTGAAGATCTCGGAGCCGCCCGGCAATCGCTGCGCCCCCACCCGGCCCGACACCGTGCGCAGTGCCAACACCGGCAGGCTGGCATCGGTGGTGACGCGCACATCCGCCATCTGCACATCGGCCGTGGCGCCCGTCAGCCCCCCGTGCTTGACGTCCACCCACGCGCGCAGGGCGCCCCGGCCCTGGGCCAAGTCCACCCCGAAATCCACGTAGCGGCGCAGATGCGCCAGATCCACTTGCGGGAAGCTGGCATGGACCTGTCCGTCCCAGTCCTGCCAATGGCCGCCCCCGCGCGACAGCAGGGGCTCCCGGAAGATGCCGCTCAGGGTGAAGCGGTCACCCCAGGCTGTGGGAGCCTGTGCGTCCAGGCGCATGGAATGGGTCAGCAGGCGCTTGCGCAGCACCAGGTTCACTTCCTGCAGGGTCAGCGCCGGAGCGCCACGCAGCTCATCCGTCCACTGCACGGTGCCGCCCACAATGGCCAGCTCGGGCTGGGACAGCACCCAATCCAGCGCCGGGCTGTCCTCGCCACTGCTTTCGGGCAAGGGCATGCCGGCAATCCAGAAGCGGCCGTCGGCAGCGCGGCGGATGTCAAGCACTGGCGCGGAGATATAAAGCTGCTCTACGCCCATGCGCAGCAAGGAGTGGGGCGAAAGCGCCGCTTTCACCGAGGGCAGCAACAAAGCCTCACGGCCCATGGGGTCGAGCAGGCGCACCTGGCTCAGCTCAATCGAGGGGATCAGCCCGTTGGACACAGCGGAGATTGCACCAATCTGGACGCGGGTTCCCAGCGTGTCGGAGACCCGCTGCTCCAGCCACGGGCGAAGTTCGCCGATTCGGGGCACAATCCCAAAATGCAGTCCCGCCCAAGTCAAACCCAAAGCCAGCCACCCCGCCAACAGCAGGCGCAGCGCCCATTTTGCGGCCACGGCTGAGGCCTTGAGCCAAGGCGTTGGGGCAGGAGTCAATTCATTCATCGTGCAATCGGGACTATGTCAGGAATTATGACCCGCAATGGGCAACTGGCCCGCTCTGAGGGCTCCCGCTTCGGGCAGCGGATTCGCCGCCGTTACGAAGCCTATTTGCATCTCTGCGAAAACAGCGCCCTGCAACGTGAAGACCTGCGCCATCTGCTGACCACCCTGCGCAGCGAAGGCCTGGACGCCGGCGCGGCGCTGCGGGTCACCCGGCAATTGGCCATGGAACGCCTGCTGCGCATGGACTGCGACGAGCGGGCCGGCCTGGGCGAAGTCACCCGTGTAATGACCGAGCTGGCCGAGCTGGCGCTGGACCAGGCGTACTGCGACAGCTACGCGGCGCTGGAACAGCAATTCGGCACACCCCGCACCCCGCAGGGCGAGCCCTGCCAGCTCTGCATCATCGGCATGGGCAAGCTGGGGGCGCGCGAACTCAATGTCTCCAGTGATATCGACCTGATCTACGTCTACGACCAGGATGGCGAGACCAGCGGAACGGCGGACGGACGCGGCCGTATCTCCAACCAGGAATTCTTTGCCCGGATGGTCAAAGCCATCTATGCCCAAGTGGGCGACACCACGGAGCACGGCCTGGTTTTCCGCGTGGACCTGGCGCTGCGCCCCAATGGCAACTCCGGTCCACCGGCCGTGTCCTTGGGCGCGCTGGAGGAGTATTTCCATGTACAGGGTCGGGAGTGGGAGCGCTTTGCCTGGCTCAAGAGCCGGGTGGTGGCACCGGCCCATGCCATCGGATCGTCCTGCGCGCAGCAGCTGCGCGGTGTGGTAGTGCCCTTTGTGTTCCGCCGCTACCTGGACTACAACGTGTTTGACTCGCTGCGCGGCCTGCACCGCCAGATCCGCGACCACGCCGCCAAGCGCAGCGCGGGACGCCCCGAACGCAGCAACGACGTAAAGCTCTCGCGCGGCGGCATTCGCGAAATCGAATTCACCGTGCAGCTGCTGCAGGTGGTGCGCGGCGGCCAGTACCCCGAGCTGCGCACCCGACCCACGGTGAGCGCGCTGCAGCGCCTGGTCCGCGCCGGGCTCATGCCCCAGGGCACGGCCGATGCGCTGTCCGAGGCCTATGTCTTTCTGCGCCAGGTGGAGCACCGCATCCAGTACCTGGACGACCAGCAGACCCATGTGCTGCCTACCGACGAGGCCGATCTGGACTGGATTGCCCAGACCCTGGGCCTGAGCAACAGCACGGCCCTGCTGCAGGCACTGGACCAGCACCGCGAGTTGGTGGCGCAGGAGTTTGACGCGCTCTTGGGCGGCCCGCCTGGGGAATGCAAAGGCAATTGCAACAAGGGCGGTGGTGCCACAGCGCCCGAACTAGAAAGCCTGCTGGGCCATCTGGAAGGCCGCTTCCAGGCGCGCATTGCGCTCTGGCGCGAGCACCCGCGCGTGCAAGGCTTGAAGGAAGAATCGCGCGCACGCCTGCTGCGTCTGGTGCAGCGCAGCGCGCTGTGGCTACGCGAAGGCCGGGTCAGCGAGGAAGCCTGCGTGCGCCTGGCCGACTGGATGGAGCCGCTGCTGCGCCGCGAGAGCTACCTGGCCATGCTGCTGGAGCGCCCCAAGGTGCACGAACGCCTGCTGCGCATGCTGGGCACGGCGCGCTGGCCAGCCCACTACCTGCTCAAGCACCCCGGCGTGATCGACGAACTCGCCAGCAACGCCATCCTGGAAGAGCGCTTTGACGCGGCGGCCTTTGAAGAGGACCTAGAGCGCCGCCTGCGCGCGCTGCAGGGCAGTGCCGAAGACGATGACGAGGCGCTGCTCAACCTGCTGCGCCGCGCCCACCATGCGGAGGTGTTTCGCATCCTGACGCGCGACGTGGAAGGCCGCCTCACCGTGGAACAGGTCGCCGACGACCTGAGCGCGCTGGCCGAGGCCGTGCTGCGCACCACCACGCGCTGGTGCTGGGCACGGCTCAAGGCCCGGCACCGCGAGGAACCGCAGTTCGGCATCATTGCCTACGGCAAGCTGGGCGGCAAGGAACTGGGCTACGGCAGCGACCTGGACATCGTCTTCCTCTACGACGACGAGGACGAGCGTGCCAGCGAGATCTACGCCGCGCTGGTGCGCAAGCTCATCAACTGGCTGACCGTCAAAACCGGCGAGGGCGACCTCTACGAGATCGACACCGCGCTGCGCCCCAACGGGAATTCCGGCCTGCTGGTCACCAGCTTTACCGCCTATGCCAACTACCAGGAACAGCGTGGCAGCAACACGGCCTGGACCTGGGAACACCAGGCCATGACGCGCGCACGCTGCGTGCTGGGCAGCCCCGGCCTGCGCCAGCGCTTTGATACGGTGCGCGAGAACGTGATCCGTACGCCGCGCGATGCGGACGCCCTGCGCACCGAGATTGAAGCCATGCGTGGCAAGGTGCGCAGCGGCCACCCGGACAGGGACGGCCACTACGACGTGAAACACAGCCGCGGCGCCATGGTGGACATCGAGTTTGCGGTGCAGTACTTGGTGCTGGCCGAAGGCCGCAAGCACCCGGAGCTGCTGGACAACGTGGGCAACATCGCCCTGCTGCAGCGCGCCCAGGCCTGCGGCCTGTTGCCCGCCCCGGTGGGCGAGGACGCGGCTGGCGCCTACCGCGTGTTGCGCCAGATCCAGCACCGGGCCCGGCTCAACGAGGAGCCGACCCAGGTGGACGCCGAAGCCGTACAGTCCGAACGCGCCGCCGGTCTGGCCCTGTGGTCCGCGGTCTTCAAGAAAACGTAGGCAATTGAGCCGCAGCCCGCATCAGATGTGCGCAAGTAGCTACTGATTCAATAGCAAATCATGCGCGCATTTCTCTGGATGACCGGTGCCCTGGTCTCGTTCTGCCTGATGGCGATTGCAGGGCGGGAGCTGGCCGGCAGCGTGAACACCTTCCAGATCCTGCTGACGCGCAGCGTCATCGGTCTGCTGGTGGTGAGCGCCATCATCCTGAAGAGCGGCCAACTCGAACGCTTCCGCACCCGACGCACCCGGCTGCATGTAGGGCGCAACCTGTGCCACTTCGCCGGGCAGTACGGCTGGTTTCTGGGCCTGGGCCTGCTGCCGCTGGCGCAGGTGTTTGCGCTGGAGTTCACAACCCCGCTGTGGACGCTGCTGATTGCCGCCGTGCTGCTGAAAGAGGCCCTGACCGCGCGCAAGGTAGTGGCCATTGCGCTGGGCTTACTGGGCGTGGTCGTGATCCTGAATCCCGGTGGCGAGATGGTCAGTGCTGCCTCGCTGTACGTTCTGGCGGCCGCCGTGTTCTACGCGCTGGCCCATGTGTCGACCAAGGCTCTCTCCACCACGGAAGACCCGCTCACCGTGCTGTTCTACATGTGTCTCGTGCAGCTACCGCTGGGGTTGGTGCTCGGTGCCTCCAGCCTGGTGCTGCCGACGCCGGGCCAATGGGTCTGGCTCACGCTGGTCGGCCTGACCGCGCTCAGCGCCCATTTCTGCATGACGCACGCGATGAAAACCGCTGAGGTGAGTGTGGTGGTGACGCTGGACTTCCTGCGCCTGCCGCTCATCGGCGTGGTGGGCATGCTGCTGTACGCCGAAGCCTTCAAGCCGCTGCTGCTGGCCGGGGCCGCCCTGATGCTGGTGGGCAACCTGGCTAACCTCTACCAGCCCCGCCCCAAGCCGGTGGACTGAACGTCGCGAATCAGCCCGCGCGGATGCGCTGTACCAGCTTGGTGGTCGAGTAGCCGGCCACAAAGGGGAGCGCCAGCGCATGGCCGCCCCAGGATTCAACCAAACGCGTTTCAGGCAGCTTGGCCATGTCGTAATCACCGCCCTTGACCAAAATGTCGGGCCGGATGCGCGCGATGATCTCAACCGGCGTGTCTTCACCAAACCAGGTCACCAGACTCACCGCCTCCTGGCTGGCCATAACGATGGCGCGGTCCGCATCGGCATTGAGCGGACGGTCATCGCCTTTGCCCAATCGTTTGACGGAAGCGTCTGTATTGAGCGCCACGATGAGGCTGCCGCCCAGGGCGCGGGCCTGGGCCAGGTACATCACATGGCCGCGGTGCAGCACGTCAAAGACGCCATTGGTGAACACCCAGGGGCGCGGCAGCCGGGCCAGCGCGGCCTCCAGCCGCTCCGGCGCAGAGGCATCCACAATTTTCTGAAGAAATGCGGGAGCTTGGTCGATAGAGGACATGCGGGCAATGCTAGCAGCATGGCGCCTGCGCCCGTGGGGCGCCATTGCATAATCCGCCGACCTGTATGCACCTCGTTCCCATTAACATCGATTCGATCCGCCTGGGCCAGCCCTTGCCCTTCCCCCTGATGGACAAGGACGGAGTCCTGCTCGCGCGCAAATCCTTCGTGATTGGCTCGCGCCGCGAGCTCGATGAAATCTCTCTGCGCGGCGGCGGGCTTTACATCGACGTGGCCGATTCGGAGGCCCGGCATCGCGCCTATGTGGAACACCTCTATGACCTCGTGCGCGAAGACAAATCGCTGGGCGAGATTGCCGGTACGCAGATTTCGAACGATACCGCGAGCGCTCGCCAGGCCGAGCAGGACGACCGCATGGACTGGCTGGACCTGCAGGAGATTGCCAACTCCCTGTTGCGCGACAGCCAGCCCGCTTCCTTTGCTGACCGCATCACACGCCTGCTGCGCCAGCTGGAACGCCACAGCCAGCGCAACCCCGACGGCACGCTGTTCGCACTGATTTACCTCTCCGCCACCGACACCCGGATGTACAGCGCCACCCACGCCATGCTGGTGGGCGTCATGTGCAGCCTGGCGGCCAAGGACGTGCTGAACTGGTCCGCCGACGACCAAGCCTTGGTGATGCGCGCCGCGCTGACCATGAACGTGGCCATGACCGATCTGCAGGACCGCCTGGCCCTGCAGGCCGAGCCCCTGAACCCGGCGCAACGCGCGGCCATCGACACCCATGCGCACCGCTCAGCCGACCTGCTGCGCGGCCTGGGCGTGGGCGACCATGACTGGCTGGAGGCCGTCACCGGCCACCACACGCAGCCTGCAGGTCCTCTTGGCGGACGCAGCCGCGCACAACGTGTGGCCCGGCTGATCCAGCGCGCCGACATGTTTGCCGCCCGGCTGGCTCCGCGTGCGGCACGCGCACCGCTGGCACCCGCCGCCGCCATGCAGGCCTGCTATTTCGACGAGAACAAGGCAATTGACGAAGCGGGCGCGGCACTGATCAAGGCCGTGGGCATTTACCAGCCCGGCTCCTTCGTGCGGCTGGCAACCAATGAAATTGCGGTAGTGATCAAGCGGGGTGCCAACACCACTACCCCGCGGGTGGCCGTGCTGCTTAACCGGGCAGGTCTGGCCACCGTAGAACCCACCATCCGGGACACCGGACTCAAAGACCACCGCGTCGTGGCCAGTGTGGCCCACCGCGATGTGAAGGTGCAGCTCAATCTGGAGCGGCTGCTGCCGCTCACCGCTGCCCCGGCCTCAGACCGGCCGTGGTGACACGCCTTCCAGGCTGGCGCTGAGGTCGCGCGCCAGTTCCTTGCGGAATTTGTTGAGTTCCTGCACGCTCTTGAAGCTGCGGTCCATAAGCAGGCTCATGTTGTGCAGGATGCGCTCGACCACCCTGGTCTCCCACACGGAGTCGAACTTGATCTGCGTGTCCAGCCAGTGCTCCAGCCACTCGGGGTTAGGCAGGCGGCTCTGGATGGTGTCGCGCGGGAACAGGGCCTTGTTCACATGCAGGTTGGTCGGGTGCAAGGCCTGGGCCGTGCGGCGGGCCGATGCCATCAACACACCCACCTTGGCAAACGCGCCCTTGGCCTCGTCGCCGAACTTGGTAATCGCACGCTTCATGTAGCGCAGGTAGGCACCGCCATGGCGGGCTTCGTCCTGGCTCAGCGTGGTGTAGATGTGCTTGATCACTGGTTCGGTATGCCACTCGCTGGCACGGCGGTACCAGTGGTTGAGGCGAATTTCGCCGCAGAAGTGCAGCATCAGTGTTTCCAGCGCGGGGGCGGGTTCGAACTCGAAACGCACCTCGTGCAGCTCCTTCTCGGTCGGCGCCAGGTCGGGGCGGAAGCGCTTGAGGTACTCCATCAGCACCAGCGAATGCTTCTGTTCCTCGAAGAACCAGATCGACATGAAGGCGGAGAAGTCGCTGTCGTCCTTGTTGTCACGCAAGAACATCTCGGTGGCCGGCAGGGCCGACCACTCGGTGATCGCGTTCATCTTGATGGTCTGGGCCTGCTCGTCGGAGAGGCGTCCGGCATCGAAAGACGCCCAAGGAATGTCCTTGTCCATGTCCCAACGGACGGACTCCAGCTGTTTGAAGAGTTCAGGGTAAAGCATGGGGACCTTTCAGTTCCAGTTCGCGCGAATTCTAGACGCGCTATGTGTCAGGGCCTTGACAGAGCCGTGACGGCATTAGGGTCTTTATTGCAATGCAGCATCAAACTGCCTTGAAAACTCATTGCGATAAAAAAATACCACTCAGTCACAAAATTACTTTATAGTTTAAACCATTCACTTCACAAGCGCTTGCAGCACTGCCCCCATGAAAGTCGCCATCGTTGGTTCCGGTATCTCTGGCCTGGCAACGGCCCATGCCTTGCGGGGCCAAGCCGAGATCACGCTGTTCGAAGCTGGCAACTACTTTGGTGGCCACACGCATACGGTCGATGTGACGCTGCCTGGCCCGAATAGCCCGGTCACGCATGGCGTGGACACAGGCTTCCTCGTGTTCAACGAACGCACCTACCCGCATCTGATCGCGCTGTTTGCCGAACTGGGCGTGGAGACTGCCAAGTCCGACATGTCCTTCTCGGTGCAGGTACCGGGCGCCAAATCCGGCGGACCGCTGGAATGGAATGGCGCCACGCTCAACACTGTGTTCGCCCAGCGCAGCAATCTGTGGAACCCGCGCTTTGTGCGCATGCTGCGCGAGGTGCTGCGCTTTAACGAACTGGCCACCGGCATTGCCGTGCGCAATGCCGAGACGGAGCTGGTCCAGCCCCTGTCCGATTTCCTGGCGCAACACCGCTTCTCCCACGAATTCCGTGACTGGTACCTGCTGCCCATGCTGGGCTGCATCTGGAGCTGCCCGACCGACCAGATGCTGCAGTTCCCGGTGGCCACCATGGTGCGCTTCTGCCACAACCACGGCCTCATTCAGGTGAACCACCGTCCGCAATGGTGGACCGTCACGGGTGGTGCCCGCCACTACGTGCAGAAAATCATCGCCCACATTCCCGACAAGCGCCTGAACTGCCCGGTGGAGCGCGTGGAGCGGGACATCCACGGCGTGCACATCACCAGCCGGGGGCAGACCGAGCGCTTTGACAAGGTAGTGCTCGCCAGCCACTCCGACCAGTCGCTGGCACTGCTGGCCGATGCCACGGCGCAGGAGCGCGCCACACTGGGCGCCATCCGCTACCAGGCGAACCACGCGGTGCTGCATACCGACACCAGCGTGCTGCCACGCACCCGCCGCGCCTGGGCCGCCTGGAACTACGAACGCAGCGCCGACGGCACCCAGGATGGCTCCCGTGTCTGCCTGCACTACCTGCTCAACATGTTGCAGCCCTTGCCCTTTGCGCAGGAGGTCATCGTGTCGCTGAATCCGGTGCGCGAGATTGCCTCCGCGCATGTGCACGGCCGCTTTGACTACGCCCACCCGGTGTTCGACCTCGCCGCCATCCGCGCCCAAGGCGAAGTGGACGCGCTGCAGGGCCAGCGGCACACCTATTTCTGCGGCGCCTGGACCGGCTATGGCTTCCACGAAGACGGGCTCAAGTCCGGTCTGCACGTGGCCCAGCGCCTGCAGGCCCTTCTGGCGGCGGGCATCTGATGCAAGCCACAGATGCAGCACCGCACGCCCTGCTGGGGTTTGGGCAGGTGCGCCATACCCGCCTGCGCCCGGTGCGCAATGCGTTCGCGTATGGCACCTACTTCCTCATGCTGCCCATGCGCAGCCTGCAGGCGCAGGGCCCCGGCGTGCTCGCGCGCAACCGCTGGGCGCCGCTGAGCTTTTACGACAGCGACCATGGCGACGGCAGAGGCCCTGAACAAGGCGGCGCCTTGGGCTGGCTGGATGCACTGCTACACGCCCAAGGCATCCACGATGCCGAGGGCGAAGCCTGGCTGCATTGCTACCCTCGCGTGCTGGGCCATACCTTCAAGCCCGTGAGCTTCTGGTACTGCCACCGCGCCGACGGCAGCCTGCGCGCCATCGTGGTAGAGGTGAACAACACCTTTGGCGAGCGCCATTGCTACCTGCTGGACCAGCCCCGCTATGGCGCCGAGCTGCGCGCGGACAAGGTCTTCCACGTGTCGCCCTTCTGCCCCGTGGAAGGCGGCTACCGCTTCCGCTTCCTCTTGACCACCAATCTGCTGCGCACCGTGGCCCGCATTGACTACGACGATGCACAGGGCCCGCTGATTGAAACGAGCGTGAGCGGTGTACTGGAGCCTCTGAACGCCCACAGCGTGCGCCGCGCGCTGTGGACCTACCCCGCCATGACGCTGGGCGTGGTCGCGCGCATCCACTGGCAGGCGTTGCGGCTCTGGCTCAAGCATGTGCCGTTTTTCCGCAAGCCCGCGCCGCCTGCCCACCTGACCAGCCGCCAGCCCCCTTTGACCGACATTTGACTGACGTGTGAGACGCCCATGACCACCCGCACCATTTCCTCCCCCACCTTCGCGCTGCCGCCCGGCACACCCACCGCCGCGCGCACCGTGCTCAAGCTCTTGCAACACCTGCGCCACGGCAGCCTGACCGTGCAGCTGCCCGACGGCAGCATGCAGCGCTTTGGTGGCGAGGCCTTGCCGCACGCCAGCATCCAGTTGCACAACTGGAATGTCTGCAGCGCAGCGTTGAAGTCGGGCGACATTGGCTTTGCCGAGAGCTTTATTGCCGGCGACTGGAGCACGCCCAACCTGACCGAATTGCTGCGCGTGCTGGTGAAAAACCGCGCCGAGGTGGAAGGCGTGATCTACGGCACCTGGGCCGGGCGCCTGCTCTACCGCATCAAGCACCTGCTCAACCGCAACACCAAGGCCAACAGCCAGAAAAACATCCATGCCCACTACGACCTGGGCAACGCCTTCTACACACTGTGGCTGGACGAGACCATGAACTACTCGTCCGCCATTTTTGCGGGCAACACCGACCAGCCCATGGCCGAGGCGCAAAAGGCCAAGGTACGGCGCGCCCTCTCCATGGCTGGCGTGCAGGCGGGCGACCGCGTACTGGAGATTGGCTGCGGCTGGGGCGCGCTGGCTGAAATGGCCACTACCGAATTCAACGCCTCCCTGACTGGCGTGACGCTGAGCACCGAGCAACTCGCCTTCGCACGCGAACGCATGCAACGCTTTGGCGTCCAGGACCGCGCAGATTTGCGCCTGCAGGACTACCGCGACATTACCGACGCACCCTTCGACGCCATCTGTTCTATCGAAATGGTGGAAGCCGTGGGCCGCGAGTACTGGCCCACCTACTTTGCCAGCGTGGCCAAGCTGCTCAAGCCCGGCGGGCGCGCCTGCGTGCAAAGCATCGTCATCGACGACGCGCTGTTTGAGCGCTACATCCGCTCCACCGATTTCATCCAGCAGTACATCTTCCCCGGCGGCTGCCTGCCCTGCCCGCGCGAATTCCGCACCCAGGCGCGCGCTGCGGGCCTGGAGGTGGTGGACGAATACGCCTTTGGCCACGACTACGCCGAGACCCTGCGCCGCTGGCGCGATGCCTTCCTGGCCGAGCGCGAGCGCGTGATGGCGGCTGGGTTCGATGCGCGCTTCATATTGATCTGGGAGTTCTACCTGGCCTACTGCGAGGCGGCCTTTGACGAACGCAACATCGACGTGGTGCAGTACACGCTGCAAAAGCGCGCGGCCTGATCGCGTCAAACCCCACCAACCCCGACCATGCGCAACGCCCCACCCACCCGCCGGACCCTGCTGCGCTGGAGCGCGGGCTTGGGGGCCGTGCGCGTAATGAGCGTGGGAATGGCGCAAGCCGCCACGCCCCCCGAAGTGCAAGCCCAGCTGCCACAGGCCAAGCCCGCTGGCAGCACGCGCATGCGCTTCTTCGGTCTGTCCATCTACGACGCGCGCCTGTGGGTGGCGCCGGGCTTTGAGCCCGCGCGCTATGCGGCGCAGCCCCTCGCGCTTGAGCTGCGCTATCTGCGCGCGCTGGACGGCACAGCCATTGCCAGCCGCTCGCTGCAGGAAATGCGGCGCGGCGGCGCCATCGGGAACGACACGGCACAGCGCTGGCTGGCCGAGATGCAGGCCGCTTTTCCCGACGTGAGAGAGGGTGACCGCATCACCGGCCTGCACCAACCCGAAGGCGGGGCACGCTTCTACTTCAACGGCCAGTTGCGCGGCACCGTGGCTGACCCCGCGTTCAGCGAACGCTTCTTCGGCATCTGGCTCGCGCCCTGGACCAGCGAACCCCGGCTGCGCGGCGAACTGCTGGCGGGCCTGACGCCATGAGCCACCCCCCCCGCTTTGGCTGGCAGGCCGGCTGGCGCTACGGCCTCATGGGCTTGCCGCTGGCCTTTGTGGCGCTACCGCTTTACGTCACGCTGCCCAACCACTACGCGCGCGAATTCGGCATGCCGCTGGCCACCTTGGGCGCCGTGCTGCTGGGTGCGCGTTTGCTGGATGCCTTCATCGACCCGCTGCTAGGTCGCTGGGGCGATGCACTGTTTGCCCGCTCCCTGCGCGCCGTGCTGCTGGCGGGCGCTGTGGCCTGCGGGCTATTGGGCCTGGGCTTTGCGCTGCTCTTCTTCCCACCGCTGCGGGAGCAGGGCGCACTGTTGGCCTGGGCAGCTAGCTGCCTGGTCCTGACTTACACGGCCTACAGCGCCCTGAGCCTGTTGCACCAAGCCTGGGGCGCGCGGCTGGGCGGTGACGCACAGCAGCGCAGTCGCGTGGTGGCTTGGCGCGAAGGCCTGGGGCTGCTGGGCGTGGTTTTGGCATCGATTACGCCCCTAGCCCTTGGTTTACCTGCGACAGCAGCTCTCTTTTTAATAGCGCTTGGCGCAGGCTGGTGGGCCTGGACCGCGGCCTGGCGCCCCAGCCTGGGCGCTGCGGGCTTCTCGGCCGGTCGCCCGCTCTCGGTCTGGCTGCCCTTCACGCGTCCGGCCTTTCGTGCGTTGCTGGCAGTGTTTGTGGTCAACGGCATTGCCAGCGCCGTGCCCGCCACGCTAATGCTCTTCTTCGTGCAGGATCGCCTGCAGGCCCCCGCCCGCCTGGAGCCGCTGTTCCTGGGCAGCTACTTTGTCTGTGCCGCCCTGGCCCTGCCCCTGTGGCTGCGCCTTGTGACTCGCCTGGGGTTGGCGCGCACCTGGCTGGTGGGCATGCTGTTGTCCATCGCCGTGTTCGTCTGGGCCACACAACTGGGCCCCGGTGACCACCTGGCCTTTGGCGTGGTCTGCGCGCTGGCAGGCGTGGCCCTGGGCACCGACCTGGCCTTGCCCGGCGCCCTGCTGGTCGGCACCATCGCCGCATCGGGCGACCAGGGCCGCACTGAGGGCGCCTACTTTGGCTGGTGGAACTTCGCCACCAAGCTCAACCTGGCGCTGGCTGCCGGCGTGGCCCTGCCGCTGCTGGGCCAGTGGGGCTATACGCCCGGCACCCGCGACCCCGCTGCGCTGCAGGCCCTCACCACCGCCTACTGTCTGCTGCCCTGCACCCTCAAGGTGCTGGCGGCGGGCCTGCTCTACACCCTCATCCTTCGGAGAACCCCATGAAACGACGCCTGCTTCTGGGTGCCGCAGGCACCCTGGCTCTGGCTGGTTGCGCCAGCCAAGGCATTGACCAGTACACCAGCGAAAAGCCGGTCCTGGACCTGCAGCAGTACTTCAACGGCGTACTCGATGCGTATGGCGTGTTCACCGACCGCTCGGGCACCGTGGTCAAGCGCTTCACCGTCGTGATGCGATGCAGCTGGCAGGGTGACGACGGCGTACTGGATGAAGACTTCAGCTACTCCGATGGCACAACGCAAAAGCGCATCTGGCGCCTCAAAAAGCTGCCCGATGGCCGCTACACCGGCACCGCCGGCGATGTGGTTGGCACCGCCCAAGGCCAGGCACGCGGCAACGCCTTCTACTGGACATACACCTTGCGGCTACCGGTCGACGACGCAGTCTACGACGTCACGTTTGACGACTGGATGTACCTCATGACCGACACCGTGATGCTCAACAAGGCAACGATGTCCAAGTTCGGCGTGCGGCTGGGCGAGGTGACGCTGTCCTTCACCAAGCGCCCGTAGATTGAAGCTTTATTGGCACTTAACCCTCATAGATATTGCGCAAGCAGCTATCAAAACCAGAGCAAGCAGCAGACCACCATGCCCCTAATTTCACCCCTGAACCCACCCCTGCGCGACTGGCATGGCAAGACGGTCTGGATCGTCGGCGCCTCCAGCGGCATCGGGCTGGCCACTGCGCAGGCCCTGCACGCGCAGGGCGCGCAGGTGGTGGTGTCGGCGCGCAAGGCGGCGGCGCTGGAAAACTTTGTCGCCGCCCACCCCGGCAGCACGGCCCTGCCCATGGACGTGACAGATGCGGAGGCTGTGCGCGCCGCGGCCGGGCAGCTGCTGGCGCGCGGTCCGCTGGACTGCGTGATGTACTGCGCGGGCCACTACGCCGCCATGCGCGCCACGGCGCTGGACCTGGCCGACATGCAGCGCCACACAGCGGTGAACTACACCGGTGCCCTGTACTTGCTGGACGCCGTGTTGCCCGCCCTGCTGGCGCGCGGCGCAGGCCACATTGCGCTGGTGGGCAGCGTGGCGGGCTACCGCGGTCTGCCGCAGAGTCTGGCCTATGGCCCGACCAAGGCCGCGCTCATCCACCTGGCCGAGACGCTCTACCTGGACCTGCACGGCAAGGGCATTGGCGTGTCGCTCATCAACCCCGGCTTTGTGCAAACCCCGCTGACGGCGCAGAACGATTTCGACATGCCCGCACTGCTCACACCGGTGCAGGCCGCGCAGGCCATTCTGGCGGGCTGGGCGCGGGGCCGGTTTGAGATCCATTTCCCCAAACGGTTTACGCTGGGCCTGAACCTCCTGCGCCTGCTGCCCTACCGGGCCTACTTCCATCTGGTACGCCGCGCCACCCTATGAACACCTCACCCGCCACCGAAGCCGCCGTGACCCGCGTAATTGGCTTCTTTGAAACGCTCACGCCTGCATCGCTGGCCGACATCCCGCAGGTTTACACCCCGGACGCCCAGTTCAAGGACCCCTTCAACGCGGTGCGCGGACACGAGGCCATCACCCGCATCTTTGCCCATATGTTTGAGACGCTGGAGGCGCCGCGTTTTGTGGTGCGCGAACGTATCGTGCAGGGCCAGCAGTGTTTTCTGGCCTGGGAATTCCGCTTTCGCTTCCGGCGTTTCCAGCGGGGGGAAGAACAGGTGATTGTGGGAGGCTCGCATCTGGTGCTGGACGCGGCGGGCCGGGTCACGCTGCACCGCGACTACTGGGACGCGGCGGAAGAGCTGTACGAGAAATTGCCCCTGGTGGGCGGGCTGATGCGCTGGCTGAAAAAGCGCGCAAACAGCTAGGCAAGAAGAGGAGAGAAGGGAAATCAGCGCCCGGTAGCGTTGACCTGCTGGCTACCGAACTTGCTCCCCTGGAAGTCCTGGTGAAAGTCCACCGGGCGACGCGGTTCCCACCAAGCGCGCAGGGAAGCAAACACATTGCGACAACCGGTGCACTTGTACTCCCCCGTGGGCTTGAGCGCACCATTGGCCGCGCGATCAATCACCGGCTGGTAGCTGGTGGCACCGCATTCGCGGCACTTGTAAACGGTTTTGAAAGTCGCCATGGTGGCGCGACTTTAAGCACAGGCAAGGGTTTTGGCCAGTGTTTTTGTGTAATTCCGTGTAAAAACAGGCGTTTCCAGCCCTTTTTGGCCGGAAAGCCGCAGCCAGCCTAGACTGGAATGGTGTCGGCGAAGCTGGGACGCTGCGCCAGTTTCTCGAACAGCTTGGCCAGGTTGGGGTGGTCGGTGCGCCAGTCGATCTGGGGAAAGCGGAAGTCCAGGTAGCCCAGCGCGCAGCCCACCGCAATGTCGGCCAAACTCAGGTGGATGCCACCGCAGAACGCTTTTTCACCCAGGCCACGGTCCATGGCCTTGAGCACATCGGTCACCTTGCGCATCTGGCGGTCTATCCAAGCCTGGCTGCGCTGCGCCTTGGTACGGCCCGTCCAAGTCGCTTCCAGGCGCGCGAGGATGGCAGCGTCCATCAGGCCATCGGCCAGGGCTTCCCAGGTTTTGATTTCGGCGCGCTCGCGGCCCACCGACGGAATCAGCTTGCCCACAGGCGAGAGCGTGTCCAGGTACTCCACGATGACGCGCGAATCAAACAAGGCTTCTGCGCCTTCCATGATCAGGCAGGGCACCTTGCCCAGCGGGTTCGACTCGGCAATCGTAGTGTCAGGGCCCCAGACGTCCTCGGTGACGAAGGCGTAATCGAGCTTCTTCTCGGCCATCACGACGCGGACTTTGCGAACATAGGGGCTGGAAGTGGATCCGAGTAATTTCATGGGGACTTTGCAGTTGCGGGAGCCTTGATTTTATCCAGCAGGGTTTGCCCGAATGGGCCTTGGGGTCAGACGTGGCGCACAACCTACAATTCGGGGATGACTTTCTCCGCCATCTCCGCCCTTTCCCCCCTTGACGGCCGTTATGCCGGCAAGCTCGCCACCCTGCGCCCACTGACCAGCGAGTTGGGCTACATGCACCGCCGCGTGCAGGTGGAGGTGGCCTGGTTCATCGCCCTGAGTGATGCCGGCTTTGCCGAGTTCAAGCCGCTCACCCCCGGTGCCCGCACCTACCTGCTGGGCCTGGTGAAAAACTTTTCGGAAGCCGATGGCGAGGCCATTAAGACTATTGAAAAGACCACCAACCATGATGTAAAGGCGGTGGAGTACTGGATCAAGTCCAAGTTCGAGGCGCGCCCCGAACTGGAAAAGGCCGGCGAGTTTGTGCACTTTGCCTGCACCAGCGAAGACATCAACAACACCAGCCACGGCCTGCAGCTGCGCTCGGCCCGCGACGTGGTGGTACTGCCAGCGCTGGACAAGATCGTGCTCAAGCTGCGCGACATGGCCCACGCCTACGCCGAAGTGCCCATGTTGAGCCGCACCCACGGCCAGACCGCCAGCCCCACCACCGTGGGAAAGGAAATCGCCAACGTGGTGGTGCGTCTGCAGGCTGCCTGCGACCGCATTGCCAGCGTCAAGATCCTGGCCAAGATGAACGGCGCCGTGGGCAACTACAACGCCCACCTCTCCGCGTGGCCCGACTTCGACTGGGAAGCCTTCAGCCGCAAGGTCATCGAGACCCCCGAGCCGCTGGGCCTGGGCTTGACTTTCCAGCCCTACAGCATCCAGATCGAGCCGCACGACTACATGGCCGAGTTGTTTGACGCCGTGGCGCGCACCAACACCATCCTGATCGACCTGAGCCGCGACATCTGGGGCTATGTGTCCCTGGGCTACTTCAAGCAGAAGCTCAAGGATGGCGAAGTGGGCTCGTCCACCATGCCGCACAAGGTCAACCCCATCGACTTCGAGAACGCCGAAGGCAACCTGGGCCTGGCCAACGCCGTGCTGCGCCACCTGAGCGAAAAGCTGCCCATCAGCCGCTGGCAGCGTGACCTGACCGATAGCACCGTGCTGCGCAACATGGGTGTGGCCCTGGGCTACGCCGTGCTGGCCTATAGCTCGCTGATGACCGGCCTGAACAAGCTGGAAATCAACGAAGCCGCCATCGCCGAGGACCTGGACGCGTCCTGGGAAGTCCTGGCCGAGCCCATCCAGACTGTAATGCGCCGCTTTGGCCTGCCCCAGCCCTACGAGCAGCTCAAGAAGTTCACCCGCGGTGCCGCCATGACACGCGAGCTGATGCAGGGCTTCATCGCCGGGCTGGAAATTCCGCAGGAAGAGAAAGACCGTTTGCTGACCATGACGCCCGGCAGCTACACCGGCAAAGCCGCCGAGCTCGCGAAACGCGTCTGATGGCACTTAAATCCACCATCTACAAGGCCAACCTGTCGATTGCCGACATTGACCACGCCTACTACGCCGACCACGCGCTGACACTGGCCCGCCACCCCAGCGAGACCGACGAGCGCATGATGGTGCGGCTGGTGGCGCTGGCCTTCAACGCGCACCAGCTGCAGACCGTGTGCAACGGCGACGGCACGCTGGCCTTCGGTGCCGGCCTGTCTGACCCCGAGGACCCAGACGTGTCGCTCACCGACTTCACCGGCCAGAAGCGCCTGTGGATTGAAGTGGGTCAACCCGAGGACAAGCCCATCAGCAAGGCCTGCAACAAGGCAGACTCCGTGCTGCTGTATCCGTTTGCGCATTCGGCAGATGTCTGGTGGAAAGGCATCGAAACCAAGCTCACACGACTGGACAAGCTGCAGGTCTGGCGCATTCCCTCAGCCACCTCGCAAGCGCTGGCTGCACTGGCCCAACGCAGCATGCAGCTACAGGCCACCCTTCAGGAAGGAGCACTGATGCTCAGCGATGGCAACGGGACGGTGGATGTGGAGCCGGTGCGCTGGAAATAAGCGCACAGACACTGCACTGGATTTGCATGAAAACGTGGGCTAGCCCACTTCAATAGTGCGCGAGCAGCTACTTTTTTGGTAGCAAATCAGTATCCGGCGCGGCGCGCCCTTCGGCCGCCCGCTCAGAGTAGCGGTTAAAGCGCCAGGCGCTGGCTTCCAGCGTGATGCGGCGCCATGTCGCACGCTTGGCTGCCGGGCCCATTTCGGGCCACAGCTGTACTTCTTCAAACGTACGCCCGCAGCCCTTGCACAGCGCATCCCCCTGGCTCGTGGAGCAGATGGCGATGCAGGGTGTATCCGGCGTTGTTTCGTACCAGGCCAGCCAGGCGGCCCGCGCCTTGGGTGGCATGGAGGCCTCGTCCGCCTCGGTCTCGTGGTAGTACACCAGCAAGGCATACACCTCCGCCAGCGCCCGGGTGGGCGCAGGTAGCGCCACGCCGTCGGGCGAGGGCTCGCGGGCACGCCAGTAGTTGATGGCGGACTCGATGTCGGTGATGTGGATGCCGGCCAAGAAGAAAACGCACGCGGGCGCGCAGGTGGAATTGGGGGAGGCGCATCATATACCGCGGCGCCCCACCCTGTTCAGCGCTGGGTATCAGGGCTGGCCGTGCGCAGACTCAGCAGCATGGTGGCGGCCAGAATCCCCACCACCACGCCCAGCGACACGCCCACCGGGATCTTGTAGATGTCGATCAGGCACATCTTGGTGCCGATGAACACCAGAATCACCGCCAGGCCGTAGTTGAGCAGGTGGAACTTGTTGGCCACGGCCGCGAGCAGGAAGTACATGGCGCGCAGACCCAGAATGGCGAACACATTGCTGGTCAACACGATGAAGGGGTCGGTGGTGATGGCGAAGATCGCAGGGATGGAGTCCACCGCAAAGATCACGTCGGTCAGCGCCACTAGGCAGATCACCATGAACAGCGGCGTGGCAATGCGCTTGCCGTCTTCCACGGTCCAGAACCTCTCGCCGTCATACTGCCGGCTCACAGGCAACACGCGGCGCAGCAGCTTCAGCGCGGGGTTGTCGTCCAGGCTGGGCTCCTGACCCGCGGCCCACCACATCTTCACGCCCGTCAGCACCAGGAAGGCGCCGAACACATAGAGAATCCAGTGGAATTCGGCCAGCAACCAGCCGCCCACCAGGATCATCACCGTGCGCAACACAATGGCGCCAATGATGCCGATCATCAGCACCCGCTTCTGGTACGCCGTGGGGACCGCAAAGTAGGTAAACACCAGCAGGAAGACAAAGATGTTGTCCACCGCCAGCGATTTTTCGATGAGGTAGCCGGTGAGGAACTCCAGCGATTTGGTGTTGGCCAGCTCTGCCGAGCCGGTGCCGTCCTTGACGGCCCACCAGAACAGGGCGTTGAACAGAAAGCTCAGCGCGATCCAGACCAGCGACCAGTTCAGCGCTTCCTTAACACCAATCTCATGGGCGCCCTGCTTCTTGAGCACGACAAAATCCACAAAGAGTGATACGAGAACGATGCCGACAAACGCGGCCCATAGCCACAGCGGTGCAATGGTTTGCATGGAAAAGACCTTTTCAAAACGGGTGTACACGTTTCAAAAGGTCTTGCGGGAGAGAGCCGTAGGCTTCTCTACGTGCTCCGGCTGCCGCTCACGCGGCAACGTACTGACGAAACACGTGCGCTTGACGCCGGTGGGGGCCCAAGGTCGCTACTCCCCTTTTGAGGAAGCCGCAGTGTCGCAGGCCGCCCGCGTTCGGGCAAGCTGCACCCGCGTTCAACCCTTGTTTTTCAGGGGCTTGCAGCAGGCCGGTGCTATGCTGTGCCGCATGAAACTACTCGTCAAATGGCTTTTGAGTGCTGCAGCCTTGCTGGCTGTGGCCCACCTGTACAGCGGCGTGGAAGTGAAAAGCTTCATCGCCGCCCTGATCGCTGCGTTTGTGATCGGGCTGCTCAACACCATTGTGCGTCCGCTGCTCGTGGTGCTGACCTTGCCCATCACGGTCCTCACGTTGGGTTTGTTTCTCTTCGTCATCAACGCCCTGATGTTCTGGGCCGCCGCCAGCGTGCTGGACGGCTTCCATGTGCAGGGCTTTGCGGCCGCGTTGATCGGCTCGCTGATCTACACCGTGCTGGGCCTGGTGATTGAATCAGCGCTCGAGCGCCTGTTCCCGAAGTAACTGCTCCACTTGGCGAACACGGGTGTCCACAATGGACGCCTCGAAGTGGTCTCCCGCCTGCGGATTGGTGCGGGCCATGTCCTGTGCCGCCTTGAGCCTGCTTAGCGCCGCCTGATAATCGAGCTGGGCCACATTGGCCTCGGCCTCGGCACGGATGGATGCAACGGTGCGCCCCTGCGCTGCCGCGGCCCGCGCCAGCAGCTGCCAGGCCTGCGCATCACTGGCGTTGTCCGCCACCCAGACCTGCAGGCTGGAGGCAGCAGCATCAGCCCGCCCCAAAGCCAGTTGCGCCTGCACCGCCAGAAAGAGTTCCGCCCGGCTGGGGCTACCCCCAAGCGGGCCCAGCTCTGCCAAGGCCTGCGCCGCGTTGCCGCGCACCTGTGCGCTCTCCGATAACAGCAAACGAACCTGACGCTGGGCTGCAGCATCACCCTTCACCGCATCCCGCAAACGGGCGGCCAAGCCATCCAACTGCTCGAAGTCACGCAATCGCGTGGACGCCAGTGTCGCGGCGTACAGCACCCCGGCTTGCATGGCCGCTGGCTGCCGCGCCAGACGGCTGGGCTCGGCCTCCTGTTGCCAGTGGCGCAGGGAATCGGCCCCAGAGTTGGCCAGCACACGAGCGCGGGCCGCAATCAGGCTGTGTTCGGCAGAGGCGGGCACAGCCGCTGCCGCCTGCCCTGCGGGAATGCGCGCCTGCATATCGGCCATGCGCTCGGTACTCAGGGGATGGCTGCGCAGGTAGGGAAACCCGCCGGAGTCACTGAGCCGGGTGGACTGCTGCAGCTTGTCGAACATGGTGACAAAGCCCTGCGGAGCAAACCCCGCCTGACCGGCGATGCCAAACCCCACGCGGTCGGCTTCCCGCTCCATGTCACGCGAAAAATTGAGCTGCGTTTGCGCCGCCACGGCCTGCGAACCGATCATCACCGCGTTGGCGCCGCCCGGGTTCTTGCTGGCGGCCAGCGCGCCAAGAATCATTGCGCCCACGAGCCAAGGCGCTTGCTCGCTCTGGCGCGTAATCAGCCGGGCAATGTGGCGCTGGGTCACGTGACTCAATTCATGCGCCAGCACCGCCGCGAGTTCGTCACGAGTACTAACGATACCCACCAAGCCCAGATGCACGCCAAAGTAGGCCCCTGGCAGCGCAAAGGCATTGACAGATCGATCCCGCCCCAGCAACAAGCGCCACGCGTACTGCGTGTCCAACTCTGGCGGCAACTCCCCGCGTGCCCGCGCTGCTGCCATCAGTGGCAGCCAGATGCCCTGCACATAGTCGCCAATGATGGCGTCGTCGAGATAGTCAGGGTCACGGTAGAGCTCGCGGGCAATGCGGTCGCCGAGGCGGCGTTCGGCGGCGGGGGTGATGGTAACGCCGTCGCCGAGGCTGGGGAGGGTGCTAGGAAACAATGGAGCACTCTGAGCCGCAACAATTGAAGTATTGAAGGCTGTTGGTACTGATATCGCCAAACAAAAAATGCAATAACACCAGGACTTTGGAGAAATTTGTTTGCTCCTTTCTTGGAGATAGACCGTCCGACTCGAAATGTAAACGCATCTGCATGAAGATGAGATTTTTTACTTATCCGATTCTTGACGCCAGGTTACCCGTGCCAACTCTGGAAAAGTAAGCTGATCGCTCATCCAGACCTTGTGCCATACAGCACATTCACCATCAACGGTAAAGACGCACAAGCGATCTATCCAATACTGCGCCCTTTCCGGCTCAGCCGATATCGCGGATGCCTTTGCGACTCGGAAGATCGTCCACCCCGTAGGAAAGCGTTGCGCAACTGCATCCAACGTCTGCAAATCTTTCTTCGGCATGTTGCGGCTCAACACCACACGCTCAGCCCAAATCCAGGCTCGCAACTGCGTCAAGACCATCAGATCCGGTGGCTCACCAAGTTTCGCGCCGGAAACACCAATGCGCGCCTTCTCAAATCTCAATGCGTAATAACTTTCTTCGCTTCGTAAATAGTCCACGATCGTCACGATCAAAGCCAATCCCGCAATAACCCATAGCACCACCAATGTCCACGGTTTGGTTTGCACCAATCCTTTGTTATCTAAGCAATTATTAACCGCGCCAATTAAGATTCCAGTTGGCAGCAAAAAGAAAGCGTGATGCAACGGGAATTCAAGCATGGCGTGCATCCCAATTGTCATAATGGCCATTAGGCAAATTAATCCTTGGGGGTTAGTTATTTTGCGCAAAGCATTTTTGAACCAACCGATCACAACCCCGATCAAGACAATTCCAAGCGGCAGCCCCATCCAAAGCAATATATCGAGAAACAGGTTATGAGCCTGACCAAATATTACGCCCAAGGAGGAAAATTGCGTTGAAACATTTACCTGCGCCGTTGCAATCTCGCTCAAGCCATATCCAAACCAAGGGTGATCCAATATAGCTACAGCAAAGATTTTCCAAGCCTTCAGACGCAAATCTGTTGCTTGAATTGGCCTCGCATAGGCCGCCCCACCATCCATAAAGAGTAATTGATGGAGTTCATTCAACCATCTTGGCAGCATTAAATACGCGACATAGAGGCATATGACAACTATCGCGACATTGGATGATCTCCATCGAGATCGCCACCACCATATTAAAACGACTAAAACAGTTAGTGAAAGCATGCCTGTGCGAGATTGCGTAAAAGTCAATCCAACGACCAGACAGACCGCCAATGCGATGGCCACCCACCCGCGTATTAATTGATCTTGATAAAAGAGCAGAGCACCCAAAAGGCCCCATAAAAATAGTGATGCCAGTAGGTTTGGTTGTCCAAGGTTCGCATACAACCGATTGCCAACCAATCCCATTGAAACTAGATCGGTAACTTCCTTGCCATATAAGTCAAACCATGTGTAAAGCTGAAGACCAAAGGAAGCAAGCGATGCAATTACAAATGCTCCAAACAAAACATGAAGCAATTGTCCCGAGACCATCGCCTCCCAACGCTGACCCAGTTGCATTGCAAGCAGAAAACCCAACAGATAAGTCGAAGATATCCACGCCTGCCCAAAAAAAAATATTTGACCCGCAACCCACTGTATCCATGGCAACAATACGGTAGCGAATGACACTATGCCGAGCATGTTCCATTGCACCAAGTTACGTGCACGATACAGGATCGCGGCCATCCCTATCCACAGGCTCACGGCTACCCAAGCATCGGTGTGAAATGTTGTCCACGGCAAATAATGATTTGGAATGAGCCAACCCAATGACAATAAAACTGCCCAACAAACCAACGATAGCGTTGGTAGAACAATCGGGTCTGACTTCATATATGATTTACCAGAATAACAAAAGGGCCCCGCAGGGCCCTTCATTTAAAATCGGTAAGTTATTTGCAGCTTGCTGGACGATACTTTGCGTCGATAGTCCCAGCACAAGTCCAAGTAACCTGTCCATTGCTAGACAAGGCACCAGTCAAAACAATCGTAGAGTTGCTAATCTTGGCATCACCCTTGGCAGTCGCAGTCACTGTAGCGGTGGAAGCGTCTGTTTGAGCATAAACAACGCTTGATACATAAGTAGAGTTTTGAGACTGAATTGTGAAGCTACCCGTCAAAGGCATAGAGCCATTAACTTGAGCCACTTCAGCAACGGCAGTACGGCCCGACGACGCAGCGAGCATAACTTCAGAAACGCGAGCACGCACAGTGTAGTCTTGGTATGCAGGCAGAGCCACGGCAGCCAAGATACCGATGATAGCAACCACGATCATCAGTTCGATGAGGGTAAAACCCTTTTGAATAGAACGCTTCATAAAACCTCCAGAAAATAAGAGGGTTCAAATACAGCAGGCTTCGTGCCAGCTAGAAACAGAGCTGCAAAGCTTGAACATAGCCCTTTTTGTACGGCTGACACACCCAGAAAAGCGTCAAACGAACATTTTTGTCACTTAATACAAACCTGTCTGACCATCTTGAGGTCGGTCAGCCCCATCATCACCTTCTCCATCCCATCCATCTTGAGGGTGCGCATGCCACCTTCTACTGCGGCTGAGAACAGTTCGGCAACGCGAGCACGCTCCTGGATCAGCTTCTTGACGCCATCATCGGCAACCATAAGTTCATGCAGACCGACTCGACCCTTGTAGCCAGAGCCATTGCATTTGTCGCAGCCCACGGCCTTGTAGAGTTTGAGCTGACCGCCGTCGCCGTAGGTTTTCTGCCATTGGGCGACCATTTTCTGAGACTCACCGGCGTAGTCGGCCTTCCACGCCTGGGAGTGACGCAATTCTTCTGCGTACTCAGCGGCAAATAGTCGCAACTCTTCGGCGTCTGGGGTATAGGATTGCTTGCAATCGCAGAGCTTCTTGGCGAGACGCTGGGCGAGGATGCCCAGCAGGGCGTCCGCGAAGTTGAAAGGATCCATGCCCATGTCAAGCAACCGCGTAATGGACTCAGGCGCGGAGTTGGTATGTAGGGTGGAGAACACCATGTGGCCGGTCAGCGAGGCCTCAACGCCCATAGACACGGTTTCCTTATCGCGCGATTCACCCACCATGATGATGTCGGGGTCTGCACGCAGAAAAGCCCGCATGACCAGTGCGAAGTCAATCCCGGCCTTTTTGTTGATCTGAACTTGCCGCAATCCCTTCTGGGTAATTTCCACCGGGTCCTCGGCAGTCCAGATCTTGGTGTCCGGCGTATTAAGGAATTTGAGGATCGAGTGCAGCGTGGTGGTCTTACCGGAGCCGGTGGGGCCGCAGACATAGAAGAGACCATAGGGTTTGCTGACCGTGGACTCCAACCGCGCCTTGTTGTGCGGCGTCAGACCCAGCTTTTCCAGCGGTATGGGTTCGCCAGCGGCCAAAATCCGCATGACTACATCTTCCACCCCGCCCGCTGAGGGGATGGTGGCGACGCGCAATTCGATATCGAGCGGCCCGTACTTCTTGAACTTGATTTTTCCGTCCTGCGGCTTGCGGCGCTCGGAGATGTCAAGGTCACACATGATCTTAAGGCGCGTGACCATGGCCTGGCGGAAGTGCGCCGGGACTTCCACATAGGGCACCAGGCTGCCGTCAATGCGAAAGCGGATGCCGGTCTTGAGCTTACCGGGCATGGGCTCGATGTGAATGTCGGAGACCTTCTGGTTATAGGCGTCGATGATGACCTTGTTAACAAACTTGACGAGTTCGTTGTCCGCCGCAGCGGACTCAAGAGACTCGTCGTTGGTGCCGTCGTCTATGGGAGCACCATCCATATCGGCCAGCAGTTGGTCGATGGTGCTTCCATCGGCCGTGGCGCCAAACAGCTGCGTCGCGGTTTCCTTGAATTCGGCCTGGGTGGTGACACGGTAGGAAAACTTGTTAGCACGCGGGAACACCTGCGGAACCACGCGTGACCCACGGACCGCCTCCGGATCCAGGCACATGATGACCAGCCCTTCGGGGGACTCTTCCAGCGGAATCCAGCCCTGCTCTGCGATGAACTCTTTCTTGAGCGCGCCATGCAGCATCTCGGAGCGTATGCGGCCCGCGTTGAAAGGCTCGTAGGCCACGCCAAAAAACTTACCCAAAGCAGCTCCGATCAAGGCGGCGCTGATGCCAAAGGATGACGTCAATGCCGACTCGATGGAATGCCCTTCGGCACGCGCCTCTTCAATGCAGGTACGCAGCTCCTGCTCCGTCAACAAACCATCCGCCACCAGGCTGTCAAACTTGCTGGCCTTCTTCACGCTTGCAGCAACGTCGGTTTTCTTAAGGCGTTGCCGGATCGCCGTGGCCAGCGTCTTGCACAGCTCAGTCACGCCATCGACTTCGAGGTCGCCAAACGGTTCGTCGTTCTTATTGTTGATGACCTGCAAGACGCCATGCAGGATGTTGCCATCCAGGATGGGCGCAACCAGCATTTGCTTGGTGCGGTAGCCCGAACGTTTGTCCACCTCCTTAAGGAAGGAGAGCGAGGGATGAATACGCTTTAGTGCCTCCTCGTCATATACATCGGGCAGATTCAGCGGCGCCTTGCTGTAGGCGGCATAACCGGCCAGGCTTTGCGGGGAGATCGGTAGTTTGAGGTCACGGCTGCTGTTGAGACCAGTTTTGATCTTTGAAACAATCGAGCCTTGGTCTTCGCTAACCGCGTACAAGGTCAGACGGTCCGCATTGAGCAACTTGCAGATTTCTTGGCTGGTCTCCAGCATGATCTGCTCGAGGTTTTCGGTCTCGTGGATGCGCGCTGTGACCTGATGCAGCTGCCGGTAAAACAAAGCCTCAAAGGTCATGCCACGCTTGCGCGAGGGCAGTTTCTGCGATTCAAAGAAAGCCTGTTCCGCGCCAACTGGCGGAATGACGGTACTCATATCTCGAACTCCTGTCCCGCGCGCAGCCAGCGTATGTCATGGGTGACGTCCGGGCCGAAGGGCTGCGTTTGGTCGAAGCGTTGTATCTCGGCCATGATGAGTTCGGTTTCGGCGGGCTTGGTATGGGTGATAAAAATGGGGAAACGCACACCCTTGGGAATACAGTCGAGCTCTTCCGAGAGGGACTGCGGCGAAAGATGCAAGCTTTTGCGCGCCAATTCCTTTTCCCGGTTGCTAAAGGCCGTCTCGATTACGAGCATGGATACGCGCATCTGATTGATGCGCCGCCACAGCGCCGGATTGCGCTCGGTGTCGCCGGTGAACACCCAGTTGCCGCCACCCGCATGCACTGCATACCCGGCTGCGGGCACCGTGTGCGTGGCAGGAAGCACTTCAATGGTCTTGCCTGCCAGTTGCACCTGCTGCCCCAGCGTCACCTCGATAAAGCGGACGAAGGGGGAATGCAGACTGGGGATGCGCGAGAAGTCGGGCCAGATAACGTCGTTGAAGATATGCGCCTTGAGCGCGGCAATCGTGCCGTGCAGCGCATAGATGTCCAGTGGGCGGCTGCGCTGCGAGGCCACGGCATCCACCATCAGGGGCAGGGCCGCCACATGGTCCAAATGCGAGTGGGTCAGAAAGACGGAGTCGATCCGAGCCATTTCCTGAAGGGTAAGGTCGCCCACGCCTGTACCGGCGTCAATCAGCACCTCTCCATCGATCAGAAAGGAGGTGGTCCGGCAATCGCGGGCGATTGCGCCGGAACACCCCAGGACTCGGACTTTCACGTGTGGCCTTATTTGGTCTCGAAATTGGTGGCGCCGTCCCATTCAGGATCGAAGGGGAGCAAGCGCATGGAGGCTACTCTTTCAGAATACAGCTGGTAAAGGTATTTTTTGGCATTCATGCGCATTAAATTGAGCAGGAACACATCCGCCTGGTCCCAGTTCTGCGCCCGATAGACGCGCAGGAAGGCGGCCCAAGTCTTGACCTCCTCTGCCACTTCGCTGCTGATGCGCCCGGCCGGCGCCATGGGCCAATGGATGGAGACGGCCTGCTCCTTGCCCTTGACGCGCACCTTGTCGAGCTCCTGCCAGGCGAAATCCGGCGCCAGCTTGCGCGTAGTCTCGCTGACCACGATATCTATGCCATAGACCTTGGACAGCCCCTCCAGGCGCGAGCCCAGGTTCACGGCGTCACCGATCACGGTGTAGCTGCGCCGAATGTTGGAACCCATGTCGCCTACGCACATAGTGCCGGTGTTCAGGCCGATGCCGATGCCGATTTCCGGTAGCCCCTGGGCGCGGTGCTCGGCGTTGATCTCGCGCACGGCGTTGGCCATTTCCATGGCCGATTTCACGGCCAGATGCGCGTGATCCGAGGTCTCCACGGGCGCACCCCAGAAAGCCATCACGCAGTCACCCATATACTTGTCGATGGTCCCTCGGTTGGCCCGAATTAGGGTGGTCAGACGGCTGAACACACCGGTCAGCAGCGCCTGCAGTTGGGTCGGTTCCATCTGTTCCGACATCTTGGTGAAGCCCCGCATATCGCAGAACATGACGGTCAGCTCCCGGTTGGTCGCCTGCATGTTGTAGCTATCGGGGTCTTTGAGCATTTCATCGACCAATTCGGGCGGCACGTAAGTGCCGAACAGATTGGCCAACTCGCGCTTAGAGCGGCTTTCAACGAAATAGCCATAGCTCATGTTCAGGCCAAAGGCTGCAACCACCATGGCCAGCACCGAGGCCAGCGGCAGCACCAGACCATAGCCCAGATAGAGCCAGAGGTTCATGCCCAGCAAGACGGCCAGCGCCAGCACACTGAGCAGCACCGCGCGCGGCGCAGACAACAGGGGTAAACCAAACGCCAGCACCAGACCGGCCAGCAGCACGATCACCACCTCATAGCCCACCGCATAGTCTGGCCGCACCAGCATATTGCCGTCCAACAATGCCGAGATGATGTTGGCGTGCGTCTCCACCCCGGGATAGGTCTCGCCCACGGGCGTCACGCGCAAGTCCAGCAGGCCTGGCGCTGTAGTGCCCAGCAGCACCACTTTGCCTTTCAGACTTCCTGCAGGCAGCTTCTTTTTCACGATATCGGAGGCCGAGATATAACGGAAGGAACCGCCATTGACTCCGCCCTTGCCGCGGTAAGGCACCAGGGTAGCGACGCGCTCGTCCACCGGAATCGCCAGCGCCTTGTCGCCCTGTTTGAGCAGGACCCGATCCATGCCCTGGTAGTTCTTGGCCAGAAAACGCTCGTTGGAGAAGCCTGGCGCCACGCTGGGCATGCCAGCAATCACACGGAACATGGAGAGTGCAATAGATTCGTAGTACTCCCCCTTGTACTCCGCCAGCAGTGGCAGCGAGCGCACCACGCCGTCGCCGTCGGTGATGGAGTTGAAGAAGCCGGCCATGGGAGCAGCCTTGGCCAACTGCTCGATGTTGGAGCCATAGCCGGTCCAGGAAGTGGCACGTATCTGCCGACCCTGCAGGGCCTCTGGACGCAGCACGGGCGCAGGGAGCACGCCGTTGGAGCGGCCATCCTTGTCACTGCTGAGGTAATAGCCCATGACCACGGGGCGGTTCGCCAGTGCGGCAGCAAAGATCGCATCGAAATCCAGTTCAGGCTGCAGCTGCTTAAGGCGTTCGGAAAAGGCCGGGTAGTCCTTGAGCTCGTTGCGAGCAAGCTGGCCCAACCGGGTCAGGCCTGAGCTCTCATCGGCCTCGGCAAACACCACGTCAAAGCCCAGGATCGCGATCTGCTGGTCCTGAAACAGGGTATTGACCAAATCAGCCAGCTTGTTGCGCCCCCAAGGCCAGCGGCCAAGATCGGCCAAGCTTTTTTCGTCAATGTCGATGATGACGACGCGGTCATCCATGGTCTTGGGCATAGTTGCCTGCAGACGCGCGTCATAAATGATGTCATCGAGGCGCTGCAGCACGCCGATACGCACAACGCCCACCGCATGCAGCAGTGCAAGCACCACCGGTATCAGCGTGACCGCAATACGACGCCAGTGTTTAACAATGGATTTCATGGACGCCCCGCTTCTCGCGGCAGTGGAGGATGACAGTCAGGACTGCCGGAACAGACGCTCAGGTCTGCACAAACTGCATCTGCGTTCCAGCAAGCTCCACCAGATCTCCGTTCTTCAGAGAGATAGGTTCCGAACCGATGGGTGATCCATTCAGCGTCGGGTTGCCGGCGCCTTCGACGTGGTGCACCACATAGCCATGCTGGCGGCGCGTGATGGCTGCCACGGCCACACCGGGCTTGCCAATCGTGGTCACTACCTTGGTCAGGGGTACTTCACGGCCCGAAGCGGCGCCCGACAACACCTTGATGGCGGCATGGAAGGCGCCCAGCCCCATGGAGTCGCCAGCGGACGTGGGGTAACCCGAAGGGGGGGCACTTTGCGGCGCCGCGGTGGGACGGGCCTTGACCACCATCGTCTTGTCGAAGTTGTCGGCCACGCCGTCGCCGACAAACTTGATCTTGTACTTGCCGATCTCGATGCCGTCGCCATTCTGCAGCTGCTGCTTCTTGACGGCCTTGCCATTGATATAGGTGCCGTTGGTGCTGTTGAGGTCTTCCAGAAACACCTCGCCACCGGTCATGAGCAAAACGGCGTGCTCGCCGCTCACGGCCAAGTTGTCAATCACGATATCGTTATAGGGACGGCGACCCAAGGTGGTGCGGTCCTTGGTCAGCTGAACTTCCTTGATCACGACCTCATCGATCGAAACGATCATCTTCGGCATGATCGACTCCTTTTCCTGTATTTGGTTTGTGGAAAATCTAAGTACTCTACTTCCCTAGCAGCCTGGCAAACAAGCCTCTGCGCTCAGCCGCCTCGCTCACCGAGACCATCAGCACCGATATATTGTCGCGCCCGCCATTGTCATTGGCCTCAGCCACCAAGGCCTGGGCTTTCTGGTCCAGCTCCGCGTCCTCGCTTGCGATTCTAGCGATTACTTCGTCAGCAACCATATCGGACAGCCCATCTGAGCACATAAGATACAGATCACCGGCCTCGACAATATGCTCATTGACATCCAGCGCTACCGTCTCTTCAACGCCCAGCGCGCGCGTCACCAAGTTCTTGATGGAGGAATTGGCAGCCTGTTCGGGTGAAATAAGGCCGGCGTCCATTTGCTCCTGCAGCAAGGAATGGTCCTTGGTGATCTGGCTCAGCACCCCGGCACGCAGGCGGTAGCAGCGCGAATCACCAATATGGCCCAGCAACAGGCGGTCCTCGCGGAACACCCCCACCACCAGAGTCGTACCCATGCCAGCATAGGCCGTATTGGAATTGGCCGAGTTGTAGATCGCCAGATTGGCGTTGTCCACGCAAATCTCCATGGCGCGCCGCACCTCTTTCGCCTGGGCGGCCGAGCCGGCCTCCAGCAACCAGCGACTCAGTTCGGACTTGATGAAGGCCGTGGCCATGCCACTGGCAATCTCGCCGGCGTTGTAACCACCCATGCCATCGGCCAGCACGGCCAATCTGGCGCTTTCCTCAAACGCCACCGAATCCTCGTTGTTGTCCCTGGCCCGGCCCGGATCGGTTTGCGCAAAAAACTGGTACATCATGGACACGGTCAAATTTCGATATCAGTGGAATCCGCAGCAGCCGACGGTGCGGCTGGCTGGGCGCTCTGCGCCTGGGTACGTTCATAGACAGCGGCACTGGGGTTGGTCGCTGTGAAATCCTGGGCCGCAGCCACGGGCTTGCTGGCCTGGGTTAACTCCGCACCGTCCGCCAATGTGGCGCGCAAGTCCTGTGCCACCTGGGTGCCATCCTGGTAACGCAGCTCGGGGCGCTTGTGCAGCATCAGCGCCACGATACGCGCCAGCTCCTCGGACAGCTCGGGGCGAATCACGCGGATATCCGGCGCCTCCTCGTTGGCAATCTTGTACATCAGCTCGGCCATGGAGTCCCCACGGAAGGGCAGCACGCCGGTCACGAGCTGGAACAGCATCACGCCCAGCGAGTACAGGTCGGAGCGGCCATCGACCTTCTTGCCAGCCAGTTGCTCGGGCGACATGAAGCTGGGCGTTCCCAGCACCAGGCCGGTCTTGGTCTTGCTCGAATCAGTGATACGCGCGATACCAAAGTCGGTCACCTTGACGGTGTCACTCTCGCGCTCGTACATGATGTTGGCCGGCTTGATGTCACGGTGCACCACCATCTGCTTGTGCGCATAGGCCAGTGCCTCGGCCACACGCGCCACGATGCTGGCCACCAAGGGCACCGGCAGCAGGTTGTCGCCCTTGCAGAACTCGACCAGGTCGCGGCCCTTGAGAAATTCCATGGCGATATAGGCCAAGTCATGCTCCTCGCCTGCGTCGAAGATGGTCACAATGTTCTGGTGCTGCAGGCGCCCGGCCGTCTCCGCCTCGCGGAAGAAGCGCTCGCGCGCATCGGTCAGCTCTTCGCCGGCAAACTCCTGACTCAAAGCCATGGTCTTGATCGCCACCACACGGCCAATCTTGGGATCCTTGCCCAGGTAGACCACGCCCATGGCGCCCTTGCCCAACTCTTTCTCCACCTGGTAGCGACCCAACATGGGCTTCTCGACAGCGCCACCATCCAGCAGCATGGTGCCGCCGGGGTGGCCACCGCTGCCCAGAATCACCGTCTCCGACAGGTTCTTGGCCCGGCTCAGCTTGGTCTTGATGTCCTTGTAGCCAGGGTCGAAAGCCGCCATATGCTCGTAGACGGCCTCGGCCTTGTTGAACTGGCGCTTGCGCTCGAAGTCCAGCGCCAGGTTGTAGAGATTGCCCATCACGGCGTCGTTAAGCGGCACGCGGCGGAAGCGGTCGAACGCCATATCCAGCTGGCCCTGGCCCTGCAGCGCCAGGCCCATCATGCGGTTGGTCTCGGCCGACTCCTCGTCGGCCTTCACCTTACCGGCCTCGGTCATGAGGAAGCGCTTGGTCGTCAGCGCCAGATGGCCCAGCACCAGCACCGCCGCGGGGAACACCAGCTTGATCCAGGTCGCGCCACCGGCCAGCAAACCAAACTCCAGCACCAGCAGGACTACAAAGGCGCCCAGCGTCACCGCGGCTGCCGAGCCCGCGCTCAGGCGTGGCAGCGCCCAGACGATATAGGCCGCCACCAGCAAAAACGCCGCCAGACTGGCCCAGATTCCCCAGGTCGGCTGCACGATGAAGTGCTCGCTGAGGATGCTGGAGGTGATGTGGGCAATCGTCTCGGCCGGGGACAGCGAGGCATAACCCGGCACCGGGAACTGCACACCCACACCGGCGGCCGTGGCGCCGATGATGACGATCTTGTCGGCGTACTTGCTAGCGGGAATCTTGCCCGACAGTACGTCGTAGAAGGAATCCACCGCAAACGCCGGCTTGCCGTCGCGGCCCTTGTAGAACTGGGGCAGCATCAGCGCCACCTCATCGGTTTTGACCTTGAGGCGGCCGATCTGCACCGACTCGCCCGGGTTCAGGCGGATATCGGCCGGGCCCAGGTTCAGGCTGTTCACTGCCGCGAGCAAGGCCATGGAGGGAATCGCCTTGCCATAGTAATTCACCAGCAGCGGCTCCTGGCGCACCGCACCGTCCACATCGGGGAACTGGTTCAGATGGCCCACACCGGCGGCCGATTTACCCAAGGCTTCCAGCGGCTGCTGGCCGCGCTGCGCCAGGATGGAGAAACTTCCGTTTTCGTCGACGGCGCTCTTTGCTGCATAGGCCGGCAGTGGCTCGTCAGGGCGCCCCTGCGGCTCGCCCAGTAAATACACCGAAGGCAGCAGCACATTGCCGGCCGCCTGCAGGCTGCTGGCGAGCTTGGCGTCGGTGTCCAGCGCCTGTTCGGCTTCGGCAATCAGCTGGGCCAGTTGCGGGTTGGCGCCGCCTTCGCCCTGGGTTTCGACCGCCGTCTTCATCTTGCGGATGAACTGCAGGCCGGGGTCCACCTGGGGCTCGAAGAAGAAGGCCGTGTGGGCGATGGTTTTGGCCTTGGCCGCCGCCAGTTGGTCAATCAGCTTGGCATGCACATCGCGCGGCCAGGGCCAACGACCAATATTAGCGATACTCTGGTCATCGATGGCGATGACGGCAATACGGTCCGAGGGTTGGCGCGAAGTGGTGGTGCTGGCGAAATCGTAAAAGCGACGCTCCAGCGTGCCCACAAAGTCCGTGCCCAAGTGCAGCAACACGGCAGCCAGCACAACGGCAATGCCTGCAAACCAGTCAGCACGCCAGAAGTTCTGTGCTTTTGAAGAACGTTTCGCCACTCGCCACCCCTTGCCCAGAGAATGGCCAGTGCGCACTGACCACATACAAACAACAATCCCCTGACCCCAGGGGATTGTAAAGTTGTAACAGTATCAGACAGTACCCCCCTTCACAAGGCGGTATGCGCTTGCCGCTTCCGCTTTTTTGATGAGCGGAGGGCTTGGGCGATAAGCGGAGCTGCTATTTATTCCGCAGCAAGGGCGCGCTTGCGGCTGAGGAAACCGACGCCGTAAACAAACAGGGCTCCCGCGACGCCCATTGCGTATTTCCAGACCTGTGTCTGGGGCAGGTAGTCAGTCACGGCCGGATCACTCAGTGCCATGGTGCCGGCAATCCAGCCCAGCAGCATGCCACCGACGGTGATGATGATGGGGAAACGGTCCATGAGCTTGAGCACCAGCTGGCTACCCCAGATGATGATGGGGATGCTCACCAGCAGGCCAAAGATGACCAGGGGCAACTGGTGGTTGCTGCCCGCGCCCGTGGCGGCACCGGCAATCGCGATCACGTTGTCCACGCTCATCACCAGATCGGCCACGATGACCGTCTTCACGGCCGCCCACAGCTTGTCGCTGCCTTCGATGTTGGAGTGCTCGTCCTCGTCACCAGGGGCCAGCAGCTTCACGCCAATCCACAGCAGCAGGGCAGCGCCCACCAGCTTGAGGAAGGGCACCTGCAACAGCGTCAGCGCAAAGGCGATCAGCACCACGCGCAGCACGATGGCACCGACCGTGCCCCACAAAATGCCCTTGAGGCGCTGGTTTGCGGGCAGCTTGCGACATGCCAGCGCGATCACGACGGCGTTGTCGCCCCCCAACAGGATGTCGATCATGATGATCTGACCGACGGCAATCCAGAAATGTGCTGTGAGAAATTCTTCCACGGTAATCCTTGTACGGGTGCTTCACCCCGAAATGCGAAAGCCGGATTGTCCCGCAGGACATCCGGCTTGTAAGTAGGTCAAACGCTGACCCCCTCTCCAGCTTTACAGCATGGCCTTGAGCAGCTTGGCCATTTCGGACGGATTGCGCGTGACCTTGAAGCCGCACTCTTCCATCACAGCCAGCTTGGCATCCGCAGTGTCAGCACCGCCGGAGATCAGCGCGCCGGCATGGCCCATGCGCTTTCCGGGAGGGGCAGTGACACCAGCGATGAACCCCACGATAGGCTTCTTCATGTTGAGCTTGCACCAACGGGCAGCTTCGGCTTCATCAGGTCCACCGATTTCGCCAATCATGATGACCGCGTCGGTATCGGGATCATCGTTGAAGGCCTTCATCACGTCGATATGCTTCAGACCATTGATGGGATCGCCACCAATGCCCACGGCAGACGACTGGCCCAGACCAATTTCGGTCAGTTGCGCCACGGCTTCGTAGGTCAGCGTACCGGAACGGGACACCACGCCAATACGACCCTTGCGGTGGATGTGACCGGGCATGATGCCGATTTTGATTTCGTCAGGCGTGATCAGGCCGGGGCAATTGGGGCCCAGCAGCAGCGTCTTCTTGCCGCCGGCAGCTTCCTTGGCCTTCATCTTGTTGCGCACTTCCAGCATGTCCTTGACCGGAATGCCTTCGGTAATGCAGATGGCCAGGTCCAGATCGGCTTCCACAGCTTCCCAGATCGCAGCAGCAGCGCCTGCGGGCGGTACATAGATCACCGACACGGTCGCGCCGGTCTGGCCAGCAGCTTCCTTGACGGACGAGTAGATCGGGATGTTGAAGATGGACTCGCCGGCCTTCTTGGGGTTCACGCCCGCCACGAAGCAGTTCTTGCCGTTTGCGTATTCCTGGCACTTTTCCGTGTGGAACTGGCCGGTCTTGCCGGTAATGCCCTGGGTGATGACTTTGGTGTCTTTGTTGATGAAGATAGACATGGGGTGTACTCCGGGGCTTACTTGACGGCTGCGACGACGGCTTGGGCGGCTTCGGCCATGGTGTCGGCGCTGATGATGGGCAGACCGGACTCGGCCAGCATCTTCTTGCCCAGCTCTTCGTTGGTGCCCTTCATGCGCACCACCAGCGGCACGGACAGGTTCACGGCCTTGCAAGCAGTGATCACGCCGGTGGCAATGGTGTCGCACTTCATGATGCCGCCGAAGATGTTGACCAGAATGGCCTTGACCTTCTCGTTCTTCAGCATGATCTTGAAGGCTTCGGTCACCTTCTCGGGGGTGGCACCGCCACCCACGTCCAGGAAGTTGGCGGGTTCGGCGCCGAACAGCTTGATGGTGTCCATGGTGGCCATGGCCAGACCGGCACCGTTCACCAGGCAGCCGATGTTGCCGTCCAGGGAGATGTACGCCAGGTCGAACTTGGAAGCCTCCACTTCGGCCGCATCTTCTTCGTCCAGATCGCGGTAGGCCACGATTTCGGGGTGGCGGAACAGGGCGTTGGAGTCAAAGTTGAACTTGGCGTCCAGGGCGATCAGGTTGCCCTTGGAATCGCAGTTCAGGGGGTTGATTTCCACCAGGGACGCGTCGGTGTCCATGTAGCACTTGTACAGCTTGGCAAACAGGTCCACGGCCTGGTCCACGGAACCGCCGCTCAGGCCGATGGCCGCAGCAATCTTCTTGGACTGCTCGGCGGTGATGCCGGTCAGCGGATCGATGTACTCGGTGATGATCTTCTCGGGCGTGGAGTGGGCCACTTCCTCGATGTCCATGCCGCCTTCGCTGGAAGCGATGAAGGCCACTTTCTGGGTGGCACGGTCGGTCACCAGGGACACGTACAGTTCGTTCTTGATGTCGGCGCCGTCTTCGATGTAGAGGCGGCGGACCTTCTGGCCTTCGGGGCCGGTCTGGTGCGTCTTGAGCTGCATGCCCAGGATTTCAGAGGCGCGAGCCTTCACGTCGTCAATGGACTTGGCCACCTTCACGCCGCCGCCCTTGCCACGGCCACCGGCGTGGATCTGGGCCTTGACGACCCACACGGGGCCGCCCAGCTTCTGGGCGGCTTCCACCGCTTCTTGAACGGTGAAAGCGGGGATGCCGCGGGGCACCGGCACACCGAATTGGCGCAAGATTTCCTTGCCTTGGTATTCGTGAATCTTCATGACGTCTCTCTCTGGACTGGACAATTTTCACCATGCCGCACAACGACAGTGCGAGGCGCATGGCACTGGACACATCAACCTCGAACTGTATCATGGTGCAATGCACAATACTTGTGCGTGGCTTGCAGCCCATGCGGGCCCGCGGGTAGGCCACTGTGGTAAATGCACCTGTTTTCAGCCCTGTTGACGAATGACACACCCCATGAAAAAGATCTTTATTGATGGCGAAGCCGGCACCACCGGACTGCAGATCCGCGAGCGCCTGCAGGGCATGGCCGGCATCGAACTCATCAGCATTGACCCCGCCCTGCGCAAGGACCCGCAGGCCAAGCGCGCCTTGGTGGCGCAGGCCGATCTGGTGGTGCTGTGCCTGCATGACGACGCTGCGCTGGAAACCGTGGCCATGGTCGACGGACTGGAAAAGGAAACCGGCCGCCCCGGCCCGCGCATCATCGACGCCTCCACGGCGCACCGTACGGCCGCCGGCTGGGTCTACGGCTTCCCCGAACTGGCCGCCGGCCAGCGCGACGCGGTGATCAACGCCCGCCGCGTCAGCAACCCTGGCTGCTACGCCACCGGCGCGATTGCGCTGATCCGCCCGCTGGTCGATGCGGGCCTGTTACCGGCGGACTTCCCCGTCGCCTTGCCATCTGTCAGCGGCTATTCCGGCGGCGGGCGCACCATGATCGAAGCCTATGAGCAAGGCTCGGCAGCGCCCTACGAGCTCTATGCCCTGGGCCTCAAGCACAAGCACATCCCAGAAATCATGAAGTACACGAGCCTGACTCGCCGCCCGCTGTTCGTACCCTCGGTGGGCAACTTCAAGCAGGGCATGCTGGTGCAGTTGCCCCTGCATCTGGACACCCTGCCCGGCCACCCCACGGCCCAGGCCCTGCACGATGCGCTGGCCAAGCACTACGCGGGCAGCACCTGGGTGACTGTGGAGCCTGTCACGCCCGACCTCAAGCTGGATGCGGCCGCGCTGGCCGACACCAACAAGCTGGAACTGCGCGTGTTTGCGAATGATGCCGCCAAGGATGGCTTTGCCCATGCAGTGCTGGTGGCCCGCCTGGACAACCTGGGCAAGGGTGCGAGCGGCGCGGCCGTGCAGAACTTGCAGTTGATGCTGGGTCTGTAGGCTTTAGTCGTCTTCACTACTCGACACCACCTTGCGGATGGTGTCGCCGCCGAAGCCGCGGCTGGCCAGAAAGCGCATCTGCTTGCCGCGCTCGGCCGCATCGGCAGGCTGGCGGCCAAACTTCTTGCGCCAGATCTCGCTGGCGCGCTCCAGCTCGGTGGCGCGCAGGGCGTCCACTGCATCGGCCACCGCCTCGGGCGCCAGGCCCTTGGCTTGCAGCTCCTGCTTGATGCGGGACGCCCCCAGCTTGCCCGCACGGCGGTGTACCAGCGACTCCAGCACCCGCGTCTCGTTGATGAAGCCCTTGGCCTGCAAGCTGTCCAGCACCTTGTCCAGGGCCCCGGGCTCTTCCGCATGGGGGGCCAGCTTGCGCTCCAATTCGGCGCGCGAATGCTCGCGGGAACTCAGCAGACGCAGCGCCCGACCGGTCAGGGAGAGTGCCGGCTTTGCTCTTTTTTCAGGAGCTGTTTGCGCACTGTCCATGGCCTCTGCGGGCATTTTCTGCATTATTCGCTCTTGTCGGCCTTGTCAGCCTTCTTGCCCTTGGCTTTCGCCTCGGGTTCGGCCACGGGCAGCAGCGGGATGCCCAAACCGGCACGCACCTTGTTCTCGATCTCGACCGACAGGTCGGGGTTCTCGCGCAGGAATTCGCGGGCGTTGTCACGGCCCTGCCCGATCTTCTCGCCGTTGTAGGCGTACCAGGCGCCAGACTTCTCCAGGATACCGGCATTGACGCCCATGTCGATGATTTCACCGTGGCGGCTGATGCCTTCGCCGAACAGGATGTCGAACTCCGCCGTCTTGAACGGGGGGCTGACCTTGTTCTTGACCACCTTGACCTTGGTTTCGTTGCCGATCGCGTCTTCGCCCTTCTTGATGGTGCCGGTGCGGCGGATGTCCAGGCGGACGGAGGCGTAGAACTTCAGCGCGTTGCCGCCAGTGGTGGTTTCGGGGCTGCCGAACATCACACCGATCTTCATGCGGATCTGGTTGATGAAGATGACCATGCAGTTGGTCTTCTTGATGTGGGCGGTGAGTTTGCGCAGCGCCTGACTCATCAGGCGGGCCTGCAGCCCGGGCAGGCTGTCGCCCATTTCGCCTTCCAGTTCAGCCTTGGGGGTCAAAGCAGCCACCGAGTCCACGATGATCAGGTCGACCGCGCCGGAGCGCACCAGGCTGTCGACGATTTCGAGGGCCTGTTCACCGGTGTCGGGCTGGGAGATCAGCAGGTCGGGAAGGTTCACACCCAGCTTTTGGGCGTACTGCACGTCCAGCGCGTGTTCGGCGTCGACAAAGGCGCAGGTGCCGCCGAGCTTTTGCATCTGGGCGATGACCTGCAGCGTCAGCGTGGTCTTGCCGGAGGATTCCGGGCCGTAGATTTCGACCACACGGCCGCGTGGCAGACCGCCTACGCCCAGCGCGATGTCCAAGCCCAGGGAACCGGTGGAGACAACCTGGATGTCCTCGATGGCCTCGCCTTCGCCCAGACGCATGATGGTGCCCTTGCCGAACTGCTTTTCGATCTGGGCCAGCGCGGCCTGCAAGGCCTTGGCTTTTTCGCTGTTGGCGCCGTTCGTGTTGTTCGGGTTCTTGACGGGTGCATCCATGAGAAATCTCCTTGAAAATCAATAGGTTGGTATGACGCATGCCATCTGGATTTAACAACAGGCTGGATACTTGAACAGTAGTTTAAGCGCGCTTCTTGCGTGGCGTAAATACATTTTTTAGTCAGTTTGCTTTACTATTTGCGCCATGCCCGATCTCCCCCTGCACGCCGCCGACACCTGGCGCCAGAACCACCTGGGGCATTGGCTGCGCCTGGCGCTGGAGCGCTTTGATGCACGCGTGCTGGCGCTCATGGCGCGCCACCCCGGTGTGCCGCTGGGCCTCTCCAACCTGGCCGGACGCGGGCAGGTGGGCGCGGCGCACATTCACATCACGCGGCATCTGGCGGTGGAAGGCTCGCGTCTGACCGACCTGGCACAGCGCGCCGGCATGACCAAGCAGGCCATGGGCACGCTGGTGACCCAGTGCGAGGCCTGGGGCATGGTGGAGCGGGCCGAAGACCCTGGCGACGCACGCGCCCGGCGCGTGCAGTTCACCACCACCGGCCTTGCCTGGCTCGCGGCCTACCAGGATGCCGTCCAGCAGGCCGAGGCAGAGTTGCATGAGGCCGTCAGCCCGGAAGTGGCCACCGTCATCACACTGGGGCTGGAGGCCTATGGCGGGCAATAGACGGCGGGCGGCCAGTAAGTCCGCCGACAAGGTGGCGGCCTAGAATGGACCAAAGGCGCAGCCAATAACACCACACGGAGACCGCCATGCGAATACTGATTGCCGAAGATGACCAGGTACTGGCCGATGGCCTGCTGCGCGCCCTGCGCAGCGCCGGCGCGGCGGTAGACCATGTGGCCAGTGGCACCGAGGCCGACGCGGCCCTGATGACCAACACCGAGTTCGACCTGCTGATCCTGGACCTGGGCCTGCCCAAGCTCCATGGGCTGGAGGTGCTGAAGAAGCTGCGCGCGCGCGGCTCCTCGCTGCCCGTGCTCATCCTCACCGCGGCCGACAGCGTGGACGAGCGCGTCAAGGGTCTGGACTATGGCGCCGACGACTACATGGCCAAACCCTTCAGCCTGCAGGAACTGGAAGCCCGTGTGCGCGCCCTGGTGCGCCGCGGCATGGGCGCCACCTCCGCCAGCATCAAGCACGGCCCCTTGACCTACGACCAGGCCGGCCGCGTGGCCACCATCGACGGCAAGATGGTGGAGCTGTCGGCGCGCGAGCTGGGCCTGCTGGAGGTGCTGCTGCAACGCGCAGGACGCCTGGTCAGCAAGGACCAGCTCGTGGAGCGCCTGTGCGAATGGGGCGAAGAGGTCAGCAACAACGCGATCGAGGTCTACATCCACCGCCTGCGCAAAAAGATCGAGAAGGGCCCCATCCGCATCGCAACCGTGCGCGGTCTGGGCTATTGCCTGGAAAAGATTGCCCCTTGACAGTATGACCCCCACGCTCCACCGCTGCGCGGGTCGCTGCCCCCCAGGGGGGCTAATTTGCCTTGGGGCGGCCTGGCGGCAAATTGCCCTGACATTGGCGTGAAACTCTTCCAGCGCGAGCAACGCAGCTTGTTCGGGGAAATCCTGGACTGGATGCTCACGCCGCTACTGCTGCTGTGGCCCGTTAGTCTGGTGCTGACTTGGCTGGTGGCGCAGAGCATTGCCGGCAAGCCCTTCGACCGGGCGCTGGAGTACAACGTGGGCGCGCTGGCCCAGCTCGTCACGGTACAGAAGAACCGCGCCCAGTTCACCCTGCCCCTGCCCGCGCGCGAACTGCTGCGCGCGAACGATGTGGACACCGTGTACTACCAGGTGCTGGGCAGCCAGGGCGAATACCTGAGCGGCGAGAAAGACCTGCCCCAGCCGCCCGATGACGAGCGCCAGACGCCCGGCGAGGTGCGCATGCGCGACATCGAGTACCGCGGTACCGACCTCAAGGTCGCCTACACCTGGGTGCGGCTGGACCTGGCCGAAGGACGACCCGCGCTGGTGCAGGTGGCCGAAACCATGGACAAGCGCTCGGTACTGGCCACCGAGATCGTCAAGGGCGTGATGCTGCCGCAGTTCGTCATCCTGCCGCTGGCGGTGCTGTTGGTCTGGCTGGCGCTGGTACAGGCCATCAAGCCACTCAACAGTCTGGAGGAGCGCATCCGCGCGCGCAGCCCCGACGACCTGAGCCCGCTGGACGTGGAAGCCGTGCCGCTGGAGGTGGTGCCCTTGGTGTCCTCGGTGAACGACCTGCTGATGCGCCTGAAGGACTCCATCGCCACGCAGAAGCGCTTTCTGGCCGACGCCGCCCACCAGCTCAAGACCCCTCTGGCGGGACTGCGCATGCAGGCCGACCTGGCCCAGCGCGAAGGCGCCAATGCCGAAGACCTGAAACAGTCGCTGCGCCAGATTGGCCGTTCCAGCATCCGCGCCACGCACACCGTGAACCAGCTGCTGGCGCTGGCACGCGCCGAGAGCAGCGGCGCCGTGCTCAGCCACCAGCCATGCGACCTGGCACGCCTGACCATGGACGTGGTGCGCGACTGCGTGCCGCGCGCCATGGACAAGCACATCGACCTGGGCTTTGAAGGCGTGCAGCCCGGCACCGACGGCGCCACCATCCCCGGCAACCCGACCCTGCTCAAGGAAATGGTGCGCAATCTGGTGGACAACGCCATCAACTACACCCCCAGCAGCCCCGAGAAGCCCGGCGTCATCACCGCGCGCGTGCTGGTGGATCCCTTCAGCAAGGCGCTGGTGCTGCAGGTGGAAGACTCGGGCCCCGGCATCCCGGTGGCCGAGCGCGAGCTGGTATTCCAACCCTTTTACCGCGCGCTGGGCAATGAAGCCGACGGCTCAGGCCTGGGCCTGCCCATCGTGCTGGAGATTGCGCGCCAGCACCACGCCAGCATTTCGGTGGAGGACGCCAAGCCCGGCGCCGCCATGCCGGGTGCGAGCTTCACCCTACGCTTTCACCAACGACCCGACAGCGCCTGAGCGCCAGGTTCAGGTGCAGGTCTTGAGGGACTTGCCGGCCAGCGCGGGCTTGAGTTCGCCCATCTTGCTGCGCAGCATCTCGGTCACGGCCGGCAGTTTGAGTGTGCTGGCACTGCCTTCTTCGCGCTCCTGCACCACCTTCGCCGTGCGGATGCCCTTGGGCACCAGGCGGGCCAGCTCGGCCTTGGCCTCCGCCTCGGTCTCGAAGCCGCCCAGCGAGAGGCCGATCTCCAGCGCCGGCGCCGTCACCACCTCGGACTTGATGCCCATGCCAGTCAGCTCGACGCGCTTCTTGGCCTGCAGCTCGGTGCTGGCGTACTTGCCCATGTAGATGATCCAGTGCGCAGGCACCTTGCCCTGCTCCAGCTGCCAGGAGCCCGAGGGCAGGCCCGATTCCAGCGCCTTGCGCAGCACGGCAGTCTGCTCGTCGTCAAAGGGGCCGGCCTGCAGGCATTCCTTGGGAGCAAGGTCGGCCTGGACCTGGGCTTCCACGCGCTTGATTTCATTGGCGTTGAGCAACTGGATGGCCTCGGGCTTGATCTGCTGCTCCACGCGCTGCGGCTCGCTCACGGCCACCGGCGCAAAGCCATAGGCTCGCAACAGGCCCTGGCTCCAGGCGAAGAAGAGGCCGTTGGCCAACAGCAAGATCAGGACAAGCAAACGCAACATAGTCGGGTCAGGCGGCAGGCGCAGGCCGCACACTGACCTCCGCACTGTTAATTGTGATCAATCCCCGGGCAGTATGCACCAGCAGTGCGCCACTGGCATCCACGCCGCGGGCCGTTCCGGTGGTGCCGTCGCTGCATACCACCTCCTGGCCGTTGAGCAGATCACGCGCGTGAAAGTCATCGCGCAGCGGCGCGAACCCCTGCGCGGCAAACCGCTGCACCATGCGCACCAGCACGGGCACCACCTGGCCCAGCACATCAGGCGCCTGCACGCCCGGCAGCAGCTCCTGCAAGGCCGCAGGCGGGGTACGCAGATCGGTCGCCTCGCGCGGGCTGAGGTTGATGCCCACGCCGATCACGGCATAGCGCGTATCGCCCACGCCCGCGGTCTCGATGAGGATGCCGGCCAACTTGCGACCGTCCAGCCAGACGTCGTTGGGCCATTTGAGGCGCAAGGCCGGGTGCAGGCTGTGCACCACGGCCAGCCCCACGGCCAGCGAGAGGCCAGACCAGTCGGCGGGCGCCAGGGGAACGCCCAGCGAGAAAGTCAGTGTGCCGCCCTGGCCCTGGGTATCGCTCTTCCAGTCCCGCCCCAGCCGGCCCCGGCCGGCGGTCTGGCGCTCGGCCACCAGCAGGATAGGGTCCAGTTGCCCAGCGCGCGCACGGCGCATGAGCTCGGTGTTGGTGGAATCAATCTCCGGCAGGACCTCGACCGAGAAAGTCGGCCACAGGGGGCTCACGGCCTCCCAGATGGCCTCCGCCTGCCAGCGCACTGTCATCGTTTCGGGGACAGAAGCGTGCCGCGGCAGTTCTTGCTGCCGCACCAACAGGGGTACTCGGCCTTGAGCTTTTTGGTGTAGCGCTCGTCGATGATGAGGCCATAGTCGTAGTTCAGCTCTTCGCCGGCTTTGATATTGCGCAAGGCCTTGATAAAGACACGGCCGTCCACCTCGTCGGCCTCGCAGTTGCCATCGCAGGAATGGTTGATCCAGCGTGAGGAGTTGCCGCCATAGAGGGCGTCGATCACATCGCCGTTTTCCAGCGAGAAGTAGAAGGTGTGGTTGGGGTCCTTGGGGTCGTGCGGATGGCGGTCCTGCGCCTCCTGCCAGCTGATGACCTCGCCCACGTATTCAATGATGGTTTCACCTTCGGCAATGTCCTGCACTGCAAACACGCCTTTGCCGTGCACACCCGAGCGCCGGGCCTGAATGCGGCGATTCCCTGTGGAGAGGGAGGAATTCACTGGGTTTTTTGCCACGGATCGAAAATTTGGTATGGTGAATCGTATGGGCGCGCACGTGTGCGTGCCTGCGTGTGCAAGTGCGCGCCTGCGCGCACGCGAGATTTGGATTGTAGTCAGATGAAAAACGAAGCTGTCACCAAAACACTAGTTATTGCGGAGAAGCCGTCGGTCGCCCAGGACATCGTGCGGGCGCTCACGCCCACGGCGGGCAAGTTCGAAAAGCATGACGAATACTTCGAGAGCGACCACTACGTCGTCTCCAGCGCAGTGGGCCATCTGGTGGAAATCCAGGCGCCCGAGCAGTACGACGTCAAGCGCGGAAAGTGGAGCTTCGCCCACCTGCCGGTGATCCCGCCCCACTTTGACCTCAAGCCCGTGGACAAGACCAAGACGCGCCTGAACGCCGTGGTGAAGCTGGCCAAGCGCAAGGACGTGGGCGCCCTCGTCAACGCCTGTGACGCGGGGCGAGAAGGGGAGCTGATCTTCCGCCTGATCGAGCAGTACGCCGGTGGCACCAAGCCGCTGGGCAAACCCGTGAGCCGCCTGTGGCTGCAGTCCATGACACCCCAGGCCATCCGCGACGGCTTTGACAACCTGCGCACCAATGCGCAGATGCAGCCGCTGGCCGACGCTGCCCGCTGCCGCTCCGAAGCCGACTGGCTGGTGGGCATCAATGGCACGCGCGCCATGACGGCCTTCAACAGCCGCGACGGCGGCTTCTTCCTCACCACCGTGGGCCGGGTGCAGACGCCCACCCTGTCCGTGGTGGTGGAGCGCGAAGAGCTGATTCGCAAGTTCGTGAGCCGCGACTACTGGGAAGTGCATGCCACCTTCCAAGCTGAGGCCGGTGAATACCCCGCCAAGTGGTTCAACCCCACGCACAAAAAAGACGCGGACGACGCCGAGAAGAAAGCCGACCGCGTCTGGAGCCTGGACCAGGCCCAGGCCATTGCCAGCGCCGTGCGTGGCCAAGCCGCCACGGTGACGGAAGAGAGCAAACCCACCACGCAGGCCAGCCCCCTGCTGTTCGACCTGACCAGCCTGCAGCGCGAGGCCAACGGCAAGTTCGGCTTCAGCGCCAAGACCACGCTGTCCATTGCCCAAAGCCTGTACGAGCGCCACAAGGCCCTGACCTACCCGCGTACCGATTCGCGCAACCTGCCCGAAGACTATGTGCCCGTGGTCAAGCAGACACTGGAGATGCTGGCCGACAGCGGCATGAAGCACCTGGCGCCCTTTGCCGCCCAGGCCGTCAAGGGAAACTATGTGAAGCCGACCAAGCGCGTCTTCGACAACGCCAAGGTCTCGGACCACTTTGCCATCATCCCCACGCTGCAGGCACCCAGCGGCCTGAGCGAGGCCGAGCAGAAGATCTATGACCTGGTGGTGCGCCGCTTCATGGCCATCTTCTTCCCCAGTGCCGAATACCAGGTCACGACGCGGATCACCACAGCTGCAAACCATAGCTTCAAGACCGAAGGCAAGGTGCTGGTCAAGCCGGGCTGGCTGGCCATCTACGGCAAGGAAGCCGCCGCCGAAGTGGAAGATGCCAAGGACGGTGACAAGGGCCAGAACCTGGTGCCCGTGGCCCCCGGCGAAAAAGTCAAGGGCGACCCCGTGGAGCCCAAGGGCCTCAAGACCAAGCCACCGGCGCGCTACTCAGAAGCCACGCTGCTGGGCGCCATGGAAGGCGCCGGCAAGACCGTGGAAGACGACGAACTGCGCGAAGCCATGCAGGAAAAAGGCCTGGGCACGCCCGCCACCCGCTCCAGCATCATCGAAGGCCTGATTGCCGAAAAATACATGCTGCGCGAAGGCCGCGAGCTGATCCCCACGGCCAAGGCCTTCCAGCTCATGACGCTGTTGCGTGGCCTGGGCGTGGAAGAGCTCTCCAAGGCCGAGCTGACCGGCGAATGGGAATACAAGTTGGCGCAAATGGAGCAAGGCAAGCTGGGCCGCGATGCCTTCATGGCCGAGATTGCCGCCATGACCGAGCGCATGGTCAAGAAGGCCAAGGAATACGACCGCGACACCATCCCTGGCGACTACGCCACGCTCACCGCGCGCTGCCCCAACTGCGGCGGCATCGTCAAGGAAAACTACCGTCGCTACGGCTGCACCGGCCAGCAGGGTACGGACGACGGCTGTGGCTTCTCCTTCGGCAAGTCCCCCGCCGGCCGCACGTTCGAACCGGCCGAGGTGGAGCAATTCTTGCGCGACAAGCACATCGGTCCGCTGGACGGCTTCCGCTCCAAGGCGGGCTGGCCTTTTGTGGCCGAGATGGTCATCAAGTTCGACGAAGAGGCCAAGAATTACAAGCTCGAATTCGACTTCGGCGACGACAAGGCCGGCGAAGAGGACGGCGAGATCGTGGACTTCAGCGCGCAGACGGCGCTGGGCGCCTGCCCCAAGTGCGGTGGCAGCGTGTTCGAACATGGCAAGAACTACGTCTGCGAAAAGTCCGTCCCTACGCACGCCCAGCCCACGCCCAGCTGCGACTTCAAGAGCGGCCAGATCATCCTGCAGCAGCCCATCGAGCGCGAGCAGATGCAAAAGCTGCTGGCCACCGGCAAGACCGACCTGCTGGACAAGTTTGTCTCCATGCGCACGCGCCGCGCCTTCAAGGCCATGCTGGCCTGGGACGCCGAGGCCGGCAAGGTGAACTTCGAGTTCGCACCCAGCAAGTTCCCGCCGCGCAAGACGGCCTACAAGGCCGCCGGCAAAACTGCCGCTACCAAAACAGGAGCTGCTCGCGCAGCATCTACGGGGGCTGCAGCCAAAAAAGCACCCACAAAGAAAGCTGCAGCGACCAAGGAGGTCAAGCCCAAAGCCCCGCGCAAGACCACCGCCGCCAGCGGCAAACAACCCAGTGCCGCGCTGGCCGCCGTGATTGGCGCCGAGCCGATTGCCCGCCCGCAGGTCATGAAGAAGCTGTGGGACTACATCAAGGCCAACGGCCTGCAGGACGCCAAGGACAAGCGCAGCATCAACGCCGATGCCAAGCTGCTGGAAGTGTTCGGCAAGCCGCAGGTCACGATGTTCGAGCTGGCCGGCATTGCCGGCAAGCACCTGAGCTAAGGGCGCCATAAGCCAGCGATGCCACACTCCGTGATTTTCACTGCGAACCACGTATGAACTTCATCGAGCGCGAAGATACCGAGCACAGCCCTCACAGCGCCGCCAAGCGCGCGGCTGCAGCCACGCGCAGCACCTGGGTCAGCGTGGCGGTGAACCTGGTTCTCAGCACCCTGCAGATCGTGGTGGGCGTACTCGCCAAGTCCCAGGCGCTGATCGCGGATGGCATCCACTCACTGTCGGACCTGGTGGCGGACTTCGTGGTGCTGGTGGCCAACCACCAGAGCCAAAAAGAGGCGGACCAAGACCACCCCTACGGCCACCAGCGCTTCGAAACCGCTGCCTCGCTGGCGCTGGGCATGCTGTTACTCGCCGTGGGCGTGGGCATGGTCTGGTCTGCGCTGGGCAAACTGCAGGACCCCGACTCCATTGCCGTGGTACACCCCATCGCCCTGTGGGTGGCGGGTGCCGCCCTGGTGTCCAAGGAGCTGCTGTTCCGCTACATGCTGCGCGTGGCCAAGTCCGTCAAATCCAGCATGCTGGTGGCTAACGCCTGGCATGCCCGCTCGGACGCCGCCTCATCCCTCGTCGTGGGTCTGGGTCTTATCGGGAATCTGCTTGGCTTTCCGCTGCTGGACCCGATCGCCGCGCTCATCGTCGGCCTGATGGTGGGCAAGATGGGCTGGGAATTTGGCTGGGACGCGCTGCACGACCTGATGGACCGCGGTCTGGACGAGGCCGAGGTGCAGGCCATACGCGCCACGCTGCTGGCCACACCGGGCGTGGCGGGCGTGCACGATGTGCGCACGCGCAAGATGGGCGACATGGTAGTGGCCGATGCCCACATCGAAGTGGATGCCAAGCTCAGCGTGGAAGAGGGCCATAACATTGCCGTGGCGGCCCGCGCTGCCGTGCTGCAGCGCCACCGCGTGCTCAACCTCATGACGCACGTCGATCCGGCTCAGCGGCCGGATGCCGACCACCTGCCGCTGAACTGATCAGTGCTCTGCGGAGTGGCTGCTGCTCAGCAGCTTGTCGGTGTAGGCAATGGCCAATGCGCTGAGCAGGAATACCACGTGGATGATGGTCTGCCACATCAGCACCTTGACGTCGTAGTTGGCCGCGTTGATGAAGGTCTTGAGCAGGTGGATGGAGCTGATGCCGATGATGGCGGTTGCCAGCTTGACCTTGAGCACCGAGGCGTTTACATGGCTCAGCCACTCGGGCTGGTCGGGGTGACCGTCCAGGTCCATGCGGCTCACAAAGGTCTCGTAACCGCCCACGATCACCATGATCAGCAGGTTGGAGATCATCACCACGTCAATCAGCGCCAGCACCACCAGCATGATGATGGTCTCGTTCAGCGCTGGCACGGCGATGTCGGACTTATAGCCAATGCTGGTCACCAACGCCTGCAGCGCGGTCTGGCTGCCAAACGCGGCCTCCAGCAGGTGCACCAGCTCCACCCAGAAGTGGAAAACGTACACACCCTGCGCCGCAATCAGGCCCAGGTACAGCGGCAGCTGCAGCCAGCGGCTGGCGAAGATGAAATTGGGCAGGGGGCGCAGCGAGCGCTTGGCGGAGGAAGGGGTCTTGTTGGCGGCCATGGTAGTCAGAGATCCAGGGAAGTGTGGGCGCGATTGTAGGAAACCCGCATGACACCCTCCCAGCGGGCACGGGCATCCAGCCGCACCGGCTGGGTCACGGCTGCGGGTTCCACGCAGACGAAGTCGCGGTAGCCGCCCGCGGGCAGGTCGGCCAGCACGGCATCCGGGCCCGGATTCCAAACCACCACATCGTCAAACCCGGACCGCACCAACCGCAGCAGCCCCAAGGGGCTGTGCAGCTCCACCGGTCCGGCCACAGCCTCAAAGAGCTGGTCGATCGGCTCGCGCAGCGGCAGGATCGCCCCCCCGGGCAATACGCCGTGCACACTGGCCTGCGTCACATCCGGCACCGCAAAGTAGCTGTGCAAGGCTGCGTGGAAGGTGAAGGGTGTGCTGCCGGTGTTCTCCACCGCCAGTGACATGCGCAGCCCCTGGGGCAACAGGCCCACGGTGAGCGTGCAGACGCAGGCATGGGGCCACTGCGGGTCATCGCCCACCGCGTTGTGCAACTGCAGGGAAATACCGACCTCCGGTTCCTGGGCGTCCGCGGGGAGTAGCGTCCACTCCCGCATGCGGGCCCAGCCGTGGCGCATGAGGGGGCCACGCGCTGCAAACTGCGGAAAGATCACGGGCACCCCGCCGCGCACCGCCTGCGGCCCGGTGGGGGGCGAGGTGGGGCTGCGGTAGAGCCGCTCAACGCCCTGGGCATCGACCCAGGAAATCACTTGCGCCCCGCGCAGGAGCACGGTCACCGTATCGCCCGACGGGCCTTGCAGGCGCAACGCCGGCGCGCCTTCGAACAACAGAGTCTGAACCTTCATCCACCCAGTTTATCGGGTGGTGGTGACCTTGGAGAGGTGGCGGGGCTGGTCAGGGTTGGCGCCGCGCGCGCGCGCCACGGCCTCCACCAGCAGGTAAAAGCTCTGGATGGCCGTGATGGGGTCCAGGTCTTCTTGGGGAGCCGTGGCCAGCGTCAGGTCACGGCCCGGCACATCGGCGGGTGCGGCCAGCAGCACCTGGGCGCCACGGCCGCGCATCTCAGCCGCCAAGTCGATGAGGCTTTGCTGCGCGGGGCCGCGCAGCGCAAACACCAGCATGGGGTAGTTCTGGTCCACCAGCGCCATCGGGCCGTGTTTGACCTCGGCACCGCTGAAGGCCTCGGCTTGGATGGCACAGGTCTCCTTGAATTTAAGTGCGGCCTCCTGCGCAATCGCCAGACCGGGACCACGGCCAATCACCATGAGCTTGCTGGCGGTGCGCAGCGGCTCCACCGCGCTGCTCCAGTCCTGCTTGCAGGCGTCGTCCAGCGCAGCGGGCAAGGCCTGCAGGCCCAGCAGCAGGTCGGCATGGGCGCCCCAGTGCGCGGCCAGGCGCGCACCGGCCACCAGGCCGCAGATGAAACTCTTGGTCGCGGCCACGCTCTTCTCGGGACCGGCGTGCAGGGGCATGGCCCAATCCACCGCCTCGGCCAAGGGCGAGCTGGTGTCGTTCACCAGCGCCACCGTGGTGGCACCTGCGGACTCAAATAGCTGCATGGGCTCGATCAGGTCCGGGCTGCGGCCCGACTGAGAAATGGACACGGCCAGCAGGCGCTGCTTGGCCAGAGGCGCCTTGTACAGCGTCAGCAAGGACATGGGCAACGACGTGACCAACTGCCCGGTGCGCGACATGACCAGATAGGCAAAGTAGGCGGCCGCGTGGTCCGAACTGCCACGCGCAATCGTCACCGCGCCTTGGGGCGGCAGCGCGCGCAGCGCAGCGCCCAGGGCCGCGTAGCGGTCTTCGTCTGCGGCCAGCTGTTGCGCCACCTGGCGCGACGAGGCCAGGGCCTCTTCCAACATCAAAGTACTCACAATCCATCCTTTACTGAAAACACAGGGCAAGCGCGCCGTCCATGGCGTCGCCCTGGGCAGGCACCACGCGCCGCACCATGGCGTGGGACAGCCGGGGCAAGAGGCGCTGGGCAATGCTGCCGGCCACCGCCAGCGGCAGGGCGTGCGTGGCGTCCAGCGCGGTGGCAAGAGACTGCAGGCTTTGCGCGGCGCGCGCCAGCATGTGGACTGCTTCCACGTCCTGCTCGGCATGCGCAAACACCTTGGGCGCCAGGGTGGCGTACTCAAACTGGCGCGCCGTGCCACACCAAGCCAGCAGGGCTTCGGGGGTGCCCCCCAGCGTCGCGTACACATCGCGCGTGAGCGGCGTATGGGGGTGGCGCCCGTCCACAGCGCGCTGAGTGAGGTTAACGGCCTGCAGCCCCAAATCAGCACCGCTGCCTTCATCGCCGCATGGGAAGCCCCAGCCACCGGTGGTCGTGCGCTGGCCATCCGCATGCAGCGCCAGGCCAATAGCTCCCGTGCCCATGATGACCAGCGCGCCGGGTGCCCCGCGGTGGGCACCCAGCAGGGCAATCAATGCATCGGACTCCAGCACCAGGTGCGTGTAGCCGGGGTTCGCTGCGAGGCACTCGGCGTTCCAGTCCGCATTGTTGGCGCCAGCCAGGCCCAGGCCCAGTGCGGTGTTGGCCGTGTCAGGCGCAGGCCAGCCGGCTTGCAGGCGTCCGTCCACGGCATTGGCAATGGCCTGTGCAATATGGCGCCAGGCCTGCGGAATGCCTTGCATCAGCCCCGAGGCGCCCGCCTTGCCTTCACCCACCAGTACACCACTGCGGTGCACCACACGCGCCCGCGTGCTGGTGCCACCACCGTCCACACCAATGGCGTAGTGGATGTGGGCGGGCAGTGTGTCGAAATTCCAGCGGACGTTCATCGGGCGTGGGCCGAGCGCATATTGCCCGGGTTTAGGCGTGTGCAGGCGGTGCCATCGGCCTTGAAGAGGTACAGCGCTGCAGGCGCTGCGCGCACGATGACCGAATCGCCCAGACGCACCTCGGCATTGCCGTCGCCACGCACGATGAGTTCCTGGCCATCGTCCATCTTGAGGTACAGCAGGTTGGATTCGCCCAGGTGCTCCACCAGCGTGATTTCGGCGTCCAGCGCGGTGTCATCCGGTCCGGGAGCCACGCCTGCGGGCAGCACTTCGCAGTGTTCGGGACGCAAGCCCACTTCCACCGTTTCGCCCACCTGCAGCTGCGTGGCATCCACCGTGGCCAACACCTTGCTGCCATTGCCCAGCTGCAAGCGTGCGCCGGCGTCGGACACCTCGATCACGCGGGCCGGCAGCAGGTTGATGGTGGGCGAGCCGATGAAGGTGGCCACAAAGCGGTTGGCCGGCTGCTGGTACAGCGCCAGCGGCGTGCCGGCCTGCTGCACATGGCCTTCGCTGAGCACCACGATCTTGTCGCCCAGGGTCATGGCTTCCACCTGGTCGTGCGTCACGTAGACCATGGTGGCACCCAGGTCACGATGCAGGCGCGCCAGTTCGATGCGCGTCTTGGCGCGCAACGCGGCGTCCAGGTTGGAGAGAGGTTCGTCGAACAAAAACAGGCGCGGCTCGCGCACGATGGCGCGGCCAATCGCCACACGCTGGCGCTGCCCGCCTGACAACTCGCGCGGCAGGCGTTCCAGCAGGTGGTCGATGTGCAGTACTTTGGCGGCGTCGCGCACTTTTTTGTCGATGTCGGCCTTGCTGGCGCCGTGGATCTTCAGACCAAAGGACATGTTGCGGTACACCGTCATGTGCGGGTACAGCGCATAGCTCTGGAACACCATCGCAATGCCGCGCTCGGCGGGTGGCAGGTCGTTGACCAGGTCGTCGCCAATGCGCAGCTCGCCGCTGCTGATGTCTTCCAGGCCGCAGAGCACACGCAAGAGCGTGGACTTGCCGCAGCCGCTGGGGCCGACCAGCACGACCAGTTCGCCGTGCTCGATCTCCAGGTTGATGTTGTGCAGCACCGGGTCGTTGCTGCCGTAGCTCTTGGAAAAGTTTTTAAGGGAAACGCTTGCCATGGTGGTGTACTTTTTACTTGACGGCGCCCGCGGTGATGCCGCGAATCAGTTGACGGGAGAACAGGGCATAAAGGGTGACCACGGGCACGATGGCCAGCGAGAGCGAGGCCAGCACGGCATTCCAGTCGGTGGCGTACTGGCCCACAAACTGCTGGATGCCCAGCGTGATGGTCTGCGTCTTGTCGGACGGCGCGAGGATCAGCGGGAACCACAGGTCGTTCCAGATCGGCACCATGGTGAACACGGCCACCGTGGCAATCGCCGGGCGGATCAGCGGCACCACGACCTGGAAGAAGATGCGGAACTCGTCGATGCCATCGCAACGCGCTGCGTCCTTGAGCTCGCTGGGCACCTGGCCCATGAATTCGGACAGGATCATGATGGCCAGCGGCAGGCCTTGGGCCACGTAGACCAGCACCAGCGCAGTCAGCGTGTTGACGAGGTTCAGCTCCACCATGAGCTGCAGGATGGACACCGTACCCAGGCGGATGGGCACCATGATGCCGAAGGCAAAGAAAAACTTGAGCCAGCGGTTGCCCTTGAACCGGTACTCCGACAGGCCCCAGGCTGCCATGGCCCCGAACAGCAGGATGAAAAACAGCGAGGCGATGGTGACGATGAAGCTGTTGCCGAAGTACATGAGCACATCGGAGCGGCCCAGCACCTTGGTGTAGCCGATCAGCGAGAAGGTCTCGGACGTGGGCCAGGCCAGCGGGTCGTTGAAGATGGCGTCACGGCTCTTGAAGGAGTTCATGAACACCAGCAGGATGGGCAGGAGCGCCAGCAGCAGATAGGTGATGAGCGTGAAATGCACAAACACGCGGCTAGGCGCGAAAGGCAGAGGTTTGGAGCGGGATGTGTTTGCCATCGGCAACCTCACATGGCAAAGCGGTGCAGCTTGCGCTGCACCGCGAGGAAGTAAATGGCCACGCCCACCAGAATCACCAGGAACATGATGGTGGCCACGGCCGCCCCCATGGTCGGGCTGGCCACCTGCGACTGGTAGCCAAAGAAGGTGCGGTAGAACAGCGTGCCCAGGATGTCGGTGCTGTAGTTGGGCCCGGCCACGGCGCCCTTGACGGTGTAGATCAGGTCAAAGGCATTGAAGTTGGCCACGAAAGTGAGGATGGTCACCAGGCCCAGCGTGGGCAAGATCAGCGGCAAACGGATCTGCCAGAAGATGCGCCAGGGCGAGGCGCCTTCCACCACGGCGGCTTCGATGATGTCTTCGGGAATGGCGATCAGCGCGGCGTAGATCAGCATCATGGGCACGCCGATGTACTGCCACACCGACATCAGGGATACGGTGGTAAGCGCAGTGGTCTCCAGCCCCAGCCAGGGCGCAAACCAGTCGCCCAGTCCCACGAAGGACAGCAGGCGTTCGGACACGCCCCACAGCGGAGAGAGGATGAGCTGCCAGACAAAACCGATGATCACCACCGACAGCAACGTGGGCAGGAAGAAGACGGTGCGGTAGGTGGCAGCGAAGCGCACATTGCGCAACGACAGCAAGGCAGCCAGCAGCAGGCCCACGGGGTTCTGTACCGCCATGTGGATGCAGAAAAACTTGAGGTTGTTCCACATCGCATTCCAGAAGCTGGCCGACCACTGCGGATCGCTCAGGATGGTGATGTAGTTGGCCAGCCCGGCAAAGCTGCGGGCGCCGGTGTCGTCGGCGCTGTACAGCCCCAGACGCAGGGTATCGATCAGCGGCAGCGCGCTGAAGGTGGCGTAGATCAGCAGGGCTGGTGCAATGAACACCATCACCCGCCAGGAGAAGCCTAATTTCATGGGAGACCTTGTTGGTCGGAAACGGAAACCGGAAGAACAAAACGATGCAATGCGGCACAAGGGTGCAGGCCCGTGGCCCACACCCTTGTCAGCAACGCTCAGGCACTACTTGCCAGGCGTGTACCACTTGGAAAAACCGGTCTGGATTTGCGCAGCGGCGTCCTTGGGTGCCATCTTTCCGTTCATGACTTGCGAGTTCACGTTCCAGAACTCGTTTTCCATACTCGGCGTGCCACGGCTCATGATCTGGGCGTTCAGGCGGATGGTGCTCTTGCACTGGTTGCGCCAGCCGATCATTTCCTTGGCCACGGGGTTCTTCACGTCGATGGCGTGGTTGGACAGCGAGAAGAAGCCGGTCACCTTGTTGGTGTAAAGATCGGCGAACTCCTTGCTGGCCAACCAGTTCAGGAAGACCTGGGCGTCCGCCTTGTTCTTGCTCTTGCTGTTGATACCCATGGCAATGTCGGTGTGGTCCGAGATGTAGCAGGGGTCGCCCGCCTTGGCCACGGGGGGCTTGAAGGCGCCGAATTCCACTTTGCTGTTGCCTTCAAAGTACGAGATGTCCCAGGAGCCGGCGGGATAGATCGCTGCGCGGCCGCTGCCAAACAGGTTCTGCGAGTCGCCATAGGTCTGGGCCTGGTAGCCCTTGGGCAGGTAGTTGGCCCACTTGGCCATCACGTCCCAAGTCTTCACGAATTCGGGGTCGGTGAACTTCTTCTTGCCGGCGATCAGCGCCTTGCGGCCTTCCTCGCCCTTCCAGTAGTTCGGGCCGATGCCGGTGTAGACGATCTGGTGGGTTTCCCACTGGTCGGCAGTACCCATCGCAATGGGGGCCACCTTGCCAGCCGTCTTGATCTTGTCCAACGCGGCAAAGAAGTCGGCTTCGGTTACCGGCACGGTCAGGCCCAGCTCGGAGAACACCTTCTTGTTGTAGAAGAAGCCGTGGATCACGGAGGCCATGGGCACGCAGTAGGTGTCCTTGCCGTCATCGGTCTGCCAGGCAACCTGGGCGGACTCGGGGAAGTTCTTCAGTGCGGCATTGCCGTTGAGCTTGTCCAGGTGGCCCTTCTTGTAGAGGTCCAGCGAGACGTCGAACGGACGGCAGGTCACCAGGTCGCCTGCGGTGCCAGCGGTCAGGCGGGCGTTCAGCGCGGAGTTGTATTCGGGGGGCGAGGTGGGGCTGAACTTGACGGTGATTCCGGGGTGGGCTTTGTAGAAGGCGGGCAGGAGCACGTCCTCCCACAGGCCTTTGTCGTCAACACGCCAGCTCTCAATGGTGAGGGTGCCGGCACCGGCAAAACTGCTGCAAACCAGCGCAGCCGCGGCAGCGGCCATGCGAAGGGGTTGGGACATGAATTCTCCTGGTCATCGGTTGAATGAAACTGCCGGTCCCGTGCATCGCGGTGACCAATCAGTGAGGCGGAGGTTATGCTGTGACCCCTGTAACATCAAACGCTCTTAGCAGGGCGGCGTTACAGAAATAAGTCGTTGATTTACATAGAGATTTCGTCATGCACGGCCCCATCCGTCTTACGCTTCCTTACGCTAACGCCCCGTTGCCAAGGGCTGATTTCAAGGGCTGCGCACGGCAGGCATACATAACATTACAAATCGACAGCAAATGAAAGCTTTGGCCCGCCACATCCGCAGCGCCAGCGCCTGGCTGGCGCTGTTGTTGTGCGCCGCTCCGGCTGCCCATGCGCAGCCCGCCAGCGTGCCGCTGGATGTGCTGCACTGGTGGACCTCCGCCAGTGAGCGCCGCGCGGCCGACCAGCTCAGCACCCATTTGGCAGGCGCCGGGGTGCAGTGGAAGGACGCCGCCATTCCTGGCGGCGGCGGCATGGCGGCGGTCAAGGTGCTCAAGAGCCGCGTGCTCATGGGCGACCCGCCCGATGTAGCCCAGCTCATAGGTACCACGCTTACCGACTGGGCCGACATCGGCCTGGTCATGCCGCTCAATGCCGTGGCCCAGCGCCAGCGCTGGTCACAGGTGCTGTTCCCCACGGTGCTGGACTTGGTGAGCTACAAGGGCGACGTGATTGCCGCGCCGCTGGGCATCCAACGCATCAACACCCTGCTCTACAACCGTCGCCTGTTCAGCCGCCTGGGCCTCACGCCGCCGCGCAGCTGGGGCGAGTTCGAGCATGCCGCGCGCAAGCTGCAGTCCCAGGGCCTGCGCCCGCTGGTCTGGAGCGACGAGCCCTGGCAGATGGCCACCGTGTTCGAAACCTTGCTGCTGGGCGAAGCCGGTCCCACGCTATACCGCGAGCTCATCGTGCAACGCAAGAGCAGCGCCTGGATGGACCCGCGCGTGGAACGCGCCCTGCAACGCCTGCGCTGGCTGCGCACGCTGGCGGGCGACAACCCGCAGGAAAAGGCGTGGACCGACGGCGCCAAAGAACTCATGAACGACAGCGCCGGCATGATGATCATGGGCGACTGGGCCCGCGGCGAACTCATGGCCTGGGGCGCCAGCCCCACGCGCGACTTTGGTTGCGTGGTGGTGCCAGGCACCGAGGGCATGCACCTCTACAGCGTGGATACGCTGGCCATGCTGGTGAGCGCACGCCAGCGCGAAGCCGCGCAGGAAAAAATGGCCGAAGTGGTGACGAGCATTCCGACCCAGCTGGCCTACAACCGCATCAAGGGCGCCGTACCGGTACGCCGCGATATTGACCCCTCCACCCTGGACAGCTGCGCGCGCGACTCCTGGGAAACCTTTGCCGCCGCCCGCAGCGCCCGCGTGCCCAGCCTGGCCCACCGCATGGCCGCCGACGAGGCCACCAAGGACGCCGTGGCCCAGACCCTGTGGCGCTTTCTGACCGATGCGCGCATGGAACCACCCGAGGCCCAGCGCCGCCTGGCCGCCATCATCCGTGCGCCCAGCGCGGAGCGTTGAAACCGACCTGCCATGAACCGCACCCTCCTCGTCGTGGACGACGACCAGAAGACCCGCAACCTCCTGAAGACCTATCTGGAGAAGCACCAGTACGACGTGCGCGTGGCGCACGACGGCGCCAGCTTCAACGCCGAGTTCGAACGATTCAAGGATGAACTCAGCCTGGTCATCCTCGATGTGATGCTGCCCGACACCGACGGCTTCACCCTGTGCCGCAGCGTACGCAGCCAGTCGCCCGTGCCCATCATCATGCTCACCGCCAGTGCCGACGACACCGACCGCATCGTCGGCCTGGAACTGGGTGCCGACGACTACATCGCCAAGCCCTACAACCCACGCGAGCTACTCGCCCGCATCAAGGCCATCCACCGCCGCATGCAGCTGGGCGCGCCTGGCGCGCCGGTACGCACCTTGCGCTTTGCCGGCTTCAGCATGGACGTGGTGGAGCGCGTGCTGACCGACCCACAAGGCCAGCCCGTGGTGCTGACCAGCATGGACTTCAACCTGCTGCGCTTCTTTGCCGAGCACGCGGGCGAGACGCTGGACCGCGCCCGCCTCATGGAACAGACGCGCGGGCGCGACCTCGGCCCGCTGGACCGTTCTCTGGACGTGCAGGTGAGCCGCCTGCGCCAGCGCCTCAACGACGATGGCAAACAGCCCGTGCTCATCAAGACCGTGCGCGGCAGCGGCTATGTGTTCTCGGCCGACGTCACGCAGCACGGCGATGCTTGAGTCCTATGTCTGAGCGCCGCCGCTGGTCGCGCCGCTACCTGCCCGACAGCCTGCTGGGCCGCATCGTGGTGGTCATGGCGTTGGGTGTGGTCAGCGCCCAGCTGGTGGGCACCCTGCTGTGGGCGCGCCAGTTGCGCGAAAGCGCGCGCACCGAGGCGCTCAGCGCTGGCAAGCACCTGGCGCTGAACGCGGCCGGCGCCATCCGCTTTTTCCGCGACCTGCCGCCGCAGTTCCGCCCCATCCTCATCGAGCAGCTGCGCACCATGGGCGGCACCCGCTTCTTCGTCAACGTGAACAAGGCCAAGGTTCCCATTCACCCGCTGGGCGGCAACGCGCTGGTGGACGCCGTGGTGGACGTGGTGCGCGACGATCTGGTGCGCAACCTCAACGCCGCACAGGCCCCCGAAGTGGCCTTTGCCTGGCCCGACAGCCTGCAGGTATCGGACGACGGCCGTATGGTGACGGACCTGCCCGAGTCCTGGGTGGAGGCCACGCTGTTGCTGCGCCCGCGCCCCGCGCCAGTGCTGGTGGTGCAGGCCGAATTTGAGCCCGGGCGCTGGCTGTACCTGGCCGCGCCCATGCCCGACCCCTACTTTCTGGACAACGCCAACCCACTGACCTGGGACCGCGTGACGCTGCAGCTGGTCACCCTCATCACCGTGCTGTTGCTCAGCGTGCTGCTGGTGCGCGGGCTGATCCGCCCGCTCAACAAAATCGCCTCCGCCGCCAACGCCTTTGGCAGCGACACCGCGCCCGAGAGCGTGCCCGAAACCGGCACCGCCGAGCTGCGCCGCACCGCGCGCGCCTTCAACGAGATGCAGGCCCGCATCCAAGGCTACCTGGTCGACCGCGAACGCCTGTTCCTGGGTATCTCCCACGGGCTCAAGACGCCCATCATGCGGCTCAAGCTGCGCACCGAGCTGCTGGACGACGAGACCCTGCGCACCGAGTTTCACGAGGATCTGGACGACCTGGACGTGATGGTGAAGGCCGCGCTGCAAAGCGTGAAGGACACTGACATCCACGAGAACCTCACCCCCGTGCGACTGGACACGCTGCTGGCCCGCCTGGCCCAGCGCCCCATCCACCCCGATGCCTCGATTGAATGCACTGCCGAGCCCATCAGCGTGCTGGGCAAGCCGCTGGCGCTGGAGCGCGCCTTCAGCAACCTGCTGGACAACGCCGTGCTCTACGGCGAGCGGGTGCAAGTGCGGCTTACCCTGCAGGGCTCCCGCGCGCTGGTGGAAGTGCGCGACTTCGGCCCCGGCATTGCGCAGGCCAGCATGTCGGCCGCGTTTGAGCCCCATGTACGCCTCAGTCATGGTCAACAGCAAAACCGCACTGGCACCGGACTGGGTTTGGGTATTGCGCGCAACATCATCCAGGCACATGGCGGCGAGATACGGCTGCACAACCATGCCGAAAGCGGCCTCGTCGTCACGGTGCTGCTGGCGGCGCTGCCACAGGAGGCGTGAAGCGCGCCGCCACGCGGACATAAAAAAACCGGCCGCTGGGGCCGGTTTTTCTTGGAGCCAAACAGCCTTAGTAGCTGCTGCGGCCGCCGCGGTAGCCACCGCTGTTGCCGCGGTCTTCCATCGGGCGGGCCAGATTCACGACGATGGAGCGACCATCCACGGACTGGCCGTGCAAACCAGAGATGGCTGCCTGTGCAAATTCGGGCGTGCCCATTTCCACAAAGCCGAAGCCCTTGGAGCGGCCGGTGTCTCGGTCCATCATCACCTTGGCCGAGGTCACTTCGCCGAACTCGGAGAAGTTGCTCAGGAGGCTGTCGTTGGTGACGGAATAGGGCAGGTTGCCCACATAAATTTTGCTGCTCATGATGAGCCTTTCAGAGAAAGCGCATGGTTGCAAAGGTGCTGCATGCGCGGGGGAGGCCGCCTCTTGCGAGGCGGTAAAGAAACTGTGGTGAAGGCGTGGGCTCAGCAAACCTGCGTGCGCGGCATGCAGCTCTCCAGCCAAGCCTGGCTGACGGCATAGACGCGGGCGGCTTCGCGAGACACGAACTCACTGTCGAAGTTGAACACCCGGCAGTACGCGCCCTTGCTCTGGGCACGTTGGATGGAGAAGGAAGCACGGAAACGGCCATTGCCGGTTGCGTGCGTGGTGGGCGAAACGATGTAGTTGCCCATGGGGATGGCGGATTGGGGAATCTGGTTCATGGAGAGGGTTGCGGGCCTGCATCGGGGCGGCCGGCTGGAGCTAGAAGAGGATCGGCTGACTGCAGCTCTACAGATCAGCGTGGTCGACAGGTGTCGAATATGCCGGGACCGGGTTCAAGAGCATCTCTTGAAGGGGTCTCGTGGAACAGCTTTGCGTTGGGTGCAGAGCGAGTACCTGCTTCGAATTATATTCATATTGAAATATAAGTCAATGTTTTTATTTCCATGAGAAATAAAACACCTTAGTGCGGCTGTACTCGTGCGCCCTGCTGCATCCTACGGTTTTGCGAGAAAAAGCGGTGAAAAATCTCCTTTGCCCCATGGACATTGCGCAGACAGCTATCAATTCAATAGCACCTCACCGCCTTCCACGATCACGGATTGCAGCGCCAGGTCCCGGTCCAGCACCACCGCATCGGCCCAAGCACCGGGCTGCAGGCGGCCACGGTCTGGCAGGCCCATGTGGTCGGCCGCATAGGTGGAGACACGTTTGGACGCATCCGCCAGGTCCAGGCCCAGGGTGTTGACGAGGTTGCGCAGAGCCTGGTCCATGCTGAGCACCGAGCCGGCCAGTGTGCCGTCGGCCAGGCGCACGCCACCCATGCACTTGGTCACCGTGTGGCGCCCCAGCTTGTAGTCGCCATCGGGCATGCCGGCGGCCGACGTGGAGTCGGTCACGCAGTAGAGCTTGGGGATGGCCCGCAGTGCGGTGTGGATGGCGCCGGGGTGCACATGCAGCAGATCGGGGATGATCTCCGCAAATTCGGCATGCGCCAGCGCGGCGCCTACCATGCCCGGCTCGCGGTGGTGCAGGGCCGACATGGCGTTGAACAAATGCGTAAAACCCGTGGCGCCGCAGCGCATGGCAGCCACGCCCTGCTCGTAGCTGCCGGTGGTGTGGCCCAGCTGCACCTTGAAACCCTCGGTCACCAGCTGCGCAATCAGGTCGTGGTTGCCACCCACCTCGGGCGCCAGCGTGATCAGGCGGATGGGCGCCATGGCGTGCAGGCGGTGGATTTCGTCAAAGCTGGCGGGCCGCGCAAACGGCGGCTGCGCGCCCAGCCGCGCCTCACTGATATAGGGCCCCTCCAGATGCACGCCCAGCACGCGCGCAGCGTTGGGTGCGCGTTGTTTGCACAGCGGGCCCATGGCGGCAAAGGCGGCGTCCAGGTCGCTCTGTGGCGCAGTCATGGTGGTGGCCAGCAGGGACGTGGTGCCGTGGCGCGCATGCAGGGTGGCCACATGCAGGGCTGCGTCGCCCCCCTCCATGATGTCGTGGCCCGCGCCGCCGTGTACATGCAGGTCGATGAAGCCGGGCAGCACGATGGGTTCCGCGCTGTCGCGCACCGCACAGCTGTCCACCGGCTCGCCGGTGATTGCGGCAATCCGGCCATCGGGCGTGCTACTCAGGCTGCCGCGTACAAAGCCCTGGGGCGTGAGGATGTGGCCGTGCAAAGTGGTGGTGCTCATGGTGTCTTTCGGAGGTCGGCAACAAAGTCGTAGTAATCGCTGCGGCACCAGGACTGGGTATGCTCTACCGCCACCCCGCTCTCCAGGCGCGCCGTGCGGGTAACCCACAGCAGTGCGTCGCCCGCCGCAATCTGCAACTGTTCTGCCGTGGTGAGCTTGGCATTCACCGCGCGGATGTGTTGCACCGCACGCACTGGTGCCTGGCCAATACGTGCCAGGTGCAGGTAGAGCGAACCATCCAGCCCCTGCGGCTTGGGCAGGGCACTAAGCAGCACCGCGCTGCACTCGTAGGCCATGGGCACACCATCGGCCAGGCGCAGGCGCTCCAGCCGCGCTACGCGCGCACCACGCGGCAGCTCCAGCGCATCGCGCTCAGCCTGTGTCGCCACGGCTACTTCACGCGTAATCCACTGGCTGCTGGGGACGTAGCCACGCTGGCGCAGCTCTTCGGAAAAACTGGCCAGGCTGGACAGCGGCTGCTCCAGGCGCGGCGCAATGAAGTTGCCCGAGCCGTGGCGGCGCAGCACCAGGCCCTGGTCCACCAGCACATCGATGGCCTTGCGCGCCGTGATGCGCGATACCGACAGCGACTCGGACAGCACCCGTTCAGAAGGCAGCGCCTGGTCTACACGGTAGGTGCCCGTGCGGATGTCCTGCTCCAGCCGGCGCGCCAGCTGGAGGTAGAGCGGGGAGTTGTCAGTGGGTGAACTGGAGAGGGTCACGGGTGGTGCTTGAAGTGGCACATTGATAGTACCACTTCAATACCACTTGAGGCTAGACCCGTGGTTTTGTCGCTGGAATCGGGGCGGTCGCCACCACCGCATCCATGATTTCCTGCGACAAGGCTTCGTCATCCACCGCACGGGCCAGCACCAGGGCGCCCACCATGCTGGCGTAGGCCACCAGCGCGCGCTCGCGCTGCACCGCCTTGCTGCGCCCGGGCATAAGCGCTGCAAACTGGGACACCATGCGGCGCATGCCTTCGGTGACGGCGTGGCGCAGCGCCGGGCCCTGGCGCGCCACATCGGCCCCCAGCGCCGCCAGCACGCAGCCTTCGCCGGGGTTGTCGCGGTGCTGAGGGCTCAGGTAGGTGCGCATCACGGTAGCCATGGGCGCATCCGGCGCCTGCGCGGCCACCTGCTCCCAGACCTGTTCCGCACGCACAAAGCCGCGCTCGCAGGCCTGCGCCATCAGCTCTTCCTTGGAGGCGAACTGCCCGTAGAAACCGCCGTGGGTCAAGCCTGCCGTCTTCATCAGGTCGGCCACACCAATACCGTCAAACCCTTTTTCGCGGAACAGGCGCGCAGCGACATCGAGGACGCGTTCGCGGTTCTGGCTGGCTTGTTCGCGGCTGACTCTCATGGGCGGCTCCGTGGGGTGAAAACAAAAGGTCTTGACATTTTAAATGACGATCATCATATAATTTATACATGACGAACATCATTTAAACAACCACCCAAAGGAAACACCATGCAAGTCAAAAACGCCGTCGTTCTCGTCACCGGAGCCAACCGTGGCCTGGGCCAGGCCTTTGTCAACGCGCTGCTGGAAGCCGGCGCCGCCAAGATCTACGCCGCCGCGCGTGACCCCGCCAGCATCACGCTGACCGGCGTCACGCCCATCCAACTGGACGTGACGAATGCCGCTGACATTGCAGCGGCCGCCGCGCGCTGCACCGATGTCACCCTGCTCATCAACAACGCCGGCATTGGCCGCGGCTCCAGCTTCCTGGCCGCAGGCAGTGCCGACGCCGCACGCGCCGAGCTGGAAACCAATTTCTTCGGCCCGCTGGCGTTGAGCCAGGCCTTCGCCCCCGCACTTAAGGCCAACGGCGGCGGTGCCATCGTCAATGTGCTGTCGGTGCTGAGCTGGCTCAACCTCAGTGGCGCCGCCACCTACAGCGCCTCCAAGGCAGCCGCCTGGTCGCTGACCAACGGCCTGCGCGGTGAATTGCGCGCGCAGGGCACCCAAGTGGTGGGCGTGCACGTGGGCTATATGGATACCGATATGACACGCGGCCTGGATGCCCCCAAAGCCAACCCGCTGGACGTGGCACGCCAAACGCTGGCCGCGGTGGAAGCGGGCCAGGACGAAGTGCTGGCTGACGAACTCAGCCGCAATGTGAAGCAGGGCCTCTCGGCTTCCGTCTACCTCGGCCAACCGGGCTGAGCCCTCAGGCACCGGCGCCCCACTGCTGCACATACGCCGGCGCAGGCTGGGTGTTCAACGCATCTGGCACTGGCGCCATGGGCACGCTGCGCAGCGGCAGCACACCCGCCCACACCGGGCGGTCCAGGTCTTCTGCATCATCATTCGGCCCGCCGCTGCGCACCTTGCAGGCCGCCTCGTCCAGGCTGATGCGCATCACCGTGGTGGCAGCCAGCTCTTTGCTGTTGCCGGGGCGGGCTTCCAGCTCGCGGCCGGGCGCCAGGTGGCGCATGAAGACATCCAGCGAAGCGGCTTTCTCTTCCACCTTCTCGAACTGGCCATAGACCATGGCCGAGCGGTAGTTCATGGAATGGTTGAACGCCGAGCGCGCCAGCACCAGGCCGTCGATGTGCGTCACCGTCACGCAGGCTTGCGTGCCCTTGGCCAGCAGCTTGATGAGGCGTCCGCCGTTGGAGCCGTGGATGTAGAGGTGTTCGCCCTCGCGCCAGCAGGCGGTCGGAATGCAGTGCGTGCCTTTCTCGTCCACAAATGCCACATGGCACACATAGGCCGCGTCCAGTATGGCGTGCAGCGTGGCGCGGTCATAGTGCGCGTTCTCGGCAATGCGGCGGATGCGGGTGCGGTCGCTGGGGGCAGTGGGCATGGTCGTGGTGGTCATGGCAATGCAAGTGAATGAAGGGCCGGACTGTAGGGTGCATGTGGTTCCAAATTAAGATCCACCTCTGTACTATTTTTTAGTACCACGAACCAAGGCCCGCTGTGGACTACCAACTGCTGTTTTCCCGCTACACCACCGCACCCGCACACGCCCACTGGTCGCGCCAGCGCCAGTTGCATGAATGCCTGCGCCACGCCATCCGCAACGGCACCCTGGGCAGCGGCGCGCGCCTGCCCGCCACGCGCACGCTGGCGCAGGAGTTGGGCGTGTCGCGCAACACCGTGCTCTACGCCTACGACCAGCTCGCCACCGAGGGCTTTGTGCTGCCCGACCGACGGGGCACTGTGGTGGCCGAGCTGGCCGCGCGCGTGGCCCAAGCACCCGTGCAGACCGCCGCGCCCCTGCGCGCAGGCCTATCGCGCCGCGCGCTGGCCGTGCCCACGCGCAGCGCGCCCGAAACGCCGGCCGCTTTTGCCCCCGGCGTGCCCGCGCTCAAGGAATTCCCCGCCACCCTGTGGCGCCGCCTGCTGGACCGCGCCTGGAAGCGCCTGCGCACCGAGCAGCTCAACTACGCACCCCACACCGGCGAACCCGCGCTGCGCGAGGCCATTGCCAACCACCTGCGCGTGGCACGCGGCGCGCGGCTGGACGCCACCCAGGTCATCATCACCGACGGCACCCAGGGCAGCTTGGACCTGTGCGCCCGCGCCTTTGCTGACGCGGGCGACAAGGTCTGGATCGAAAGCCCCGGCTACCAGGGCGCGCTGGCCGCCTTCAAGGCCGCGCAGCTCAAACCCGTGGGCATGGTGGTGGACCACGAGGGCATGGCCCCCACTGCCGCAGACTGGCAGCGCCACCCGCCCAAGCTCATCTACGTCACGCCCTCGCACCAATACCCCACCGGCAGCGTGCTGAGCCTGGAGCGGCGCCTGGCTCTGATTGCCAATGCACGCGCAGCCTCGGCCCTCATCATCGAAGACGACTACGACAGCGAATTTCGCCACGACGGGCCACCCCTCTCCTGCATGCAGGGCCTGGAGGCGGACGCACCCGTGCTCTACCTGGGCACCTTCAGCAAGACCATGTTCCCCGCGCTGCGCATCGGCTTTGTGGTGGTGCCCACGGTGCTGGTGGCGCCGCTCAGCGCCATGCTGGCGCGCACCGCGCCGCGCGGCCGCGCGGCCGACCAACTGGCGCTGGCCGACTTCATGCAGAGCGGCCAGTTCAGCCTGCACCTGCGGCGCATGCGCCGCCTCTACCGCCAGCGGCGCGATACGCTGGTGGCCGCGCTGGAGCAGCAGCTGGGAGATGTTGCCGATGTGTACGGCGGCTCCGCCGGCATGCACCTGGCCCTGCGCCTGCGCAACCCCAAGGCCGACGACGCACAGATGAGCGCCTGGCTGCGCGAACAAGGCATCGTGGCCCCAGCCCTGAGCGAGCAGGCCGTGGGCCAGCGCGTACAACCCTGGCGCGGCTTTCTGCTGGGCTATGCGCAGGTACCGGTGGAGCAGATGCCCCGGCTGGTGAAGAAGCTGGCCGAAGCCGTCCAGCGCTTCGGCTAGAGTTGCCGCTCTGTCACATCCAAAGACCCTTGAGAGGCGCACCCATGTCCAGCTTTGAAATCGAGTTTCTCGACAACTACCTCAAGTTCGGCCTGGGCTCCATGCCCAAGGCGGATGTGGATGCGCTGGTGATGCACCTGCTGGACCGGCATGGCATGGGCGGCTCGGGGCCGCTGGCGCAGTTGAACAACCAGACCGTGAGCGAGCGGCTCAAGACGCCCGTGGCCAAGGTGAAGAAGCTGCGCTACGAGGCCGCGCTCAAGTTCGGCGGCCGGGTGGAAGACCAGGCCACCGGGCGCCTGCTGGCGGCACTGGCCCATGCATCGCTGGAGCCGCAGGGCGACAAGATCTGCCTCATCATCGAAGACACGCTGGCCAAGAACTGGCTGCAGGGCCAGCTCAAGATCCACCAGCACATCTTTGACCACCCCTTCAGCACCGAGATCATCCGCGTCTCGGCCGACGGGCTGTTCCAGGTGCTCGAATCGCTCTTCGGCAAGAAAGAGCTGACGGCCTTCCGCACCGGCTACGAGAAAGCCAAGGGCGTGAAGGACGCCGCAGAGCGCAAGAAGTTCTTCAAGGGCATCGCGATGGACTTTGCCAAGGACGCAGCCAAGGCGGCCGGTGGCACAGTGCTGGCGGTGGTGAAGGGGCAGTTGGGCCTGTAGCCGCGCTCAGGGCTGCGCGTATTTGCGCAGCAGCTCGGGCAAGCGCTCCTGACGCAGCTTGCCCACGCGCGCCCAAATCTTTTCAGCCAGCGCAGGGCTGCGCTCCACAAACTGGTTGCTCAGCATCAGGTAATAGGGTTTGGTTTCCCACGGCACAGGCAGTTTTTCGATGTCCTGCAGGCGCATCTGGGTGATGAAGCCGTCCGCCACATCCTCCTGCATGGCAAACGCTGCAATGCGGCCCAGCGCCAGCTTCTGAAAATTCTGCTCGGTGGTCTTGGCGTCTTCCACCGGCAGCCCCGCCTTGGCCAGCGCGTCCCCCACAGAGAAGGTGCTGTTGTAGCCAATGGAGCGCCCGTCCAGGCCGCGCACCGCGCTGCCGTCCCACTGAAAACTGGAGCCCTTGCGCCGGTAAAACACATAGGCCATGCTCAACACGCGAGCAGACTCGTCGGCCTTGCCGTCCTTGAGGGGGTAGGCGCCGTACTGCTGGCGCTCCGGCACGAAAGAGAACATGAACGCGCCATCCACCTCTCCCGCCTGCAGGCGCTTGAAGCCCCGCAACTGCGGCGCGCGCTCCAGCACCACCTCCAAGCCCAGATCACGCCCCACCTGTTGCAGCATTTCCACCATGGCACCGGGCACTGGGGGTACCTCGGGGCCATTGCCCATCTGGTACGGCGCCACCTGGATATCGGAATACACCAAACGCAAATGCTTCTGCCCCCACGCGGGGCCACAAACCCCCAACGCAAATAGCAGGGGCAGCAATGCGAGATGTCTCATGGTAGGGTGTTGTAGTAGTGCTCGCATCGCCCCCAGTATCCCCACGTTTGCGGGAGCGTCAATAGTGGTCTGCCACCACCCGCCTCACCCCACCAGCGGCAGGTAAATGTCTGTCAGCAAATCCGCTGGTGCCGTATCACGCGGGTTGTTCAGGTAGTCCTCAAACACGGGCAGATCGGCCGCCTCGTGGCCGGACTGGATGAGCCATTGGCCATAGAGCCACTGGTAGGCTGCGCGCATGGAGCCGTAGGGCCCCTGGTAGTGCAACACGGCGCACAGGCCGCCACCCAGCGTGAACGGCTCCAGCGGCGCGGCCAGATCGCCGTTGTGGCCTGGCGGCAGGCTCAGGCCCGCGCGGCTGCGCAGCTGCGCCTCGGGCACGGCAAAGGGATCGTCGTAGTACACCGACATCCAGCGCGTTGTGGGCGCCATCAACCCCTGGGCCGACATGCTGGTGTAAGCCTGCGCAAACGCCTTGCCCATGCGCATGTAGGAGCCCTTGTGCAAAACACCGGCCAGCTGTACCTGTGGCACCTCGCGCAGCTCTACCGTGTAGCCAGCCGCCAAGGGCTGCGCTGCGCCCTGGCGAAACACCGTGTGGCTGCCCTCGGCGCGGTAGCGCGAAGGGCTGGTGCCATAGAGCCCGCTGAAGGCCCGGGTGAAGGACTGCACATTGGGGTAGCCGCACTTGCGCGCCACCTGCTCGATGGGCAACGCCGTGTTGGCCAGATAGCCCGTGGCGCGGTGCAAGCGCAGGCGGCGCACCGTGGCGGCAATCGTCTCGCCATACAGCGCGTTGTACACGCGGTGCCAGTGGTAGGCCGAGAGGTGCGCCACCTCGGCCAAGCGGGCCAAGTCCAGCGGCTGGTCCAGGTGGTCGTGGATATAGGCCTGCACGCGGCTCAGGCGCTCCTGGTAATCGGTCCAGCTGTGGGTTTTGTTCATCCGGTCTAGTGTGCCAAACCGATGGAAATGATGATGTCGCCATTGGCCGCGTAGCGCTCGTACTCGGCCACAAAGGTCTTGGGCAGCGCGGTCTGCGCCCACACCGCACCCCAGGCCGGGCCCACCCTGTCAAAGCGGGCGGGCAGGACAGGGAAGATGGCACGCTGCCCCGCCGGCACCACCACGCGCACCATGCCCGCGGGCACCGGCGCATCCGGCGCCACTTGCGCGCCGATCACCAGCGAATACAGGCCCGTGTTGTCGCGCCCCGCGTGGGCAAAGTGGGTGTACACGGCCAGCACATCGCCATCCACCCGGTCGGCAATCCGGTCCAGCACGCCCTCTTGCCCAAAGCGCGCCCAGTGCGGCGGAATGGTCTGCATGGCTTCCAGGTTGGTGGTGCGCAGCTCAATGCCGACGACGGTGATCGCGTCGGGCTGGGGCGCAAAGTGATGGGGGAACTGCTCCTGGGCGGTGGCGGTGCTTGGCATGGCGCGAAATCCTGTGGGGTTGGACACAGCGGCAGTCTAGAAGCGCCGGTCTGACAAATCTTGCGGAGTTGAAATTGCTATGGTTTTGCTAGCTGCTCGCGCAGATTCCACGAGGGCCAAGTGCCAATTTGACGCACAAGCGCCGGCGGCCACCCGGAACCGCCCACGCAGCCAGCGTTTGCGCAAAGCAGGTGAAAAGCGCAATATGACCGCCGCGCTTCCCACACTGTGTCACCAGTTGAATCAAGGAGTCGAACATGCCCCTGGCCAATATCAAGATCGGCGTCAAACTGAGCTTTGCCTTTGTTGTCGCAGCCCTCTTAACCATCGTGCTCGGGCTGGTGGCCCTGATGCAGCTGGGCAAGGTGACCCAGAACACCGAAGACCTGGCCACCAACTTTCTGCCGGGCGTAGAGGTCAGCTCCGGAATACGCGGCTATATCAACGACGTCCGCCGCGCCGAGGCCCGGCTGCTGATCTCCGAAACACCCAAGGAGATTGACGACCAAGAAGCCCGCATGGCCACCGGCAAAAAGAAACTGGCCGAGCTGGAGGGCAAGCTGCAGGCCCTGACGGACTCTGACGCCGAGAAGGCCGCCATGGCCAAGTTCCTGGACCACCGTGGCACCTGGCTGAACCTCAACCAGAAGCTCATCGCCGAAGTGCGCAGCGGCCCCGAAGGCAAAGCCAGAGCCGTCGAGATGTACAAGAAAGAAAGCGCCGTGGCCTTCAACGCCGCGCTGGCCGACATCACCGCCATCAATGACGACAACTCCAAGATCGCCGCCGACGGCTGGGCCGACGCTCAGGTGGTAGCCCGCAACGCGCGCCTGACCGTGGGCACCACCATTGCGCTGGCGGTGCTGGTCTGCATCGTGATGGCCTACACCATCACCCGCAGCATCACCCGGCCCCTGGCCAAGGGCGTCACGCTGGCAGAGGCCGTGGCCGCTGGCGACCTGACCGTGCAGGTGGACACCCGTGGTGGCGACGAACTGGCCCAACTGCTACGCGCCATGGATTCCATGAAAAACGGCCTGCGCAGCGTGGTGAGCCGGGTGCGCCAGGGCTCGGAAGCCGTGGCCAGCGCCAGCTCCGAAATCGCCCAGGGCAACCACGACCTGAGCGCCCGCACCGAACAACAGGCCAGCGCGCTGGAAGAAACCGCCGCCAGCATGGAAGAGCTCAGCTCCACCGTCAAAGCCAACGCCGACAGCGCCCGCCAGGCCAACCAGCTTGCCAGCAGCGCGTCTACCGTGGCCGTGCAGGGTGGTGAAGTCGTGGGCCAGGTGGTGGAGACCATGAAAGGCATCAACGAGAGCAGCCGCAAGATCGGCGACATCATCAGCGTCATCGACGGCATTGCCTTCCAGACCAATATCCTCGCGCTCAACGCCGCCGTGGAAGCCGCGCGGGCCGGTGAGCAAGGGCGCGGCTTTGCGGTGGTGGCCAGCGAGGTGCGCAGTCTGGCCGGGCGCAGCGCCGAGGCCGCCAAAGAGATCAAGCAGCTCATCAACACCAGCGTGGAGCGCGTGGAGCAAGGCAGCGCCTTGGTAGACCGCGCAGGCGAGACCATGACCGAGGTGGTTGCCAGCATCCGCCGCGTGACCGACATCATGGGCGAGATCAGCGCCGCCAGCAGCGAGCAGAGTGCCGGCGTCAGCCAGGTGGGCGAGGCCGTGACGCAGATGGACCACACCACCCAGCAGAACGCTGCGCTGGTGGAGCAAATGGCCGCCGCAGCCAGCAGCCTCAAGAGCCAGGCGCAAGACCTGGTGCATGTGGTCGCCACCTTCAAGCTGGGCGGCGCGGACGAGCACCGCGCGCTGGCCTTCGGCTAGGCCCGGGCAGGCGGGCTACGCCGCCAGCGGCTCCGCGTGGCAGACCACGCGGTTGCGGCCGCGGCCTTTGGCCTCGTACATGGCGGCGTCGGCGCGTTGCAGTAGGGTGCCCAGGTGGGCGTTGTGGCTGGCCACGCCGATGCTCACGGTGAGCTGCAGCGTCTGCGCATGCCAGGGCACGGCCACTGCGGCCACGGCCTGGCGCAGCTTTTCGGCCACGGCGGTGGCCGTGGCGGCGTCGGTATCGGCCAGCAGCACGGCAAACTCCTCCCCGCCCAGGCGCCCGCACACATCCGCCGCGCGGAACTGCTGCGCCAGCACCGCGCCCAGCTGCTGCAGCACCAGATCGCCCGCGCCGTGGCCGTAGGTGTCGTTAATCTGCTTGAAGTGGTCCACGTCGATCAGCAGCGCGCTCAGCGGTTTGCCTTGACGCTGGCACAGCTTGCCCATCTGCTCGCCCAGCTCCATGAAGGAGCGGCGGTTGTTGATGCCGGTGAGCTCGTCGGTGCGGGCCATGCGGTCGGCCACCTCGTTGGCCAGCTTGAGCTCGTAGCTCAGGCGCAGGCGGCTTTGCATGGCTTGCGACAGCACCTTGGTCCCCCGCAGCGCGCCGGCCATGAAGGTGCTGGCCGCCACCGCCATGCCCAAGGCCAGGTGACCCGGCTGGATAAACAGCCACACCGTGCTGGGCACCAGAATGGTCAGCATGGTGGCCACCGTCATGCCGCGGTGGGCGGAATACGTGATCATGCTGCCGCCCACCAGGCCCGCCACGAAGAAGAGGATGACGAACAGCTCCACCGTCTCGCCCGGAGGCATGAGCCACAGGACGCCCACGCCCCAGGTTGTTGTCGACAGCAGCAGCGTCACCGCGTAGGGCCGCTCCCAGGCCAGGATGGCCTGGCCTGTGGGCTTGGCGCGGAAATACAGCAGGTACATACCCAGCCGCACCACAGCCGTGGCCGTCAACACGCCCAGCCAGCCCAGTAGCTTGGCCGAGTCCAGCCGCCCCCACAAGGTCCAGCACATGATGCAGGCGATCACCAGGCTCTGGAACAGCGCGGGGAAGGACTGCTGGAACAGCAGCGCCAGCGTGTCAGCGCGCACCATGGCGTCGCTGGCTGCGGCAGCCGAGGCCGCAGCGGGGGCATCTTCGGAAGCGATAGGGTCACGCATGGTTCTGGTCCTTCAGTCTGACGCGTACTGAAGCCATCATACGCGCTATGCTTTTAGTAGCTGCCTGCGCACATTCCACGGGGGCTATAGGCTACTTTCGTTTCAAAAAGCCCACACCCCGTTGTAGCCCTCTAGCCGCCCGGTCACTTTATTGGCATCATCGTTACATAAAGATACAAGTCACTCAGGGAGGGTGAACTGGAATGGCGACTCTCATTCCTTCATTGGGCAGCTGCGTTTCACGCATGACCACCGGCGAACGCCGGCTGGAGCAAAAACTCGACGACTACTACCGGCGCTGGTACGACGTGCCTAGGGGGCCGCAGAAAGTCTGGTCACGACTCCCGCATCAACCCCAAAAAGCGGCTCATCGTCTCGATACTCTCACAACCCAAAGACAACAATCTATAACCTAACATTAATTAAGAAAATGATTATCGGTCTATATTTACGCAACTACAAAGTCTATAAAAATCTAAACTTTATTCCGATTTCCTCGGGTGAAACTTTTTCAGCATTCTTAGGTGCCAATGGTATTGGAAAAACATCAATATTTGATGCATTAGACAAATTCTTCAATGGAGGTGAATGGAGCATAAATAATGAGTCCAAAGCATCCAATAACATCGACAAAGATCCATACATCATTCCTTTATTTGTGATCAACAAATCGCACAATTTCTCAAAAGGAATTCAAATAATTGCAGAGACATTAAGCAACTACATGTGGAGGTTTTCTGAGGCGAATTTTGCACCTTATGTCCAGCAATTCAAAGAGGCACGCACCAACTTAGAAACCAACAAAATAACGCAAGAAACTCATTATTTGTTCATGGCGGGACAAAAACACCAGAGCAATGAATGCTACTTCGGCCCATTTGACAATTCAATAAAATCTGCTATATCAGAAGAACTCGCAGACATCACACAAGAGAGTTACGATATATTTCTTCGCGAGATCAAGTCTTACTATCGGTACATATACCTTCCTGCAGAGGCAGACTCACAATACTACACAAATATGGAGTCTGTATATGTTCAGAAACTGCTCGACGAAGACATAAAAAAGAAAATTCAAGACTCCATTGGAAAAAAGACAGTACTTGACATCAATCAGAAGCTTCAAGATTTTATTGATGAAATAAACACAACCCTAAGTCGCTACACATACAAAGGGAAATTCAAAAATAAGCTAACAGTCAACGATCTAGTCGAACGAGTGTTTGAGGCTTATTTCGGAATAAAAATATTACATAAAAAGCAAAAAACAGGTGATATCGCAATTGGAGACCTGAGTGCAGGAGAAAAAAGGCAGGCACTAATTGATCTTTCCTATTCATTGATTTCTCGAGCACCCAAGAAAGACTATCAAATAATTCTGGCGATCGACGAACCTGATGCATCCATGCATATTTCTGCTTGCCACGATCAGTTTGAAAAAATATCTCGAATCTCAAACATTAGCACTCCACCGACACAAGTTTTAATAAATACACATTGGTATGGATTTATTCCAATACTTCAAAATGGAGTAGCGCACTCTCTTTCAAAATCAAATGAGAAAATTGATTTCTTTTCATTTGAACTTAAGAATTTCCGAGAGCATATCAATCAGAAAGTTAAAGCGTCATCTGGCCAGTACCCCACTGAAGTGGAGCTAAAAAGCTACCAAGACATGATTCAATCCGTGGTAGTAAGCATGGTCCGAGACAAACCATATAACTGGATTTTCTGCGAAGGCCTGTCCGACAAGATCTATCTAGATCACTACCTCTCCGATATAGCAACTGAACACAACTTGCGAATAGTTCCACTGGGTGGATTTAAAGAAGTTCGACGTGTTTATAAATATCTGAATGCACCACTATCCGACAAAGAGGGTGGATTTCGAGGTGTCGCTGTATGCTTAGTAGACACGGACTCGCAGAAGGAAGTTGCCGAAACAGATGCGGCAATTAAAAATTTACATTTCAAGAGGATAGTGAGAGATGAAAGTGACAATATAGTCAAGCTTGTTGATGTTAATCATCAACTATCTTTTCCCACGGAAATTGAATTCGGAATGCGCGGAGAAGTATTTCAATCCGTGTTGAGTTCGAAGCTATCCTTTCCACTTACCAACTTTGAAATATTGAAAGATATTTTTGAATCCACCGAAGTGGATTTCGGCGCCACAAATCTATACGATTTTTTGAACCTATCTCCGAAGAATAAAACTCGTCTCATGGTGGATTTTTTTGATGTGGATGACAACAAAGTTAGTTTTGCAAAGAACTATGTAGCTCAAGATCCCGAGCGTAATTGTGTCCCGGCCTGGATTACTAGCTTGAAGGGCTTAATTACTGACGGCGATAGTCACCGCAAGACAAAAAAGACTCCGAAATAGCATTGAATTTGTGACATTTGCTTGATGGCGTATTTTTAGTTGTCCAGCGTCTCTGGTGTGAAGTCACCCACTGATTGTTTCTCCGTCCCTTGAAAACCTTGCCACCCAGCAAACGCTTGGGGCGCGCAAGATCTAACGACCGGGCGATCATGATCACACCGGCAAAACGCTAGGAACTATCCCCCCGCCCCAGCTTCGCCAGTATCTCCACCATCCGCTTCTCCCGCGTTTCCGCCCGCTTGGCGCTAGTGAGGCGGTAGTAAATGGTGAACAGTTGCTGCCGCTTCAGGGTGGCGTAGAAAGCCAGAGCAGCAGGGTCTTGCTGCAGAGCCGCCAATAAGTCTTCGGGCATTTCCATGGTGGCGCTGCCCGCGTAGGCGCTCTCCCAGCGGCCGTCGGCGCGGGCGGCTTCTACCTGCGCCAGGCCGGAGGCTTGCATCAGCCCCTCTGCAATAAGCCGTTCGGCGTGTTGCACATTCTTTTGCGACCAGCCGGAGCGCGCGCGGCGTGGGGTCAGGCGTTGCAGGAATGAGGTGTCGTCCAGGGCTTTGCGGATGCCGTCGATCCAGCCCCAGGTGAGGGCGGCGAGCACGCAGTCGTCCCACGTTACCGTGGTCTGGCCGGTGCCTTTTTTGAAGATGCGCACCCACAGCTCGGTCTCGCTGGCGTGGTGGGTGCGCAGCCAGGCGTGGAGCTGCTCGGGGGTTTCAAACGCGTGGTGCGTTGGTTTGCTCATGTATTGATAGCTGCTCGCGCATATTTCATGAGGGCTAGCGACTGATTTGGCTTAAATTCTCCGCCGCTACCTGCCTGAAGCCTGCGGATATGCGCGCATCGCCACTGGCGGCCGCCCAGAAGCTGCGGGCCAGGGCCAGGGCCTGCGGCCATTCGGGCAGGGTGGCGGCGGTGGGCTGCAGGGGGCGGTCTGCAAAGTTGCGCGGCACCAGCTCGCCGCCCACGGGGGCGTAGAGCATGGGCAGCATGTCGTAGGCGGGGGCCAGGGCCCAGTCGTCGTCGTCCAGCAGCAGGGAGATGTTGCCGTAGTGCCGGTCAGTGTTGGCAATCAGCTCGCCAAAGGCTTCCAGCAGGCGCAGGGTGCGCGCGTCGGCGGGGCGTAGCAGCCCGCGCTCTTGCATGCGGTTGGCGGTGGCGGCCCAGTTGTCCATGGCGCCTACGTATTCGGCGTCGTACACCATGAGCGACACCATGCCGATGCGCCCCAGGCCCAGGGGGTTGGCGGCGTTGATGGGCGAGCGGTCAAACCGCTCCACTTCCAAAAACACGCGGCCCGCGCCGGTGTGGATGCGGCTGGCGGCGGCGGAAATGCCCGCGCTGGCCAGCGTTTGCAGGGCCAGGTGTTCGCAGACCAGCAGGTCGCGGGTGCGCTGGTCGGTGGGGGCGTCGCCTGCGGGGGAGAATTTGACCAGTACGTGGCGGGCGGCGTCACCCTCGCCCACTATCGTGCAGAACTTGGGCTGCTCGCCCCCGGCGGACGAGCCGCCCATGCTGCCTTGCATGGCGGCATCGGCCAGGGCCGGGTAGTCGGCGATGGACGCCGCGCGGCTGGCCCGCTGGGGCAGCGTGTGGAAGCGGGCAAACGCGGCCTCGCCCACTACCAGGTTGCCGGGCAGGTCGTCGCCGCACAGGGCCAGGGCGCGCAGCACGTCGTCGTCGCTCCAGAAGCGGGGGTCGTTGCCCAGCTGCAGCTCGGGGTGGGTATTGGCAAAGGTGCGACCCATGAAGCCCTGGGGGCGCATGTCGTCCAGAAACCAGGGCAGGCCGTCAAAGCGCTTGGAGAGACCGTCTTCTTCGTCCACCCACACCGCGCCGCTGGCCAGGGGCACCATGCGGCCGAACGGGCTGGGCTGGCCTTGCGCGTTGATGCGCATGATGGGCACGCTGCGGCCCACGTCGCGCACGGTGCGTGGCAGCACATAGCGCTGCTTGCGAGCGGCGCCCACTTTTTGCACCTCGCCCGCCTGGATGAGCGGGGCCAGCGCGCGCGACACGGTGGGCTGGCTCACCCCCAAGGCCGTTTGCAGCTCGGCACTGCTGAGCGCCCCGCCCTGGCGGCGCAGGGCCTGCAGGACGCTGGCGGAGAGGTCTGAGGCGGCAGGCATGAATGATTATATGAATAGATTTATTATTACAAAATTCATTACAAATCAATCATCTATGACACTTTGTGAATAGATATTGAGGGCTATTACTTCACCGGAATGGGCAGCTCCGCCGGCACCGGTACGGCCGTCACCGTGTTTTTGGGGCTGCCGTCGATGATCTTGTCGGAATACGAGAGATAGACCAGGGTGTTGCGCTTGACGTCCACCATGCGCACCACGCGCACATGCTTGAAGAGGAAGGAGGCACTGGCCTTGAATACTTCGTCTTGCTTGTCGATCTTCTCTTTGAAGCTGATGGGGCCGACCTGGCGGCAGGCCACGGCGGCGTCTGACGTGTCCTCGGCCAGGCCCAGCGCGCCTGCGTAGCCGCCGGTTTTGGCGTGCGACAGGTAGCAGGCCACGCCAGCCACCTCGGGGTCGTCAAACACGTCGACCACCACCTTGTCGTTGGGGCTGAGGAGTTTGAAGGTGGTGCTGACGCTGCCAACGGTTTCGGCGCTGGCGGCCAGGGCAAGGGTGCTGAGCAGCAGGGCGGCAATGGAGTGTTTCATGGCGGGCTCTCGTGGCGGTAGTTTTGGGGATGGGGCATTGTGACCCCAGACGCCCGCACCACGCTCGCCCTCGATGCGGCGGCCCTAGCCCGCCTGGCGCGCGCGCAGCTGCTGCACTTCGAGCTCCAGCGCCTTGATGCGGGCGTCGCGGGCGTCCAGGGCGGCGGTAACGTCAGCGGCCTCGAAGCGCACGGGGATGTGCTGCGGGCAGTTGGCGTCCCACGCGGTCACGGTGAAGAGCATGACCTGCTCTGGCTTGGCCTTGTAGCCGGCGGGCATGAGGCGCGCCATAAGCGCGTCGTCACCCTCCACCACACGCGCCTCGCCCCAGATCTTGACGCGCTGGCGGTGGGCGTAGTCCATAAGGAAAAGGTGGGCCTTGGGGTTCTCCGACAGGTTGCCGGTGCTGATGTATTGCTTGTTGCCCGCAAAGTCCACAAAGGCGATGGTGCGCGGGTCCAGCACATGCAGAAAGCCTGCCGGGCCGCCCCTGTGCTGAATGTAGGGCTGGCCCTCGGCGTTCACGGTTGCCAGAAACACGCTGGTTTGCGCGGCGATGAAGGCAGCCAGCTCTTCGCTGATGGTGGCTTGCCAGCCGCCCGACTGCTCCATGCGCGCGTAGCCGTGGCGCGAGCCCTTGCGCGCCTGGATGGCTTTGACGGTGGGGGTGAAGGCGACGTCGCTGGTGTAGATGGGTTGGGCGGCCATGGCTCAGTGTCCTTGTGGCAGTGGATCTAACGACACATGCCCTACGGGTGCCAGGGCGGGGGCCCAATCGAGCACCAGCGCTTCGACCTGCGCGCGGTCCAGCCGGGGCTCCAACTCTTCGGCACTGGCCTGGGGCGCGGTTTGCACGGGCAAAAGTTTGTCGCCTTGCAGCTCCCACCGGAACTGCGCTTGGCAGGAGGGGCAGCCTTGGTAGTGGCCCGCCAAGGTGTCGCGCGAGCGCACAAGGGTGGGCCCGCAGACGGGGCACTGCTCCAGCGCAATGCCATCATCACTGTGGCCCACGATGTGGTGGAAGGCACCGGCCCGGCCCATGCGCACGAAGGTACGCCCCAGGTCTGCATCGAACTGGCGGCCGAGCTCGGACTCGATGATGGCCAGGGCTTTTTCAATGGGCATGCCTTTGCGGTAGGGGCGCGTGCTGGTCATGGCGTCAAACGCATCGCACAGGCCCACCATCCTTGCGTCCAGCGGAATGGCATCGCCTGCCAAGCCCGAGGGGTAGCCCTTGCCATTGGGCATTTCATGGTGGTGGTAGATGGCGTTGGTAATCAGCGGCGCGAAGGGATGGCCTTCGATCATGCTGGCGCCAAGCCGGGGGTGGGTGCGAATCTGCGCAAACTCTTCGTCGGTCAGACGCCCGGGTTTGCGCAGCACGGCATCGGGCACCCCCACTTTGCCCAGGTCATGCAGAAAACCCGCCAAGGCCATTTGGCTGGCTTGCCGCGCCGGGAGCCCCATTTCCAGAGCCAGCGCGTGGGTCAAGCGGGCCACGCGCCACAGGTGGCCGCCGGTGTAGGGGTCGCGCGCCTCTACCATCCAGGCAGAGATCAGCAAGCTGCTGAGCAGGGCACGGCGATGGTGCTCCAGCTGAGCCCGCAGTGCTGCCAGTTCGCTGGCGGGGGAAATGGGGTCGTGTGGGGTCATGGAGTGCCTCAGATGTTGGCTTCTTTGCGCAGGTTCATGAAAGCCACCGCCATGGCGCTGGACGCCTGCGCATAGGACGTTCCCGCACCCAGCATGGTTTCAGCCGCTTGGTAGCGGGCGGCGTTGACCGCCTTGGCGACTTTGGCCACTTCGGCATGAAACACCACATGCTTTTTGACACAGTCTGTGTGCGAGACCAGACGGCCGAACTGGGCCCGTCCTTCGCCGTGCAACCATTGACCCAACTCGCAGCAATCGTCCCGGGAGAGGGTGGCGATGTCCATTTGTTCGCGCTTCGCGATCGCCGCGCGCAGTTTCACTTTCCATTGCGCATGGGTTTGCGCCGCATTGTTGAGGTCCATGGTCTTTCTTCTCCGGTGGCGTGGGTGGATTTACGCGGCCAGCTTGGCGTGGACTTGCGGGAAGTCGATGTCGGTCTGGGCCACGTTGTTGACGTAGTTGGTCAGCACGTTGAGGGACACGTTGACGACGATCTCGACGATGGCGGCTTCGTCAAAACCGGCCAGGCGCACGGCGGCCAGGTCGGCGTCGGACACACGGCCACGGGCTTGGGCCACTTGCAGGGCGAAGTGCAAGGCGGCTTCCACCTGGGCGTCTTCAGAATGGCCGTCGCGGGCGGCATCGAGCTCGGCGCGGCTGAGCTTGGCTACGTTGGCGCCCAGGTAGTCGTGGGCCGAGAGGCAGTAGTCGCAGCCGTTGAATTCGGCCACCGCCAGCGCAATGCGCTCACGCAGCTGCACCGGCAACTTGCCCTTGCCCACGGCGCCGTTGAGGGACAGGTAGCCTTCCAGCGCGGCGGGGCTGTGGCCGACGAGCTTCATCAGGTTGGGGGTGACACCGAGGGACTTTTGCACGGCCGCCAGCAGGGGCTTGGAGGCTTCAACAGAGTGTTCGACAGAGGGGATGCTGATACGGGACATGGTGGTTTCTTTCAAAAGTTAAGGGCGGATTACCTGGATTCGCTGCGTCTGCAAAAACAGCAGTGGTCAGCGAATGGGTGTACTGTATTTAGATGGCGCAACAAATAGAATCAGCGCCATACTTAATTCACTCTTCCATTTAGCAGAACAATATGGACCGTTTTCACCTGATGAATGTGCTGGTGGCCGTGGTGGATGCCCAGGGCTTTGCAGGGGCGGCGCGCAAGCTGGCCATCTCGCCGCCCGCAGTTACTCGGGCGGTGAACGAGTTGGAGGCCCACCTGGGCTTGCGCCTGCTGACGCGCACCACCCGCACGGTGCGCATGACGGAGGCGGGTGAACGCTATGTGCAGGATTGCCGGCGCATCCTGGCCGAAATGGCAGAGGCGGATGAGTCGGTGACCGGCCAGCACGGCGCGCCGCGCGGGCGGCTCACCATCACTGCGCCGGTGTTGTTCGGGGGCAAGTTTGTGACGCCCATCGTGAGCGAGTACCTGCAGCGTTACCCGGAGGTGAACGCGACCTGCATGTTTCTGGACCGCGTGGTGAACATGGTGGATGAGGGGGTGGACGTGGCGATTCGCATTGGCGAGCTGCCAGACTCGACCATGCAGGCCATTCGTGTGGGGCAGGTGCGCCGGGTGGTGTGCGCATCACCCGCCTACCTGAAGGCGCATGGCATACCGCTCACCCCGGATGACTTGCACCGCCACGCCATCGTGTCTGCCAACAGCGTGACGCCCCACCCCGAGTGGCGCATGCAGCACAAGGGAGAGCCGCTCACGGTGCGGCTGCAGGCCCGCATGACCACCACGACCAATGACTCTGCCATCGCGGCGGTGGTGGGCGGCTTTGGGCTGACGCGCCTGCTGTCGTACCAGGTGGCAGAGCACCTGATTGCGCGCAAGCTCCAGACCGTGCTGACCGCCTTTGAGCCCACGCCGCTGCCGGTGCATGTGGTGCACCGCGAAGGGCGCCAAGCCTCGCACCGGGTGCGGGCCTTCATAGACATGGCCATCGAGCGGCTGCGCGAGGACCCTGCGTTGAACTAGCCCGCTGCGTTTGCTATCAAGACAATAGCTGCCGGCGCATATTTCACAAGGCCTCGAGGCACATTTATCCCAAGTGCTTGCCAAAGAAGCGCAGGGTGAGCGGGCCTTGAGTAACTGCGCCGCTGCGCGGTGTCGTGGGCAGAAGGCAGACCCGATGGGGCCGAGGGGGTTTAATCGCGCCATGTCCATTCCTTCTGCCCGCGCCCTGGGCGCGTTTGCCATGTTGACCTTCTTCAGCGCCCTGCTCGGCGCCAAGCCGCCCGCGGGTTATCCGCATCTGTCTGAAAACCTGGCGGCCTCTGCAAACTTGGAGGCGCGCAAGGTGCTGCATGGCGATGTGGAGGGCCTGTTTGCCATTCCGCGCACGCGGCAGGTGGTGGCTGCGGCGGACGGGTATTTGTGGAAGTTCAGCGCGCAGGGCGAGCTGGTGGATTCGCTGCGCGAGCCCTCGCATCTGTTCACCTCGGGCGTGGCGTTTACGCCGCTGTATTACATCGACTGGGTGTTTACCGGCGAGCGACAGCGCAAGACCTATGGCGCGCCGCTCAACGGCAATGCGCTGTCGCCTTCGGAGCTTTGGGCCGCGCTGGACAAGGCGGAGGTAGTGGAGTTTGGCAAGACGGATACGACGGCCTGGGCCTACATCTGGAAGGCAGGCAAGGCGCAGATCATGAACATCACCCGCCACCACGACGCGGTGGACGACTACTGCAACCAGCGCACGCATTCGGCCGAGGCGCTGCGCTGGGAGGCCACCTGCCTGAACGGCTACAAGACGCGGCCCCAGGCCTGGCAAGAGGTGGAGCCAGAGGAGTTTGCCGATAGCGAAGGTACGCCCCCGCGCGTGCAGGTGGTGGACTTTGAGAAGCGCAAATACCACCTGGAAGAAGGCCTGGGCGGGCAGGTGTTTGGCGCCACGATTGGCCGCGCGCTCAAGGCCATGGGTGTGCCCGGCGGGCTGCCTGGGCGCTACTGGTTTGGCGACGCCTACACGCAGCTGCGCGTGGGGGGCGAGGTGATCCAGTTCAAGGCCTTTGTGGCCTCCAGGGGCGGCGAATACCGGTTTTCCGACATGCGCTGGTGGGCGCCGGCAGCGGCCGCGCCCGGCATGAACCCGTGGTTCACGCAGCACATGCGCACCTACCAGGAGCGCTCGGGCGAATCGGCGCTGGTGCCGTTTTACGAGAAGGACATTGGCCTGTATGTGGTGCGGCCCAAGGGCACGGGCCAGCCCGCCGCGGTCAAGGGGCTGATGCCCGATTGGCGCCCGGTGTTTGAGGGGCCGAAGGCCAATGGCGCGGCGGTGACGGGTTTGGTGGAGTTTGGCGCGCAGCCGCCTGCCCAGGCGCCCGTGTCTGCACCCGTGCACTACTGGCTGCGCGACCCGGCCAAGGGCCCGCGCATTCCCGAGATGGGGCCGAAGGTGGAGGTGCGCGCGCTGTGGCCGGTGCTGCGGCAGGTGCCTTCGGCGCTGGTGGTGCAGTGGAACAAGAGCTATGACGAAGAAACCGCAGTGCTGCGCGTGACGCTGGATGCGGAGGAGACGGCCACGGCCTTCAACCTGCTGCGAACCAACAAGATACAGACCACGCCGCTGGAGCTGGTGGTGAAGGTGCCCGACATTACCGGGCCCTTGGAGGGCATGCAGGTGCTGCTGCGCAGCGGCGACAAGCAGGCGCCGTTGGCAAAGGCGCGCTTTGCCTATGTGGCCAAGCCGCCGGCCGAGCGTGTGTCTGACCAGGCGCAGCGCGACCAGCTGCAAGCCGTGCGGACGGCGGCCAAGGCGCCGGGTGCGGCGGGCTTGCCGGCTTTTCTGAAGCTGACGCAAACCCTGGCGCAGGACAAGGAGCACGCAGAGGCGCTGGCGCCCAACGTGACAGCGTCCTACGCGGAGCTGATCAACGACTACAACCGTCAGCGCGACTTCAAGGCGGCGGCCACGCTGGTGCGCCACTACCTGAAAGAGGTACACCCGCACATTGGCCACTACAGCAAGGACCCCGGCCAGCCCTACAACATCGGCGTGATTGCCAGCCAGACGCTGGCCATCCACAGCCAGCTGGCGCCGCAGGACAAGGACCTGGTGCCCGCGGTGATGGCGACGCTGATTGGCCCGAAGTTTGACCTCGCCAAGCAAACCAACGGCACGCTGATGTACAACCTGGCCTGCTACTACGCGGTGAGCGGTGACAAGCCGCACATGCTGGAGAGCATTGCCGCCGCGCGCCGGCTGGGCAAGCCGATGGCGCAGTTCATGGCGGACACGGATTTCGAGAAGTACTGGAAGGATGCAGACTTTTTGAAGGCGCTGGCCGACCAGCCTGCGGGCTGAGGGCCTAGTACAGGTCCAGGTACTTCTTCATCAGCGCCTTGCCCTGTGCCTTGCGCACTTCGGCCAGCAGCTTCCAGAGCTGGTGGACGCTGGCGGGGGATTTGTCGAAGAACTGCTTGGAGAAGGGCAGGTAGTAGTCCTTGGACGAGAAAGGCATGGGCATTTTTTGCACGCCGGTGATGCGCTTGTCTTCGATGACCAGATCGACCTGCAGGTCTTGCCCCACATAGGCGGTGATGCGGCCCATGAGCAGCTTTTGCAGGTTATTGGCGGTGCTGGGGGCTTCTTCTACCGTGGGGCCGAGCTTGCGCACTTCGTCCGCCACCGAGTAGCCCGAGTTGACGCCGACCAGGCCCTGCGCGGGGGTGAACTTCTTGTCGTCCCACTTGAAGGTGGAGCCGGCTTTGACGTAGACGCTGTAGCTCAGCGTGGCCAGGCTGTAGCTGGGGTCGGGCGCGTCGCCCAGCATGGGGTAAACGGCGTAGGCGGCGCGCTCGGGGCTGTAGGAGAGCAGCAGCATGGCCTGGGCAGCGCCGCTCTCGAGCTCGCGCAGGGCGCGGCGGCCGGGCAGGCGTTTCCACTCGACCTTGCAGCCCATCTTGGCTGCGGCCTGGTTGACGATTTCGACCGCAATGCCGGGGTTGGCGGGGATGGTCTCGCCGTCGCCCAGGTAGTAGGGCGGGGAGGCCTGGTCGCTATAGACGATGCTGAACGGGCAGGCCAGCGCCATCTGGGCGAGGCAACTCGCAGCGATGCAAACAACGGGACGCAGGAGGAGGTGCATTCGCCCAACGTAATAGTTTTGGGCGGAGTATAGACACGCACGATGACAGTGCACCAGCCCCCCGTGCTGGCGGCTGGGCTAGCGCAGGGCGACGAGCACGAGCTGGATGACGATGCTGGACAGGGCGAAGTAGGGCACGTTCACCAGCGCGTAGAGCAGGGGGCGGGGCATGTTTGGGTTGATGGCCACGTTGGTGGCCGTGGCGCCCAGATAGCCCAGCCCCAGCAGCGCGCCGAAGGCCACGGCGGCACTGGCGGTGTCGATATGCAGCAGCGGCTGCAACATGGCGCTGGTGACGGCCACAACGAAGCTGCACACGAAGGGGCCGATGATGAAGATGGGCGTGAGCTTTTGCGGCGGCGCGTTCTCTTTGCCCAGGGCGCGGGCATACGGCTTGGCAAACAGCAGCGCAAACCACACGCCACCCAGAACGAAGGATGCGACCACAGCGGCCAGCAGCACGGCCAGCCAGGGGATGGAGCGGAAGGCGTCAAGCACGGGCGGCCTCCTGCACATGGGCCACGTGGCGCGAGAACACGTTGACCACATTGCCATCCGGGTCGCGCAGCAGCAAGGAGCGGTTGCCCCAGGGCATGGTGCTGGGGGGCATGGCGGTGTTCGCCGAATCGCCCAAGCGCTGGTGCACGGCGTCTACGTCGTCCACCTCAAATTCGAGGATGGCGGACTGGTTGGCCGCAGCGCGGGCAGCGCCGGCGTTGAACTGCTGGACCATGCGCTCAGAAGAGATGGCCAGCACAAGGCCCGCAAAGCGGAGCTCGGCAAAGTCGGGCACGGGGCGGGTGGCGGTCACGCCGGTCAGGCGCGTGTAGAAGGACGCCAGCGTGTCGACGCTGGCAGCATCGGCGGTGACCAGGCGAACAGAGGCAAATTTCATCAGGGGCTCCAGGGTTGGGAAGGAGCCAAGACTAGGTTTACATGCTGTCAGTTTCCGGCAGTATGGTGTAGCGCTTGTCGGGCGCGAGCGTCTGCCGCCAGGCCTTGAGCAAGGCCTGTTTGCGCTGGGGATAGCGCGCCTCCAGCAGCTCGGCGCTGGCAATGCGGTCGGTGCGGAAGTAGCGGTAGTCCTGCCGCAGTTCGCACCAGCCCATGAGCACGCGCGCCCGCTCGAAGTAGGCCAGCGCGAAGGGCCAGACCACGCGCTCGGACGGTGCACCCTGGGCGTCCTGGTAGCTGATGCGCAGCTTGTGTTCGATGCGCACGGCTTGGCGCAGCAGCTCGGGCGGCGCGGTCTGGGGCAGGGGCTCCTGGTCTGCGCTCTGGTTGGCGCGGCTGGTGGCTACCAGCAGGGCCGACACCTCCAGATCATGGCGCTGCTCGGGCGGCAGCACGGCTGCAATGCGGGCCAGCGCACTGCGCGCCGCGGCGGCCAGGCCGTCATCCGTCTGCTGCGCCACCCAGCGCGCGCCCAGCACCAGCGACTCCACCTCTTCGGGCGTGAACATGAGCGGCGGCAAGACGAAGCCGGGCTTGAGCACATAGCCCACGCCGGGCTCGCCCTCGATCTGCGCGCCCTGCGCCTGCAGGCTGGCAATGTCGCGGTAGAGCGTGCGAATGCTTACCCCCAACTGCTCCGCCAATGCCTGCCCGCTCACCGCACGCCGGTGGCTGCGCAGCAGGTGGATCAGGTCGAAGAGGCGGGAGGAGCGGGACATGCGGCGGATGATAGTGCTGCATTTGTTTACACAGCGGCAGCCATGCCGCAACACTTAGCGCCTAAGATTTCTGCCATGCACCGCCGTGTTGCCCTGTCCACCCTGCTGACCCTGCCGCTGGCCCGCCTGGCCTGGGCGGAATCGGAGCCCGAGGCGGACGACGCGCCAGCGGCTGCGCCGAGCTACAAGGTGTCTGCCGCGGCGCTGCAGGCGGCGGTGGGCCAGCGCTTTCCACTGCGCTACCCGGTGCCGGGCATTCTGAACCTGGATGTGCAGGTGCCGCAGCTGCGCCTGCTGCCGGCGCAAAACCGGTTGGGTGCGGAGGCGCAGGTGGAAGCCGCCGGCCCAGCGCTGAATCGCAGCCACCAGGGCACGCTGGATGTGGAGTTTGCGCTGCGCTACGAGGCCAGCGACCGCACGGTGCGCGCGCACCAGCTGCGCCTCAAGCGCCTGGACTTTCCCACCCTGCCGCCATCGGCCATGGCGCTGATCAAGGCCTATGCCCCGGCCCTGGCGGAGCGCACGCTGCTGGAGGTGGTGGTGCACCGCATGCGCCCGCAAGACCTGGCCCTGCCAGACGGCCTGGGCATGCAGCCCGGCAGCATCACGGTGACCGAAACCGGGCTGAGCATCGGCTTTGTGCCCAAGCCGCTGAGCTGATTTTTGCCAGCTTGGCAAAGCAAATCAGCGGGGCGGCGACAATCATCCCCCTTCCTCACCACGCTGCCAAGGCGACATGCATATGACCGACAACTACAAAATAGCTGCAGAAGCCCGCGAAGCCGCACTGTGTGAATCTTGCCGGGGCATACAGCGCAACTGGCGCCGCGCGCCCGGCCACCCGGAACTGGTGCAGGGCGACAGCCGCAAGGAGCTGCGTGGCGAGCGCAGCGTGACGGTCACCCGCTACCGCTGTGACCGCTGTGCCTCGGTCTGGGACTACGAGAACGACAAGACCAACCAGCGCGCAGGCTGGTCTCTGCCACGACGCTGAACGCGCCGTGACCATGCAGCCGCCCTCTCCCACACAAGCCCACGCGGTCTCCCGCCTGCGTGCCGCCCGCCTGGCCCGCAGCGCCAAGCCCTTTCTGGCGCGCGGCGGCATGAAGGCCGAGCGCTGCCCGGACTGCCGGGTGGCGCCCGCCCACTGCATCTGCGCGCTGCGCCCGCGGGTGCCCACGCGCGTGGGGGTGTGCCTGCTGATGGCGGACATCGAGCCCATCAAGCCCAGCAACACGGGCTGGCTGATTGCCGATGTGGTGGCCGACACCTGGGCCTTTGGCTGGGCGCGTACCGAGGTGGACCCGGCGCTGCTGGAGCTGCTGGCCGACCCGCAGTGGCAGCCTTATGTGGTGTTCCCCGGCGAGTTTGTAGCGGAAGGGCGGGTGGTGAACACGCTGCCGCCGGTGGAAGAGAGTGCGGCGGGCAAGCGCCCACTCTTCATCTTGCTGGACGCCACCTGGCCGGAAGCACGCAAGATGTTCCGCAAGAGCCCCTACCTGGACCGCTTTCCGGTGCTGAGCCTGCAGCCCGAGCAGATCTCGCGCTACCAACTGCGCCGCAGCCGCCGCGACGACCACTTCTGCACCAGCGAGGTGGGCGCCCTGTGCCTGGAGCTGGCCGGCGAGCCGCACGCGGCCCAGGTGCTGGAAGCCTGGCTGGAGGTCTTCAGCCTGCACTACCTGCGCGCCAAGAACCAGCTGCCCCCGCTGTGGGACAGCGAGGCGCACCAGCGCCTGCAGGCACTGGCCTCGTCAACTTGATTGCTATCGTTTCAGGAGCTGCTGGCGCAGTATTTACGGACTCTAGCGCCGAATGGATCGTTCTCTGAGCGACTCTTCGACGCTTTTCTGCTTCGAGAGGTAAGGCACCTGGGGACGGCCAGAGATGCCCTGGTAGTAGTAATAACCGGAGTAGTCGCTCTGCCGGGGTGTTGGCAAGGAGTCGGTGGTGCTGATACTGCCACCCGTCACCGAGTAGGCCTGCACACCCTCAGGGCAAGGCTTGTCGCTGTAAACCACCGTCTGGCCCTGCACACACTTGTGCAAGGAGCCCGCCACTGCCAGCCAGGGCGAGGCCAGTAGTACGGCAAAACTCAGCGTGTGGCGGATAGCTACGGCGTGGCGCATGGTGATCTCTTTGGTGTGCATTCCCTGCCGCCATTGTGCCTTCGTGCGCAAGAACTCAGGAGATCTTGCGACACGTGATGTTGACGCGCCGCCGGCAAACACGATGAAAGATGGCTGGCACGCCACTTGCATTCGCTCTTGGATACAAGATTGGATGCTTCAAAATGGTGCAAACCTTCTCTCCCTCACGCCCCGACGATGCCGCGCTGGCGCCCCAGGCATGGATTAACCGCCCTGCCGCGCCCGTGGCCGGTGCGAGCCAGGGGCCGCTGGCGGGCTTGCGCTTTGCAGCCAAAGACAATATTGATGTGCTGGGCCTGCCGCTGACCGCGGCCTGCCCGGCCTTTAGCCGCCAGCCTGCGGCGCACGCCACGGTTGTGCAGAAACTGCTCGATGCCGGTGCATCACTGCTGGGCAAAACCAATCTGGACCAGTTTGCCTGCGGCCTGAACGGCACGCGCTCGCCCTACGGCGCCGTGCCCAATGCCTTCAACCCGCTGTATGTATCGGGCGGCTCCAGTTCGGGCTCTGCCTATGTGGTGGCTACGGGCCAGGTGGACTTTGCGCTGGGCACGGACACCGCAGGCTCGGGCCGGGTGCCGGCAGGCCTGAACAACATCGTGGGCCTCAAGCCCAGCAAGGGCCTGATCAGCGCCCACGGGGTGCTGCCAGCGGCGCAGAGTGCCGATTGCGTGTCCATCTTTGCGGGCACCGTGGGCTTGGCCGCCCAGGTGCTGCAGGCCGCCCTGGGGCATGACGCGAAAGACCCCTACTCCCGCGCGCTGGCGCTGCGCAGCACGGCCTTCCCGACGCAGTTCCGCTTCGGGGTGCCTGACGCCCTGACCTTTGACGGCGACGCACAGGCCGAGGCGGCCTTTGCCCAGGCCGTGGCCCAGCTCACCGCGCTGGGCGGTACGGCGGTGCCCATTCAATACCAGCCTCTGGCCCAGGCCGCTGCGCTGTTGTACGAGAGCGCGCTGGTGGCCGAACGCTACGCCGCCATCCGCCCCTTCTTTGACACGCAGGAAGACCAGGTGGTGGAGCCGGTGCGCAGCATCATCGCCAAGGGGCGCAACTTCAACGCGGCCGATGTGTTCGAGGCCCAAACGCAATTGCGCGCGCTGGGCCAGAAGGCCGATGCCATGTGGGACCGCATTGACGTGCTGCTGGTTCCCACCGCACCCACGCACTACACCATTGCCGCCATGCAGGCCGACCCGGTGGTGCTGAACCGCAACCTGGGCGCGTACACCAATTTTGTGAATCTGCTGGACTACGCGGCGCTGTCCGTGCCCAGCAGCCTGCGCGACGATGGCCTGCCGTTTGGCATCACGCTCATCGGCCCATGCGCCAGCGACTTGCAGTTGGCCGAACTGGGCCAGCGCTACCACCACGCCACGGGCCTGCCGCTGGGTGCTACCGGCCAGCCCCTGCCCGCACCCCAGCCCATCGCCGGTTTGCGTGCCGAGCCCGTGGTGCGCGTGGCCGTGGTGGGGGCCCACCTCTCGGGCATGCCGCTGAACAACCAGCTTACCGAGCGTGGGGCGCGCCTGATCACCACCGCCGAGACGGCGCCCCATTACCGCTTTTATGCACTGCCCGGCACCACACCCCCCAAGCCGGGTCTGGTGCGCGTAGCAGACGGTGCGGGTGGGCGCATTGCGCTGGAGATCTGGGAAATGCCAGCGGCGCATTACGGCTCGTTCGTGTCCCTCATTCCCACGTCGCTGGGCATAGGCACCCTGCAACTGGCCGATGGCAGCAGCGTGCAAGGCTTCGTCTGCGAGGCCGTGGCGACCCAGGGCGCCACCGACATCACCCACCTGGGCGGCTGGCGCAACTACGTCGCCTCCCTCAAGGCCTGACGCGGAGACCCCAATGAACGACACCGACGCCCTGAGCTATGTGCGCGCCAGCGCCGCCGTGTTGGGCCTGCCGCTGGACGACGCGCAGGTCGTGCGCGTGGCCGCGCACCTGCAACGCACCGCCGCCATGGCCCAGATGCTGGACACGCTGGCCCTGCCACCCGAGGCTGAGCTGGCCGAGATTTACAAGCCAAATACGCCTTCATCCTCCGTTGAATCTGCGTGAGCAGCTATGAATACCGTAGCAACCACCACCCAACACATCGCCCGCCAGGTGGCCAGTGGCGAGCGCAGCGCCGCTGAAGTGCTGGAGGCCAGCATTGCCCGCATCGAGTCCACCGATGGGCGCGTGAACGCCTTCACCAGCAGAGGCTACGCCCGCGCCCGGACCGAAGCTGCGCAGATCGACGCGCGACGCGCCCGCGGCGAAGCGCTGCCACCGCTGGCCGGTGTGCCCTATGCAGTGAAGAACCTGTTTGACATGGCCGGAGAGGTCACGCTGGCTGGCTCCAAGATCAACCGAGGCCATGCGCCAGCGACCAGCGACGCCTTTCTGGTGCAACGCATGCAGGCTGCCGGAGCAGTGCTGGTAGGCGGACTCAACATGGACGAGTACGCCTACGGCTTCACCACCGAGAACAGCCACGAAGGGCCGTGCCACAACCCGCACGACTTGCAGCGCACGGCGGGTGGTTCCTCGGGCGGCTCGGGCGCGGCCGTTGCAGCAGGGCAGGTGCCCATCGCGCTGGGCTCGGACACCAATGGCTCCATCCGCGTGCCGTCATCGTTTTGCGGGGTGTGGGGGCTCAAGCCCACCTTTGGCCGGCTTTCGCGCCGCGGCAGCTACCCCTTCGTGCAGAGCATCGACCACCTGGGGCCGCTGGCCGATTCGGTGGAGGCGCTGGCCTGGTCTTACGACGCCATGCAAAGCCCCGACCCGCTGGACCCGGGCTGCCACGCGACGCACGTTGAGCCCGTAACCCCTGTACTGCGGCAAGGCATGGCGGGCTTGCGTGTCGGTCTGCTGGGGGGCTACTTCCACGACAACGCCACGCCACCAGCGCGCGCCGCCGCCATGGCTGCGGCCAAGGCGCTGGGCGCGTCGGACCTGGTGGAGTGGCCCGACGCGGCGCTAGGGCGCGCAGCGGCCTTTATCACCACGGCCAGCGAGGGCGCCAACCTGCATCTGGATGACCTGCGTACCCGCGCACACGACTTTGAGCCGCTGTCGGTAGACCGTTTTTTGGCAGGTGCGCTACAGCCCGCAGCCTGGTACCTGCAGGCACAGCGCTTTCGCCGCATCTACCGCGACAAGGTGAACGCACTGTTCACGCAATGGGACGTGTTGCTGGCCCCGGCCACACCGGTCAGCGCGCCGCCGCTGGGTGCGGAGTGGATCGACATCAACGGCCAGCAGCTGCCCTGCCGCCCGTCCATTGGCCTGCTCACGCAGCCGGTGTCGTTTGCGGGCTGCCCCGTGGTGGCCGCACCGCTGTGGCCCGAGGGCACGGGCGGCCTGCCCATTGCGGTGCAAATCATTGCCGCACCCTGGCGCGAAGACCTGGCCCTGCGTGCGGCGATGGTGCTGCAGATGGCGGGCCTGGCCCACCTGAAGGAGCCCGCCCTGTGAGCATCAGCACACTGCCCCTGCCCGTGAACCTGCCCGATGTGGTGGCCGAGGTGACCGCGGTATTCGAGCGCTACGAAGCGGCCCTGGTGGGCAACGACGTGGCCGTGCTCGACGAGCTGTTCTGGGACAGCCCCCACACCCTGCGCTACGGCGCCACCGAAAACCTGTACGGCTACGCCGCCATCCAGGCCTTCCGGGCAGCGCGGCCCTCGCAAGGCCTGGCGCGCGAGCTGCTGCGCACCGTCATCACCACCTACGGCAAGGACTTTGCCACCGCCAACTGCGAGTTCCGCCGCACCGGCAGTGGCAAGACCGGCCGCCAAAGCCAGACCTGGATGCGCACGCCGCTGGGCTGGCGTGTGGTGGCCGCGCACGTGAGCTGGCTCACCGAGTCTGGCCCCTGACAAGCCTTTATCCCCTTCCCGATAGTCCTTCACCAACCTGAACCGGAGAGAGAACCATGAGCCACCCCACTTTGAATCGCCGCGACTCCCTGAAATCATTGGCCGCCCTGGGCGCCGCCAGCCTGAGCCCCCTGGCCTTTGCGCAGAAGCCCCTGACTGTGGGCGTGATCTACGTGGGCCCACGCGATGACTTTGGCTACAACCAAGCCCAGGCGGAAGCCGCCGCCGAACTGAAGAAGATGCCTGGCATCAAGGTGGTGGAGGAAGAAAACGTGCCCGAGACCGCCGTGGTGCAAAAGACCATGGGCGGCATGATTTCGCAGGACGGCGCATCGCTGCTGTTCCCCACCTCCTATGGCTACTTTGACCCGCACATCCTGGCCATGGCGGCCAAGTACCCCGATGTGCGCTTTGCCCACTGCGGCGGCCTGTGGACCGAGGGCAAGCACCCCAAGAACGTGGGCAGCTTCTTTGGTTACATCGACGAGTGCCAGTATCTCAACGGCGTGGTGGCCGGCCACATGAGCAAGAGCGGCAAGATCGGCTTTGTGGCGGCCAAGCCCATTCCGCAGGTGCTGCGCAACATCAACGCCTTCCTCATGGGTGCGCGCTCGGTCAAGCCCGGCATCACCTGCAGCGTGATCTTCACAGGTGACTGGTCCATGGCCGTGAAGGAGGCCGAAGCCACCAACAGCCTGGCCGACCAGGGCGTGGATGTGTTCACCATGCACGTGGACGGCCCCAAGGTGATTGTGGAAACCGCGGCCAAGCGCGGCAAGATGGTGTGCGGCTACCACGCCAGCCAGGCCAAGCTGGCGCCCCAGGCCTACCTGACCGGTGCCGAGTGGAACTGGCTCACCGCCTACAAGACCATGGTGGAAGCCGCCAAGTCCGGCAAGCCCCACCCCAACTTCCTGCGCGGCGGCCTGAAAGACGGCTACGTGAAAACCTCGGCCTACGGCCCGGCTGTGACCGACGCAGCCAAGAAGGCAGCCGATGGCATCAAGGCGCAGATGATGGCCGGCAAGTTCGACATCTTCAAGGGCCCGCTGAAGGACAACAAGGGCAATGTGGTGATCCCCGCAGGCACCGTGCTGACCCAGACCGACCTGAAGCTCGAAGGCATGAACTACCTGGTCGAAGGCGTCATCGGCAGCATTTGATCACCGGCCCGCACGCACTTCGGAGACCACATTTCAATGCACCCCACGCTCAAAGACATCTTCCTGCCCACCATGGCGGTGGGCCTGGCCCTGCTGTTGTTTGGCGGCTTTGTCAGCTTTGCCGGGGTGAACCCGGTGGATGTCTGGCTCACGCTGTTCAAGGGCGCATTTGGGGACTGGTTCTCGTGGCAGAACACGCTGCAGCGCGCAGCACCCTTGATGCTGACCGCACTGTGCGTGGCCATTCCGGCGCGTGCGGGGCTGGTCATCATTGGGGGCGAAGGTGCGCTGGTGCTGGGCGGTCTGGCCTGTGCGGCCGTGGCCCACGCGCTGCCACTGCCCGGCAATGCGCTGGGCACCGCGGTGGTGTGCGCGGCGGGTGCGCTGGCCGGTGCGCTGTGGATAGGCCTGGCCGGCTGGTTGCGCCAGATGCGCGGCATCAACGAGACCATCAGCAGCCTGCTGCTGGCCTACATCGCCATCGGCGTGTTCAAGCACCTGGTGGAGGGGCCGCTGCGCGACCCAGCCAGCCTGAACAAACCCTCCACCCACACGCTGGATGCGGGTCTACTCATGGGGGGCATGGGCGGCTCCGATGTGCACTGGGGCCTGGTGCTGGGCCTGCTGGCCTGCGTGGGCCTGGGGCTGTGGCTGGGACAAACGGCTTCGGGCTTTGCGGTGCGCGTGGTGGGCGGTAACCCGCGCACGGCGCAGCTGGTGGGGCTTCCCGCCTCCCGCCTCATCATCGTGGCCTGCGCGCTGGGCGGTGCCTGCGCCGGGCTGGCCGGCGCGGTGGAGGTGGTGGCTGTGCACACCAACGCCAACGCTTCGCTGATCGCAGGCTATGGCTACGCCGGCATTTTGGTGGCCTTTATCGCGCGGCAGAACCCGTGGGCCGTCATTCCGGTGGCCATTGTGTTTGGCGGCTTTGGCGCGGCGGGCAGCCTGCTGCAGCGCCGCCTGGGCCTGCCCGATGCCTCGGTGCTGGTGCTGCAGGGCATTGCCTTTGTATTGATTCTGGCCAGCGAGGCACTGCGCGACCGCGACTGGCTGCGCCTGCCGGGAAGGAAAGCCGCATGACTGCAGACCAATGGATTGCCCTGTTCGCGGGCCTGGTGGGCGGTGCCCTGCGTGTGGGCGTGCCGTTTCTGTTTGTGAGCCTGGGCGAATGCCTGACCGAGAAGTCCGGTCGCATCAATCTGGGGCTGGAGGGCGTGTTGGTGCTCTCCGCCATGGCGGCCTTTGGTGGCGCCTATGTCAGTGACTCGGCACTGGTGGGCGTGCTGTGTGGCGCGCTGGCGGGTGGCCTGCTGGCGGCGCTGCACGGGCTGCTGTGTGCGCTGCCGCGCGTGAATGACGTGGCCACGGGCATTGCGCTCATGCTGCTGGGCACGGGCCTGGCCTTCTACCTGGGCAAGCCGCTAATCCAGCCGCAGGCGCCGCAAATAGCCGCGATTGCACTGGGCGAATGGAGTGATTCGGCGGCAATACGTTCGGCACTGAAGGTGAATGCCTTGCTGCCGGTGGGCCTGGGCATCGCCATCTTTTTGGCTTGGGCTTTCACGCGCACGCGCTACGGCTTGCTGGTGCGCATGGCGGGTGACTCGGCGCATGCGGCGCGCGCGCTGGGCTACTCAGTCAACGGCATTCGCCTCGCTGCCACCACGCTGGGCGGCATGATTGCCGGCCTCGGTGGCGCCAGCCTGAGCCTGTTTTACCCCGGCAGCTGGAACGAGGGCATCTCCAGCGGCCAAGGCCTGATTGCCGTGGCCCTGGCCATCTTTGCGCGCTGGAGCCCGCTGCGTTGCATTGGTGCGGCGGCGCTATTCGGCGGTGCGGGCGCGCTGGGGCCGGCGCTGCAGTCGGCCGGCATTGGCTGGGGCTACCACCTGTTCAACACCTTCCCCTATGTGCTCACGCTGGTCATTCTGGTGATCACCTGCAAACCCAACCAGGTGGTGCAGGGCAGCCCCGGCGAGCTCTCCTCCGTCAAATAGCACTGCGAGTTTCCTATGCCCCTCCACGTACACGCCAACCCCTACGCCTGGCCCTGGAACGGTGACCTGCGGCCCGACAACACCGCGCTGCTGGTGATCGACATGCAGATCGACTTCTGCGGCCCCGGCGGCTATGTGGACAACATGGGCTACGACATCGCGCTGACGCGCGCGCCCATCGCCCCGCTGCAGCGCCTGATGGCGCGCATGCGCAGCCTGGGCTACGCGGTGATGCACACGCGCGAGGGCCACCGCCCCGACCTGGCCGATCTGCCGGCCAACAAGCGCTGGCGCTCGCAGCAGATTGGGCGCAACGGCATCGGCATTGGCGACGTCGGGCCCTGCGGCCGCATCCTGGTGCGCGGCGAGCCAGGCTGGGAAATCATTCCCGAGCTGGCGCCGCTGCCCGGCGAGGTGGTGATCGACAAGCCCGGCAAAGGCTCGTTCTACGCCACCGACCTGGAGTTGGTGCTGCGCACGCGCGGCATTGCCAACCTCATCCTTGCGGGCATTACCACCGACGTGTGTGTGCACACCACCATGCGCGATGCCAACGACCGCGGCTTTGAATGCCTGCTGCTGAGCGACGGCACCGCCGCCACCGACCAGGGCAACCACGACGCCGCGCTGAAGATGATCACCATGCAAGGCGGCGTGTTTGGCGCACATGCCCCCACCAGCGCGCTGCTGGAGGCACTCACATGAGCGACCTAATTCCCCCACCCCGCCCCGCCACCGGCGCCATGGCGCTGGAGACCTATGCGCTGACCAAGCGCTTTGGCAGCTTCACCGCCATGGACCAGGTCAGCATGCGCGTGGAGCCGGGCACCGTACATGCACTGCTGGGCGAAAACGGCGCAGGCAAGAGCACGCTGGTGAAGTGCGTGGCCGGGTTTCAGCGGCCCGATGGCGGCGGCATCCTGATCGACGCACGCGAGCACGACATTACCAACCCGGTGGTGGCACGCGCCCTGGGTATTGGCATGGTGTACCAGCACTTTACGCTGGCACCAGGCATGAGCGTGGCCGAAAACCTGCTGCTTGCGGGCAACCAGATTCCGGCACTGGTGAACTGGAAGGCCAAGCGCGCGGAGCTGCAGGCCTTTCTGGCAACCACACCGTTCCAGTTGGACCTGGATGCCCGCCCTGCCGAACTGGCGGCGGGCGAGAAACAGAAACTGGAGTTGCTCAAGCAGCTCTACCTCAAGCCGCGCCTGCTGATCCTGGACGAACCGACGTCGGTGCTGACGCCGCAGGAAGCCGACGACGTGCTGGGCCATGTGCGCCAACTGGCGCACAGCGGGCAGTGCTCGGTGATCATCATCACGCACAAGTTCCGCGAGGTGATGGCCTATGCTGACGCGGTCACCGTGCTGCGCCGCGGCCGCGCCGTGCAGCACGCCCTGGTGCCCGACACCAACCCCACCCTGCTGGCCCAGGCCATGATGGGCGAAAGCGGCGCGGGCACACCCGCTATGGAGCCAAATGGGCTTCCAGCCCCCGAAACCATTGCGCCAGAAGCTAGTGAAACCATAGCAAGCAACACAATCCCGGCCCTGCAGGTACACGACCTGCGTGCCATGGGCGACCGCGGCAAGCTGGCGCTGGACGGCGTACATCTGCAGGTGCAGGCGGGTGAGATCCTGGGCATTGCCGGTGTCTCGGGCAACGGCCAGCGCGAGCTGGTGGAGGCGCTGGTGGGCCAGCGTCCGCGGCTGAATGGCGTGGTGCAGGTCACCGGCCAGCCCTACAGTGCCACGCGCGAAGAAAACCGCCGGCTGTGCGTGCGCAGCCTGCCCGAGGAGCCGTTGCGCAATGCCTGCGTGGGCGAACTCTCAGTGTCGGACAACATGGCGCTGCGCGACTTTGACCAGCCCCCGCTGTCGCGCGGCGGCTGGCTGCGCAAGGCCGCCTGGCGCCACCGCGCGCGCGCCTGGATTGCCGACCTGGGCGTGAAGACGCAGGGTGAGGACGCTCCCATCCGCAGCCTCTCCGGCGGCAACGTGCAGCGCGCGGTGCTGGCGCGCGAGCTGGCGGGTGACATCAAGGTGCTGATTGCGGCCAACCCGGTGTTCGGACTGGACTTCTCGGCCGTGGCCGACATCCATCTGCGCATCCGGCAGGTGCGTGACCGTGGCGCGGGGGTGCTGCTGATCAGCGAAGACCTGGACGAGCTGCTGGAGCTGGCGGACCGCATCGTGGTGATGAGCGAAGGCCGCGTGGTGTTTGAGACGGCCGCCGCCAGCGCAGACCGCAAGGAGATAGGTGCCCACATGGGCGGAGGACACGCATGAAGATTGCCGCACAGCCCTTTGATTTTTCGCTGGAGCCCGCGCAGGCCGCGCTGGTCATCATCGACATGCAGCGCGACTTTGTGGAGCCCGGTGGTTTTGGCGAAAGCCTGGGCAATGATGTGTCCCTGCTGCAAGCCATCATTCCGGCCTGCCAACGCGTGCTGGCGGCGTGGCGCGCCCGGGGCGGCCTGGTGGTGCACACGCGCGAAGCGCATGTGCCCGACCTGTCGGACTGCCCGCCAGCCAAGCGCAACCGTGGCAATCCCACGCTGCGCATTGGCGATGTGGGGCCCATGGGCCGCGTGCTGGTGGCGGGGGAGCCGGGCAACCAGATCATTCCCGAGCTGGCGCCGGTGGAGGGCGAAATCGTCATCGACAAACCCGGCAAGGGTGCTTTCTACGCCACCGGCCTGCACGAGATGCTGCAGGAACGGAGCATCCAGCAATTGCTGTTCATGGGCGTGACCACCGAGGTCTGCGTGCAGACCTCCATGCGCGAGGCCAATGACCGCGGCTACGAGGCCCTGTTGCTGGAGGATTGCACCGAGAGCTACTTCCCGGCCTTCAAGACGGCGACGGTGGCCATGGTGCACGCCCAAGGCGGCATTGTGGGCTGGACCACGCCCAGCGCGCTGCTGCTGCAGGGTCTGCAAGGCTGATGCGCCCCGGCGAACGCTGCTAGAGTTTGGTGCGATGCCAACGACCACCCGCACCCCCAAGACCCCGGCGCCCACCACCCCTCCCGCCGAACGGCGTTCGCGTGCGGACGAGGTCTACGACCAGCTCAAGGCCGACGTGGGCGAATTCCGCCTGGTGCCAGGCGACCGCTTTACCGAGAACGAAATCAGCGAGCGCCTGGGCGTGTCACGCACGCCCGTGCGCCAGGCGCTGACACGGCTTCAGCAGGAGGGCTTGGTGGAGGTGCTGTTTCGCAGCGGCTGGCGCGTGCTGCCGTTTGACTTTGACCAGTTTGACCAGCTCTACGACCTGCGCATGGTGCTGGAGACCGCAGCCGCCCACACGCTGTGCGAAGACGGCACACCGCGCCGCCCCATCAACCACGCGCTGCTGGACCAGCTCAGCGCCATCTGGATGGTGCCGCCGGCGCAGCGCAGCACCGACACGCAGCAGGTGAGCCAGTGGGACGAGGCCTTCCACAGCACCTTGGTGGCGGCCGCCGGCAATGAGGAGATGGCGCGGGTGCACCGCGATGTGACGGACCGCATCCGCATCATCCGCCGGCTGGATTTCACCAAGCAGGCGCGCATCGAAGCCACCTACGACGAGCACGCCAAGATCCTCAAGGCCATTCTGCGCAAGCGCGGCGACGAGGCCACGCGCCTGCTGCGTGCCCACATTGGCAGCAGCCAGGCCGAGGTACGCAAGATCACGCTGCACCAGGTGCACCTGGCACGCCAGCGCGCCGGCGGCGCCTAGCCCCTCATCTACGCGACTTTGCGAAACGTGAGATTGATACGGCGCCGGCCCAGCAGCGGGTGGTCGCCATCGGCCACGGGCAGCACGCCGTGGAAGGCCAGCCGCGAGGGGCCGCCCCAGACCACCACGTCGCCATGGGCCAGGCGATAGCGCTGGGTCTTGCCCGTGCGCTGCAGGCCGCCGAACAGGAAGGTGGCAGGCAAACCCAATGACAAAGACACCACCGGCGCGCGCAGGTCGCGTTCGTCACGGTCCTGGTGCAGGCCAAGCTTGTTGCCGGGCAGGTACTGGTTGATGAGGCAGGAGTCCGGCACAAAACCGGGGTAACCCGCCTCGGCGGCAGCATGCACGGCGAAGCGCTGCAGGCACTCGGGAATGACAGGCCAGGGCTGGCGGGTACCGGGAAGGTAGGGGGCGTAGCGGTAGCCGCCGGGTTCGGACACCCAGCCCACGCTGCCGCAGCGCGTGGTCTGGATCGACATGGTGTGGCCACCCGGCGTTTGCATGTGGCGCAGGGGCGACTGCTCGATGACGGACTCGGCTGCGGCCAGCAGCTGCGCGTCGTCCGCCCGGCCCAGGCCGCGCAGCAGCACGGCACCGGGCGCGATGGTGGTGCGCAGGTCTTCGGTGGCCAAAGGCAGGTCGTCAAACAGGTCCACGGGGTGGGTGCGGAGGTGGAATTGAAGCACTGTATTTTTGCACAGTATTTGGCTTGCAACGCCCCAGCACGTCTTGCTTGCCATCAAGAAACGAAGCACGGAGAATCGGGGCCTGGGGATTCCTCCTGATGTCGTCCGCTGGCACTTGCCGCCAGACGCCCTCGCAGAAGGGTGCACACACAGGCGAAGAAGTTCGTTGGAAAGTGTTCCATGAGTGGCCCTGTTCCCACCACGCCGCCGGTCAGCCCGGTGAGCGAAGCAAGCGCCGTATCGGTACGGCAACGGCGGTACGCCTTTCTGATCAGCATGGGGCTGATTGCCTGGGGCGTGGTGCTCACGCCCTTTGCCAACAGTCCGTGGTTCCCGGTTCCTGGCTATATGACGGCCTTTGGTGCGGCCATGTTCGTGACCAACGTGTTGCTGGCGGCGCTGCTGTTCAACCGCGGTGTGGCCGAGCGCAGCGCAGCCACCGTCAAGCTGGGGGCCGCCTACCTGTATGTGGCGGCCATCTTCCTGCCCTTGATGGCGGCGTTTCCAGATGCCTTTGTGCCTGGCAACCTGATCGGTGCACCGGTGAGCGCGGTGTGGCTGTGGAGCTTTTGGCACGCCGGCTTTGCGGCGCTGATCTTGCGCTACGCAAGGGATGTGCAGCGCCTGGCGGCAGGACACCACGGCAAGCGCCTTTGGCCGATGCGCGAATGCGTGGCCGTGGTGGCCACGGTGCTGGTGCTGGCAGGCGTGGCCACGGCGGGCTTGCCCTGGCTGCCGGCGCTGTTTGCCAACGGGAAGACGTTTTTTGAAGGGCCCATGCAACTCATTGCCTGGGGCGTATTGGGCGTGAACGTCCTGGCCTTGCTCAGCGTAGCGCGCATCCGCAACAAGACGTCGGAGCAGGTCTGGCTGGCCGTGGGCATGATCGCGGCGTGTCTGGATGTGTGGCTCACGTTCCACGGGTCCACCCGCTTCTCCATGGGCTGGTACCTCGCCAAGGTGGGCAGCCTGTTTACCTCCATGGCGGTGCTGATGTCGCTGTTTGTGGACCTGACCTCGTTGTACCGCCGGGTGAAGCAGGTCAACACCATGCTGGCCCAGCTGGCCAGCCGGGACGGGCTGACAGGGCTGGCCAACCGGCGTACCTTTGACGACATGCTGGCCACCGAATGGCGGCGTGCGCAGCGCCTGCAGCAGCCGCTGGCCTTGCTGATGCTGGATGTGGACCACTTCAAGCTCTACAACGACACCTATGGCCACCTGGGCGGCGACGACTGCCTGCGCCGCGTGGCGGGTGTCATTGCGGCGCACGGTGCGCGGCCCGGGGACCTGGCGGCGCGCTACGGCGGCGAGGAGTTCGCGGTCATTCTGCCCAACACCGATGCAGCCGGCGCCGCCAACCTGGCCACACGCATCCGCGACGGTGTGGCCGCGCTGGGGCTGCCGCACCCGCAATCCAGCCCGCGCAGGGTGTCGGTCAGCATTGGGGTGGCAGTCACGCAGCCGAGCCAGGCGCAGCAGCCCGCCGCCTTGGTGTCCCAGGCGGACAGGGCGCTGTACAAAGCCAAGCACCTGGGGCGGGACCGCGTGCACGTCGCCGCCGATCCTGTGGCGGGCGATACGGCGACAGCGAGCGCCGCGCCCCACTACCTGGCGGGCATGGGGCCGCTATCAATTCAATAGCTTCTCGCGCATATTCTGCGAGGGCCAGCGACTGATTTCCCTTGAAACTACAGCCGACCCTGCTGGCGCAGCAGCTGCGCGCGTTCGCGGATGCCGGCCTGGCCACGGTGCAGCGCTTCTTCGCTGGTGTGGACCGAGTAGGGGCCCGTGAACAGCTCATGCGGATGCAGCACGCCGGAGCCGAGCACGAAGGCGGTGTCGGTCTGCGCTTCAAATGCAACGGCACCGCCAGCGTCGTCAAACACGGCCAGGTCGCCGGTGCGCAACGTGGCGGGCGCGGTCAGCTCGCCTTCACCCACTGCAGCCCAGGCCACGGTGTGGCCGACCGGGGGCACAAAGCGCCAGGTTTCACCAGCCTTCAGATGCACGCCCAGGTAGGTCATGTCGGACGGTGCGGGGATGGGGCTGGTCTGGCCTTCGTAGGTGCCGAGCAGCACGCGAGCCGGGCCCGCGTGGGGCACGCCCTCGGGGCCCAGGTAGATGCTGTGCGCCTCGGCTAGTTCCAGTTCAGGCGGCATGGCCACCCAGAGCTGGAAGCCCAGCACGCGCTCGGTGTTGTCGGGCGCGCCGGTGTGCCAGACACCGCCGCCCGCCATCATCCATTCCACCCCGCCATTGGGCAGCACGCCGCGCGCGCCGTGTTCGCCAGTGGTGTCTTCGTAGGCGGTCTGGCCGCTCATCAGGTAGGTGAGCGTGGCAATGCCCGAGTGCGGATGCATGCCAAAGCGTGGCGGCTGACCGCCGGCGGCTACCTCGAAACGGTCGAGAAAGATGAAGGGCTTGAGCACCTCGCCCAAGTCGCCGGGGCTGACGAGGCGGGTGATGGGACCGTGGGTGCTGCCACGGGTCTGGTGGACGATGGAACGGGTAGGGAGGGGAGCGAGGGTGGCTTCCATGGGGAACTCCTGGTGCAAACGGGTGGGGCCGCCGAATGCAGGCCGATGCACCAAGGGTAAGGGTGCTCCACCCGCTTTGCTAGGGGTGGGCGCCGGCATTCACTGTCCTGTTTTTGAGGCGAATCGCACCCCAAATCCCGCTACAAACCCTTTTCCACCATATCCAGCAGGCGCTGGCCAAACATCTCGAAATGGGGCCCCACGGGCGTGGCCAGGGGGCCGTCTATCACCAGCAGGGCCAAGCCGTGGACGGCCGACCAGGCCAGGACTTCGGCGCCAGGCCGTCGCGCCGCAGGCAAGGCGCCAGACTGCACGAGCAGATCGAGGGCGTCGCACAAGAGCTCAAATGGGTTGCGCCCGCTGTCACCCACGGTAGGCCATTCGGGCGTGGCCTGGATCAGGCGGTCCGACAGGGCAAACGCTGTTCGGAACAGGCCGGGCTCGGCCTTGGCGTAGCGCAGGTAACCAGTGCCCACCGCGCGCACGCTGGCGCGCGCGCGGTCCTGGGGCGACAGGTCGCTGGGCAAGGCCGCCAGGGCGGCCTCCATGGAGCGGGCCACGCCCGACAAGGCATGGGCCCGCACGCCGAGCAACAGGTCCTGCTGGCTGGCGAAATGGCGGTAGGCGGCATTGGGCGCCACACCCACGCGGCGGGTGGCTTCTCGCAGGGTGATGGCCACAGGTCCGCCGGACCGGGCCAGGCTGATACCGGCCTCCAGCAAGGCACGGCGCAGGTCGCCATGGCGGTAGGTGGAACGAGCAAGGGGGCGAGCTGCAGGCATGAAACATCGAATGTGGACAGTGTCCATTATCTTTGCTATTCTTTTGTGGACGGCGTACACAAATACATTTCCCCACTGTCCCCGCAGGAGATTTCCATGAAAGTCGAACCGTATCTGTTCCTCAATGGCCGCTGCGATGAAGCCATCGCCTTCTACCAACAGGCGCTGGGCGCCGAGGTGACGTTTCTGATGCGCATGAAAGATGCGCCGGACCCACCGCCGCCGGGTGCGATCCCGGAAGGCTTTGACAACAAGGTGATGCACGCGAACCTGCAGATCGGCGGAACGATGCTGATGCTGTCGGATGGCAACAGCAACACGCCGCCCAGCTTCAAGGGCTTTTGCCTCTCGCTGGCAGTGGCCAATCCGGAAGAAGCCGCACAGCGCTTTGCGGCGCTGCTGCCCGGTGGCAAAGTCACCATGCCGCTGGGCAAGACCTTCTGGTCGCCCGCCTTTGGCATGCTGGAAGACCAGTTTGGCGTGGGCTGGATGGTGATTGCCCCCTGAAAGGAAACCGAATGAACCAGACCTACCAAGGCAGCTGCCATTGCGGGCAGATCCGCTTCGCGGTGCAGGGTGAGCTCACCGGCGTGGTGGACTGCAACTGCTCCATCTGCCAGCGCAAGGGCACACTGATGTGGTTTGTGCCACGTACCCAACTACAGCTTCTGACACCGCCGGAAGACATGCGCACCTACACCTTCCACAAACATGTGATCCGCCACCAGTTCTGCCCCACCTGCGGCATGCATCCCTTTGGCGAGGCCACCGACCCCGAGGGCAAACCCATGGCGGCGGTGAATGTGCGTTGCCTGGAAGGCGTGGACATTTACGACATCCCGGTACACCACTACGACGGGCGCTCGCGGTGAGCGTGGGCCCCGACAAACGCTGGCCCGCCCTGGTGTTGCTATGCCTGGGCGAGCTGATGATCGTGCTGGACACGACCATCGTGAACGTGGCCCTGCCCTCCATGCAGGCCGACCTGCGCTTCAGTGACACGGCGCTGGTGTGGGTGGTGAATGCCTACATGCTGACCTTTGGCGGCTGCCTGCTGCTGGGTGGACGCCTGGGCGATCTGTACGGGCACCGCCGGCTGTTTCTGGCGGGCATTGTGCTGTTCACGCTAGCGTCATTGGCCTGCGGCCTGTCCACCACGCAGTGGATGCTGATTGCCGCGCGTGCCGTGCAGGGCATGGGCGGGGCGGTGGTGTCTGCGGTGGCGCTCTCGCTGATCATGAACCTCTTTACCGAGCCGGCAGACCGTGCCAAGGCCATGGGCTTTTACGGCTTCGTCTGCGCCGGAGGCGGCAGCGTGGGCGTGCTGCTGGGCGGCCTACTCACCAGCGCGCTGAACTGGCACTGGGTGTTTCTGGTGAACCTGCCCGTGGGCGTGGCCATCTATGTGGCCTGCACCCGTTTGCTGCCTGCGGGTGGTGGCGACCACGCGCCACAGCGGCTGGACGTGGCGGGCGCGCTGAGCATCACCGCCGCGCTGATGCTGGCGGTGTATGCCATCGTGGGCGGCAATGCAGCGGGCTGGGGCTCGGGGCAGACGCTGGGCCTGCTGGGCAGTGCGGTGGCGCTGTTGCTGCTGTTTCTGGGCATCGAGTCGCGCGTGATCGCGCCGCTGGTGCCGCTAGGCCTGTTCCGGCTGCGCAACCTGTCGATCTCAGCGGTCATCGGCATGCTGTGGTCGGCAGGCATGTTTGCTTGGTTCTTTGTGTCGGCGCTGTACATGCAGCTGGTGCAGGGCTACAGCGCCATGCAGGTGGGCCTGGCCTTTCTGCCCTCCAACCTGCTGATGGCGGCGTTTTCGCTGGGCCTCTCGGCCAAGATGGTGATGCGCTGGGGTGCCCGCGCGCCCTTGGCTGTGGGCCTGCTGCTGGCGGCCCTCGGCCTGACCCTGTTTGCGCCGGCGCCGGTGCAAGGCGATCTGTGGCGCGACGTGCTGCCCGGCATGCTCTTGCTGGGCCTGGGCGCCGGCATGGCGCTGAACCCGCTGCTACTCATTGCCATGGAAGGCGTGGACAGCGATGCCTCGGGTCTGGCGTCGGGCGTGCTCAACACCGCCTTCATGATGGGCGGTGCGCTGGGCCTGGCGATTCTGGCCAGCCTGGCAGACGCGCGCAGCAGCAGCCTGCGCACCGCCGGGGCCGATGCGGCCACTGCGCTGGCCGGCGGTTACCAGCTGGCCTTCTGGGCAGGTGCGGTGATTGCGGCGCTGGCAGCAGCCCTGGTGTGGTGGCTGCGGCCGGCGAGCCCGGGGGTGGCCCCGACAGCTGCGCATTGATGCCGCCTTTCGCGCTATGATTTCAGGAGCTGCTTGCGCAGATTCCACGGGGCCAATGGCCTCTTTCATTCATCACCGCGAAAGAAGGCTGCATGCCGCATCTGGTCATCCTCTACACCGCCAACCTGGACCGCGAGACCGACATGTCGGCCCTGTGCCGCACCATGGCCGACACCATGCTGGCGCAGCGCGACGAGAACGGCAAACAGGTCTTCCCCACCGGCGGCGTGCGCGTACTGGCCTACCCGGCGGCGCACTATGCGGTGGCCGATGGCAAGGGCGACTATGGCTTTGTCTACCTGAACCTGCGCATTGCGCGCGGGCGCAGTCCGGCGGTGCAGAAGCAGATGGGCGACGCACTCACCGCTGCGGTGGGCACGCACTTTGCCGCCCTGCTGGCGCAAAAGCCACTGGGCATTACGCTACAGGTGGACGAGGGCCACGAAGTGTTTGACGGCAAGCACAGCACCCTGCATCCCCTGTTCAACAAGGCCTGAGCGGCACCGCACCATGGGACGCATGCGCGGTTGGGGTTTGCTGCTGGCGGTGGCCGTGCCGCTGCTGATTTTCTTCAGCTGGTCGCGGCTGGGCGGCGAGACATCGCGCATCAACCTGGAGCGCTACGAGGCCTGGCAGGCCCGCGACCTGGCCCAACTGATGCAGCCGCTGCACACCCATTTTCTGAAGCAGCAGAAACCGGCCGCGGCCGGTGATCTGGCGCTGCCCGCCATCCCCGCCCACAGCGGCGTGAAACGCTGGGTACTGCAGGCCGACAGCACGCTGCTGGTGGAGCTGGACGCCAAGGTGGACGGGCGCGCGGTGCGGCTGCGCTATGTGCCCATCGTGCGCAATGCAACGGGTATCTATTACGACTGCGTGAGTGAGGCCTCGCCTGTCCAGGTGGGCCGCGTGTGCCGGGCCGAGGTGCTGAAATCGGTGGCCGACGTGCCCGCGCAGCTGGATTCCAATGCGCAGGTGCTGGCGACGCTGCCGCCGGTGCACAGCGCCTCCGGTACGGCACTGGCGCCTGGCACGCCCACCGGCAGCGTGGTCGTGGTGCCGGCCACGGCCCAGGACCTCAACCAGTGCGGCTTCCAGTGCGTGCAGCCGCAAAGCTGCGTCACGCCACGCCCCCTGGCATGCGCCACGCTGGTGGACGAAGGCAACAGCCGCCGCCAGGAGATTGCCGCCACGCCCACCGACTACCGCGGCAACAGCCTGGCCACACGCGCAGAGGCCGATGCCGTTTGCGCCCAAGCCCTGGGCGCGGGCTACCGCGTGGTGGAGGCCGCAAGCCTCAGCGGCGTGGTCCACCTGGGCGGCAGCATGGAGTACTGGGTGCACAACCCGCTCAACCCCTCCGCCAACTGCTGGCGCGGCAGCTAAGACCGCCCTGCGCCCTCAGCGCGTCTCAACGTGTAATGGCCACCAGCACGCTGCAGGGTGCGTGTGCGATCAGGGCCTTGGACAGCGGACTCTTCCACCAGCGGGCGGCCCAGCTGTCCAGATGGCGGTGGCCCACGACGATGAGATCGGCGCCTACGTCGGTAGCATGGCGGCAGATCTCGTCCACCGTGTCGCCCACCAGCAGCACGCCGCTGGCCTGGTGACCGGCCTGGCTGAGGCGGGCGATGCCATCGTCCAGCACGCGCTGCATGGCCTCCTTCTCACGCTCCATGAGGCTGCTGTCATAAATGCCACCCTCGGCTGCCGCGAAAGTAACCTGCGATGGCAATACCGCCACCAGCGTGAGTTCGGCCTGCGACCACTGCGCCAGATCCTGGCAATCCAGCAGGGCCTGTTGCCCGCTGGGCGATCCGTCATACGCCAACACAATGCGCTTGTACATGGTGACCTCCTTCCAACGATGGACAGACTGCGGCGCAGCCCTGCCTCAGGTATAGGCGGATTTGCCCGCGCTGGCAACAGGGGCGGCCCGCCTGCACACGGCGCCCCGAAACAGGGCATAAAACTTCGGACAATAGGCGCTTATGCAGCACCCCACCCACCTCCCTGTTTCCGCCGGCCCGGTCCGGCCCACAGCCTGGTGGTGGCTGGTGTTGTTGGCGATGCTGCTGCCCTGGGTGAGCCCCTTTACCTGGGGACCCAACCCGGAGATGGTGCAGCGCCTGCTGTCGCTGGCCTGTGCGGCGGCATTGCTGGCGGGCTGGTCGCTATGGGGTGCGGCCCAGCCCCTGCGCACGCTGGTGCACAGCCTGGCCTGGGCCTGGCTGGCGGCGGCGCTGCTGAGCGCCTGGGCGGGGCTGCTGCAGTACTTTGGCGTGGCCGCGCCGTTGGCACCCTGGATCAGCCCCACCGACGCCGGCCTGGCCTACGCCAACCTGCGCCAGCGTAACCAGTTCGCCTCGCTCACCAGCCTGGGGCTGGTCGCCCTGCTCTACCTGCTGCACACCGGCACACCGCGCCTGCGCTGGCAACAGGCGGCTGCGGGGCTGGCCGTGCTGCTGCTGGCGCTGGGCAATGCCGCCAGCAGCTCGCGCACCGGCGCGCTGCAGTGGGGCGCCGTGCTGCTGCTGGCCCTGCTGTGGCGGCGCCAGCGCGCGCGCGCGCTGCTGGTCTGGAGCGCCGTCGCCGTGCTGGCCTACCTGCTGGCGGCACTGCTGCTGCCGCAAACGCTGGAGTGGCGCACCGGCATGGCCGGCAGCAATGCGCTGGAGCGTTTTCACGAAGACTCGGGCTGTGGCGACCGCAGCGTGCTGTGGCACAACATGCTGGAGCTGATTGCCCACAAACCCTGGGGCGGTTGGGGCTGGGGCGAACTGAAATTTGCCCACTTCATGACACCCTACCGCGGCGAACGCTTTTGCCAGCTATTGGACAACGCGCACAACCTGCCGCTGCACCTGGCGGTGGAGCTGGGCCTGCCGGCGGCACTGCTGCTGTGCGGCGGCGCCCTGTGGTTGGTGGTGCGCGCGCGCGCCTGGCGCGAGGCCGACCCGGCCCGGCAACTGGCCTGGGCTGCCCTGTCCATCATCCTGTTGCACAGCCTGCTGGAGTACCCGCTGTGGTACGGCCCCTTCCAGCTGGCCGCCGTGCTGAGCGTGGCATTGCTCTGGCCTGGCGCCGCGCCGGTCCACCAGCGCAGCGTCCTGCGCAGCCTGGGTCTGGGGACAGCGGTCTGGCTGCTGGCGGCAATGGCCTACGCCGGTTGGGACTACTGGCGCGTCAGCCAGCTCTACCTGCCGCAGACTGAGCGCGCCGCCGCCTACCGCGAGGACACGCTGGCCAAGGTGCAGGGCTCCTGGCTGTTCCGGGAAGCTGTGCGCTTTGCCCGTGTCACCACCACCACGCCCACGCCAGCCAATGCAGCCAGCCTCTACGCCGATGCACTGCAGAGCCTGCATTATTCGCCAGAACCCAAGGTGATCGGTGTGCTGCTGGAGAGTGCCCGGCTGTTGGGCCGCGACGATGCCACCACCGGCCATATCCGCGCGCAGTGGCAGACCATCTACGGCGAAGCACTCAAAGAGCACCCTGATTTGCTACTGATTTGGTAGCTGCTAGCGCACTATCCATGGGGGCTAGAGGCACTTTTAACCATCAACTCGCCAGCAGGTATTCGCGCGTCAGCGTGCGCGCCCGGTGCAGGCGGCTTTTGGTGGCGGGCACGCTCAGGTTCAGCTGGGCCGCGATCTCGGCGATGGTGCATTCCTCCAGGTCGCGCAGCAGGATGATCTCGCGGTAGTTGGCCGGCAGCGAGGCCAGCGCGGCAGCCAGGTCCAGGCGCAACGCGTCGTCGCTGTGGCGGGCGGCCCAGGCCTCCACCGCGGCCTCGTCCCAGGGGTCGTAGGCGAAGGCCTGGCGCCCGAGGCGGCGGCACTCGCGCTTGACCACCTGGAACAGCCAGCCCGAAAACGCCGCCAGCGTGCGCACCGCCTGCAGCTTGCGCGAGAGCACCAGCAGCGCCTCCTGCACCGCGTCGTCCACGTCGCTGACCAGGCAGTGGCGCTGCGCGTAGCGGCGGATGTCGGGGCGGCTCAGGCGCAGCAGCGTGTCCAGCGCGGCTGGGTCGCCGGCGTGGGCCAGCTGCAGCACCTGTGCACCTTCGGGCAGCAGCGCCATGGCTCAGCCCACCGGCTTGCGGCCCACCATGGCGCACATGGGGCAGTAACCGACCAGGCCGGTCACGGCAAACCCCGCCACGGCCGCACCCAAGCCCCAACCCAGCGCGCCGGGCACCAGCAAGACGGCAGCGACGCCACCGCCCAGCCCCACCACCACACGCAACACGCGCTCCCAGACGGGGACGTTTTTGACATACCAAGCAGACATTGCAGTTTCCTTTGCGATCCATACACGGGAACATTCCCACCCCACTAGAGGCGGCAAAGTGCGCATTGGATTCGCGGACTGCATAAAAAAATTTTCCGGCCTCAGGCGCGGCGGCTGTTCCACCAGCCTTCCAGGCTGTAGACCACCAGCGCAGCCCAGATCAGCACAAAGCCCACCACACGCGGGCCGGCAAAGGGCTCGTTGTAGAGCAGCACGCCCAGCAGCAGCTGCAGCGTGGGCGAGATGTACTGCAGCAGGCCCATGGTTGCCAGGCTCACGCGGCGTGCGCCGGCCGCGAACAGCAGCAGGGGAATGGCGGTGAGCGGCCCGCCCAGCAGCAGCCAGCCCAAGGTGCGCGCGTCAGCCTCCACAAAGGCGCCCTGACCATGGACCGTCCACCAGACCAGGCACACCGCCGCCACGGGGCTGAGCACCAGCGTCTCCAGCGTGAGGCCTTCGAGCGCACCCAGCGCGCCGATCTTGCGCAGCAGACCGTAGAAGCCAAAGGTCAGGGCCAACACCAGCGCCACCCAGGGCAGGCGCCCGGCCCGCACGGTCAGCCACAGCACACCGGCGGCCGCCACAGCCACGGCCAGCCACTGGCCGGGGCGCGGGCGCTCATGCAGAAACACATAGCCCAGCGCCACGCTCACCAGCGGCAGGATGAAGTAACCCAGGCTGGCGTCGAGCACATGGGCGTTTTGCACCGCCCAGACATAGGTGCACCAGTTGGCCGCCAGCAGCAGGGCCGAGAGCGCGAAGGCGCCCAGCACACGCGGCGTGCGCCACACGGCACCCAACCAGGCCCAGTGCTTGCGCCAGACCAGCACGCCCAGCAGGAACACCAGCGACCAGACGGTGCGGTGCATCACCACCTCGAACGCATTGACGGCGGTGAGCTGTTTGAAGAAAGCGGGGAACAGGCCCCAGGCCACATAGGCCAGGGCCGCGTACAAAACGCCGAGCTGCATGAAAAGGGGAGAGAGGGTGAACGGGCCGCTAGCTTACCCGTCCACCCGGCCGGGCGCTCAGCCCGGGTTTTTGCGGCGCAGTACCAGCAGGCCGAAGGCCGTGGCGGTGAGGTACATGCTCACCGAGTAGATGGCAGCCGGCAGGGCCAGCTGGAAGTTGGCCAGCACCGAGAGCGCCACGTAAATGGCCAGCGTGGAGTTGTGGATGCCGATCTCGAAGCTCACCGCCGTGGCCATGGACTTGTCCAGCCCCGCCGCACGCGACAGGTAGTAGCCCGCCAGCAGGCTGGCCAGATTGAAAGCCAGCACCACCGGACCCAGGCTGCTGAAGGATTCGGTCAGCGCCGTCCATTCCTTGGCAATGGCTATCACCGAGAAGGCCGCCAGCACCAGGGCGCTGAAGATCTTCATGGGCTTGCCCATGCGCGCGGCAAAGGCGGGGCGCTTGCTGCTGACCACCATGCCGATGGCCACGGGCAGCAGGATCACGCCCACCACCTCGAACACCTTGCCAAACTGCAGGGGCACCACCTGGCCGGTCTGCACAAAGCTGGCGATGGCCCAGTTGGCAATCAGCGGCAGGCTGACGATGGAGAGCACGGTGTTGACGGCAGTGAGCGAGATGTTCATCGCCACATTGCCGCCAAACAGGTGGCTGAACAGGTTGGCCGACACGCCGCCGGGCGAAGCCGCCAGCAGCATCAGGCCCACGGCATAGACCGGTTGCACCTGCAGGCCAACGATGAGCCCGTAGGCCACGGCGGGCAGCAGCAGCATCTGGATCAGCAGGGCCAGGACCACGGCACGCGGCTGCTCGCGCAGGCGGGCAAAGTCCTGCAGCGACAGCGACAGGCCCAGGCCAAACATGACCAGGGCCAGCGCGATCAGCAGCAGATTGGGCAGGATCGCGGTGAAGTTCATGCGGCCGCACCCACGGGTGCAGCAGGTGCGGTGCCCAAGCGGCGCTGGATTTCTGCCTTCAGGTCCTGGCGCAGGTGCAGGGCAAAGGCGACTTCGGCAGTGAGGAACAGGGGACCGACCAGCAGGCCCACCAGGTCATCCACGAACGCGGGCTTCTTGCCCTCGTAGTAGTGGCCCAGGAACTGGATGGCCCAGCCCACCACAAACAGGCCCACGCCCCAGCCCAGCCAGGCGGCGGTGGACATGGCGGCAAACCACTGGCTCAGCCAGACGCTGAGGGCCAGCTCGGCGGCCATGGCCAGCCCAAAGCGCAGGTCCAGCCGCAGGTAGAACGTGATGCTGACCAGCACGGCCAGTAGCAAGGCCGGCGTGACAGCCAGCCCGCCCAGCATCAGGAACGTGGGACGCGCCAGCAGGATGGTGACGGCCAGCACGATCATGGGAATGCCCACAAAGTGGGTGACGACGTTGCGGTGGTCCTGGTGGTAGGCCGCGTATTGGGCGAGGTGGTCGGTAAGGGTCTTCATGGCGGTCTCCTGTTCTTCTGTGGATTGACGAAGCCCCATGATGGGCTTAGCCTCGGGGTCATGTCTGTCGGGTACCCGACACAAATTGCGTCATCCGTATAAACCCCAGCTTCGCGCCCATGCCCGATCCCTTGCGCTACCTCCCTGTGCTCCAGTCCGGCCGCTGGTTCGCCCAGCTGCCTTCCGAATTTGCGCAGGCGCTGCTGCAGATGGCCAAGGTGCGCACGCTGCAGGCTGGCGATGCACTGTTCCTGCGCGACAGCGCGCCATGCGGTTTGTACGCGCTGGTGGCTGGCGGCATCCGCATCTCGGGCCAGGGCGGGCAGCGCAATGACGCACGCGAGGCGCTGTTGGTGGTGCTGACGCCGCCGCAGTGGTTTGGCGAGATTTCGGTGTTCGATGGCTCGCCTCGCACCCACCACGCCCATGCTGCCGAACCCAGCACCGTGCTACAGGTGCCACACGAAGAACTGCTGGCCTGGCTGCAGGCCCACCCCGCGCATTGGCGCGACCTGGCTGTGCTGATGGCCGACAAGCTGCGCATCGCCTTCGTAAGCATGGAGGAGCAAACCGTGCTGAGCGCTCCGCTGCGCCTGGCGCGCCGGCTGGTGGGCATGGCCCAAGGCTACGGCCAGCGCACCGAGGACGGCAGTACCCGCCGGGTGCTGGCCATCACGCAGGAGGAGCTGGCGCTGATGATTGGTGTCTCGCGCCAGACCACCAACCAGATCCTCAACGAACTCAAGAGCCGCCGCGTGCTGCGCCTGCAGCGCGGCGAACTGGAAATCCTGGACCTGCCAGCGCTGCGCGCGCTGTGCAGTTAAGCTGCGCGGCGCAGGCGCACCACCAGTGCGGCCAGTGCTGAGCCCAGGGCCAGCACACACACGCCCTGCCAACCCCACTGCCCCAGCACCACACTGCCCAGCAGCGCGCCGCTGGACATGCCGGTGAACATGCCCACGAACAGCACGGCGTTGAGGCGGCTGCGTGCGGCAGGCTCGATGCTGTAGACGATGGACTGGTGGGCAATCAGCGCGGCCTGCGCGCCCAGGTCGAACACCACCGCCCCCAATGCAATCAGCCACAAATGATTGCCACCCAAGGCCATGGCCAGGAAAGCACCCGCCACCAAGGCTGCGCCCAGACGGGTCACCAGCTCCGGCCCCTTGCGGTCGGCCACCCGACCGGCCAGCGGCGCCGCCAGCGCGCCAGCCGCCCCCGCCAACCCGAAGGCGCCAGCCGCGCTGCTGCCGAGATGGAAAGGCGCGGCATGCAGCATCACCGCCAACGTGGACCAAAAGGCGCTGAAGCCAATGCTCAGCAGGCCCTGCGCCAACGCGGCTCGGCGCAGCGCGGGGTGGCGACGCCACAGGGTCAGCAGCGAGCCCAGCAGGGCGAGGTAGCCCAGGCTGGTGGTGGGCACAAAGCGCGGCAGGCGCGCCCACACAGCCAGCCCCAGCAGTGCGATGCTGCCGGCCGCGAGCACAAACATGGCGCGCCAGCCCCACTGCTCCGCTACCCAGCCGCTGACCACCCGCGAGAGCAGAATGCCCATGAGCAGCCCGGTCATCACCGTACCCACCATGCGGCCGCGCTCGGCCTCGGGGGCCAGAGTGGCTGCGGCAGGCACGATGTCCTGCGCCAGCGTGGCCGCCAAGCCCACAGCCAGGCTGGCCACCAGCAGCACGCCCAGTGAGGGCGCAACAGCCGCCGTGAGCAGGGCCATGGTGAGGGCGGCCGCCTTGCCCAAGATGATGCGGCGGCGGTCGAAGCGGTCTCCCAGGGGGGCCAGCAGCAGGATGCCCAACGCGTATCCCAGTTGGGTGAGTGTGGGCACCAGGCCAATGGCGCCCGGCGTGGCCTGGAATTCGCCGCCCAGCACGCCCAGCATGGGTTGGGCGTAGTACAGCGTGGCCGCGCCCAGGCCGGCGCCGGTAGCGAGCAGGAACAGCAGAACAGCCGGCAAGGCCGCAGGCGCCTGCTTATGCGCAATGGAAATGGTAGACATGCGAAAACCCTTGTTTTTGACGGTACGCAAGTGTCTTTTGGCGTAGAACTTCTGGGAACACCCACGTTAGGCAGAATTGTTATACGCTTGACGCATGAAGACCGTGCCCGACCGGATTGAGCTGATGCAAACCTTTGTGCGCATCGTGGAGGCGGGAAGCCTCTCGGCTGCAGCCCAGCAGATGGGCGCCACGCAGCCCACGGTGAGCCGTCGTCTGCAGGCCTTGGAACGGTCGCTAGGCATACGCCTGTTGCAGCGTTCCACCCACGCCATGAAGCTGACCGAAGAGGGCGAGCGCTGCTACGCCCGGGCGCGGGAGCTGCTGGGCAACTGGGATGCATTCGAGGCCGACCTGCGCGGCAGCACCGAGGTGGCCGAGGGCACGCTGCGCGTGGTCGTGCCCCACGCCATCGGCCAGCAACAACTGGTGGGGCCGCTGGCCGATTACCTGCGCCGCCACCCGCGCGTGGCGGTGGAATGGCTGCTGCACGACCGCACGCCCGAGTTCATCACCGATGGCATCGACTGCGCCATCCACGTGGGGGCCGTGGAAGACCCCTCGGTGGTGGCCGTGAAGATTGCCGAGATTCCGCGCATTGTGGTGGCCGCACCGGCCTTGATGGCGGGCACCACGCTGCCGCAGCACCCCAGCGAGCTGGGCGCCCTGCCCTGGCTGGCGCTGCGCACCTTTTATCGCAATGACATCACCCTGCACCACACCAGCGAGGCCGAGCAACGCCTGGCCCTGCAACCGCGCATGGTGACCGACAGCCTTTTTGCGCTGCGCAATGCGGCGCTGCTAGGCGTGGGTGTCTGCGTGGCCTCAGCCTGGGCGGTGGAAGAGGACATTGCCCGGGGCCAGCTGCTACACCTGCTGCCGGCCTGGAGCGCCACGCCCCTGCCCATGTACCTGCTCTACCCCTACGCCCGCTTCTACCCGGCCAAGCTGCGCCGTTTTTTAGAAGTCATACGCGCCGGTCTGCCCCAGGCGCTGCCGGGCGAGTTGCTGGTGCAACGCCCATAAAAAACGCGCCCAAAGGCGCGTTTTTGGGGAAGCACGGTTGGCTTACTTGGCCACGACACGGGCCATTTCCAATACCTTGTTGGAATAACCCCATTCGTTGTCGTACCAGCTCACCAGCTTGACGAAGGTGCCGTCGAGGGCGATGGAGGCTTCCGCGTCGTAGATGGAAGTGCGGCTGTCGCCGCGGAAGTCGGTGGCCACCACCTTGTCTTCGGTGTAGCCCAGCACGCCCTTGAGCGCGCCTTCGGATTGCGCCTTCAGCTCGGCATTGATTTCAGCCAGGGTGGCAGCGGTGTTGAGTTCGCAAGTCAGGTCGACCACCGACACATCGCTGGTGGGCACGCGGAAAGCCATGCCGGTGAGCTTCTTGTTCAGCTCAGGAATCACCACGCCCACGGCCTTGGCTGCGCCGGTGCTGGAAGGAATGATGTTTTCCAGAATGCCGCGGCCGCCGCGCCAGTCTTTGTTGCTTGGTCCGTCCACAGTCTTCTGCGTGGCGGTGGCAGCGTGCACGGTGGTCATCAGGCCGCGCTTGATGCCGAACTTGTCATTGATCACCTTGGCCAGGGGGGCCAGGCAGTTGGTGGTGCAGGACGCGTTGGAGATGATGGCCTGGCCAGCGTAGGTCTTGTCGTTCACGCCGTAGACGAACATGGGGGTGTCGTCTTTGGAGGGAGCCGACAGGATGACCTTCTTGGCACCGGCGTCGATGTGCTTCTGGGCGGTTTCCTTGGTCAGAAACAAGCCGGTGGATTCGACCACGATGTCGGCACCGACGTCGGCCCACTTCAGGTTCGCAGGGTCACGCTCTTGCGTCAGGCGGATCTTCTTGCCGTTCACGATCAACACACCGTTGTCCACCGACACGTCGCCCTTGAAGCGGCCATGCACGCTGTCGTACTGCAGCATGTACGCCAGGTAGTCAGGCTCCAGCAGGTCGTTGATGCCAACGATTTCGATGTCGTTGAAGTTCTGAATGGCGGCGCGGAACACCATGCGGCCGATGCGGCCAAAGCCGTTGATACCAATCTTGATTGTCATTTGCTTCTCTCTTCAATTAAAAAATCGTAGGACACAGAAACCAGAATTACTTACTTGCGCAGCACTTTTTCTACGGTGTCAGCCACGTTGTCCGCGGTGAACCCAAAGTGCTTGAACAATACCGGTGCGGGCGCGGATTCACCGTACGTATCCAGACCGACAACCGCTGCGGTGCCGTACTTCCACCAGCCACCGGTGGAGCCCATTTCGACCGCCACGCGCGGCAGGCCGGCGGGCAACACGGCAGACTTGTACTCGGCGCTTTGCAGGTCGAAGGTGGTGGTGGAGGGCATGGAGACCACGCGCACGGCGATCTTGCGCTCAGCCAATACCTTTTGCGCGGCAATGGCCAATTGCACTTCGGAGCCGGTGGCGATGATGACGGCCTGGGCCTTCTTCTTGATGCCAGCGTCTGCGGGCTCAGCCAACACGTATGCACCCTTGCTGATGGCGTCCAGGCCGGAAGCATCAGGGGCCACAGCGGAGTCGCCCTTGGCAATGTAGGCAATGTTCTGGCGGCTCAGCAGCAGCGCAGTGGGCTTGGCCTTGTTCTGCAGGGCCACAGTCCATGCCACGGCAGTTTCTGCCGTATCTGCCGGACGCCACACGTCCAGGTTGGGGATCAGGCGCAGGCTGGCGGCGTGCTCGATGGACTGGTGGGTGGGGCCGTCTTCGCCCAGGCCGATGGAGTCGTGGGTGAACACATGCACCACGCGCAGCTTCATCAGCGCGGCCATGCGGATGGCATTGCGGCTGTAGTCGCTAAAGGTGAGGAAGGTGCCGCCGTAGGGGATGAAGCCACCATGCAGGGCCACACCGTTCATGATGGCGGCCATGCCGAATTCGCGCACGCCGTAGTTGATGTGGCGGCCGCCTTGGCCAGCGTCGTTGGTCACCACAGCGCCGGTTAGCGCGTCAAAGCGCAGGTTGGGCGTGCTCTTGGTGTTGGTGAGGTTGGAGCCGGTCAGGTCGGCCGAGCCGCCCAGCAGCTCGGGCAGCGCGGCGGTGAAGGATTCCAGCGCCAGTTGGCTGGCCTTGCGGCTGGCCACCGTCTCGCCCTTTTGGTGGGCAGCGATCACGGTGTCCACAGCGGTCTGCACGAAGGACTTGGGCAGATCACCCTTCATGCGGCGCAGGAATTCCTTGGCCAGCTCGGGGAAGGCGGCCTTGTAAGCGGCGAACTTGTCGTTCCAGGCGGCTTCCGCAGCCTTACCCTTTTCCTTGGCGTCCCAGTCGGCGTAGACCTCTTTGGGAATCACGAAGGGCGCGTGGCTCCAGCCGATGGCTTCGCGGGTGAGCTTGATTTCTTCGGCACCCAGGGGTTCGCCGTGGGCCTTGGAGGTGTTGGCGCGGTTGGGGCTTCCTTTGCCGATGTGGGTCTTGCTGATGATCAGCGTGGGGCGGTCTTCGGTCTTCTTGGCTTCGGCAATCGCCGCGGACACGGCAGCCACGTCATGGCCATCCACGGGACCGATCACGTTCCAGCCGTAAGCCACAAAGCGTTGGGCGGTGTTGTCGATGAACCAGGGAGCGACCTGTCCGTCGATGGAGATGCCGTTGTCGTCGTACAGGGCAATCAGCTTGCCCAACTTCCAGGCGCCGGCCAGTGCGGCGGCTTCGTGGCTGATGCCTTCCATGAGGCAGCCGTCACCCATGAACACATAGGTGTGGTGGTCCACCACGGTATGGCCTTCGCGGTTGAACTCCTTGGCCAGCAGCTTTTCAGCCAGCGCAAAGCCCACGGCATTGGTGATGCCCTGGCCCAGCGGGCCGGTGGTGGTTTCCACGCCGGCGGTGTAGCCGAATTCGGGGTGACCCGGGGTCTTGCTGTGCAGCTGGCGGAAGTTCTTCAGCTCATTGATGGGCAGCTTGTAGCCGGTCAGGTGCAACAGCGCATAGATCAGCATGGAGCCGTGGCCGTTGGAGAGGATGAAGCGGTCGCGGTTGGCCCAGTGGGGGTTCGCGGGGTTGTGGCTCAGGTGTTCGCCCCACAAGGCCACGGCCATGTCCGCCATGCCCATGGGGGCACCGGGGTGGCCGGAATTGGCTTGTTGCACTGCGTCCATGGCAAGTGCGCGAATGGCATTTGCCATGTTCAGGGTATTGGGGGTGGGGGCCATGCGGGGCAACTCCGGGAAAAGGTTGGGAAAGGATGAGAAGCGAGAAACTTCCCCGATTTTACCGGGGCGCGCTTTGCGAGCGTTACGTGCCGGTACCGTACGGAATTTGACCCATGGGCTATGCTTTTGTGCATGAGCCTGCTTTTCACTCCCCTGACCCTTCCTTCGCCGCGCGGAGGGCTCACGCTTCCCAACCGCATCGTCATCGCGCCGATGTGCCAGTACCAGGCCACAGACGGCCGCGCCACCGACTGGCACTTGATGCACTGGGCCAACCTCCTCAACGGTGGTGCTGGCATGTTCACCATCGAGGCCACCGCCGTGCTGCCCGAGGGCCGCATCACGCCAGCCTGCCTGGGCCTGTGGGACGACGCCACCGAGGCTGCGCTGTCAAACACGTTGCAGCGGGCCCGCGCCATTGCGCCCAAGGTGCCGGTGTGCATCCAGCTCGCCCACGCAGGGCGCAAGGCGTCCAGCGACATCCCCTGGCATGGCGGGCAGCTGCTGTCGGCCGAACAGGGCGGCTGGGAGACCTTCGGCCCCTCCGCCCTGCCGCAGCTGCCCGGCGAAGCGCCGCCCAAGGCGCTGGACGCGGCCGGCATGGCGCGTATCAAACAGGGCTTTGTGGACGCGGCCCTGCGTGCCCAACGCATGGGCATCGAAGCCATTGAGGTACACAGCGCACACGGCTACCTGCTGCACGAGTTCCTGTCGCCCATCGCCAACCAGCGCGATGACGCGTACGGCGGTAATTTCGAGAACCGCATCCGCTTCCCGCTCGAAGTGTTTGCCGCAGTGCGCGCTGTGTATGACGGCGTGCTGGGCCTGCGCCTCTCTGCCACCGACTGGCTGGAAGGTGCATGGGATGTGGAACAAAGCGCCGAATACGCCAAGCGACTCAAGGGCCTGGGTTGCGACTTCATCCATGTGTCCAGCGGCGGGGTGTCACCACAGCAAAAGATCGTGCTGGGTCCCAACTACCAGGTGGGCTTTGCCCAGCGCATCCGCGAGGTGAGCGGGCTGCTGACCATCGCCGTGGGCCTGATCACGGACCCACACCAGGCTGAGGCTATTCTTCAAAGCGGCGAGGCCGACCTGGCCGGCCTGGCGCGCGCCTTTCTGTACCAGCCGCGCTGGGGCTGGCAGGCCGCTGCCGCGCTAGGCGCGCAGGTGGAGGCCTACCCGGTGTACTGGCGCAGCCTGCCACGCGAAGCGCAGCATGTGTTTGGCGCCGTGAAGGTGGGCGGGCGCTGAGTCACAACATGCAGGGGCTGCACCTGACCGCGGATTTGCATGGCTGTCGCTGCGCCATGGACTGCCTGACCCAGGCCGAGGCCTTGGGTGCCTTTTGCGTGCAAGCGGTGGAAGCCGCCGGGCTGCAGGCTGTAGGCCAGCTGTTTCACACCTTTCCCGGCACGGCGCAGGGGCCCGGCGGCGTGACTGCCACGGTGCTGCTGGCCGAGTCGCATCTGTGCGTGCACACCTGGCCCGAGCAGCGCGCCGTGACGCTGGATGTGTATGTGTGCAATTTTGGTGGCGACCACAGCACCAAGGCCCAGGCCTTGCTGGAAGCCCTGCTGCAGCACTTTGATGCGGCACAGGTGCACCGACACCAGTTGCTGCGCGGGCAATAAAAAAGGGAGCCAGAGGCTCCCTTTTTTGCGACCGTGGTAACGATCAGGCCTTGCGCTGTGTGCGGCGGCGGGCGATGGCACCAATCAGGCCCAGGCCGGCCAGCAGCATGGCGTAGGTTTCGGGTTCGGGAACAGCGGCCACGTTGGACTGCAGGAACTCGACGCGCAGACCGGCCGGGTTGCCAGTACTTTGGGCGTAATTGGTCAGCACGAATTCCAGGGTGTTGGCGCCTGCATTGAAGCCGCTGTTGGCGCCAAAGCTGGAATAGGACGTGAAACCGCTGGAGGTGCCAATGGTCACGCCATTGAGTTTGACGATGGCAGCGTTGTCGGCGGCAAACTGGCCAGCGAAGCTGGCGGTGCTGGCGTTGTAGCCCGTCAGGTTGAAATTCAGGGTCCAGGTGTAGGTGCCGTTGGTCAGAGGATCCAGCGACTGGCCTTGGCTGGCCGTGGGCGTGATCCACTTGGAGTCGCTGGTGTTGGCCACCCAGGGGTTGATGGGCCAGGTGTTGTCATAGCTCACGTAGCCGAAGCCGGAACCGTTGAGCACGTAATTGGTGTCTTGCGAACCGCTGGCAAAGCTGCCGGTGTTGACCAGGCCGCTGATGGAAGCAGCGTGGGCGGAGAGAAAGGAGCTGGCGGCCAGAACGGCGGCGATGGCGATCTTTTTCATGAAAACCTTGGTTAGCGCGGGCCTGCGGCAGGCCGAAAGCGCGATTTTAGGCAGGCGCAACCGCAAACCGCGGGTCAAACGGACGAATCGCCCGCCTCTTGCGTGAGAAAAATCACACTTTCGGGCTCTGTGCAGCGTTCAGGGAGCTGGCGCTGCCGCCGGTGGAGGGGCCGATGCACTCTCCCAGGTGGGGTGCACCTGCAGCGCCGGGCTGATGACCTGGCCGTCCACGCCCAGGCTGGTGATGAAACCACCCCAGCCCCATTCGCTGTAGCGCCATTCGCTGCCCGAGCGCACCACACCCTCAGGCGGCTGCACTTCCTGCACCGGGACGCCCTTGAGGGCCACGGCCATGTAGTCGATCCAGGCGGGCAAGGCCAGGGCGGAGCCCGAGGCGCGCGAGCCCAGGCTGCGTGGCGTGTCGTAACCCACCCAGACCACCGCCACCAGCCCAGGCTGGTAGCCGCCGAACCAGGCGTCGACCACATCGTTGGTGGTACCGGTCTTGCCATACAGGTCGGGGCGCTTGAGCGTGGCCTGCGCGCGCGCGGCCGTGCCGCTGCGCGTGACTTCCTGCAGCAGGGTAGAGACCATGAAGGCATTGCGTGCGGGGATGGCGCGCTGGCTTTCGTCCACCACCGGGGCCGGGGCCTCGAACACCACCTCGCCGCTGGCGCGCGCAATACGCTGTATCAAGAGCGGGCTGACACGGTAGCCGCCGTTGGCCAGCACCGCGTAGGCACCGGCCAGTTGCAGCGGTGTGGTGGAACCCGTGCCCAGGGCCTGGGTCAGGTCGGCGGGCTGGCGCTCGGGGTCGAAGCCGAAGCGGCTAGTCCAGTCGCGCGCGCCCTGGGGCGAGAGCAGCTGCATCAGGCGGATGGACACCAGGTTCTTGGAGCGCGCCAGCGCGTGGCGCAGGGTGATGGGGCCGTCGGCGCTGCCGTCGTCGTTCTCGGGGGCCCAATCGCCAACGTTCTCCAGTGGCGCGTCCATGACCAGGCTTTCGGGCTGCATGCCGTTCTCAATCGCGCCGGAGTAGATGAAGGGCTTGTAGCTGGAGCCGGGCTGGCGCCAGCCCTGGGTGACGTGGTTGAACTGGTTACGGTGGAAATCGAAGCCACCCACCAGCGCGCGGATCTGCCCGTTCGCAGGGTCCATGGCGACCATGGCGCCCTCGGTCTCGGGCCATTGCACCAGGCTCCAGGTCTTGCCCTGTTGCAGCACGCGCAACACCGCCCCGCGGCGAACGCGCAACTTGGCCGACGCGTTGTCGGCCAGGCCGCTCTGGGCCGGGCGCAGGCCCGTGCCTTCGATGGTGATGACTTCGCCCGAGGCCAGCACCACGGTGACCGACTTGCTACTGGCGCGCGTGACGATGGCCAGGCGCAGGTCTTCGTCGTCGTCATAGTCGGCCAGGGCCTGGGCGACGGCGGGGTTCTCATCCTTCAGGGATTCGGCCAAGCTTTCCTGCCCTTCCGGGCCGCGCCAGACCTGGCGCAGCGAATGCTCGATCAACGTACGGCGCAGGGCCTTGTAGGCGGCTTGCTGGTCGGCAGAGCGCAGCGTGGTGGTGACGTTGAGGCCGGTGGTGTAGCTCAGCTCGCCGTACTGGGCGTAGACCTGCTGGCGCACCATTTCGGCGGCGTATTCGGCGTGCACATCCACGTCATTGGGCTTGCGCACCACCAGTTTTTCCAGCAGGGCGGCGGCGTACTGGCCGCCGTCAATCACGTTCTGCGAGCGCATGCGCCCCAGCGCTACGATCTGGCGGGCGCGGGCACGGTCCAGGTTCTGGATGGGGTTGGCAAAGTAGGGGTTCTGCGGCAGGCCGGCCAGCATGGCGCATTCGGCCGGCGTCAGCGCCGCCAGCGTCTTGCCAAAGTAGGTTTGCGCCGCGGCCTCAAAGCCGTAGGAGCGCGCGCCCAGGTAGATCTGGTTCATGTAGAGCTCCAGGATCTGGTCCTTGCTGAGCTGAGACTCGATCTTGTAGGCCAGCATGGCTTCCTTGAGCTTGCGCTCCAGCGTGCGCGAGCGGCTCAGGAAGAAGGTGCGCGCCACCTGCTGCGTGATGGTGGAGGCGCCCTGCATGCGTCCGCCGGTGACGATGGCCACCAACGCGCGCGCCACGCCAATCGGGTCCAAGCCGCCGTGGCTGTAGAAGCGGGAGTCTTCCACCGCCAGCAGGCTGTCTTTCATGAGGGCGGGGATCTGGTCAATGCGCTGGTAGACGCGGCGCTCCGCGCCAAAACCGCCAATGGGCACACCATCGGCCGTGAGCACGCGCAGGGGCTGCTTGGGCTGGTAGTTGGAGAGCGAGGACGTATCAGGCAGCTGCGGGTAGAAAAATGCCGCCGCTGCCAGCAGAAACAGCACGCCCAGAACCGCCGCCAGCAGGCCGGCTTTGAGTACGCGCATGGGCCAGGGGCCCCAGGATTTGGTTTGCATAGGAAAGAGAGTACTGAGGGCGGATTATGGGCAGGTCGGCCGCGCAGGCCGCGCGGGGGGCCGTGTCACAAGTGTTTCAAGTGGTTGCTCAGGCCCCGGCCCAGTGGCCCAGCGCAAAGGCTTCCTCGAACACCGAATAGCCCGCCCAGTCGCTGTGGGCGTAGCTTAGACGCCCGTGACGCAGGCTGAATCGCTCTTTTTTTGAGAGCTGCTTGCGCATATTCCACGCGGGCCAGTGGCCTGTTTGACCATCAACACGCGGCACTGGCACGGCCATGGCGTGGCCGTAGCGGGTGATGTCCATGCGCGTGGTCTTGGCGGCCAGGTCGGGGTGGGCCACGAACAGCTCGGTCACGATGGTGTCGCGCCAGGTGGCCCAGGGCTGCTCCAGCAGCAGCTTGCGCCCGGCCGCCGGACTGCCCGCCACATCCCCCAGCGCGCGGTAATGGGTGAGCACGGTGGCGCCGGGTACGGGCTGCAGGCTCTGGTGCTGCGCGTCCACATAGCCCAGACCACCACCGGCCTCGCTGTAGATCACGTTGTCCCAGCTGGGCGCGGGACCAGGCCGGTCGAACAGCGGCTCGCGGATGTGGAGATTGGCCACCAGCCAGGGCGCGTAGACTATGCGCTGCGCCGCCTGGCGCAGGAAGTCCGGCGCGCCCTCCACCACGCGCGCCGCAATGAAGAGGGGCAGGGCCACCACGGCCTGCTGCGCCTGCCAACGCTCCACTTGCTGGGTCCCGGAATTGAAGGCATCCACCTCTATCCCCTGGCGGCTCTGGGCCACGCGTAGCACCACGCAGCCGGTGCGCAGCCGATCGCCCAACGGCGCAGCCAGGCGGCGTGTGAGCCAGGCATTGCCTTCGGGCCAGGTGAGCAGGCCTTCGCGCTCCACGCTCTCCGTGCCTGGCGCGTGGAAACCGTGGCGGCTGGCGAAGTAGTGGATGCCGGCCCAGGCCGATACGGTGGCGATGCCGGCGCCGTAGTCGTCGCGGCAGCAGTAGTCCAGGTACCAGCGCAGGTGCGGATCGGTCAGGCCGTTTTGCTCCAGATACGCTATAAAAGTCATAGCTGCCAGCGCACGTTTGATGGGGGCTGAGGGCGAATTTTTCGCAGGAATGCTCCAGTGCACGGCCGTCCGCGCCTGCTCCACCAGCGCGGCAAAGCGGCGGTACTGCGCCAGCGTGGACTCGCCCACGCCCTGCACGGGCAGCAGTCCGTCCTGCCAGGCGCCCTGGAAAAACAGGCGCTCCTGCGGGCTGTGGCAGAGGTGGCGCTCGTCGTACTGCCAGCGCCCGGCCACACGCTGGCGCAGGCCCAGTTCTTCCAGCAGGTGCTGCACCTCGGGCGCGTCGTCAGTCGGGAGGGGCAGGTAGTGCGCGCCCAGCGGGCAGACGATGCCGCCCACCGATCCGCCGCGCGCGTTGCCGCCCGCGCTGTCTTCCAGCTCCAGCAGGGCAAAGTCGTCCAGCCCACGCAGGCGCAAGGACCGCGCGGCTGCCAGCCCGGCGACGCCACCCCCGGCAATGACAGTGTGCACGCGGCGTGTAACCGCGGGCGCCGGCCAGGCTGAGGTGTCGCGCAGCCGGTGGCCGCGGGCGTGGTCTATACCGGTAAAACCGCCGGCGATGTGCGCGGTGTCCGTCTTGGACGGCACACAGCCCGACAGGGGCCAGGGCGCTGCGGCAGCGAGAAAGTGACGGCGCTTCACGGAATGGCCGGTACGGTGTCCGTGGGCTCCAGCCAGCCACGGTACTGCACGATGCGCCCCGCCAGCGGGTGCGCCACCTCGACCTCGAAATGAAACCGCCCATCTGATTCGTATTCCCGGCTGTCCCCGCTGGGCAGCAACAGGGCGGGCAGGGGAATGAAACCCAGGGCGCCGCTGCGCACCGTCCAGTGCAGAGCGCCGTCCACCACCGCCAGTGCGATGTGGAAGCGCAAAAGGCCAAACTGCTCCACCAGCAAGCCCTGCTGCGCGCCCTGGCCGGCACGGAACCGGCTCTCGAAGCGTTGTACGCCGAAACACCGCTGCCAGCGTTCCCCGCCGCCTTGTGTCTGCATGTGCACCGTGACCGGGACGGCGTCGCCCTCCACCGGGAAGCCAATGAGCCCACATAAGAAGCGCGCCAGCAAACCCGAACCACGCCGCACCGAAGCCTGACCTGACAGCAGCAAAGCCGCACCCGGCTGGTGCCCGCGCTGCACGGCCGGGGCCAGCTGCGCAAACGCGCTGCCCAGCACACACTGGAACACGCTGGCGCCGCTTGGGTCTTGCGGGATCACGGTGCGTCCCCCGCCACAAAGCGATCCGCGTCTTCCGGCCGGGGCAGGTAGCAAACCTCCTGCCGGCCAAACCAGCGCAGGCGGTTGCGTGCCACCCAGCTGTACAGCGCGTCGCGCCAAGGCAGCGGCAGCGCACGCAGCAGCCCCGCAGCACGCCAGGGCCAACCCAGGCCTTCCGCCATGCGGATGCTGCCTTCGGACTTGATGAAGACCTGGCCCGAGGCAATCAACAGGTTGCTCTGGTAATCGTCACCACCCAAACCGTAGTGCGCGTACAGCGCCTGGCCCAAGGGAGTCTGCGCAGCCAGCAGGCGGTAGACCCTGCGCCTGTCGTGCTTCAGAACGAAGTTGGCCCAGCCCGAGCACAGCACGCAATGGCCATCAAACACGATGACGGGCTTGTCATCGGCAAAGGGCGGCACGCGGGCGTCGCTGCGGTAGCTATAGGCGGGCTGCATCATGTCGCCGCCTTCCCCAGCAGGCGCCGCAGCACCAGCGTGGCCAGCAGAGCGGCACCCAATGCCGCGCACCAAGCAGATGCCGGCACAGACATCAGGGACGCATCGCTGGCATCGCCCAGCGCCGCGCCCAACACCATGGCCCCCGTGTTGTAGGCCGCGTGCAGCGCAATGCAGGGGATCAGGGAGCGGCTGCGCTCGTACAACCAGCCCAGCACCAGCCCCATGCCCAAGGCCACGACGAACTGGTAAATATTGAGATGGGCCACACCGAACAGCAGCGCAGAGCCCCAGATGGCCTGGCGACGGTCGTACTGCCGCAGAAAGCTGCGCAGCACCACGCCCCGGAACAGCATTTCCTCCACCACTGGCGCGAGCACGCAGACGGCCAGCGCCACTGCCAGATCCTGTCCGTCCATCTGGGAGAACATGGCCCTCTCCGCATTCGAGAGGGGAAACAGCATTTCCACCCATTCGACCAGGCTACTCAGGCCCAGCAGCATGGCCGGCATGAGCAAGACCACCAGCGGCACGAGAAACACGGTGGTCGCCCAGAGCGATGTGGTCGACGGATGCAGCAAGCTGCGGTAGCTCATGCCCTTGATATGCAGGAGCGCGCTGAGGACCAGGCCATTGCCCAGCACCATGACCAGCGCCATCAGCTGCGACTGGCTCAGGTCCAGCAGGGAACGCAGGTCGTACAGCACCAGACAGAGCACGTACTCGGCCAGAAACAGGGCCAGGAACAGAAAGACGGACTCCACCGCGCTGGGGAATTTTTCGTGTCTCTCCGGGGGAGTTTTCGGGTCCGGTGTCATTTCGCCACGCGCCCCCATTCCTCTTCATAGGTCGTCACCAACACCTGGTTGGAAAGGCGGTTCACCTCGGTGGGCACGCGGGCCATGTCCTGCGGAAACTCGAACAGCAGGGGCAGGCTGGGCACATTCAGAAAGCGCAAGCCGGCAGGCAGGGCGGTGGGCATGCGCCAAGGGCGGCGGCTGGCCAGCACAAAGCCCCATTCGCCAAAGCTGGGCACATGCGCGTGGTAGGGCGTGGCTGTCAGGCCCACGGACTCGATGGTGGTCACCACGGTCCAAAAACTCTTGCGCGCGATCAGGGGCGAGGTCGTTTGCACCACCGCGTAGCCGCTGGCGGCCAGATGCTGGTCCAGCAAGGCGTAGAAGGCACTGGTGAACAGCTTGCCGACGGCAAAGTTGGTGGGATCGGGGAAGTCCACGATGAGGACATCGAATATCTCGTCCGTACCCTGCAGCCAGGTGAAGGCGTCGGTATTCACCACCTTCACCTTGGGCGATTGCAGCGAGCCACCGTTCAGCGCGACCAACTCCGGCGTCTGGCTGAACAGGGTGGTCATGGCCGGGTCCAGCTCCACCAGCGTGACCTGTTCCACGCCAGGGAACTTGAGGATCTCGCGCACCGCCATGCCATCGCCCCCTCCCAACACGGCCACACGTTTGGGCGCAGCGCCGCTGGCCGAGAACGCCGCCATGGCCGGGTGTACCAGGGCCTCGTGGTAACGGTATTCGTCGCGCTGGGCGAACTGCAGGTTGCCATTGAGGAACAGGCGGTAGCCCACGCGGCCCTCGCCGGGTGCATGGGTGAGCACGATGCGCTGGTAAGGCGTGGTCTGGGCGATGACCACCTTGTCCTGGTAGAGCTTGTCTTCAGCCCAGGTGGTGATGTGGTCGGCCGCCAACATGCCGGCACCCAGCGCGGCCAGCGTGGCCGCACAAGCCCAGGCGTGGGCGGCAAAGCGGCGCAGCTCGTGCCGGAATAGCCACAGGGCCCACACGGCCACAGCCGCATTCATGAGGCCGAATAGCAGCCCGGTGCGCGCCAGCCCCAGCTTGGGCACCAGCACCAGCGGAAACGCCACCGACACGGCGAGTGCGCCCAGGTAGTCAAAGGTCAGCACCTGCGAGACCAGATCCTTGAGCGCTACATTGCGCTTGAGGATGCGCATGACCAGCGGAATCTCCAGCCCCACCAGCGTCCCCACCAGCAGGACCAGGGCGTAAAGCACAAAGCGGAAAGCCCCTGGCAACCAGGCATGCGCTATGAAAAGCGTAGCTGGCAGCGCACCACCGACGAGGGCCACCATCAATTCAATACGCAAGAAGTGAGCGGGCAGCTGGCGCTCGAAGAAGCGCGATAGCCAGGAACCTATGCCCATGGCAAACAGGTAGGCCCCGATGACGGTGCTGAACTGCAGCACCGAGTCGCCCAGCAGGTAGGAGGCCAGCGCACCAGCGGCTAGTTCGTAGACGAGGCCGCAGGCGGCCACCACAAACACCGAGACCAGCAGCGCGACCTCGACCGGGCGCGGTCCGGGATGCTGCGCCCGCGGTTTCAAAACATCCGTCTTCAATGGATGGCAGCTGCCACGATGATGCAGATGCCCAGCGACATGGCGGCCACCACCAGGGCCAGCGCCTTGTTCTGCTTCTCCACAATCTCCAGCCACAGGTTGTAGGGCGTGATCTTGTCAATGATGATGAAACTGATCCAGAAGATCAGCACCCCCACCACGGCATACAGCACCGAGCCCAACACCACATCCGGTTTCAGCCATTCCATGGTCATCTCCTTAAATACGCCTAGCGTTGGAGGCGCGAAACATCAGCCCTTGGGCACCACCAGTTTTTGTCCGACCTGGATTAAGTTGGGATTGGGCAGGTTGTTGCGTGCCTCGATCTCTGTGTATCGCTGGCTGTTCCCTAGCTGCGCTGCTGCAATCTTGGACAGGGTATCACCCACCTTTACCACATAGACGATTTCGTTGCGATCTGCGCCTTTGACCTGCGCCAAATTGGCACTCATGAAGTACTTCTTGATAAGGTCCAAATACTCCGGACTGGCCTTGACTTTGCGAATTGCCACATTCAGGTTTTCCAACAACTGGGCGTCGCTCTTGCGCACGCCAATCTTGTACTTGAGATCGGAGCCAGGGAGCTTGGAAACAGCGAACTGGAGATCGGTACCCCGAATTTCGGCAACCGCAAACGGGTAGTCATAAATGATGCCATCTACCTTGCCACCTTTGATGAAGTGCTGGATCCAGGTGCGCTGGCCATTGATGGAGGCATCGCTGAGTTCCACCAAACGGGCCTTGGGAAACTGTTGGGCCGCATAGGCTTTCACATCCGGGTCACCCTGCAAAATCCCAATGGTTAGACCGTTCACGTCCGAAATGCTCTTGATGGAAGAGGATTTGGGCGTGATCAACGCATAACCGAAGTCATCCACATAGGGGATCGAATACACCACCCCGGGCAAATCTTCATCCGAAAATGTTAGGCCATCAATCGCGATATCGACCGTGGACTTGCCGCGGTTATCGGTCTTCAGCAATGCCTCCGGGACCGCGGGGTAGGTGTCCACCACATGGTCCGTATCCACCGTAATTTGCTTGTGTTTTTGTACAAATTCCGACTGTGCGAACAAGACCTTCAAAAACTCGTAGTTGAAGCCCTGCGGGCGGCCATTCTCCACGTAATAGAACGGTGGCGAAGGAGACTGCACACTGGCACGAACCACGCCTTTGTCAACAATGGCGCTGTACGTATCGCTCGCGGTATTGGCGACGGGTTGGGTCTGAGCTGCAGGCTTGGCAGGCGCTACCGGTACGCTCTCCGCTACCGGTGCGGGGGCAGTGTTGCCCTCCTGCTTGCGCGATTCGTTGAACCTGATAAAGCCGTACATCGCACCGCCCACGGCGGCGGCAATAAGAACAAGGCGGGGAAAAGGTTTTAAAGCCATAGATAGTCTCAGAACACGTTGGATTATTTGTTGCCAGATTGGGATTTGAACCAATCTATGCCTTCAGTCGAAGGGCCTGTTTGAACACCTTGGCGAAGTGTTTGGGTCAGAGTGCTTGGCAATGCATCCGATGCGTTGTTTTCAATCAAGAGGCGCTTGGTGTCACCCAACACCAACGACTCTGCATTCTTTTCCCACTCCGCCAGCATTTGCATCGCATCAGCCTCGTAGATGCCGTTGTTCAGGTCCACCGAACGCATGAAGCTGTCGGACATACGGGCAAAGTCTTCGATCTCGCCAATCTTCATGGCGTAGTCTGCCGCCAGGTATTCATTGGCCATGTCAAACATGGCCCGGGTATCGGGGTCGCCATTGATGATGGCTTGCGCAGATTTGATGGCGGAATACGCGTTGTCCATCATCTCCTTCTTGCGCTCCTTCACCTTGATCTCGCTTTTCATGTCCTTGATGAGGAAACTGGAGACCTCCTGGTATTTGGTCAACACCCGGTACAGCAGTTCCAGCTTGGCCAGCAAATCCTGGTAGGTCAGATTGACTTCATTCATGCGCCCCACTTCGCGGGAGGCCAAGGCCAAATCCATGGTCTTGTTTTGCTTCTTGGCCTCGCTCATGAGGCGCATGGAGCCGTCACGCGATTTGTTGTTGCTGCTGATCTCTTCCTTGCATTGACGGATCATTCCTGACAACTTAGCAATGCGTGTGTTCATGTTGGCGAGCTTGCCCTCCAGCTCTTCCACATAGTTTTTCATGATGCCAATGGGGTCGATCTCCACGAAGATCTGTGTGATCTTGCGCATCAAGCTCATGTACATGTACTTGCCCAGGCGCCAAAAGCGCTTGTCGCTGATCACGAAGCCGAGCACCACTGCGGCCACGCCCAGCAGCGTGGCGTAGATCGTGTTCTCCAGCAAGGTGATGATGTAAGGCAAGGCCTTGTACAGCAGGTATCCGGCACCGGCCACCATGGCCACACCGACTATTTGCCCGGTAACCCCTTCGGGGCGCTCCCAAAAGCTTTTGGGCTTGAAGTTCTGCGGAATGAGATCGTTCATTGTGGGTCTTTCATGCAATCAAAAGTGGTGAGAACCGCATCGCTCAACTTCCTAAGTATTTCAGGACTTTGGCTCGGGCTTCTTGCATCCGGCCCTTTACCAGCCCCAAAGCGTCTTCAAATTGCTGGTTCACCAATGCAATGTCCCGCTTTTTTTGCGCCATTTCTTTCTCGATTTCGCCAATTTTGGCCAACGCATTGGCCGCATCCTGTCGGAGTTGCTCCAGCCGGCGCTCCATCTGCTTCTGCTCTTGCTCCGTGTCGGCAATGATCTTGCGCAAGGTCTCCATCTCCCGCCCACGGGCGTTCACTTGCTGGTCCTGCTGCGTCGAAGCCTGTGCCTGAAAACGCTGGGTTTCTGCGTCCAACGCGGGCAAGTGCTGCATATCGATGGATTGAATGATTTGCTCCAAGCTACGGGTCTTGCCCACGATCCCGAAAGCCGCCTTGTAGCGCGACCCCTCATCCGGAATGTAACTTTCCAGCGGAACGATCGCCTCCATCAATGCCGTATACGCCGTGGTCCGGTCCATCACGACGGCCATCATGCGGTCTGCCATCGGGTTGTTTGCCGCCGGCACTACCGGTTTGCTCAACCCCTCATTAGGTGACGATGCCGGCGCAGGCGCCGCCACGGGCTTGTCGGTGGCCACCTCTGGTTCAAACAACACATTTTTGAGCTTTGCCAACAAGCCGTTGCCGTCATCCTTGGAGTTTTCGTTCTCTGACATGCTGCCCCTCAGTTCGTAAAGTTAAGAAATGTAGAAACGCTTCACTTGTGCCCGCCACCCGACGAGAAGCCGCCGTAGGAGCCGCCCGAAGAGCGGTAGCTGCTGCTGGTGCAGTTCTCCACGTTCGGGTCGCAGTCAGACGAGCAGCGCGACATGGCAAAGAACACCAACACGATCACAACAAACCACCAGAAATTCTGGTTCATGAAGGGGTTGCTGCTGGCGCCAAGGGAGCCTGACAGCGGCCCCACATCGGTACGGGTGAGCAGCTCCTTCTTCTCCTGCAGCTTGAACGCCTGCGCAATGGTGTTGCTGTCAATATCGCTGCCCACGGACCAGGTCAGCTCCTGGGCCGATTGCTCGGCCGAGAGCACGTTCTTGCCGCTGCGGTAGTCGCGATTTTCGGTCTTCTGGTCGCGTTGCACCTGCCAGTAAAACTCGCCCACCACATAGTTGGTGGTGGCCGTGTAGCGTTCCTTGAGCTGGTAGTTGGTGCCCAGATAGGTCGCATTCAATTCATTGCCACTGAGTTTGGGCGATCCCGTCGCAGGCCGCACCACGCTCCAGCCTTCGGAGGAGTCCACCAGAAAGATGAAGCCGCGCTTGGCGTTGTAGAGCAGGTACTCTTCCCAGCCAAAGTGTTCATCGGGGTCTGAAGGCTCGGTGCCCATGCGGTGCTGGAAGCCCACCACCTGCCACTGCGCGCCCTGCAAGGTGCCCGTGGTGCCCAGCGGAATGAGCGGCTGGATCGGTTCATCCTGCACCGCGTGCTTCAGCTCACCGCCAATGCCCTGCGACAGGTCGATGAGGCTGTTGCAGGACTTGCAGCTCATGCTCTTGGTGGTGAGCAGCAGCGCCTCCAGCGTGGCACCACAGTTGGGGCAGCTGAACTGCCGGCCCTTTTCTTCCTTGGCCGATGTGTCCTTGAGGCCTGTGAGCTGCAAGTCGTCCAGCAGCACCGCACGGCCCAGACTCACGCCGGGCGGCTGGGTGCTGTAGTCCACGCTGAGCACTTCGCCCGTGCTCTTGGCATCGGCCGCCTGACTGCGCAGCTCCACCATCGCAAAGCTCTGGCCCAGTTCCGGCAAACGCGGCAACTCGCCTTGCGCGGCAATGAGGGCGACCTGCTGGTTGGAGGCTACGGCGAAAGTCTTGCCGTTGATGGCGGTGGTGCCCCCCACCCGAAAGCGCTCGGCCGGGGGCATGTCGCGCTGCACCGGTTGCGTCGTGGTGAAAACGTAGGCGCCGTTGTCTTCGCTCAGGAAGGCGCTGCTGCCATCGGCCAACAGCGCATGCCATTCGGTCCAGGTGCCCTCGCCATACTTGTATTGCAGACGGCCCAGCAGCGTGAAAGACTGGCCCTTCCAGCTGCCGCTGGCGCCCAGCTGCAGCAGGCTGTGATCGTCGAACAGCTCGGCCATCTTGCCGATGCGCGAGAGCACCTCGCCATTGCGCACCACCATGCTCAGGCAGTAGCCGCAGATGGCATGCGTGCTCTGCGCACTGAGGAAGTTGACAGGCGCACCGCAGCCCGGGCACGGGGCCTGGTAGGCGCGTTGGGTCGCGTTAGCCAAGGAAGGTGGGACGGTAGAGGGTTATGCGAAGGTAAAGGAGGAGCCCGAAGGGCGGGGGACACGCAGCAGAACCCTCTGCCGCTCCGCCCGCCCCGTCGACGACTACACCAGCTTCTTCAACAGTTCCGCCTTCTTGGCATCGAACTCTTCCTGCGTCAGGATGCCCTTGGACTTGAGTTCGCCCAGCTTCTCCAGCGTGGCCATCACGTCCTCAGGCTTCACGCCTGCGGCAGCGGCCACTGCCGCCGGCGCGGCCTGACCCTGCAGGCCGCTGGCGAGGTTTTGCGCCAACACCTGGCCCAGCGCCACGCCCGCGCCCAGGCCCATTGCATCGCCCGCCACACCGCCGCCGGAGCCCGCGCCCTCGGCAAACTTGGGGATGGCCTGTGCAGTCTGGTACTGCATGAATTTGCCCATGTCGTTGCCGACCATGCCCATGCCGATTTTCTGGTCCAGGATCTTTTGCAGCTCTTCGGGCAGCGAGACGTTCTGCACCGTCATGCCTTCCAGCTTCAAGCCAATCTTCTCGAACTCGGGCGCGAGCTGGCGCGTTAGCGCCTGCGCAAAACTCAGCTGGTTGGCCGCCAGGTCCAGAAAGGCGATGCCGCTGCTGGCCACCGCGTTGCTGATGTTCTGCAGCACCAGGCCGCGCAGTTGGCCGTCGATATCAGCCGTGGTGTAACTCTCGCGGGTGCCCGAGATCTCGGTGTGGAAGAGCTTGGGGTCGGCAATGCGGAAGTTGTAGTTGCCGAAGGCGCGCAGGCGCACCGCGCCAAAGTCCGCGTCGCGGATGGTGATGGGCTGGGGCGTGCCCCACTTCTGGTCGATCTGCTGGCGCGTGCTGAAGAAGTACACATCGCTCTTGAAAGGGGACTCAAACAGCTTGTCCCAGTTCTTCAGGTAGGTCAGCACCGGCAGGGTCTGCGTGGTGAGCTTGTGGGTGCCGGGGCCAAACACGTCGGCCACCTTGCCTTCGTTGACGAACACCGCCAGCTGCGACTCGCGCACGATCAGCGTGCCGCCGTTCTGGATTTCCATGCCCGCCATGGGGAAGCGCCAGGCCAGCGTGCTGTCGTCCTCTTCAGTCCATTGAATGACGTCAATAAACTGTTTCTTGATGAAGTCCATCAGTCCCATGGTGCGCTCCTGTGCGTGAAGGTGGTGAAGATGATAGCGGTCTGCTGTGGCAGACCCAAGCCCGGGAATCAGGCGTAGTGGATGGTGAGTAGGCCGATGACCACCTGGCCCGCGCCAATGAGCTGGGCCATGAAGCCGGTGTACTCGGACTCGGGACCGCTGTCGTCGTCGTCACGCGACCACCAGCGAAAGCGCGCTTCGCGCTTGATGAAGGTGTGGATGCCGATCGCGACGATGATCAGCCCGACCACGACCTGGATACGTTGTTCGCCCATGCGCCCTCCCTGCGGGTGTACGGTGCCCGGGATGCGTCATCCATCCGCCGGGCCCACCTTGTTTTGTATGGGGCGGGTTGTACCACAGCCGGCGCGGCCTGGGCTATGCTCGGCGCCCATGTCTTTCCCCTCCCCCGCCATCGTACTGGCCGCCGGCCGCGGCGAGCGCATGCGCCCGCTGACCGACACCTGCCCCAAACCCCTGCTGGAAGTGCAGGGCAAGCCGCTGCTGCAGTACCACCTGGAGGCGCTGGCCCACGGCGGCTTTGCCCAGGCCGTGGTGAACACTGCCTGGTTGGGCGAGCAGATCGAAACCCGGTTTGGGACAGCTTTAGACCTTCAGCCCTCGTCGAATGTGCGCGAGCAGCTATCAAAAGCAGAGCAAATTGCCCTGTACTACTCGCACGAAGGGCGCGACTTTGGCGGTGCGCTGGAGACGGCGGGCGGCATTGCGCGTGCGCTGCCACAGCTCGCACCCGTGTTCTGGTCCATGGCGGGCGACGTCTACGCCCCCGACTTTGTGTTCACCCAGGCCGCAGTGGACCGCTTTGCCGCCACCGGCAAGCTGGCCCACCTGTGGCTGGTGCCCAACCCGGCGCACCACCCCCGAGGCGACTTCGGGCTGGAGCAGGTGGACGCCCAGGGCGTGGGCCTGTGCACCGACCCGCCGGCCGACAGAACGGCGCCGCGTTACACCTACAGCACCTTTGCGCTGTTCCGCCATGCGCTATTTGCGCCGCCCTGGTGTGACATCCCCCTTGGCAACCCGCTGGGCGTGAAAGCCCCGCTGGCGCCCCTGCTGCGCAAGGCCATGGCCCAAGGGCAGATCAGCGCCGAGCTGTACACCGGACGCTGGACCGACGTGGGCACACCCCAGCGGCTGGCCGAACTCAACGCCTGATTGCCCGGCACCCTGCGGCACTAATTGCCCACGTGCATGGTGAACAAGGCGCCGTTGGACAGGCGGCAGGTTCCGGTGCCCAGGGTGGGGCTGTTCATCTTGTAGGTGCATTGCAGGTAGCTGCCGCGGTTGCCCGCACCGTTGGCAATGCCATCACGTGCGGAGCTGCTGCTGCGCGTGGCTTCTCCGGAAAAGCTCTCCCCGTCGATGGAGGTATTAAAGGTGCCGCGTCCGTTCAGGTCATTGGTCACGATGGCGCTCACCATACCGTAGCCCCGGGCCAGGTCATTGGCCGGATACAGCCGTGCCGCAAAGGTCAGTGGCGCCGGCGGGGCGGCCACGGCCGGCACGGTGACGGGCGCATAGCCCGGCGCCTGGTTCAGCGGCACCACATAGCAGCCGGTCAGGACCACCGCACTGCCCAGCACAACCAAAGACACCACGCTGCGCGACACGGCAGCCCGAAGGGAAGAAACTCGCATAACACTCCAGATGGCACAGGCACATGCCTGTGGGCGCAGTGTCGAAGGGCCTGGTGCCCCGATACGGCCCATTCCTGCACAAGTGCGGCCCCCGCCACCACCGGTATCGGCAAGCGGTACTTTGCCCCCAGGTCTGCGGTGGCAAGCCCGGGCCGGATGACAAGGCGGCGGACGGGGCTTTACACTGGCGCCCCATGACCCAAGCCCTTACCGCCAACTACGCCGCGCGCCGCGCGGCGCTGGCAACCCGTATTGGCAAGCACGGTGTAGCCGTGCTGCCCACGGCCCCCGAACAGCAGCGCAACCGCGATTCCGACTTCCTGTTCCGCTTTGACAGCTACTTCCATTACCTGAGCGGTTTTGCCGAGCCCAAGGCCTGGCTGGTCATCACCGGCGATGGAAAGACCACGCTGTTTTGCCAACCCAAGGATCTGGAACGTGAAATCTGGGATGGCTTCCGCCTGGGGCCCGAGGCTGCACCCGCCGCACTGGGCGTGGACGCCGCCTATTCAGTGGACGAGCTGGACCAGCGCATGCCCGCCCTGCTGGACGGGGCCGATGCCGTCTGGTACCCCTTTGCCACCCACAAGGGGCTGGAAACCCGCGTGGACGGCTGGCTCAGCGGCCTGCGCGCCCGCGTGCGCTACGGCACGCTGACACCCGAGCAAACATGCGACCTCTGCGGCCCGCTGGACGAGATGCGCCTGATCAAGGACGCTTACGAACAGGACACCATGCGCCGCGCCGCGCAGATCAGCGCGCAGGCCCATATTCGCGCCATGCAGCGCTCGGCCCGCATGCTGCGCGCCGGCCAGGACGTGCGGGAGTACCACCTGGACGCCGAGCTGCTGCACGAGTTCCGCCAACAGGGCTCGCAGTACCCGGCCTATGGTTCCATCGTCGCCGCCGGCGCCAATGCCTGTGTGCTGCACTACCGCGCCGATGCTGGCCAGGTGCGCAATGGCGAGCTGGTGCTGATTGACGCGGGCTGCGAGCTGGATGGCTACGCCAGCGATATCACGCGCACCTTCCCGGCCAACGGCAAGTTCAGCGGCCCGCAGCGCGCGCTCTATGACCTGGTTCTGGCCTCGCAGATTGCGGCGGTGGACGCCACCAAGGCAGGCGCCCGCTTTACCGACCCGCACGACGCCACCGTCAAGGTGCTGGCGCAGGGCATGCTGGACTTGGGCTTGCTGGATAAAAACAAAGTTGGCAGCCTGGACGATGTGATCGAGAGCCGTGCCTACTTCCAGTTTTACATGCACCGCACCGGCCACTGGCTGGGCATGGATGTGCACGACTGCGGCAGCTACACCGAGCCTAGCGAGCTGGGCCAGGGCAGCGTGCGCAAAGACGCGCTGACCGGTGCAGAGATCATCAACCGCCCCGCGCGCGTGCTGCGCAGCGGCATGGTGCTGACGATTGAACCCGGTATCTATGTGCGCCCCGCGCCCGGCGTGCCCGAGCAGTTCCACGACATTGGCATCCGCATTGAGGATGACGCTATCGTCACCGACACGGGCTGCGAGCTGATCAGCCGCGGTGTGCCGGTGGACCCCGACGCCATTGAAGCGCTGATGCGCGACTGAGATGGCCGCCAGCCCCGCACGCCCTTCCGGCAAGGTTACGGAGCGCCCGCAGCGCGGAGCGCTCTCGTTGCGCTTGGAGCGCGACCCCTTGACGGTCTCGCTGCGGCGCAATGCGGTCAAGGCATTTGTGATCGCCAAGAACCAGCACGTGGTGATTGGCGTGGTGCGCTGGGGGCAGGAATACGGCTTGCTCGCCATATCGCCCACGGGTGAGTACCTGCGCATCAATGGCTCCTATGAAGAACTGCTGGATGCGCAGGAGGTGCGGGCCGCCATCGTCAAGGTGTTCATGAGCGGCGAGTTGCCGCCCGGCCGCTCCCGCGGTGACGGCCCTCCGGTCTGGGGCGCGGAGTTTCTGGACGGCAGCCTGCGCCAAGCGCCGCGCTAAAAACCGCTCAGTCTTCTTGCTGCTCGCCCTCGGCTGCGGCGCGCTGCACCGCCTCCCAGTGGCGCTTGGGCAGGTGGCCTTGCAGGCGCTCCAGTACCGTGTCCACCACCTCCGCATTCACCTCGTGGCCCACAAAGGGCAGCACGTCGGCCGTCACATCCGCCCCCAGGCTGATGAGGTGTTCGGCGCCGCTGACGGTGTAGCCGTAGTGGATGATCGCATCGCTCTTGCCATGCACCATGTGGATGGTGGTGTGCGCATGCGGCGCACGCGGCAGTTGCGCATAGCGGCCCGAGAGCGCCACCACGCGACCTGCCAGAAACGTCTCGCCCTGGCTCGCTTCCAGCGCCATGATGGCACCTTGCGAAAAGCCAATCAGCGCGGTGGCCTCTGGCGCCACGCCACTGCGCGCCTGCCAGTCCTGCACGCATTGCACGAACTGGGGCATCACGGCAGCGATACGTTCGGGACGGCTTTCCTCGGTGATGCCTTGCACCGAGAACCATTGGTAGCCCTGACCGAAGTCGGACGGAAATGGAGACTGCAGGGCGACGATGAGCGCGTTGGGAAATACGGCGGCCAGGCGCTGGCCCAGTGGTACCAAGCCTTGGGGCGTGGCACCCACGCCGTGGTGCAACAGGAAGAGCTGTTGGGCCGGGCCTGCGGGTTGTTGAACAACGATATCAGCCATGATGTGCCTCCTTGCTGTGCCCATGGCCACGCAGGGTGATGCGGGCCATGACAAACGCCACGATAGCCGAACCGGCAATGCCCGCAATCATCGGGCGAGCCGTGCCGTCGGCAAACGCACCGCTCAGGGCCATGACGACGGCACCAGTCACGAATTGCAGGGTACCCATCAGGGCCGAAGCCGTACCGGCAATCTCGCCGTGCTCTTCCAGCGCCAGCACCGCCGTGGTCGGGACCACCAGACCCAGAAAGCCGTAGCCAATGAACAGCATGACGATCATCACCTCCAGACTTTCCACGCCGGCCAGGTTAATGGCCAGCAGCAGCGTCATCATGATGGCGTAGCCCACCACGGCAAACTTGACGAGCCGCACCAGACCAAAGCGCGCACTGAGCTTGCCGGTGAACTGCGAGATGCCGATGAAGGACGCAGCGTTGGCTGCAAACGCCAGGCTGTACTGGCGCGGGCTCAGGCCATAGTGGTCAATCAGCACAAAGGACGAATTGGCCAGATAGGCGAAGAAGCTGGAGATGCCGAAAGCGCCGATGAAGACCAGACCCAGGAAGTGGCGGTCACGCAGCAGCACACCATAGGCTGCCAGGGCGCTCCCCACGCTGCTGTTGACGCGTTCCTCGGGAGGGCGCGTCTCGGGCAGGCTGGTCGCCAGCAGGATCAGGCCCAGCACGGCCGCCACCATGACGGCCCAGAACACGCTGCGCCAACCGATGGTTTCAATCAGCACGCTACCGGCCAGCGGCGCCAGGATGGGCGAGACGCTGAACACCAGCATCAGCAGTGACATAAGCCGCGCGGCGTCGTGTCCAGTGTGCAGGTCACGCACCACGGCGCGCGGCACCACCATGCCGGCGCAGGCGCCCAGGCCCTGGATGAAGCGCAGCACCACCAGGGTGTGGATATCGGGGGCTAGCGCACAGCCCACGCTGGCCACGGCGAACAGCACCAGGCCGAAGTACAGCGGTGCCTTGCGGCCCACCATGTCGGAGACCGGGCCGTAAATGATCTGGCCGATGCCCAGCGCGATAAAGAAGGCCATGAGGCTGGCCTGCACCGCGCCCATGGACGCACCCAGGCTTTGCCCGATGGAGGGCAGGGCGGGCAGGTACATGTCGATGGCAAACGGGCCGATGGCCGACAGGAGGCCGAGCACCAGAGCGGTGCCAAAGAAGGAGGATTTCATGGGGCTGGAGAATACCCGTGCCCCCCTGACCTATGCTGACCAGGGGGTACTGGCCTGCGCTTGGGCTCTAATACGCGATTCCCCTGCTGATCACCATTCCATGACCGTCCCCCAGAATTCCACCCCTCTTGTCATCATCGGCGCCGGCCTGGCCGGCTGGACCACCGCGCGCGAGTTCCGCAAACTCGCCCCCGAGGCCCCGATTACCCTGGTCACGGCCGATGGCGGCGATTTCTATGCCAAGCCCTCGCTCTCCAACGCCTATGGCCAGAAACGCAGCCCGGCCCAGCTGGTGAGCACGCCGGCGGCCCAGATGGCGCAGACGCTGCAGGTCACGCTGCTGGCGCATCAAACGGTGCAGGCGTTGGACTCGGCAGCACAAACCCTCACAGTGAATGGACAGACGCTGGCTTATGGCCAGCTGGTGCTTGCCACTGGCGCCCAACCGACACGCCTGCCCCTGGAGGGCAACGGCGCTGACGCGGTCTGGTCCATCAACTCACTGGACGACTTCACGGCATTCCACTCTGCACTGGGCGTTCAGCCCGGCGAGTCGGCGACTGATAAAACCGTGCTCATCCTCGGAGCAGGCCTGATTGGTTGCGAATTTGCCAATGACCTGCTGCAGGCCGGCGTGCGCGTGCATGTCGTGGACCCGGCCGCGCGCCCGCTGTCGCTTCTGGTGCCGGCCGGTGCAGGCGAACAGCTGCGCGAGGCACTGCAGGCCCAGGGGGTGCAGTGGCACCTGGGTACCACGGTAGGCCGGGTCGACAAGCGTGCAGAGGGCGGCTTCACCGCCGAGCTGGCCGATGGCAGCACGGTACAGGCCGACCAAGTGCTGAGCGCCGTGGGTCTGCGTCCCGACATCGCGCTGGCACAGAAGGCCGGCCTGCAGTGCGAGCGCGGGATCGTGGTCAACGATCTGCTGCAAACCTCGGCGCCCCATGTCTATGCGCTGGGCGATTGCGCGCAGTACGCCTCGGCGGGCCAGCGGACCCTGCCCTATGTGATGCCCATCATGAACGCAGCCCGCGCCTTGGCCGCCACACTGACCGGCACGCCCACGCCGCTGGTGTTTCCGCTCATGCCAGTGAGCGTGAAGACGCCGGCCCTGCCCATGGTGGTGGCAGCGCCCCATCCGGCTCAGGCCGGTGCGTGGCAACTGGGTGAAGGCGAGGGCCTGTGGCAGTTCCTGGGCAGCGATGGTCTGCAGCGCGGCTTTGTACTCACAGGCAAGGGTGCAGCCCGCCGCATGGAACAAAGCAAGCTCACGCAAGCCTGAATAACCCCATTCTTTATTCGCATAATGTTGACCGCCTACGGAACCTGCGTCTAGAGAGCCAGGTCTACAATCCAGAGCCGATCAACGCGCCGGGGGGCCTGCCACCGTGCAGGCCCTTTCTGCCGCAGAGGACTTTTCATGACCCAGCCATCCGCTCCCCTCACGCCGCATCCCCCTGTCTCGAACTCCGCAGAGAAAAAAGTCCAGTTGCGCCAGGCTGCGCTGGAGTATCACGAGTTCCCCACACCCGGCAAGATCGCCGTCACGCCGACCAAGCAGCTGAGCAACCAGCACGATCTGGCCCTGGCCTACTCGCCTGGCGTGGCTGCACCCTGTGAAGAGATCGTCAAGGACCCCAACAACGCCTACAAGTACACCAGCCGCGGCAACCTCGTGGCCGTGATCTCCAACGGCACTGCTGTGCTGGGCCTGGGCGACATCGGCCCGCTGGCCTCCAAGCCGGTCATGGAAGGCAAGGGCGTGCTGTTCAAGAAGTTCGCCGGCATTGACGTGTTCGACATCGAGATCGACGAGAAGCACGACCTGGACAAGCTGGTCGACATCATTGCAGCGCTGGAGCCCACCTTCGGCGGCATCAACCTCGAAGACATCAAGGCGCCCGACTGCTTCTACGTCGAACGCAAGCTGCGCGAACGCATGAAGATCCCGGTCTTCCACGATGACCAGCACGGGACTGCGATCGTGGTGGCCGCCGGCCTGCTCAACGGCCTCAAGGTGGTTGGCAAGGACATCAAACAGGTCAAGCTGGTCACCTCCGGCGCAGGCGCTGCAGCGCTGGCCTGCCTGAATCTGCTCGTCAAACTGGGCTTGCCACGCGAAAACATCTTCGTCACCGACCTGGCCGGCGTGGTCTATGAAGGCCGCACCGAGCTTATGGACGAGGACAAGATCCAGTTCGCTCAGAAGACCAGTGCGCGCAGCCTGCGCGATGTGATCGCTGGTGCAGACATCTTCCTGGGCCTCTCGGCTGGCGGCGTACTCAAGGCCGACATGGTGCAGACCATGGGCGCCAAGCCGTTGATTTTCGCGCTGGCCAACCCCACGCCCGAAATCCTGCCCGAGGAAGTCAAGGCGGTGCGTGATGACGCCATCATGGCGACTGGCCGTACCGACTACCCCAACCAGGTCAACAACGTCCTATGCTTCCCCTACATCTTCCGTGGCGCGCTGGATGCGGGTGCATCCACCATCACCGATGAAATGGAGATCGCTGCAGTCCACGCCATCGCCGAGCTGGCCCAGGCCGAGCAAAGTGAAGTGGTGGCGGCCGCCTACTTGGGCGAACAACTGGCATTCGGCCCCGAATACCTGATTCCCAAGCCATTCGACCCGCGCCTGATGATGAAAATCGCGCCGGCCGTGGCCCAGGCTGCAGCCGACTGCGGCGTGGCACTGCGCCCGATTCAGGACATGGACGCCTACCGCGAGAAGCTGCAAAGCTTTGTCTACGCCTCCGGCACCACCATGAAGCCCATCTTCACGGCCGCCAAAAAGGCGCTGCGCAAGCGCGTGGCCTATGCCGAGGGCGAAGACGAGCGCGTGCTGCGTGCCGCCCAGATCGTGGTCGACGAACGCCTGGCCCTGCCCACGCTGATCGGCCGCCCGGCTGTGATTGCCGAGCGCGTCGAAAAATTCGGCCTGCGCCTGCGCGAAGGCGTGGACTACAACGTGGTGAACGTCGAACAGGACCACCGCTACCGCGACTTCTGGCAGACCTACCACCGCATGACCGAGCGCAAGGGCGTGACCGTGCCGGTGGCCAAGATCGAAATGCGCCGCCGGCTTACCCTGATCGGCGCCATGCTGCTGCAAAAAGGCGATGTGGACGGCCTGATCTGCGGCACCTGGGGCACTACCGCCATGCACCTGCACTACATCGACCAGGTCATCGGCAAGCGCCCCGGCGGCAGCCCCAGCACCCCGCAGGATGTGCAGATCTACGCCTGCATGAACGGCCTGATGCTGCCAGGACGCCAGGTCTTCCTGGTCGACACCCACGTCAATTACGACCCCACGGCCGAAGAGCTCTGCGAAATCACCGTCATGGCGGCCGAGGAAATGCTGCGTTTTGGCCTCAAACCCCGCGCCGCCCTGCTCAGTCACTCCAACTTCGGCAGCAGTAACGAGCCCAGTGCCATCAAGATGCGCCGCACCCTAGAGCTGCTGCAGCAGCAGGCGCCCTGGCTGGAGGTGGATGGCGAGATGCATGGCGATGTGGCCCTGGACAGCGCGGCACGCAAGACCCTGATGCCCAACAGCACCCTGCACGGCGACGCCAATCTGCTGGTGTTGCCCAATATCGACGCAGCGAATATTGCCTACAACCTGCTCAAAACCGCAGCGGGTGGCAACATCGCCATCGGGCCGGTTCTGCTCGGTGCCGCCAAGCCCGTGCATGTGCTGACGGCCAGCACCACGGTGCGCCGCATCGTGAATATGACTGCCTTGACTGTGGCCGACGCAAACGCCACGCGCTAAGCATTCTTTTCATAGTTAGTACCCACTCTAGTCACTAAAGACCCTGCTGGCCTTGCTCATTTCTTGAGCAAGGCCTTGCTTTTTTGGGCCGAATACGCGACACTACGCGCTTGCTTTTTCGGGTTTACCCGCAGTAGTCATTCAAGGATTCAGGGTGCGCAAGGGTGTTATCAAGTTAGTACTCACTGGCTTGTTTTTGGCTACGGCACTTGTCGCCGGCCCTCTCTCTGCCAAGAACACACGACCCCAGCAAGCCCTTGCCGATGTCACACTGGGGAGTCTGCCGACCCAAGCCCAAACCACTTACGCGTTGGTCAGGCAAGGCGGCCCTTTCCCTTACGCCAAAGATGGCGTGGTGTTCGGCAACCGGGAGCGCCTGCTGCCCCTGAACACCCGTGGCTACTACCGCGAGTACACCGTCAAAACCCCGGGATCCCAGGATCGCGGCGCACGCCGGATTGTGTGCGGTGGCCCAGCCACGGTGCCGGATGCCTGTTACTACACGGCCGATCACTATGCGAGCTTTCGCAAGATCGTGCCCTGAAATGAATTTTGTACTTTGAGAAAGAGAATCGGGGATGGATACGCCACTTCGAACGGTCAGAACCAACATCGTGCAATCGATCCGCGCCTTCCGGGTGTCGGATCTGCAAGAGGCTGCGCGGGGCCTGGGTCACCACTTCCTGTACGCCAACCTGGCCAATGCCCAGACCAAACAGGACGTGCTGGACATGATTGGCCAGCAGTTCATGCTGCCGACCACCGTCAGCAAGAACTTTGATGCGCTCTACGACTGCATGACCGACCCGGTGCACAAGTCGGGCCCGCAGCCTGGTTTCATCGCCGTGCTGGAGCACATTCCTGCCAACGTCAAGTTTGACAAGGAAGCACGCGAGCAACTGCTCGACATCTTCCGTGACACTGCCGACTACTGGGGAGACCGGAAGATACCGTTCAGGTGCTTCTATTCTTTTCTGTAGCCCGTTCTGCACAAAACAGCCAAGCAGAACGGGCGAACGAGGCAAGTAGCGAAATCGCTGTCTCCACCGAAGTGGAGAACATCGAGTTGGCTGAAGAGACCGGCGAGAAGATGCCCACCGACAAGTTGCTGGACGTCTCTCCCCTGGCCTTGCGCATGAGCAGTCCCTTCAACGCGGGGTACTGGCTGGCCGCCGCATAAGCGGCGCCGGCACTCTGCCATCTATCAGAGCCTGCCTTTCGGCAGGCTTTTTTTATGGGCGAGGCGCTACCATTGGTGCCAAACAAAACCAAACTCGTTGGCATGGGCATTCTGGCTGGTCTTCTTCCCAAGGCGCTCAGGCGCCGCATCGTGCGCGCCCTCTCGGACGGAGAGGACAAGTTTGCGCGCGTCTTCAACACCAGTGCTGACTGGATCGTCATCACACGGCTTCGCGACAGCGTCGTGGTGGAAGCCAACACCGGCTTCGAGACCATCAGCGGTTACCGGCGCGACGAAGCCTTGGGACAGCGCATGCTCGACCTGCAGGTCTGGGCCCAACCTGCACAGCGCGACCTGCTCATGGCCGAGATGCTGCGCACCGGCGCGGTACGCGATCACCTGGTGACATTGCGCCGACGTGACGGGGCATTGCGCGAGTGCATGGTTAATTGCGCGCTCATTGCACTGGATGGCGAGGAGCAATCACATGCCGTCTGGATTGCGCGCGACGTGACCGAGCACAACACGGCGCACGAGCAGTTCCGCGCGGCATTCCAGCTCACGCCGGACTTCATGTCCATCTCGCGCGTGAGCGACGGTTATTACATCGAGGTGAACGCCGCATTCGAGCACATCACCGGCATCCCGCGTGCGCAAGCCCTGGGCAAGACATCCACCGAGCTGCACATCTGGGCCGAGCCGGAGAAACGCCCCGACCTGATCCGCTTGCTGGAGCAGGATGGGGCAGTCTACGACTTCCCCATGGCACTGCAGGCCAGGGGCCAGGTCCGCGAGGCCTTGCTCAACGCGGTCGTCTTCGAGACGCGGGGGGAGCGCTACATCATTGCACTGCTGCGCGATGTGACAGAAGCACGCCGGGCAGCGCGCGCACTGCAGGAAAGCGAGGCCCGCTTTGTGCGGCTGTTCGACGAATCGCCCCTGCCCATGTGCTACACCAGCAACGAGAACCAGTTCCAGACCACGCAATGGAATCTGGCCTGGTTTCATGCCTTTGGCTTTGATCCGGTGGAAGACCAGGGCAAATCTGGCCTCACGCTGAATGTCTGGGTAGACCCCGCCCAACGCGCTGAGCTATTGCGCCAAACTGCCGAAGGGCTGGCTTTCAGCGATGTGGAAGTTCAGATGCGCCGGCGCGACGGCGAGTTGCGCTGGATCTCGCTGTCCACCCGCCTGTTCGATGAAATGAACCGCACCATGTTGCTGTTCACCTACTACGACATCACCGAGCGCAAATTGGCGCAGGAAGGTGTTCAGGAGCTCAATGTCCGGCTGGAGGCACGTGTGGCCCAGCGCACGGCAGAACTGCAGGGCGCCAATGGCGAGCTCTCCCAAGCGCTGGACACCTTGCAGATCGCGCAGAACCAGCTGGTGCAAAGCGAAAAGCTGGCGGCTCTGGGCGCACTGGTGGCCGGCGTGGCGCATGAGCTCAACACGCCAATCGGCAACGGACTGACTGTGGCCAGCACACTTGAACACCGCATCGAGGGCTTCCAGTCCCTGCTGCGCGGGGGATTGCGTAAATCAGACCTGCAGGGCTTTGTCGACGACATGCAGCTGGCTTCCGAAATCCTGGTGCGCAACCTGGGCCGGGCAGCCGCACTGGTGGCCAGCTTCAAGCAGGTAGCGGTGGACCAGACCAGCTCGCAGCGGCGCAAATTCGACCTTGCCGCGGCGGTTGGCGAAATCCTGGTCACGCTCAACCCCGCACTGCGCAAAACCAATTGCGCGGTGAGCACGCACATCGCACCCGACCTGGAACTCGACAGCTACCCCGGCCCGCTGGGGCAGGTGCTGACCAATCTGATCAACAACGCCGTGTTCCATGGCTTTGAGCCGGGTGAGGAAGGCAAGATCGAGGTGCATGCCTGGGCGCAGGACAGCAAGCAGGTGGTGATCGAAGTCCGCGACAGCGGCCGCGGCATTGCGCCCGACAACCTGCACCGCGTGTTCGAGCCCTTTTTTACCACGCGTCTGGGCCAGGGCGGCTCCGGGCTGGGGCTGCACATCGTGCATAACTTGGTACAAAGTGTGCTGGGCGGACGCATCGATGTTCAGAGTCGGCCCGGGGCTGGCGCGACTTTCAGCATCACGCTGCCGCTGCACGCGCCAGAGCGCCTGGAGGGCGCGCTGCCAATCAGCGAGGGCTGAGCTGGCTGGCCAGCGCCAGATAGTCGGCGACGGGCACTTCCTGGGCACGGCGCTGCACATCAAAGTCGCCGGCAAACTTGCGCTCTTCGAGCCAGCGGCCCAGCGTGTGGCGCAGCAGTTTGCGGCGCTGGCTGAAGGCCACCTGCACCAGCTCGGCGAACAGGGGTTGGTCGATCTGCGGCGGCTGGGCCAGCGGCACCATGCGTACGACAGCACTGTCCACGCGCGGTGGCGGGTCAAAGCTTTCGGGCGGCACAAACAGCACGTCTTCCATCGCGTAGCGCCACTGCAGCATCACACTCAGGCGGCTGAAGTCCGAGGTGTCCGGGGCGGCCACCATGCGGTCAATCACTTCCTTCTGCAGCATGAAGTGCTGGTCGGCAATGCTGTCTACATGGTCGAGCAGGTGGAACAGGATGGGCGTGGAAATGTTGTAGGGCAAATTGCCAACCACGCGCAACTTGGGACGGCTGACAGGTGTCTCGGTTGCTATTGTTTTGCTAGCTGCTTGCACAGTATCGATGCGGCTGAAGTCCACATTCAATACGTCGGACTCAATCACGGTCAGCTGCCCATGGCTGCGCAGGCGCTTGGCCAGATCGCGGTCCAGTTCGATGACCGTGAGATGACCTAAACGCTCCACCAGCGGCTGCGTCAGCGCTGCCAGACCTGGACCGATTTCGACCATGGGATCGCCCGGTTTGGGGTCGATGGCACGCACGATGGCATCGATGATGCCGCCGTCGGACAGAAAGTGCTGCCCGAAACGTTTGCGCGCGATGTGGGGGGCGCTCATTGCGGCACTTCACGCATTTCAACGTAGGCCCGGCCGCGCACGTCCTGGGCCCAGTTGCGGTAGGCCTCGTCGTAGCGGCTGCGGCGCAGCTGGTTGCGTATCGACTCCCGCACCTGCTGCGGGCTGAGCTCCACACGGCGGTGCTCCAGCAACTGGATCAGGTGCACACCAAAGCGGGACACCACGGGTGGGCTGATCTCACCTTCCTTGAGCGCATTCATGGCCTCTTCAAACTCGGGCACGAACATGCCCGGGTTGGCCCAGCCCAGGTCACCCCCCTGCTCGGCCGAAGTGTCTTGCGAGAGGCTGCGCGCCACGCTGGCGAAATCGGCCTTGCCGCTGACGATGCGCTGACGCGCCTCGGCCAGCTTGGCAATAGCCTGGGCCTGCGGAAGCTGCGGGCTTGCCCGCAGCAGGATGTGGCGGGCATGGCTTTGCTGGACGGTCTGCACCAGGCGCGTGGGGGCGCGCTTCTCCACCACCTTGAGGATGTGGAAACCTGCGCCGGAACGCACGATGTCCGACACATCACCGGCCTTCAGGGCCTTGGTAGCCTCCACGAAAAGCAGCGGGTAGCGGTCGGCACGGCGCAGGCCCAGCTGGCCGCCGTTGTTACGGTCGGCGGCGGAGTATTCCTTGACCAGGCGTTCGAAGTCTTCACCGGCACGCACGCGATCGAGCAGCTTTTGCGCCTGCACATACAGGCCAGCTGCCTGCTCGGCCGTCGCCTTCTCGGGCACCGCCACCAGAATTTGCGCCAAGTTGATGTCGAAGGTCAGCGGATCGGTGTTGGCGGCCTGCTGGGCCTGGATGGCGCGGTCCACATCCACATCGGAAATGCGGATGCTGGACTCCACATCGCGCTCGTGCAGGCGGTTGAGCATGAGCTGGTCACGCAGGCCGTCGCGGAAGGTGCTCACGCTGATGCCATCCTGCGCGAGCCGCTGGCGCAGGCCGGCCACGTCCACCTCGTTCTGCGCAGCCACTGATTGTTCGGCACGGTCAATGGCGGCCGCATCGATGCGGATACCGGTCTCGCGGGCCAGTTGCAGCTGGGCACGGTCACCAATCATGCGTTCCAGCACCAGGCGGCGCAGTTCGGTAGCACCAGGCGAAGGCTGGCCTTGCTGGACCATCTGCTGCGCGACGCGCTTGGTCTCGCGCTCCAGCTCCTGGTAGGTGATGGGCTCGGAGTTGACCAGCGCCACGATATAGTCCAGCGGCTGGCTGGTCTGCGCCTGCAGCGGGGGCAGGGCCAGACCATACACACAGACAAGGGCGGCAGCCCACAGGCGTAATTTCATGATTCTCAATCGTAGTTGCTGAAGCGGCTGTTGGCGCCGCTGGTCTCGCGCAGGTTCTGATAGCGCGAGATATTGGATTTCAGTGTCTGCAGCGGGCTCACGCCCAGCCGGGTGAAGCCGACGAACTCGAGTTCGAACTTGATGCTCTGGGTGGCCGACGAGGTGCTGGTCTGCACCCGGCCCACCACGACCCGCGCCAGCCAGCAGCCCGCATCGTACTCGACCCCCACAATGGTGTCGACCAGGCGCTTTTCGTCCATGCTGTAGTTCATGCGACCCACGGCGTAGTAGCGGCCCTCGCCCTGGCCGCGTCCGGCGCCCAGGTCTTGGCCACGGTCGCCCCAGAGGTCGTTGAGCGGCCACTGCCAACTCACATCGATCTGTTCGCTCACGTCACGCTGGAAGCGGTAGGCGGCATTGAGCACGCGGTAGCTGCTGGGGCTGTAGCGCGCGCCGATGGTGGAGCGCACCGACTTGTCCGTGCGGGCGTTGTACTGCACGGTGGAATCCAGCATCCAGCGCTCATTGAGGTTGACACCCGCGCCCAGGAGCACATCGCTGAAACCGGCGAGCGCCGGCGCCGTACTGGGCGTCAGGGTCACGCGCTGGTCTTCAAAGCGGTAGCGCTGCGCGATGCCGAAGCGCGCCAGCTGGGCGCCGCTGTCGGCGTCCAGGAACCGGGTAGTCAGGCCCAGCGTCAGCAGATTGTTGTCGGCAATCTTGTCGTGGCCGACATAGGTGTTCTCGGTGAAGATGGTGGCGAAGTTGAAGTCGTTCGCGCCGGTGTCGTAATTGGGCAGCAGGCTCTGGTTGCGGTAGGGCGTGCGCACATAAAAGGCGCGCGGCTCCAGCGTCTGTACCATGGACCGGCCCCAGTAGCTGGTGTCGCGCTCGAACACCAGGCCGGCGTCCAGGCTGAAGGTGGGCACGGTGCTGTCGGCCGAGCGGTCACCGTTGGAGAGCATGGCGTCGAACTGGTAAGCCGTCGTGTGCAGCTGCAGCTTGGGCACCAGAAAGCCCGCCGAGCCCAGCCAGGGGTAGCTGACCTGGGCCAGGCCGTAGACGCGCTGGGCATTGGGCTGCAGCGTCAGCGTGCGGTCCGCCTCGAACTGGGTGAAGTCACCCTCCAGCGACCAGTCAAAGCCATGGTCATTGGTCTGGGCATAGCGCGCCACGAGCTGGGGCACACGGTCATACGGCGGCACGATGGGCGCCGTAGCGTCCTGCAGCGTCTGCCACTTGAGCACACTGGCACTGACCGAGTAAGGCCCTTGCGACCAGCTCACCTGGGCATTGCTGGGCAACAGGCGCTGGGTCAATGAACCGCTGGCACGCGTGAAATCGCGCCAGTAGTTGTCATCACTCACGCGGTTGATGTTGAGCAGGTAGCTCACATCGCCTACGGTCTGCGGATCGGTGTCGAACTTGCCGGTGTGGTTCAGCGAGGCGCCCCAGCGGTCGGCGCTGCGCAGCTTGTCGCTGGGCATGTAATTGGCACGCAACACGCCGTAGTAATTGGGCTCCAAGTAGCGGAACTCTCCGCCCAGGTCCACGCCGCGCGCGGTCATCAGCGTGGGCGTGATGGTGGCGTCGCGGTTGGGCGCAATGTTCCAGTAATAGGGCACGCTGAGCTCGGTGCCGTTCACGTTGTCCAGCCCGATGGTGGGCGGCAGCATGCCGGACTTGCGCTTGTCGCTCAGCGGGAAACTGATGGCCGGCACGGGCAGGATAGGCACGTCCTTGAAGCTCAGGTAGCCGCCATGGGCAATGCCCACGTCTTCGCCGCTATCGAACTCGATGTTGGCCGCCCGCAGTACCCAGTCGGGCATCCAGCCCGGGCCGGGCTGGCGGCGGCAGGTGGTGTAGGTCGCGTCCTTCACGACCGTCTTCTGCGCATCGATGAAATCAGCGCGGCTGGCCTCCCCGTGGGCATCGCCCTGCAGGAACTGGTAGCGTGGCTCGATGAAGAAGCCCTCGAACTTCTCCACCTGCAGCTCCAGCAGCGGCCCCTCGAACACATTGCCGCCGCGGTTGATGCGGACATTGCCGCTGGCCTTGGCGCGGTCGGTGGAGGCGTCGTACTCCAGCCGGTCAGCCTTGATCACGGTGCCAGGCTTGCGCATCTCGGCATTGCCCTCGACCACGGTTTCCAGATCCGGGCGGCCCGTGATGCGCGCTCCCAGCAGGAACATGGGCGCATCGGTGCGCTGGGCGGGCGACAGCGATTCGTCCAGCTTGCTGCTGGGGCGCAGGGCGGCGGGCTCGGCTGGCAGCGTCTCGGGCTCGACCTGGGTCTGGGCCTGCGCGGCCATCTGCGCGCACGCCAAGGCCACCAGGGCGACCAGGCGGGTCAAGGGAGGCGGGCAGGAAAGCGGCCTGGGAGTCAGGCCGCGCGGGGGAAAACGCATGGGGCGGAGCGCAGAGTCGGCAATTCGGTCCAAATAAACAGCCCGGCAAGAGTGGGCGCAGCAGGCGCCTCCAGGGGGTTAAGACCCGGGGGGCTTTGTAGAATGGATTATCCATGAGCCCAAGCCCCCTCTCCCCCCCAGCATCTCCCGCCCCCATCCACTGGGCGGACACCACCCGCCAAGCCCACTTTGCCTCCTGGTTTGCCGGCGTGCAGGCCGCGCATACGCTGGACTCGTCCACCCTGGGCCTGGCCTCGGCCGACGCCAGCTTCCGCCGCTACTTCCGGGTTCAGGGCCCGCGCGGCACGCTGGTCATCATGGACGCGCCCCCGGACAAGGAAAACTGCCAGCCCTTTGTGGACATTGCCGCCCTGCTGCGCGGGGCAGGCCTGCGCGCACCCGAAATCCTGAACTGGGACCAGGCCCAGGGCTTCATGCTGCTGAGCGACCTGGGCACGCTGACCATGATGCAGCTCATGGACGCCCGCGGCGACCTGAAGCCCGCCTACAGCGTGACCGGCGAGGCCCTGAGCCCACCTCCCCTGTCGCTCTACCTGGGCGCGGTGGACACGCTGGTGCAGTGGCAACTGGCCTCCAAGCCCGGCGTGCTGCCTCCCTACGACCACGCGCTGCTGCTGCGCGAACTGGAGCTGTTTCCCCAGTGGTACCTGGGCGCGCATCGCCAGGTGACGCTGGACGCCGCCCAGCGCAAGGTACTGGACGACACGTTTGCGCTGCTGATCCAGAACAACCTGTCCTGGCCCAGCGTCTATGTGCACCGCGACTTCATGCCGCGCAACCTGATGGTGCCCCAAGACGGCCTGCCGGCCAAGCTGGACGCCACCACCTTGGGCGTGCTGGACTTTCAGGATGCGGTCTACGGTCCCATCACCTACGACATCGCCAGCCTGATGCGCGACGCCTTTGCCAGCTGGGACGAGGACTTCTGCCTGGACGTGACCATCCGCTACTGGGAAAAGGCCCGCAAGGCCGGCCTGCCCGTAGGCGATGACTTTGGCGAGTTCTACCGCGCCGTGGAGTGGATGGGCCTGCAGCGCCACCTCAAGATTGCCGGCATCTTTGCGCGCCTGACCCTGCGCGACGGCAAGCCGAAATACCTGGCCGACACGCCGCGCTTCATCCACTACATCCGCAGCACCTGCAACCGCTACCGCGAGCTCAAGCCTCTGCTGCGCCTGGTGGACCAGATCGAGGGCATCCAGGCCTCCGACGTTTTCGTCATCGGGCGTTAAGCTTTTTTGGCACCCAGCCCGCATGGATATTGCGCAAGAAGCTCCTGAAACCATAGCAAATCCCAGTCCATGCCACGCTTTTTCTGTCCCGTTCCGCTGCTGACCGGCGACCTGCTGGAGCTGCCCGCAGGGGCGGCCCGCCATGTGAAGGTGCTGCGCCTGCAGCCGGGCGATGGCATCACCCTGTTCAATGGCGAGGATGGGCGCGAGTTCGACGCCCGGGTCACCCGCATGGGCCGCAGTGATGTGCAGGTCGCAGTGGGCGAGGCGCACGCCACCGCCCGCGAGCCGGCGCGCCGCGTGCACCTGGCCGTGGGCATGCCCGCCAACGAGCGCATGGACTGGCTGGTGGAAAAGGCCACCGAGCTGGGCGTCGCCAGCATCCAGCCCCTGATGACCGAACGCAGCGTGCTGCGCCTCTCCGGCGAGCGTGCCGAGAAGAAGGTGGCGCACTGGCAGAGCGTGGCCGTGGCCGCCTGCGAGCAGTGTGGCGGCAACCTGGTACCCACCGTGCACCCGGTGCAGGGCCTGGCAGCCTGGCTCAAGGCCTTGCCCCCTGCCAGCGGCCCGCGCCTGCTGCTGTCGCTGCGCGAAGGCAGCACCGGCCTGCATGCGCCGGCCGATACCAGCCAGCCTGCACTGTTTCTGTCCGGCCCCGAGGGCGGGCTGTCACTGACGGAAGAAGATGCAGCGCTGGCCAACGGCTTTGCGCCCGTGTCGCTGGGCCCACGCGTACTGCGCGCCGAAACGGCGGCCTTGGCCGCGCTGACCACACTGGTGCTAGCCAGCTAGGCTTATTGCCCGAGCAGGGCGTCCTTGAGCTTGAAGTCAGCCGGCACAGGGCCGACCCAGATGCGGAGCACCATGTTGAAGAACTCCGCATCGCCCACAGGCGCGCCCTGGGGCTGGCCCTGGATGAAGAAGGTCGTGCCCTTGCCCGGCACGTACTCCATAGCAAAGGTGTCGCCCGAGGCCAGCTTGGAGCGGCCTGAGAAAATCTCGATCAGGCGAGTGCTGGACGCGGTGTGCTTCTGCACCAGTTCCGGCGGGGAATTGCTGTTCAAGCCCTTGATGAACGCCAGGCCCAGGTCGGTACCCGGCACATCGCGCAGGGCAACAAAGTTCAGGCGCTTGGGACCGGGTTGGGCGATCAGGGCTTCGGCGGTGCTGACCTTGGCGGGTGTGTACAACGCCAGGTCATAGACCTTGAAGATGGCCCGGTAGCGCGTGCCCATGCCATTGATGGACAGCGTGGTCCCTTGCACCACCTGTGTAGGGGGGAAGGTGCTGCTTACCGTGCTTTGGGCCTGGGCCGGCATCTGTATCGCCATACCCGACAGGGTCGCGGCCATCAGGGCTGCGCAAGCGCGGCGGTACATCAATGTCATAGAACAGCCTCCTTGGTGTGGCGGTTCGCCATCCAGGACTCCAGGGCCTCCACCGCGAGCGGACGCGCGATGTAGAAGCCCTGCAGGGTATGGCAGCCGCTCTCTCTTAAAAATGCCTGTTGTTCGACGGTCTCCACGCCCTCGGCCACCACGTTGAGGCCCAGGGCATCGGCCAGGCCGATGACCCCGCGCACGATGGCGCGCGAGTCGCTGTCCACATCGGCATCGTTCACAAAGGAACGGTCGATCTTGAGCTGGTTGGGGCGCAAGCGCTTGAGGTAGGCCAGCGAGGAATAACCGGTGCCGAAATCGTCAATCGCAATGCCCACGCCGAGCTGCCGCAGGCGTTCGATGATGCGCTGGCTGGTCTCGGTTTCTGCCATCAGCACGCTTTCGGTGATCTCGATCTCCAGCTCGCTGGGCGCAATACCACTGGCATCCAGCGCGGCCTGCAAGCTGTCGAGCAGACGGTGGTCGCGGAACTCCAGCGCCGACACATTGACCGCCATATTGCCCACCTGGATGCCGCGGGCCTTCCAGTCGGCGAGCTGGCGACAGGCCTCGCGCAGGGTCCAGACGCCCATCTCGGCGATCTTGCCGGACTCTTCGGCCAGACCAATGAACTGGCCCGGGTAAAGCAGGCCGCGCGTGGGGTGCTGCCAGCGCACCAGCGCCTCCACGGCCACCATGCGGCCGGTCTTCGCGTCCACCTGGGGCTGGTAGTGCAGCACCAGCTCGCCATGGGCAATCGCATGGGCCAGCTGCTGCTCCAGTTCCAGGCTGGCCTGCAGGCGAAAGTTGAGCTCGGAATGGAAGAAGCTGTAGCGCGCACGGCCCAGGGTCTTGGCCTGGTAGACCGCAATGTCAGCGTGCTTGACCAGGGTCTCGAAGTCCTGCGCATCCTCGGGGAACAGCGCAATGCCGATGCTGGCCGAGACACGCACCGTGGTGTTGGACAGCTCCACCGGCTCCTCCACCACGCGCAGGATGCGCTCGGCCATCTCGCCCAGCGACTCCCAGTGGTCGATATCGCGCACCATGACCAGAAATTCGTCGCCGCTCTGGCGACACACCACATCCACCTCGCGCAGCGTATCGCGCAAGCGGCGGGCGGTCTCGATCAGCAGTTCGTCACCAGCCGCATGACCCATGGAGTCGTTCACGGCCTTGAAGCGGTCCAGGTCGATGAAGAAGATGCCGAATTGCTCTTGGCTGCGGTGCGCCTGCAGCATCTCGCGTTGCACCAGGTCAGTAAACAGCGCGCGATTGGGCAAGCCGGTCAGCTGGTCGTAAAACGCCATCTGCTGCAGCTGCGCATTTTTGGTGCCGAGCTGGCCGAACAGGGTGCGCAATTCATCCTGCACGCGGCTCAGGTGGCGGCCCAGCAGGCCCAGCTCGTCCTGGCGGCGCCAGACAAAGCGGCTACGGTCGTTGGCGCTTTCCTGCCCATGGTCCAACAGAGCGGAGGCCTGCTCCTTGAGCCGTTCAATCGGGCGCAGCACGCGCGACACCAGCACCGGCATCAGCACCGCCAGAATCGCCAGCACCTGCAAGGCCACAAGCGACAGCATCTGGCTGCGCCGCGCCTGCAGCAGGCCCTGGCCATAGGTGGCGTCGAACCAGACCACCAGCGTGCCCAGCTCCTCGCCGGAACGCACCACGGTCTGGGTGCGCCGCGTCAGGTTACCCAGGCCAGTTTCGGCCACCAGGTTCTTGCCGTAGTCCGAGCGCACGCGCTCCAGCTCGGGCGTGTTGGCCAGCCCATCCTCGATGCGCACAGCCACCACCTGCGGGCTTTCCAGCAGGCGCACGGCGGCGGCATCCAGCGCCACCCGGTCCACCACCCACATGGGCTCGGCGATAGAGACGCTGCCAATCTTCATGAGCGCGGTCTCACTCTGCGCCAACAGGGCTTTCTGCGATTTCTCGGCCAGTTCCTGCTCCAGCGTAAGCAGCAACAGGGCGGGCAGGCTCACGCCCAACACGACCACCACCATCATGGTGTAACGCAGCGGGAGACCCGCACGCCAGCGGGCGCGCAGATTGGTGAAGCTCAGGGGAAAGCGGTTCATAGGGCAGCTTGCATGTCAGCCTAGCACAGGCGATGCCAGCTTCAAAAGCGCTGGTCCAGCCATTGGCGCAAGGCGGCGAACACCGGCGTGGCGTCCAGCTCGTTGAAGATCTCGTGGTAGAGGCCGTCGAAACACTGCGTGTTCACCACCGCGGTGGGGGCTGCCGCCTGAAAATCCCGGCTGCCTTGGGGGCGCACCAGGCGGTCATCTCCCGCGTACATGAGCAGGGTGGGCACTTTCCATTGCGGCGCCAGGGCCACGGTGGCTGGACCGGCGGTGGCAATGAAGCGGGCCAGGCGGCCGGAAATGCGGTCGTGCACCAACCGGTCTGCGCGGTAAGCGGCGACGACGGCCGGGTCATGGGAGATGTAATCGGCATTCAGGCCGTTGCCCACCCGCAGGTTCGGGAGGAACCTCGGCAGAATCGCCAGCAAGAGCTTCTGGAAGGCGCTGAGCCCTGGGTCCAACGCGGGCGAAGAGAGGGCCAGTGCGTCCACCTTACGCATGCCCAGCGACACAAAGCGTGCGGCCACCAAGCCACCCATGCTGTGACCCAGCACGATCAGCGGCGTGTCCTTATCCATGCGGGCGCGCGTGCTGTCCACGATGTCGGCCAAGTCATCGAGCAGGCGGGTGTCGGTGGGCAGGCTACCCGGCGCACCTCCAGACTCCCCATGGCCGCACTGGTCATACCCCCGCACCGCAAAGCCCCATTCATTGAGCTTGCGCGCCACGTGGTCGTAACGGCCCGCGTGCTCGCCCAGACCGTGCACCAGGATGACCACGCCACGCAGGCGCACGCCCGCTTCAAGGGGCCAGTCCTGAATGACCACGTTATCGCCATCGCTGGCCACAAAGGTGGTGAGGGTGGTGTCAGCGCACATGCGGGGGTGTCCAGGGTTCAGGGGAAACGGGAAATCACCTGCGCCACGGCCGCAGTGAGCTTCTTGGCATAGGGAACGTGCAAAAACTCGTTGGGGCCGTGCGCATTGCTCTTGGGCCCCAGCACGCCGCAGACCATCATCTGCGCCTTGGGAAAGCCCTTGGAGAGCATGTTCATGAGCGGGATGGTGCCGCCCTGGCCAATGTGACCACAGGGTGCACCAAAATGGGCTTGCGAGGCTTCGTTGAGTGCAGACTCGAACCAGGGTGCAGTGTCGGGGGCATTCCAGCCGGTGGCGCTGGAGAGGCCTTCAAACGTGACCTTGGCCTGGTAAGGCGCGTTGTCTTCCAACAGGGCCTTGAGCTCCTGCACCGCGTCTGCGGCTTCCACTAGGGGCGGCAGGCGCAGGCTGAGCTTGAAGGCGGTGTAGGGGCGCAGCACATTGCCGGCGTTCTTCAGGTCAGGAAACCCGTCGGCCCCGGTCACACTCAGCGTGGGTTGCCAGGTGCGCTTGAGCAGGGCTTCCAGCGGGTCGGTGGTAGTGGGCAAGGCGAAGGTGGTAGCACCGCCGCAGTCGTAATGCGCCCAGGGGAAGCGCTTGAACAGCTCCTGCCCCAGGATGGCGGCCGTGGCCTGAGCCTGCCGCAGGCGCTCGCCCGGCACCTCGCAATGGAAGCTTTGCGGCAGCAGGCGGCCGGTGGCGCTGTCTTCCAGGCGGTCCAGCACCTGGCGCATGATGCGAAAGCTGGAGGGCACCAGACCGCTGGCATCGCCGGAGTGAATGCCTTCGGTGAGGATTTCCACCTTGAGCACGCCACTGGCCATGCCGCGCAGGCTGTTGGTGAGCCAGAGCTGGTCGTAGTTGCCGGCGCCCGAGTCCAAGCAGACCACCAGCCCCACATCGCCCAGGCGCGGCTTGAGGATGTCGATATACGGAAGCAGGTCGTAGGAGCCGCTTTCCTCGCATGTCTCGATGAGGCCGACCACGCGCGGGTGCGCCACGTTCTGGCTCTTGAGCGCCTGCAGGGCGGCAATGGCGGCGTAGGCGGCATAGCCGTCGTCGGCGCCACCACGGCCATAGAGCTTGCCGTCTTCGTACTTGGGGGTCCAGGGGCCTAGGTCATTGCGCCAGCCCGAAAACTCGGGCTGCTTGTCCAGGTGGCCATACATGAGCACGGTCTGGGCCGAGGCACTGCCGCTGGCCGCAACCTCGAAGAAGATGACCGGCGTGCGGCCTTCCAGGCGCACCACCTCCAGCGTGAGGCCGGCGACCTTCTGGGATTCAATCCACTGCGCGGTGTTGCGCACCACGGTATCTATATAGGCACCCGTCGCCCAATCGGCATCGAACATGGGGGACTTCGCGGGGATGCGGATGTAGTCTTCCAGACGGTGAACAATGTCACGGTCCCAGGCTTGGCTGACCTGTTCCAGCGCTTGTGGCGCGTTCAAGGCGGCGGATGGTAGGCGGGCGTTCATAGCGAACTCCTGGTTCGGCGGAATTGCGAAAACGCCATCATGCCATGGGCGCAAGTCCTTTCGGCTGTGGCAAACCCTCAACGCGCCAACGACTTGCGCCAGCGCAAACCGGCGCGCGTCGCGCCAGGCGCGGCTCCGCCGCGGGGCCGGTATTCGCAACCGACCCAGGCGCCATAGCCCAGCTGGTCCAGCAACTCCAGCAGGTAGCCGTAGTCCAGCTCCCCGCCATCGGGCTCCTGGCGTTCGGGCACGCTGGCAATCTGGATGTGCCCCACCGCCCCCGTGGGCAGGTACTGGCGGAGCTTGCTGGCCACATCGCCCTCGGTCACCTGGCAGTGGTACAGGTCCATCTGCACCCTGACATTCTCTGCCCCTACCTCGGCAACAACGGCATGCGCCTGGGCCTGGTGACGCAGAAAGTAGCCGGGCATGTCGCGCGGGTTGATGGGTTCGATCAGCAGGGTACAGCCCTGGGGCGCAGCCTGCTGCGCTGCCCAGCGCAGGTTCTCTATATAGGTGGCGTGCAGCGCGGCCGTGTCGGCGCCCGGCGCCACCAGCCCCGCCATCACGTGGATGCGCGGACAGTCCAGCGCACGGGCATAGCGCAAGGCCTCGTGGATGCCGGTGCGGAACTCCGCCTCGCGCCCCGGCAGACAGGCGGTACCGCGCTCGCCCCGGTCCCAGGCACCCGCCATGCTGTCCCGGTCTAGCCCCGCTGGCGGCGCATTGAGCAGCACCTGCTGCAAGCCGGCCTGGCGCAAGGCCTGGCCAATGGCCTCAAGCTCCCAGGCGTAGGGAAAGAGGAATTCCACCCCGGCAAACCCGTCTTCGGCCGCCGCCGCAAAGCGCTCCAGAAAGGGCAGCTCGTTGTAGAGAAAACTCAGGTTGGCTGCGAAGCGGGGCATGGCAGTCAGCGGGATAGCTTGTAGACCGAGGTACCAGCACGCAGATTGGGCGCCAGGCGCACCGTGCTGCCCTCCTGCAAGCCAAAGCTGTCGAGCACCCGCAGGCCATTGCGCTGCGCCAATACCGCCAGGTCGGCATGGGTACCCACTCGGATATTGGGCGTGTCGTACCACTGGTAGGGCAAGCGCCGGGTGACCGGCATGCGGCCCTGCAAGATGCTCAGGCGGTTGGGCCAGTGCGCGAAATTGGGAAAGGCCACCACGCCCACGCGCCCCACGCGCACAGTCTCGCGCAACATGGTTTCGGCATTGCGCAGATGCTGCAAGGTGTCGATCTGCAGCACCACATCAAAGCTCGCGTCCTCGAACATGCTCAGGCCCTGGTCCAGGTTGAGCTGCAGCACATTGACGCCGCGCTGCACGCAGGCCAGCACATTGGCGTCGTCCAGTTCCACGCCATAGCCGCTGCAGCCGCGCTCGCGCTGCAAGTGGTCCAGCAAGGCGCCATCGCCACAGCCCAGATCCAGCACCCGCGAACCTTCGGGCACCAAACTGGCAATCGCGTGCAAGGTGTTCATATCCGTCATGCTGCGACCTCCACGCTGCGCGCAATGCTATCGAAGTAGGAGCGCATGACGCCCATGTAACGCGGGTCATCCAGCAAAAAGGCATCATGCCCGTGCGGCGCATCAATCTCCGCGTAGCTGACCTCGCGCCGGTTGTCGAGCAGGGCCTTGACGATTTCGCGGCTGCGCTTGGGGCTGAAACGCCAGTCGGTGGTGAAACTCACCAGCAGGAACTTGCAGGCCGCGCGCGCCAACGCTTGGCTCAGGTCGCCACCATGGGCCTTAGCCGGGTCGAAATAGTCGAGCGCACGCGTGATCAGGAGGTAGGTGTTCGCGTCGAAGTACTCGGCAAACTTGTCGCCCTGGTGGCGCAGGTAGCTCTCGATCTGGAACTCCACGTCCTGCGTGCTGTACTTGTAGCCGTTGGCACTGGCCAGCACAGCATCCTTGAGCTCGCGACCGAACTTCTCGTTCATCACATCGTCGCTCAGGTAGGTGATGTGGCCAATCATGCGGGCGATGCGCAGGCCGCGCTTGGGCACCACGCCATGGGCGTAGAAGTGGCCGCCATGGAAGTCTGGGTCGGTCACGATGGCGCGGCGCGCCACCTCGTTGAAGGCAATGTTCTCGGCCGTGAGGTTGGGCGCGCTGGCCACCACCACCGCATGGCGCATGCGATCCGGGTATTGCAGCGTCCAGCTCAACGCCTGCATGCCCCCCAGGGAGCCGCCCAGCACCGCGGCCAGGGTCTGGATGCCCAGCGCGTCGAGCAGGCGGGCCTGGGCGTTGACCCAGTCTTCCACCGTCACCACCGGGAAGTCGGCGCCATAGACCTGGCCGGTGTTGGGGTGCGTATGCATGGGGCCGGTGGAGCCAAAGCAGGAGCCCAGGTTGTTCACGCCGATGACAAAGAACTTGTCGGTATCCACCGACTTGCCGGAGCCGATCATGTTGTCCCACCAGCCCTCGCTCTTGTCCTGCCCCGCATAGACGCCGGCCACATGGTGGGAGGCGTTGAGCGCGTGGCAGACCAGCACGGCGTTGGACTTGTCGGCATTCAGGGTGCCGTAGGTCTCGTAACTCAGGGAATAGCCATGGATGGACGCCCCGCCCTGCAACTGCAGAGGGGCGTCAAAGCGCATGGACTGGGGCGTGGCAATCAGCATAAAAAACAAAACCCGGCAACGCTAAACGCGGGCCGGGTTGCAATACCTGAGGGCGGGTCCGTGTTTAGCTGAATTTATTAAGCGCCCGCAAGCTGGAGCAAATTGGCGCTGTGAGCATTCAGTATAGCAAAGGGCCTTGTTTCGCTAGCCCAGCACCTGCGCCCAGGTGGCCGACACGGCAGCCTGCGCAAAGCGGGGAACCACGGCGGTTTGCGCCGCCGCCACCCTGTCGGCATGGCGGGTGGGCTGCGCCAGCAGCGAAGCGAACTCGGCACTGCGGATGTCGGTGAAGTACGCACCGAACTCGGCATAACTGTCCAGCCGGTCCGCCGCCGTGGGCAGGCCCAGCGCCAGCGCGGTGACGAGGCGGTTGGCGCTGACCGCCATTTTTCGCGGATCCCGGGGGTCACTCGGGATCAGGCACACATCCGACTGCTGCGCGGCCTCCCACATGGTGTCGATGGACCACTCGGCCACCAGAATGTCCAGCGGAACCCTAGCCTCTATGGGCCGCTGTGTGAGTATTTCCAGCCCCGCCTGGTTGGAGAGAACGATCAGGCGCAGGGGCTGGTCAGCCACCAGCCCCTCCTCCAGAAAGGCACGCAGGTAGGCGACGTTGCTGGCGTGGCCAAACCACAGCGCCGTCACCGGCTCGCCATGGCTTGTTTTGGGTGCGACGCAATCCACTTCAATGGCATCAGGCACCACCTGCACCGGCCCCTGCCAATGGGCAAACAGCAGGCGTTGCATGCACGACGACGGCACCGTATAGGCATCGGCCAGCGGCAGCACCGACGCGTAGAAGCCCGACATGACGGACGCGTAGCCCAGATGGTGGTCGGTGTAATCCACCCAGATGGAAGCGCCCCGGCTTTTGGCCTGCGCAATCTGCGCCAACCACTGTGGCTGGCGCACCGCAATGTCATGCCCGCCGATTTTGGTCACCACCACGCGGTCCGGCGTACCCTGCACCTCCTCGCCCCAGCTCGTCGTGTAGCCCGCAGCCTCCAGCGCCCTCAGGGCGGGCAGCGCGCGCATGCGCACGCTCGCGAGGTTGGAACGGGCCAGATCAGCGGCACTCTCGAAGTGCCCCGCCATCAGAAAATGCAGGTGCCGCATGGGGCCGTGCTCAGGCCGGGGCGCCTGCGCTCAAACCCAGGTAAGCCTCGTAGAGGTCCGCAAAGCGCAAGGTGTCGCGGGTGCCGACCATGACGGTTTGCAGGTAGGGCAGGTACTTGCGGCCTTGGTCGTCCATCTGGGCCATCTTGTTGTCAATGCCTTCGTCCTGGCTGAAGGAGAGAAACTCTCCCTCCTTGTAGGTCGAGTACATGGAGGGCAGCCACAGGTTCACCTGGTCAAACATCACCTGGATACCCTTGGGCGAGAAGCGGAAGTAATCGTCCGGGTACTTGTGATACCGCCACACCCAGGGGTGGCAGGAGTAGATGACGCCCCGCTCGGACAGCAGGGTCTGGATGTTGGCCGCCAGCACCCAAGGCCTGGGCGAGTGCTCCAGCACCGAGCAGATGATGATGAGGTCGAACTTCTGGTCCTTGATGGGGCCCAGGTCCTCCTCGAGGTTGACTACGTAATCGACGTTCTTGCCGTCTTCCAGGTCCACACCGACGTACTCGCAATGGCTGAACAGCTCGCGGAAGGGCTGGGTGTTGCCGTAGTCCTTGGAGCCGATTTCCAGCACCCGGCCCGAGAAACCCCGGAACACCCGCTGCGCGAACAAGAACTGGTTGACGTCACCCATAGTGCCTCCACAAGACGGCCGAATGGCCCCGGAGCAGTCTATGGGAGGCGCAGGCGCGCCATCCCTGCGTAACGCCGGGCTTACGCCCCTATTTCAGAGGATCAGGCCAGCAGCGCGTAGAGCCCCAGTCCCGCAAAGATCAGGGCGGACACGATGTGCACCACCTTGAGCGGCACCAGGCGCGTCATGCGCTCGCCCAGCCAGACCACGGGGGCGTTGGCCAGCATCATGCCCAGCGTGGTACCGGCAACCACCCAAAAGTAGGCGTGGTACTTGGCCGCCAGCATGACGGTGGCGATCTGGGTCTTGTCGCCCATCTCGGCCAGGAAGAAGGCGATCACGGTGGTACCGAACACGCCCCAGCGCGGCTGGTCGTCAGCCTCTTCGTCATCGATCTTGTCGGGAATCAGCATCCACACCGCCATGGCGATGAAGGAGCCGCCCAGGATACAGCGCAGCACGTCGGGGCCGATGACCGTGGTCACCCAGGCACCGAGCGCACCGGCCATGGCGTGGTTGACCAGGGTGGCGACCAGAATGCCCCACACGATGGGCCAGGGCTTGCGAAACCGCGCGGCCAGCAAGAGCGCGAGCAGCTGCGTTTTGTCGCCCATTTCAGCGAGCGCGACGATACCTGTGGAGATGAAGAATGCTTCCATGAATGAAAAGTCCATGGCCGGGGACAGATACCTATGACTGCACGACACCCCCGGCCAAATACATCGGAGGCGTGCAGTCAAAGGTCTCGCCAAGACCCGCGTGACGGGCCCTGCTTGCGCCATGGGCGCCGTTCCCGGCACCACAAGTCTGTTGACGCAAGCCCCTCTCAGTGAAGAAGGGCGGCTACTCCCCAATGACAGCCGCCATTGTAACCGGAGGCACGGGTTTCCACCTAGTCCCAAACTGGCGCAGTTTTTGCTTCATTTTGGTGCATTCGTTGAATTCCCAGCGGATTTGCACCAATAAGCAGCAGTAACACGATAGAGGAACGTATGGAAGCACTCAAACAGGGCGCAGACGCCTTGTTCATCCTGCTCGGCGCCATCATGGTCTTGGCCATGCACGCCGGTTTTGCCTTTCTGGAGCTGGGCACGGTTCGCCGCAAGAACCAGGTCAATGCGCTGGTCAAGATCCTGGTGGACTTCTCGGTCTCCACCGTGGTGTATTTCGCCGTCGGCTACGGCGTGGCCTATGGCACGCACTTCTTTGTGGGCGCCGAGCAACTCGCCGCCCAGAACGGCTATGCGCTGGTGAAGTTCTTCTTCCTGCTGACCTTTGCCGCCGCCATCCCGGCCATCATTTCGGGTGGCATTGCCGAGCGGGCCAAGTTCTGGCCCCAGCTGATTGCCACGGCCGTCATCGTCGGCCTGGTCTACCCCTTCTTCGAGGGTATTGCCTGGAACCAGCACTTTGGCGTGCAGGCCTGGCTCAAGGACCTGACCGGCGCCGAGTTCCACGACTTTGCCGGCAGCGTGGTGGTGCACGCCGTGGGCGGCTGGATTGCGCTGGGCGCCGTGCTGCTGCTGGGCGCGCGCAGCAACCGCTACCGCAAGGACGGCGCGATCTCGGCACACCCGCCATCGAGCATTCCCTTCCTCGCGCTGGGCGCCTGGATCCTGACCGTGGGCTGGTTCGGCTTCAACGTCATGAGCGCGCAGACGCTGGACAAGATCAGCGGCCTGGTCGCCGTGAACTCGCTCATGGCCATGGTGGGCGGCACGCTGGTGGCCCTGCTCATGGGCAAAAACGACCCCGGCTTTGTGCACAACGGCCCGCTGGCCGGCCTGGTGGCGGTGTGCGCGGGTTCGGACCTGATGCACCCGCTGGGCGCGCTGGTGGTGGGCGGCGTGGCCGGCGCCATCTTTGTGGTGATGTTCACGCTAACGCAGAACAAGTGGAAGATCGACGACGTGCTGGGCGTCTGGCCGCTGCATGGCCTGTGCGGCACCTGGGGCGGCATCGCAGCCGGCCTGTTTGGCAGCCAGGCCCTGGGCGGGCTGGGCGGCGTGAGCCTGGGCGCGCAGGTGATCGGCACCCTGATGGGCGTGGCCTGGGCTGCCGCCGGTGGCTTTGTGGTCTATGGTGCGCTCAAGGCAACCACCGGTCTGCGCCTAAGCCAGGAAGAGGAATTTGACGGCGCCGACCTCTCCATCCACAAGATCAGCGCCACGCCAGAGCGCGAAGCGAACTGGTAATTGCTATTGAAACAGGAGCTGCTCGCGCACTATTCATGGGGGCCACAACCCTATTTGACCAGAAAGCTCCGTTCCAGCGCCCTACGCGCCCACGGCCCCAGGGACCAGGGGCCGCAGCCGTAAAGCGCTAGGCCGGCCAGCAGCACGCCCCAGGTGACGTGCTGCTGCAGGGCAGCCGGGGCGATCTCCATCAGCGAGGCCACGGCCACCAGGTTGACCACGCTCAGGCCCAGGGCCGCAAAGCGCCCGACCAGCCCCAGCACCAGCAACACGGGCAAGCCCAGCTCACCCGCCGTACCCAGCACGGCTGCCACCGGCGGCGACAGCAGGGGCACGTGGTACTCGTCGGCAAACAGGGCCAGCGTGATGTCCCAGTCGCGCAGCTTGGTCAGGCCCGACAGAAAGAATGCCTGCGCCACATAGAGGCGCGCCAGCAACGCAGCCAGCGGCTGCAAAGCCTCCAGGCCGCGCACCAGCCAATCCCATAGCGCAAAGGCACGGCCCAGCAGGGTGGTGGAAGCCTGGGGCAGGGACGGCAGGGTGGTTGGTGTCATGGCAAACCTCATCAGCAAACAGTGGGGGACATCGGGAGCACAGCCAGCAGCAGGCCGCTTTGCACGGCCTGGGCCAGCCAGGCTTGCACGTCGAGGGCGGGGGCCGCGTCCAGCGCCGGGCCCAGGGCCTGGCCCGCCAGCAGCGCCGCCACAAAATCGGCCTCGCCGGGCACCGCCGCCCGCACGCAGGGGCGAAAGCTCTGGCGCCAGACCAGCACGTCTTCCGACTGCCCGGCCCGCAGCCGCGCGCCAGCCTCGGACAGGCTGGGACCATCATCACGGTGCGCCAACAGGATGCTGGCCACCGGCCAGGGGCTGCGCAGCAGCCAGGTGCCGGGCGCCAGGCGGAGATGCAGGGTGTCCAGTTCCTGGCTGCCCAACAGGGCGAGGCTGTCAGCCTGCAGCGCGGCGTCGGCCGCCGCGGCGCACGTGTGCAGCGCCCACTCGGCGCGGGCCACGTCCGGCAGGTAGGGCTCGTCCGCCAGCTGCGCGCTGGCAGCCACGAAGTCGGGCAGGGCATCGCCCCAATGCGCCAAGTCCCCACACTCTGGCGGAGTCGCATGCCAAAGGGCGTGCGCCAGGTCGGCAAAGCTCTCTTCACCCAGCATTCGCTCCAGCACCGGGTAGGCCGCCTGCAGCGTGCGCCGAGCTAGCGCGTGGCCATTGGACTGATAGGCTTTGAGGCCTCTACCCCGCATGGAATCCGCGCGAGTAGCTATGAATTCAGTAGCAACAGCAGTCTGCGGAGAGAACAAACTCTCCAGCAGCGCCTGCTGTTGGCGGGCCAGCGCGCTCATGCGGCCAGCTCCTGCGGACCCAGCACTTCGTGCGCAGCCTGCCGGGCCAGGTCTGCCTCGTCTAGCAGCACATCCAGCGCGGGCACATCGGTGTCCCACTCCACCAGCGTAGGTACGGGGCCAAACCGTTGCAGGGCATGCCGGTGCAGCGCCCAGACGGCGGGGCTCACGCGGCTCCCATGGTCGTCGATGACGATCTCGCCGTGCGCATCAGCCACATGGCAATGCCCGGCCACATGCAGCTCGCCCACCACCTCGGGCGCAATGGCATCCAGCCAGGTGCGACAGGCCTGCAGCGGGTCTCGCGCGGCCCCGGCGAGCTGGGCGTTGCGCGCATTCACATAGATGTTGTTCACATCCACCAGCAAGAGGCAACCGGTGCGGCGCGCCAGTGCGCTGAGGAATTCGGGCTCGGACCAGTCGTGCGCGTCCGCATCGTTCCAGCCCAGGTAGGCCGAGAGGTTTTCCACCATGAAGCGGCGCTGCAGGCGGTCCTGCACCTGCTGCACATGGCGGCACAGCACGTCCAGCGCTTCGTCCGAGAAAGGAATGGGCAAGAGATCGGAGCCATGCACCGTCTGCGCGCCCACCCGACCGCGCGCAAAGCAGGCGTGGTCGCTGACGCGCACAGGGTCTATGCGTTGCACCAACTGCGCAAGCTGCTCCAGGTGCCAGGGGTCCAGCCCCACCGCCGAGCCCAGGGACAGGCCCACGCCGTGCAGGCTGACGGGGTAGTGAGCGCGGCCCTGCTCCAGCACGGCCAGAGCGGCACCGCCCTCGGCAAAGAAATTTTCAGAATGGACTTCCAGAAAGTCCAGTGCGGGCTGCCGCTGCAGCAGCTCCGCGTAATGGGGATGCCGCCACCCGATGCCCACCTCCGCAGGGGAGGTCGGCGCCAGGATTGGAGTGAGGGTGGCGGACATGGTGCAGACCGTTGGCCGAGCTCAGCTCTTCATCTTCTTGGCTTCGTCCATGGACATGCCCTTCATGTCCTTGCAGGTGCCCTTGGCCACGTACTTCCATTCGTCCTTGCCCATGTCCACCTTGGACTGGCCGGCGCAGGAATGCGTGCCCGACAGGTTGGCGCAGTCGTTTTGGCCGGCCTTGGCAATACCGAAACACTTTTCTTTCTCTTGCGCAGCCACGGGTGCGGAAGCGAGGGCCAGGGTCATCAGGCTGGCAGCGGTGGCGGCGATCAGGGCGCGTTGGTTCATGGAAAACTCCTGTTGGAACGTTGAATACAACCAGTACAGCTGCCAGGTGCGGGATTGCGCCGTGGCTACTGGTTGAGCTTTAGTCCCGCAGGGCATTTTTTTCTTACAGCCTCCACGCAAAAAGTTTTCGCGCGGCCCAAAACCGTACACTGCGCGCACATCCCAAGGCCCACCCCATGCCCAGCTTCGAACAACAGGTCGCTGACCTACGTGACTACCTGCTCAAGTTCGCGCGCCTGCAGCTGCGCAACGAAACATGGGCCGAGGACGCGGTGTCCGACACCGTGCTGGCTGCCATTGCCAAGCCCCAGGCCTTTGACAACCGCTCCCAGCTCAAGACCTGGCTGGTGGGCATCCTCAAGCACAAGATCATTGACGCCCTGCGCCACCACAGCCGAGAGGCGACCAGTCTGGACCGCAGTCCCGACGCACAGGCTGACCCGCTGGACCTGATGGCCTTTACCGCCGATGGCCACTTCAGCGAGCTGCCCGCCGAATGGGGCAACCCCGAGCAAGACACTAGCCAGCGCCAGTTCTTTGAGATCCTGGAGGCCTGCACCAGCCTGCTGCCCGCCGTGCAGGGGCGTTTGTTCCTGATGCGGGAATGGCTGGAGCTCTCCAGCGAAGAAATTTGTAAGGAATTGCAGCTCACGCCGACCAATCTGTACGTGCAGCTGCACCGGGCCCGCCTGCGTTTGCGGGAGTGCCTGGAGCAACGCTGGTTTGCAAAGGCCGTTCACCCATGATGCCATTTCGAAGAACCTGCAAGGAAGCCGCCGCCCTGATGGTGGCGCGCGAAGACCGGGCTCTGCCTTGGACTGACCGGCTTGCGCTGCGCCTGCACTTGGCAGCCTGCGCAGCCTGCCCGCGCTTTGAACGCCAGATCCTGACCCTGCGCAACGGCCTGCAAGCGTGGCGCAATTACAGCGATACCCCCACTTCTGCATCGGTTACCACAGAAAAATCAAAAAAATAGCCACCTCTCAAAAAACTGGCGCATAATGGTTCGGCATTGCCCGGCAAACGGGCGTGCAAGTTTGCGGTGTTTAGTCAGTTTCGCGTCTGCTTTAAGTCTTCACTGGTTTGTTGATTGCGGTTAAAGACTCCATCGCGTTTTGAGTTATTTTGAGGAGTCCCTCCATGGGCAACAAACTTTACGTAGGCAACCTGCCTTATTCCTTCCGTGACGAAGACCTGCAACAAGCGTTTTCCCAGCACGGTTCCGTCTCCAGCGCCAAGGTCATGATGGAACGCGACACTGGTCGCTCCAAGGGCTTCGGCTTCGTGGAAATGGGCAGCGACGCTGAAGCCCAAGCCGCGATCAGCGCCATGAACGGTCAACAATTCGGTGGCCGTGGCCTCGTGGTGAACGAAGCCCGTCCCATGGAACCCCGTCCTCCCCGTTCCGGCGGCTTCGGCGGCGGCGGCGGTGGTGGCTTCGGTGGCGGTCGCTCTGGTGGCGGCGGCTTCGGTGGCGGCCGTTCCGGTGGTGGCGGCTACGGCGGCGGTGATCGCTCCGGTGGCGGCGGCTACGGTGGTGGCGACCGCTCCGGCGGTGGCGGCTATGGCGGCGGCGGCCGCGGCGGCTACTAAGCCCTCGGCTTAGACCCAACAAAAAAGGGACCTTCGGGTCCCTTTTGCATTGGTAGCTGCCAAAACAACAGCCCCGTTGTCAGCTACCGTCCTGCCGGCGCTTGCGGGGACGCCCGGCCAGCACCTTGTCAAACAGCGCATTGGGCAAGGCCCGCAGCAGCTTGGCCACCACACCCATTTGCCATGGAATCACGCAGTAGCTCGCGCCCTGTGCAATGGCCCGGAATGCCCGGTCCGCAAATACCTCGGGCTGCATCAGAAAGGGCATGCTGTAACGGTTTTGCTGCGTGAGCGGGGTGTCAATGTAGCCAGGGCACAACGTCACCACCTTCACGCCACTGCTGCGCAACTCGCCCCGCAGCGATTCGCAGTAGGCAATGACGGCCGCCTTGCTCGCGCAGTAGGCGCCATGACCCGGCAGGCCGCGGATGCCGGCCACGCTGCCGATCCCCACCAACGCACCACTACCCCGCTGCTCCATCGCCGCAACAAAAGGATGGAAGGTGGCGGCCAAACCCAGGTTGTTGGTGGCGAAGGTGCGGGCCATGACATCCAGATCTCCGCGGATGGCAGTGTCCATGCCAACACTGATACCTGCGTTGGCAATAACCACATCCGGCACGCCCTGCGCGGCGATGCAGGCCTGCCCTGCCGCCACGATGCTGTCCACCTCGGCCACATCCGCACGGTAGATGCGGTAGCGGGCGGCATCCAGCTGCTGCGCCTGGGCCCATGCCTCAATCTCTTCCGTCCGGCGGGCAACCAGTGCCAAGGCGTAACCCGCCTGGTAGTAGCGCCAGGCCAGGGCCTGGCCGATGCCACTGGAGGCTCCGGTAATGAAGATCAGGGGTGCCATGCAGTACTCCAGAAAAGAGAAAACGGTCAGCGAGACTCAGGCACCAGCGTGCCACGCACGCGGCCGCGCAATTGCATCACCTGGTCCACATTGTCAAAGTCCATGGCATCCGCCGTGAACCGGTCCTTGCCACGCGTGAGTTCCACCGGCTGATTGGAGCGCACAATCTCCTCGTCCAGAAAGGCGTGCAGGAACTCGCCACGGTATTCCATGCGGGGAAGGGGCTTGCCCGCCGCATTTTTGTCGGCCTCTCGAACCACCACGGCTTTGCCCAGCAGCTGGACTTCGGAACCTTTGTCATTGGTCAAACCACGCAGGGCACTGGCGGTGGTAAGTCGCCCCTGGGCGTCGAAGGAACGGATACGGATACCCTCGATCTCGATCCACTTGGTATCCGGGTAATGGCGTGCCACGTTGCCCTGCACCTCCGAACGCATGCGGCCCTGGACGTCATAGGTCTTGATGGAGAAACCGTGCATGAAATAGTCCGGCTCGTGGCCGCGCACACGCTCGGCCTGGGCAACTTCGGGTGCAGGCGTGCTGCGCACCAGCCAGTAGGTGCCCAGAGCCAGGGTGGCCATCACCATCAGGGGCAGATAGAGCAGGAAGCGCTCCCAAGCTTCGTAGACGATGTTTCTCACGGAAGGCTCATTCGGTATAGGCGGCCAGCAGCTCTGCATAACGGCCACTGGCCACGAGCAGCAGATCGCAAAGCTCGCGCACCGCGCCATGACCACCAGCCACTGCCGTGATGTGGTGGGCCGCGCCCAGCACTTCCGCATGGGCATTGCTCGGCGCGCAGGCCAGGGCCGCGCGTCGCATCACCGGCAGGTCGGGCCAGTCGTCGCCCATGGCTGCGGCTTGCGACCATTCCAGCCCGAGGGTCTGCAGCGTCTGCTCGGCCGCAGGGCGCTTGTCTTCGGTGCCGAAATGGGCATGCGTCACGCCTAGGGCCTGCAAGCGCACACGCAATGGCTGCGAGTCGCGCCCGGTGATGATGACGGGCGTGATGCCGGCCTTCTGCAAGAGCTTGAGGCCATGGCCATCCAGCGTGTTGAAGCGCTTGAGGGTCTCCCCCGTCTCCGAAAACAGAAGACCGCCGTCGGTGAGCACGCCGTCCACATCAAAAAAAACCACGCGTACGCTTTGCGCGCGCAGCAGCAGGTCGGGGGCGAATTGCAATACCGGTCCAGCCATCAGATGACTTTCGCGCGCATGAGGTCGTTGCTGTTGAGCGCGCCACACAGCGCGCCCGTCGCGTCCGTCACCAGCACGCTGGTGATGCGTTTGGCCTCCATGAGGTCGGCTGCATCCACAGCCAATGCGTCCGCGCCTATGGTGTGGGGCTTGGCGTGCATCACGTCCTGCGCGGTCTTGCTGCGCAGGTCGGCGCCCTGCTCGACCAGGCGGCGCAGATCCCCGTCGGTGAAGATGCCCAGCACCTGGTCGGCAGCGTCAACCACCGCGGTAGCGCCCAGGCCCTTGGCGCTCATTTCGCGCATCAGCTCACTAAAGCTTGCTCCGGGCGCCACGCGCGGCACACCATCGCCGGTGCGCATCACATCGCTCACATGGGTGAGCAGCTTGCGGCCCAGCGCACCGCCTGGGTGGGAGCGCGCAAAGTCTTCGGCGCGAAAGCCGCGCGCATCCAGCAAGGCCACGGCCAAAGCATCGCCCATGGCCAGCTGGGCCGTGGTACTGGCGGTAGGTGCGAGATTCAGCGGGCAGGCCTCCTTGGCCACGCCGGTGTCAATCCAAAGGTCAGCGTAGCGCGCCATGGTGGACTCGGGGTTGCTAGTCATGGCGACCAGCGACGCGCCCAGACGCTTGAGCACCGGCAGGATGACGGCCATTTCCTGCGACTCACCGCTGTTGGAAATCATGAGCACCAGATCCGTGCCGGTGACCATGCCCAAGTCACCATGGCTGGCCTCGCCGGGATGCACGAAGAAGGCAGGCGTTCCGGTGGAAGCCAGGGTGGCAGCGATCTTTCGGCCTACATGGCCGCTCTTACCCATGCCCATGACGACCACCCGGCCCTGGATGGCGAGGATGCGCTCGACGGTCTGCACAAAGGGCTCGCCAATGCGGTCCTTGAGACCCAGCACGGCGGCGGCCTCGATGTCAAAGGTGTCCTTGGCCAGGGCTAGAACCCGGTTTGTCCGCGCGGTGGAGGCAGCAGAAGAGCTGCTTGCAAGTACTGTCATTCGGGCATTTTATCGGCGCGCATGTCTCTTGCTAGGATGCTGGCATGACCGGACTGGAAATCACCCTGCTCTATCTGCTGGCGGCCGTGCTGGGCGTGGTGGTATGCCGCTCGCTCAAGCTGCCCCCCATGCTAGGCTATCTGGCGGTGGGCGTGGTCATAGGCCCGAACGCGCTGGCACTCTCGCAAAACTCCGAAGCCGTGCGCCACCTGGGCGAGTTTGGCGTGGTGTTCCTGATGTTTGTGATCGGATTGGAATTCAATCTGCCGCGCCTGCGTGCCATGCGCCAGCATGTATTCGGGCTGGGCCTGCTGCAGGTGGTGGTGACGATCTGCCTGGCCACCGCCGCCACACTAGGCTTGGCGCTGCTGGTGCCGCGCATCTGGACCATGGAGTGGCAGGCCGCGCTGGCGCTGTCCTGCGCGCTGGCCATGAGCAGCACGGCCATCGTAGTCAAACTCATGGTGGAGCGGCTGGAACTAGAGTCCGAGCATGGCAAGCGCGTCATGGGCGTGCTGCTGTTCCAGGATTTGGCCGTGGTGCCGCTGCTGGTGCTAATCCCTGCCCTGGGTGCTTCGGGCGAGCAGCTGTTTGAGGCGCTGGCCTGGGCCGGACTGAAAGCCATGGTCCTGGTTACCGTGCTGATGGTCGGCGGTCAGCATGTCATGCGGCGCTGGCTCACGCTGGTGGCACGACGCAAGAGCGACGAGCTGTTTGTGCTCAACCTGTTGTTCATCACCCTGGGCCTGGCCTGGCTCACCGAACTGGCCGGCCTGAGCCTGGCGCTGGGCGCGTTTATTGCGGGCATGCTGATCTCGGAGACTGAATACAAGCATCAGGTGGAGACCGATATCCGGCCCTTCCATGACGTGCTGCTGGGCCTGTTCTTCATCTCAATCGGCATGCTGCTGGACTGGCGCCTGGTACTGGAGCGCTGGCCCATGGTGCTGCTGCTCGTGGCACTGCCGATTCTCTTCAAGGCTGCGCTGGTCACGGCACTGGCCAAGGCCCTGGGCGCGTCCTCGGGCGTGGGCCTGCGCACCGGCCTCTATCTGGCGCAGGCCGGCGAGTTCGGCTTTGTGCTGCTGACACTGGCGCAGAAGAACGCATTGGTACCGCCCGCGCTGCTCAACCCCATCCTGGCCAGCATGGTGCTGTCCATGCTGGCCACACCCTTCATCGTGATGTACAGCAACCGCATCGTGATGAAACTGGTCAGCAGCGAGTGGCTGCTGCAATCGCTGCAGATGACCACCATCGCGCGCAAGTCTATCAGCGCCAACCAGCACGTCATCATCTGCGGCTTTGGCCGCTGCGGCCAGAACCTGGCGCGCGTGCTGGAACACGAAGGCATTCCCTACATGGCGCTGGACCTGGACCCAGACCGCGTGCGCCAGGCCGCCGCGGCCGGGCATTCGGTGGTGTTTGGCGACGCGGCCCGGCTGCAGGCCCTGATGGCAGCGGGCCTGGCCCGTGCCAGCGCCGTGGTCATCACTTACCTAGGTGAGGGCGCGGCACTCAAGGTTCTGGGCAACACCCATGCGCATGCGCCCCAGGTACCCGTCATCGTACGCACCCAGGACGACCACGCGCTGGACAAACTGCGCGCAGCCGGTGCCACCGAGGTGGTGCCCGAAGCCATTGAAGGCTCGCTGATGCTGGCTAGCCATGCGCTGGCCCTGGTGGGCGTGCCCATGCGGCGCGTGATCCGCATCGTGCAGGATCAGCGCGACGCACGCTACAACCTGCTGCGCGGCTTCTTCCATGGTGCGGACGACGATTCGGTGGATGAGTTGCAGCAGGAGCGTCTGGTCACGCTGACCCTGCCGCTGGCGGCCAAGGCGGCGGGCAAGCCGCTCTCGCATTTCGATCTGGAGGCACTGGACATCCGCGTAATGAGCCTGCGCCGGCAAAGCGGTGATACCACTAACGTAGCGCCGGACACGGCACTCCAGGGCGGCGACACACTGGTGCTCTCGGGCAAGGCCGGTGCACTGGCGGTAGCCGAGCAGAAGTTGCTCAAAGGCTAACCCGGCGGGCCGCCTTATGGGCACAATAGCGCCTGTTTTAGGCGCCTGCCTTATTTTTCCCGACATCACCCCATGCAAAACCAAACCGTCGCCGACTACCTCAGGGACCATATCCGCACCGTGCCCGATTGGCCCGCCCCCGGGGTGCAGTTCCGCGACATCACCACCTTGCTGCAGAACGCCAAGGTGTTCCGCGTGCTCATCGATGCCTTTGTGCACCGCTACATGGACCCCGCCATGCGCCCCGACGTGGTGGCCGGACTGGATGCGCGCGGTTTCATCCTGGGCGCCGTGGTGGCCTATGAGCTCAATATCGGCTTTGTGCCCATCCGCAAGAAAGGCAAGCTGCCCTTCACCACGGTGGAAGAGACCTATGAGCTGGAATACGGCAGCGCCACGGTGGAGCTGCACACCGACGCCGTCAAGGCCGGTGACCGCGTGCTGCTGATCGACGACCTGATCGCCACGGGCGGCACGATGATGGCCGGCAAGAAGCTGCTCGAGCGCCTGGGCGCAGTCGTCATGGAAGGCGCGGCGATCGTGGACCTGCCCGAGCTGGGCGGCTCAGACCGCCTGCGCGAGGCAAGTCTGCCCTTGTTCACCTTGGTCGACTTCAGCGGCCACTAAACCCCGCGCGGCGGCTTAGTTCAGGTCGCCGTACTGCGTGCCGCTGAGCGGCGAGTTGCGGTCGTCCATCTCCGTGTCCTGAAAGCTGGGCGGCGCCGGATTACGGCGGCCCGAGCGCACGATTTCGCCCGGTGCGGACAGCGCGGCCGGTGATGGAATGGCCGCCAGCGCCTGCTTGAAGGCCGCAACTTCATCGGCCTGCAAAGGCTCATAGCGAGGTGCCGCAGCTGCGGGCGCACCACCGGCTGGAGCGGCAGCAGGCGCCTCAGCCTGTGCGCTGCGTCTCAGGCCGGCTGTCACATGTTCGTTCACCCGCCAGTAGACCGCCGTGACGAGGATGTCGTGGCGCGACTTGGCGACTTTGGCGATATGGCTTTCCATGTCGGCCAGGCGTTGCGGGTCGCCCACGTTCTGGCGCGCCATGTCCATCATGATGAGGTACTGGCGCCCGCGGGAATCGAGCGAGAGCACCTTGAACTTGTAGCTGGTCGAGAGCAGACCGGCGCGTGTCATGGATTCGCGCACCACCGTGTAGAGCAGCTCGCGGCGTTCCAGTCGTTCGTGCCTGCGATTGGCGGGGCTGCCCGGTGGCACCGAATTCGGTCCCCTGGAACGCGATTTGCCATTCTGGTTAAAAGGCAGGGTGGCATCCATATGCCCCAGACTTGAACTCTCGGCAGCGAGGGGAGGAAGCTGCGGCTTCTTGGTGAACCAACCGAACAGGGACATTGTTATTGCTTTCGGAACCAGGTTGCAGCGGAGTGTAGTGCAGGCTATTTGCCAATGCAAAACTTGGAAAAGATGACGCCCAGCAAGTCATCCGAGCTGAATTCGCCCGTGATGCGATTGAGCGCGTTCTGTGCCAGCCGCAGCTCTTCGGCCAGCAAATCCAGTGCTCCCGCAGCGTCAGCCAAATGGACATGCGCCTCCACGAGATGGACATCGACCTCTCGCAGGGCTTGAAGGTGGCGCTCCCGGGCCATGAAACCGCCACTGGCTGCAGGCTGCCAGCCTGCAGCCTCCATCAGGCGTTCACGCAGCGTTTCCAGCCCCAGCCCCATCTTGGCGGACAGCACCACGCCCTCCGCAGGGGCAACGATCTGCGCGGCATCCGATTTATTCCAGACATGGATAATCGGGATGGATTTAGAGAGTCTTTGGGCCAGGGCCCGCGTAATATCTTCGTCAGCAGCTATGTATTCAGTAGCATGCAGGCGGGTCAGATCGTGCAGAAACAGCACAGCATCCGCCGCTTCGATCGCGGCCCACGCGCGCGCGATGCCAATCTGCTCCACCGCGTCCTCGCTATCGCGCAAGCCCGCCGTGTCCACCACATGGATGGGAATGCCGTGGATCTGTATGGTCTGCTGCACCTTGTCGCGCGTGGTGCCAGCAATCGGGGTGACGATGGCCAATTCGGCCCCGGCCAGCGCATTGAGCAGTGAAGACTTGCCGGCATTGGGCTGCCCGGCAATCACCACCGTGATGCCTTCACGCAGCAACGCGCCTTGGCGCGCCTGTTGCAGCACGGTCTGTACGGTCTGTTGCAGGCGCTGCAGCTGGCCCTGGGCATCGGCCTTTTGCAGGAAGTCGATTTCCTCTTCAGGAAAGTCCAGCGTGGCCTCAACCAGCATGCGCAGATGTACCAGGGCGTCGAGCAAGCCATGCACCTGTTTGGAGAAAGCACCCGCCAACGACTGGGTCGCGCTTCGTGCAGCCGCCTCGGTACTGGCATCGATCAGGTCGGCAATGGCCTCGGCTTGGGTCAGGTCGATCTTGCCGTTAAGGAAGGCACGTTGGGAGAACTCGCCGGCCTCGGCAATGCGCAGGCCGGGCAGCAGGGCTGGGCCGGTAGCTGCCACCCTGTGTGCCGCCAGCTCAAGGCAGCGCGCGACCAGCAGCTGCAGTACCACGGCACCGCCATGGGCCTGTAATTCCAGCACGTCTTCGCCGGTAAAGGAATGGGGGCCCGGAAAGTACAAGGCCAGCCCCTGGTCCAGGGGCTGGCCTTGTGCGTCGGGAATCGGCAAGTAGGTGGCTTCCCGCGGGCGCAGACTGCGGCCCAGCAGGGCCTGGACAAAGCCCGAAAGGTCTTTGCCACTGAGCCGGACAATACCCACGGCACCCCGTCCGGGGGCCGTGGCCACAGCCACAATGGGGTCGCTCTGGCGTGTCAGCACAAGGCTACCCCGTCCTGCTTACTTGAACTTGGGCAGATTGAACTGGGGTGGTACGCCCATGCGGGTGTTGATGATCCACTGCTGCGCGATAGACAGGATGTTGTTGGTGATCCAGTACAGCACCAGGCCGGCCGGGAACGCAAAGAACATCACACTGAAGGCCAGCGGCATGATCCACATCATCTTGGCCTGCATGGGGTCCGGCGGTGCGGGATTCAATGCAGTCTGCAGCAGCGTGGTCAGGGTCATCACGATGGGCAGGATGTACATCGGGTCCTTGGACGACAGATCGTGGATCCAGAAGATCCAGGGCGCGTTGCGCATTTCCACGGAAGACAGCAACACGGTATAGAGCGCAATGAAGACCGGAATCTGAATCAGGATGGGAAAGCAGCCGCCCATCGGGTTGACCTTTTCCTCGCGGTAGATCTTCATCATCTCCTGCTGCATCTGCTGCGGCTTGTCCTTGAGGCGCTCGCGCATTTCCATGATGCGCGGGTTGATCGCCTTCATCTTGGCCATGCTGGCGTAGGCCTTGGCATTGAGCCAATAGAAAGCTACCTTGAGCAGCAGCACCAGGGCCACGATGGACCAACCCCAGTTGAGGATGTAGCTGTGCAGTTTTTCGAGCAGCCAGAACAGGGGCTTGGCCAGCACGGTCACGCGGCCATAGTCCTTGAGCAGTTCCATGCCGGGGGCCAGCACTTCCAGCTTCTTCTCTTCCAGCGGGCCCATGAACAGCGTGGCATCCACGGCCTTGGTGGCACCGGGTTCGATGGACTCCACGGGCGTCAGGGTACGGATCTGGTAGCAGCAGTCCGGCACAGATGTGTTCAGCGTCTCGGCCTTCACCGAGATCTCACGCTTCACGCCCTCGGGCAACAGCCATGCACTGGCAAAGTAGTGTTGCACCATGGCGATATAGCCATTGCTGCTGCTGGTCTCGAAGTCGGCTTTGCCCTTCTTGATGTCGGAGAACTCCACTTTCTGGAATTTCTTGGCTTCGGTGTAGACGGCCGGGCCGGTGTAGGTGGAATAGAAGGACGAGCCGCCGGGCGGGCTGGTGCCATCGCGGTCCAGCTGCAGATAGACCTGGGGCGCGACGATGGGAGCCGCCGAGGTGTTCACGAGCTCGTGCTTGACGGCGATCTCGTAGGAACCGCGGCGCAGCGTGTAGGTCTTGATGAGCTTGAGGCCACCGACTTCGGGCGAAGTGAACTTGACGGCAATCTCGTCCTGACCTTCGGCCAGGGTGCGAGGACCAGAGGCCGCCATCACCGTGGTGTGCGTGGGGAAGCTGTCGCCCGATTTGGTCGCCACCACACCAGTTTGGGCGCGGTACAGGCGATCCTTGCCATCGTCCAGCAACACCACGTTCTTGGCGCTGTTGTCCGTCTCGGCGTACTTCAGCAGCTCCGAACGCACCAAGGTGCCACCTTCGGTGTCCAGCGTGAGCTTGAGCACGTCGGTGCTGACTTCAAAACGCTCCTTGGGCAACGCGGGTGCGGCGGCGGGTGCCGCAGCATTGGCGCTCGCAGCAGCGGCCGGGGAGGCAGCAGCCGACGCAGCAGTCTTCGGCGCATCGCTGGCAGCGGCGGCCTGTTGCGGCACGGGTGCCGGGAAGAAGGTCGCTTTCTTGCCGTTGTGGACTTGCCATTGGTCCCAAAGCAGGACCATGGAAAAGCCGAAGATCACCCACAGGATGGTGCGGCGAATATCGTTCATGAAGTTTTCTTTTCAGAAGGAGAGGAAATCAGACGGCCAAACAGCCGGGGGGATTCTGCCGGAACCGGATCATGTCCCCCATCGCACCAGGGGTGACAGCGCGCCAGCCGCGCAACCGTGAGGTAAGAACCGGCCGCCGCGCCATGGGTTTGCAAGGCTTCCAGGGCATAGGCGGAACAGGTGGGCTCGAAACGGCAGGCCGATCCCAGCCAGGGGCTCAGCAGCAGGCGGTAGGCCTTGACCACGCCCATGAGTGCAGATTGCATCATGGTGTGGCACCCGAAGCTGGCAGACGCGCGCGCGCAAACAGCTGCTGCAACTCCTGGCGCACGGCGGCCTTCAGGGCTTCCGAGCTCGCGCTGGGAAACTGGGTCCGGTCAAAGCCCGAACGCAGGCGCACCACATGGGCATGTGGCTCAAGGCTTTGGGGCAGCGCCTCGCTGAGGCTGTAGATCTGGCGCTTGATGGCGTTGCGCGTCACGGCGCGCTTGGCCCAGCGTTTGGGCACCATGGCGCCCAGCCAGGCAACTGGCTCCACAAACAACAAAGCCCCCGACGCATCGGAGGCTGAGGCCAGGGCACGGGCGTGCAAGGCGAAGTGGGCTGTTTTGGACACAGTCATCCCGCCAAGCACCGCTTGAAACTGGGCACGGGTCTGAAGGCGCCGCACCACAGCGTTGCCGGCATGAAGCGAATCAGCAGGGACCAACAGGCGCCTTGCCCCGGTGTGCCGAATTCGCGCGAATTAGACGGCCAGACGCTTGCGGCCCTTGGCGCGGCGTGCGTTGATCACGGCGCGGCCACCGCGGGTCTTCATGCGAACCAGAAAGCCATGGGTACGGGCGCGGCGGATTTTGGAGGGTTGGTAAGTGCGTTTCATGTCAATTTTCCTAATAGGCTCAGTTGGGACCCGTGCCTACAAAAAGCACGAATGTCGGACTACTCGCCCCGAACACAATCAGGGGAACCCGGCATTATCGCAAACTTTCTGAATTGCGGCAACACCTTAGCGCGCACAAAGCGTGCAGCACTGTAAGATGTGCCACCACCGCGCCAGAATGTGGATAAAGTCTTGATAAATTACAATCCCGCGCGCAGCAAGCTATAACTATCCACAGAAGCTGACCCCCCCAGAATGACCCAGGGACTCCCCCCCACAACCACAGACACGAATAGCCAGGAACTCGGGCAGAGCCTGTGGCAGAGCTGCGTGGATCAGCTTGCCCAAGAACTGCCCGAGCAGCAGTTCAACACCTGGATCAAGCCACTGGCCGCGCAGATCCATGACGACATGTCGAAGGCCACCATCTTCGTGGCCAACCGCTTCAAGCTCGACTGGGTGCGCGCCCAATACAGCCAGCGCATCGCCGCATTGCTGGAAAAACTCTACGGTCAGCCGGTGCAAATTGAGTTAGCGATCACTCCTCGTGAAGCCCCTGTCAGAACGGCTATTCCTGCCCGCGTAGCGGAAGTGCCTGCAGCGGTGGACGAGGTGGAAGTCGGCGAAGACCGCGTCAGCGGCGGCCCAAAGAACCGGCTCAACAGCCTGCTGACCTTTGACAGTCTGGTTGAAGGTACGGCCAACCGCATGGCGCGCGCTGCAGCCATGCACGTGGCCAGCATGCCCGGCCATCTGTACAACCCGCTGTTCATCTATGGCGGCGTGGGCCTAGGCAAGACCCACTTGATGCACGCGGTAGGCAACCGCCTGCTGGCTGACAAACCGGGCGCCAAAGTTCTCTACATTCATGCAGAACAATTTGTGTCTGATGTGGTTAAGGCCTACCAGCGCAAGACTTTCGACGAATTCAAGGAGCGCTACCACTCGCTGGATCTGCTGCTGATCGACGATGTGCAGTTCTTTGCCAACAAGGACCGCACCCAGGAAGAGTTCTTCAACGCCTTCGAGGCGCTGCTGACCAAGAAATCGCACATCGTCATGACTTCGGACACCTACCCCAAGGGTCTGACCGACATCCACGAGCGTCTGGTGTCGCGCTTTGACTCGGGCCTGACCGTGGCCATCGAGCCGCCCGAGCTGGAAATGCGTGTGGCGATTCTGATCAACAAGGCGCGCGCCGAGGGCTCGGAAATGCCCGAGGAAGTGGCCTTCTTCGTGGCCAAGAATGTGCGCTCCAACGTGCGCGAACTCGAAGGGGCTCTGCGCAAAATCCTGGCCTATTCACGCTTCAACCAGAAGGAAATCTCCATCCAGCTGGCGCGCGAAGCGCTGCGCGACCTACTCTCCATCCAGAACCGCCAGATCAGTGTGGAAAACATCCAGAAGACGGTGGCCGACTATTACAAGATCAAGGTCGCCGACATGTACAGCAAGAAGCGCCCCGCCAGCATTGCGCGGCCGCGCCAGATTGCCATGTACCTGGCCAAGGAACTGACCCAAAAAAGCCTGCCCGAGATCGGCGAGCTGTTTGGCGGGCGGGACCACACCACGGTGCTGCACGCGGTGCGCAAGATTGGGGGCGAACGCCAGCAGCTCACCGAGCTGAACCAGCAGTTGCATGTGCTGGAGCAGACCCTGAAGGGATGAATGTAAAAACACCCGCCAGCCCCGCAAGTTGCTATCAAAAAAAGGGGAAAATGGTGGGATTGGTCGTAAGTTTCACAAAGAGGTTGACATGATCGTATTGAAGGCAACGCAAGACAAGGTTCTATCGGTTCTCCAGTCCGTGGCCGGTATTGTCGAGCGCCGCCATACGCTGCCCATCCTGGCCAATGTGCTGCTGCGCAAGACGGGCACCTCCATCCAGCTGACCACCAGCGACCTGGAAATCCAGATCCGCACCACCGCCGACCTCGGTGGCGACACTGGCAACTTCACGACCACCATCGGCGCGCGCAAGCTCATCGACATCCTGCGCACCATGCCCGGCGACCAAACCGTGTCGCTGGAGTCCAGCCAGAGCAAAATCATCCTCAAGGGCGGCAAGAGCAAGTTCACGCTGCAAACCATGCAGGCCGAAGACTTCCCGCTGGTGCAGGAGTCGGCCAGCTTTGGCCCCGTGTTCAGCGTGCCGCAAAAAACTTTGAAGGACCTGCTCAGCCAGGTGTCCTTCGCCATGGCGGTGCACGACATTCGTTACTACCTCAACGGCATTCTGTTCGTGGCCGAAGGCAAGCAACTGAGCTTGGTCGCGACCGATGGTCACCGCTTGGCCTTTGCCTCCGCCACGCTGGATGTGGAAGTACCCAAGCAGGAAGTCATCCTGCCGCGCAAGACCGTGATCGAGCTGCAGCGCCTGCTGAGCGACGCTGAAGGCGCGATCGAAATGCAATTTGCCAATAACCAGGCCAAGTTCACCTTTGACGGCATGGAGTTCGTGACCAAGTTAGTGGAAGGCAAGTTCCCTGACTACAACCGCGTCATCCCCAAGAACCACAAGAACAGCATCACGCTAGGTCGCGAAGCCCTGCTCAAGACGCTGCAGCGCACTGCCATTCTGACCAGCGACAAGTTCAAGGGCGTACGCCTGAACATTGACCCCGGTAGCCTGCGTGTGGCGTCCAACAATGCCGAGCAGGAAGAGGCCGTGGACGAGCTCGATATCGACTACGGCGGTGACAGCATCGAGATTGGCTTCAACGTCACCTACCTGATCGATGCCCTGGGCAATATGGGCCAGGAGATGGTGAAAGTGGAGCTGTCGGACGGCAACAGCTCGGCGCTGATCACCATTCCCGACAACGCGACCTTCAAGTACGTCGTGATGCCCATGAGAATCTGACGCTACAAAAACAGTAGCTGCCCACGCAATCAAACCCCCGGCCTTCGGGGGTTTGGTCATTCAAGAGATTGAGATTTTTCGAAGAGAAGTACGCCATGACGGAAGAAAACAAGCCGGATTCCACCCCCCAGAACGCGGACAACGGCGCCGGCTCCAGTTCGCAGCCCCCCATTGACACCAACCAGGCGGGTGCCACGGACGCGTACGGCTCGGATTCGATTCAGATCCTCGAAGGCCTGGAAGCGGTGCGCAAGCGCCCCGGCATGTACATCGGCGACACCTCGGACGGCACCGGTCTGCACCACCTGGTCTTCGAAGTGGTGGACAACTCCATCGACGAAGCCTTGGCCGGCCACTGTGACGACATCGTTGTCACCATCCATTCCGACAACTCCATCAGCGTGACCGACAACGGCCGCGGCATCCCCACCGGCGTGAAGATGGACGACAAGCACGAACCCAAGCGCTCGGCCTCCGAGATCGCGCTGACCGAGCTGCACGCGGGCGGCAAGTTCAACCAGAACAGCTACAAGGTCTCGGGCGGCCTGCACGGCGTGGGCGTGTCCTGCGTGAACGCGCTCTCCAAATGGTTGCGCCTGATCGTGCGCCGCGATGGCAAGGTGCACCAGATCGAGTTCTCGCGCGGCTTTGTGCAGAACCGCCTGCTGGAAACCGTGGACGGCGTGGAGGTCTCGCCCATGCGCGTCACCGGCCAGACCGAGAAGCGCGGCACCGAGGTGCACTTCCTGCCCGACACCGACATCTTCCAGCAGAACAACGAGTTCCACTACGAAATCCTGGCCAAGCGCCTGCGCGAGCTCTCCTTCCTCAACAACGGAGTGCGCATCCGCCTTAAGGACGAACGCAGCGGCAAGGAAGATGACTTCTCCGGCGCGGGCGGCGTCAAGGGCTTTGTGGACTTCATCAATGCCAACAAGAAGGTATTGCACCCCAATGCCTTCCACGCTACGGGCGCTCGCCCGGCAGACACCTACGGCGGCATTCCCGGCACCGAAATTGGCGTCGAAGTCGCCATGCAGTGGAACGACGGCTTCAACGAGTCCGTGCTCTGCTTCACCAACAACATCCCCCAGCGTGACGGCGGCACCCACCTGACTGGCCTGCGCGCGGCGATGACCCGTGTGATCGGCAAGTACATCGAGCAAAACGAGCTGGCCAAGAAGGCCAAAGTGGAAGTGTCTGGCGACGACATGCGCGAAGGCCTGTGCTGCGTGCTGTCGGTCAAGGTGCCCGAGCCCAAATTCTCCAGCCAGACCAAGGACAAGCTGGTCAGCTCCGAAGTGCGTGCTCCGGTGGAAGACATTGTGGCCAAGGCCCTGACCGAGTACTTGGAAGAGCGCCCCAACGACGCCAAGATTCTCTGCGGCAAGATCGTCGAAGCCGCCCGTGCGCGCGAAGCCGCGCGCAAGGCGCGTGAAATGACCCGACGCAAAGGCGTACTCGACGGCATGGGCCTGCCCGGCAAGCTGGCCGACTGCCAGGAAAAAGACCCCGCGCTCTGCGAAATCTACATCGTGGAGGGTGACTCCGCCGGCGGCTCCGCCAAGCAGGGCCGTGACCGGAAGTTCCAGGCCATCCTGCCGCTGCGCGGCAAGATCCTGAACGTGGAAAAAGCGCGCTACGAAAAGCTGCTCACCAGCAACGAAATCCTCACGTTGATCACCGCGCTGGGCACCGGCATCGGCAAGGCCGGTGGCAGCACCGGCAATGACGACTTCAACGTCGACAAGCTGCGCTACCACCGCATCATCATCATGACCGACGCCGACGTGGACGGCGCCCACATCCGCACCCTGCTGCTGACCTTCTTCTACCGCCAGATGCCCGAGCTGGTGGAGCGCGGCCATATCTATATTGCGCAACCGCCGCTGTACAAGGTGAAGAACGGCAAGGAAGAGCTCTACCTGCAAGGCCCGGCCGAGCTCGACGGCTTCCTGCTGCGCATTGCCCTGGTCAATGCCTCCGTGTTCACCGGCGGCCCCAATGGCACCACCATCAACGGTGACACCCTGGCCGAACTGGCGCGCAAGCACCAGCTGGCCCAGGCTGTCATCGCGCGCCTGCAGAACTTCATGGACGCTGCCGCCCTGCGCGCTGTGGCTGACGGCGTGGTGCTCAACCTCGACAGCGTGGCCGACGCCGAAGCCAGCGCCGCCGCGCTGCAGGCCAAGCTGCCGGATGCTGAGGTGGCCGGCGAGTTCGACGCCCGCACCGACAAACCCATCCTGCGCATCAGCCGCCGCCACCATGGCAACGTCAAGAGCAGCGTGCTGACGCAAGACTTTGTGCACGGCGCCGACTACGCGGCCCTGGCTGAAGCCGCCAACACCTTCCGCGGCCTGCTCTCCGAAGGCGCACGCGTGATGCGCGGCGAGGGCGAGAAGCAGAAGGAAGAAAAGGTTTCCGACTTCCGCGAAGCCATGGCCTGGCTCATTGGCGAAGCCGAGCGCACCAGTAGCCGTCAGCGCTACAAGGGCCTGGGAGAGATGAACCCCGAGCAACTCTGGGAAACCACCATGGACCCCACGGTGCGCCGCCTGCTCAAGGTACAGATCGACGACGCCATCGAAGCCGACCGTGTGTTCACCATGCTCATGGGCGACGAAGTGGAGCCACGCCGCGACTTCATCGAGACGAATGCCTTGCGCGCCGGCAACATCGATGTCTGATATCCAGCGCATCAACCCCGCTGCCCAATGGTCCGACGCCGTCGTCCATAACGGCACCGCCTATTTTGTCGAAGTGCCCGAGAGCGGCACTGGCATTGAAGCGCAAACGCAGGCGCTGCTGGCGCAGGCCGAGCGCACGCTGGGCTTGGCGGGGACGGACAAGCGCCACCTGCTGATGGCCACCATCTACCTCAAGCACATGGGTGACCGTGCGGCTTTCAACGCTGTGTGGCAGGCTTGGCTGCCCGAGGGTTGTGCGCCCGCGCGGGTATGCGTGAGCGCAGAGATGGCCAGCCCGGATTACCTGCTGGAGATTGCGTTTACCGCGGCCGTGGCCTGACGCCATGAACGCGTCCCAACCCACGCCCTTCCAGGCGGCACCCGACAGCCTGGACCCGACCGACTGGGACGCGGTGCGCCAGATGGGCCACCGCATGCTGGACGACATGGTGGACATGCTCGCAGGCCTGCGCGAAGCGCCCGTGTGGCAGCCCATGCCCGAGGTGGCACGCCAGGCCTTGCGCACAGGCACGCTGCCCACCGAGCCCGGCGATCTGGCCGCCGTCTATGAGGATTTCCAGACCCTGGTCCAGCCCTATGGCAGCGGCAATATCCACCCGCGTTTCATGGGCTGGGTACAGGGCGGGGGCAATCCCGTGGGCATGCTGGCTGAAATATTGACCGCGGCCACCAACCCCAATCTGGGTGGGCGCGACCATGCGCCCATCGAGGTGGAACGCCAGGTGATTCGCTGGGCAGCCGAGATGTTGGGCTTTCCGGCCGGCGCCAGCGGGGTGCTGGTGACAGGCACTTCAATGGCCAACCTGATTGCCGTGCTGGTGGCGCGCACGCGTGCGCTCGGCACGGACGTGCGCCGTGTTGGCCTGCAAGGCCGGCCCTTGGTGGCCTATACCTCGGTGGAGGCGCACAACTGTGTGGCGCGCGCCATGGACATGGCCGGCCTGGGCAGCGATGCGCTGCGCCTGATCTCGCTGGACGCGCAGCACCGCATGGACATGGATGTTCTGCGCGCCCGCATTGCTGCGGATCGTGCTGCCGGTCTGCAGCCCTTCATGGTGGTTGGCAGCGCGGGCACTGTGGACACGGGGACGGTGGACGACCTGCCGGGCCTGGCTGCGCTGGCGCGCAGTGAGGGCCTGTGGTTCCACGCCGACGCGGCCTATGGCGCACTGGCCATGCTTTCGCCCGCGCAACGCCCGCTGGTACAGGGCCTGAGCGAGGCCGATTCGGTAGCCTTTGATTTCCACAAATGGGCGCAAGTGCCCTATGACGCGGGCTGCATCGTGGTGCGCGACGCGGCCCTGCACGCAGCCACCTTTGCCAGTCAGCCTTCATACCTGCAGCGCAGCACCCGCGGCATGGCGGGCAACCACCCCTGGCCTACGGACTTCGGACCCGACCTGTCACGCGGCTTCCGTGCGCTCAAGGTCTGGATGACGCTCAAGACCTACGGCGCGGACAAGCTGGGCGATGTGGTGGCGCGCAACTGCGCGCTGGCACAACAGCTCGCCGCATTGGTCGACGCCCAGCCAAAGCTGGAGCGGCTCGCGCCGGTCACGCTCAATGTGGTGTGCTTTCGCGTGCGGGCGCCAGGGGTGGACCTGGATGCGCTCAATGCCGACATTGCGGCTGATGTGCAGGAGTCCGGCGTGGCCGTGCCCTCCACCACGCGCATTGACGGTCAGCTGGCTATCCGAGCGGCTTTCGTCAACCACCGCACGCGGCCCGAGGATGTGCCGGTACTGGTGGACGCCGTACTGCAGGCTGCGGCGAAGCGACTGGCAACGGGTTGATTTCAAGCCAAATCAGGCTTTAGCCCTCGCCAATATTGCGCGGGCAGCTTCTCTTTTGATAGCAATCAACCGGTGCGCACCGGCCCGGTGGAGGACCGCACCACCAGCACCGGGTCCGGCACTTGGACGATGGTGGGCTGGTGTGCCGGGTTCTCGATCAGATCCAGCAAGAGGTTGACCGAGAGCGTGGCAATCTGTTCAATGCCCAGGGCCACGGTGGTCAGCGCAGGGCGCATGTCGCGCGCAAGCTGGATGTCGGTCACGCCGATGAGGGACACATCCTGTGGCACGCGGATGCCGTGGTCCGCCAGAGCCTGCGAGGCGCCGTAGGCCAGCAGGTCGTTGGTGCAGTACACAGCAGTGAGGTCGGGGTGCTGGGCCAGCAACGAGTCCGCCGCCTCATGGCCATTGACCACGGTGTCGCTGACATTGCGGATGGCGGTTTCTGGCAGTTCTACGCCGGCGGCCTGCAGGGTTTGGCGGAAGCCTTCGAGGCGTCCCACCTGCATGCCTTCCAGGCCGCAGCCCACGATGACGCCGATCTTGCGGTGGCCTAGTTCCAGCAGATGCTGCGCCGCAATCTCGCCCGCACGCGGGAAGTTCACCACCACATGGGGAATGTTGTCGCCCTGATTCACCTTTTCTTCCGAGGCCAACACGATGGGCGAACGCCTAGTCTGCAGCGCATGGATCTCCTCCTCGCCAATGCCGGCGTGGAGCACCAGCACGCCATCTGCCAGGGTGCCGGCGATCTGCTGCAAATAGGCGTAGCCGATGTCGGGGCGCTGGTCGGTGTTGCAGACCATGAGGAAGTAGTTGCGGTGGCGTGCCACGCGCTCCGCCACCCGCACCAGTTCGGGGTAGAAGGGGTTGTTGATGTCGGGCAGCACCAGCGCCACCATGGACGACTTGCCCTCGGCAAGCGCGCGCGCCATCAGGTTGGGCCGGTAGCCGGTGGCGGCGATGGCCTCCTGCACCTTCTGCACCGTGGCGGGTTTGACCTTTTGCGTGTTGCGCAGCACGTTGGACACCGTGGCCGTGGTGACCCCCGCCAGGCGTGCGACTTCGCTCAAGGTTGCCATCTTTGCATTGCTCCGAAAGGTCAGGATTGTGAAGCGGCACTGACCCTAGGATTTACCCTAGGGCGTGGCACGCTTGCGGATTCCCATAGGTATACTCCAAAAATTGCCAAATTTAACCGCTTAAATTTTTGTTTTCGCGGTGTCTGGGCGGGTTTCGAAATGTTGCCCCTCCGTCCAAGGCAAGTCTGGGCCTGAGGTCGGCGCAGAAATTTAAACGCTTAAATTTTGGAAAGGATACCCGTCGGACTACCGTCATCACACGCTTACCGGAGACAACAAGCCGGCGCCCCCGATGTTCGACTCGGCGCCACTTGCCCATCACATTCATTGACACAGAGACAGGAAACACCCCATGAATTTCGCCAAACGCAGCACCCTCAGCGCCATGATCGGCCTGGCCCTCAGCACCACCGGCCTGATGGCCAGCCACGCCGCCCACGCGGGTGAAGTCACCATCTGGGCCTGGGACCCCAACTTCAACATCGCCATCATGCAAGAGGCGGCCAAGCGCTACACCGCCAAGCACCCCGGCACGACCTTCAAGATCGTGGACATGGCCAAGGGCGACCTGGAGCAGAAGCTGCAGACAACGCTGGCCTCCGGCGTGACCAAGACCCTGCCCGACATCGTGCTGGTGGAAGACTACAACGCGCCCAAGTACCTGCGCTCCTTCCCCGGCGCTTTCGAGCCCCTGTCCGGCAAGGTCGACCACAAGGGTTTTGCCAGCTACAAGGTCAACCTCATGACCCTGAACGGCAAGGTCTACGGCGTGCCCTTTGACACTGGCGTGTCCGGCATGTACTACCGCAGCGACCTGATCAAGCAGGCCGGCTTCAGCGACAAGGACATGCAGAACATCACCTGGGACCGCTACATCGAAATCGGCAAGCAGGTCGAAGCCAAGACAGGCAAGAAGATGTTTGCCATGGACCCGCAAGACATCGCCAGCATCCGCATCATGATGCAGTCGGCCGGCCGCTGGTACTTCGACAAGGACGGCAAGCTCGACATCAAGAACAACCCCGCCCTGAAGGCCGCCCTGCAGGTGCAGGCCAAGTTCATGTCTACCGGCATCTACAAGCCCACCTCTGGCTGGGGCGAGTGGACTGGCGCGCTGAACAAGGGTGATGTGGCTTCCGTCATCACCGGCGTGTGGATCACCGGCTCGGTGAAGGCCGAAGCCAGCCAAGCCGGCAAGTGGGCTGTGGCCGCCACACCGCGCCTGGACGTGCCCGGTTCCGTGAATGCGTCCAACCTGGGCGGCTCCAGCTGGTACGTGCTCTCCAGTGGCAAGGAAAAGGCCGCTGCGGCTGACTTCCTGAACGAGATCTACGCCAAGGATGTGGACTTCTACCAAACCATTCTGCAGTCGCGCGGCGCCGTGGGCTCCCTGCTGGCATCCCGCAATGGCAAGGCCTACTCCGAAGCCGACCCCTTCTTCGGTGGCGCCAAGGTGTGGCAACAGTTCAGCGACTGGATGGGCAAGGTGCCCAGCGTGAACTACGGCATCTACACCGCCGAAGGTGACGCCGCCGTGGCAGCACAACTGCCTGCGCTGGCCCAAGGCCTGCCGGTCGAGAAGGCGCTGGAAAACATCCACAACCAGCTCGCTTCGCAAGTCAAGTAAGCACCCAAAGGAGCACCATGGGGCCCACGCCTACCACCAGCTACCGGCGTTTCTACGACGTCAACGGTTGGCTCTTTGTTTCTACCGCGCTGGCGCTGATCGGGGTCTTCATGGCCTGGCCGATCCTCCAGTCGCTGTGGATGTCACTGCATGCCGGCCAAGGGACGGTGGTTGAATTCGTAGGCGCGGGCAATGTGCAGCGTCTGGTCAACGACCCTGTGTTCTTCAGGGCGTTGACCAACACCTGCATCTTCCTGGTGATCCAGGTGCCCATCATGCTGCTGCTGGCGCTGGTCATGGCCAGCTGCCTGAACATGCCCAACCTGCGCTTTCGCGGGCTGTTGCGCACGGCAGTCTTTCTGCCCTGCGTGACCTCGCTGGTGGCGTATTCGGTGGTGTTCAAGAGCATGTTTTCGTATGACGGCCTGGTCAACCACGCGCTGGCGTGGCTGGGCCTGATCAGCGAGCCGATTCCCTGGCTCAACGATCCGTTTTGGTCCAAGGTGGTCATCATCATCGCCATTACCTGGCGCTGGACTGGCTACAACATGATCTTCTATCTGGCGGCCATGCAGAACATCGACAAGTCGATCTACGAAGCCGCCCGCATCGATGGCATTTCGGCCTACCGCCGCTTTGTCTCCATCACCATCCCCATGCTCAAGCCGGTGATCCTGTTCACCACGGTGACCTCCACCATCGGCACGCTGCAGTTGTTTGATGAACCCATGAATATCACCACCGTGGGCACCGTGTTCTCGGACAACACGCTCACGCTGTCCATGTACATCTACAACCTGTCGTTCAAATTCGTGCCCAACTTCGGCTATGCCGCGACAGTTTCCTACGTCATCGTGGCCCTGGTTGCCGTGCTGGCCTTCATCCAGTTCTATGCCGCACGGGAGCGCACATGATGACGAACTGGTCTGAAAAATTCCGCATGGCCGGGGTCTATCTGTTCCTCGGCCTCATGGCCTTGCTCTCGCTGTTTCCGTTTGCGTGGATGGCGATCAGCGCTACCAATGCCTCGGTGGATGTGACCAAAGGCAAGTTCACCCCGGGCAGTGCCTTGTGGGACAACCTGCTCAAGTTGGGCAAGACCTTTGATGTGGTCCAGGTGTTCTGGAACTCCGGCAAGATCGCCATCATCGGTGGCTTTTTCACGCTGCTGATCTCTTCCATGGCGGGCTACGGCTTCGAAGTGTTCAGCTCCAAGGCCCGCGAGCGCGTCTACAACGGCCTGCTGCTCACCCTGATGGTGCCGTTTGCCGCACTGATGATCCCGCTGTTCATCCTGATGGCCAAGTTCGACCTACTCGACACCCACCTGGCCGTCGTGCTGCCCGTACTGGCCTCGGCCTACATCGTCTTCTACTTCCGCCAGAGCACCAAGGCTTTCCCCAGCGAGCTGCGCGAAGCGGCCCGCCTGGACGGCCTCAAGGAATGGCAGATCTTCCTGTTTGTCTATGTGCCGGTGATGCGCTCCACCTACGCAGCGGCCTTCATCATCGTCTTCATGGCGGCCTGGAACAACTTCCTCTGGCCCCTCATCGTGCTGCAGTCGCCCGAGCTCAAGACCATCACCCTGGTGCTGTCCTCGCTCGGCTCGGCCTACTTCCCCGACTTCGGCGTGATCATGGTTGCGGCCGTGCTCGCCACCCTTCCCACCCTCGTGGTGTTCTTCGCAATGCAACGGCAGTTCGTACAGGGCATGCTGGGCTCCGTCAAATAAGGTTTTCTCATGCGTACCGTTACCAAGCTCGTCTCGGGCTGGACCTTTCACACCTCTTTTTCGCCTGAACTGATCTCCAAGACCATGCCCGGCGAAACCGTGCGCCTGCCGCACAACGCCGTCGACCTGGACATGACCTACTTCGACGAGCGCAGTTTCCAGAAGGAATTCGGCTACCAGACCACCCTGGCCTGGAAGCCCGAGTACGCCGGCCGCGAAGTGAGTCTGCGCTTTGATGCCGCCATGGCCAACAGCGTGGTTTGGGTCAACGGCCAGCAGGTGGTGGCCCACAAGGACGGCTACACGCCCTTCACCGCGCGCCTCACAGGTTTGCTGAAAGAAGGCGACAACCTGATCACCGTGAAAGTGGACGGCAGCGAGAACCCCGAGATCCCCCCCTTCGGTGGGCAGATTGACTACCTGACCTACGCCGGCATCTACCGCGATGTGTGGCTGCAGGTGACCGACGCCGTGTCGATCGCCAACCTCAAGGTCGAAACGTCCAATGAACTGAGCGACGCCAAGGGCGTGCTGGTCAAGGGCTTCATCGCCAACCCCACCAACGCGGCAGTGACCGGCAGCGCGCTGGTGGAACTATGCACCTTGGACGGCGCAGTGCTGCACCAGCAGACCGTGGCGGTATCGGCAGAAGGCTTTAGCGCCTCGTTTGCCGAACTCGGCGGCCTGCATCTCTGGGAGCTGGACGCACCCCAGCTCTACCTGGTCCGCACCACGCTGGGCAATGGCGACCAGCTCAGCACCCGCTTTGGTTTCCGCACCGCACGCTTCACCACCGAGGGCTTTTTCCTCAACGGCAAACACGTCAAGATCCGCGGCCTGAACCGTCACCAGAGCTTCCCCTATGTGGGCTACGCCATGGGCCAGCGCGCCCAGGCCAAAGACGCGGACGTGATGAAAGACGTGCTCAAATGCAACCTGGTACGCACCTCCCACTACCCGCAGTCCACCTACTTTCTGGACCGCTGCGACGAGATTGGTCTGCTGGTATTTGAAGAAATTCCCGGTTGGCAGCACATCGGCGGCCAAGCCTGGCAGGACGAGTCGGTGGAGAACGTGCGCCGCATGGTAGAGCGCGACTGGAACCACCCCTCCATCATCATCTGGGGCGTTCGCATCAACGAGTCGCAGGACAACCACGACTTCTACACCCGCACCAACGCGATGGCCCGCACCCTGGACACCACACGCCAGACCGGTGGCGTGCGCTACATTGAAAACAGCGAGCTGCTCGAAGACGTGTACACCGTGAACGACTTCTGCCACGTGGCCACCGAGGAATGGATGAAGGGTGTGGCTCCCACGCCGTTGCGCCAGCCGCGCCAAGTGACCGGCCTGGACCACGAGGTGCCATACCTCGTGACCGAGTTCAACGGCCACATGTACCCCACCAAGCGCATCGACCCCGAAGACCGGCAGGCCGAGCATGTGCGCCGCCATCTGGATGTGCTGAACAAGGCGTATGAAAACCCTGTCATCAGCGGCGCGATTGGCTGGTGCATGTTTGACTACAACACGCACAAAGACTTCGGCGCGGGCGATCGCATCTGCCACCACGGCGTGATGGACATCTTCCGCGAACCCAAGTTCGCCGCCTGGGGCTACACCAGCCAGTGCAGCCCGGCCGAGCAAGTGGTGCTGCAGCCGGTGACCTACTGGGCCCGGGGCGAGAAAGACCGCTGCGAAGTGCTGCCCCTGATCGTGCTGACCAACTGCGACTACGTGGAACTGCAGGTGGGCGACTTCGCGCCCAAGCGCGCCGAACCCGACCGTGGGCTGTACCCGCACCTGCCGCACGCACCGGTCATCTTCGACAGCCGCCACGTCAACATGAACGACCTGGGCGCTTGGGGCATGCTGTGGCGTGATGCCACGGTGACGGGCTATATCGACGGCAAAGCGGTGTCTACCGTCAAGCTCTCCGGCAACCCGGTGCCCACCACCCTGCAAGTGCAGGTGGACGACACCCAATTGCACGCCCATGAGAAAGATGCCACCCGCGTCATCGTGCGCGCGCTGGACCAGGCTGGCCGCCTGCTGCCGTTTATGGACGATGTGGTGCATGTCGAAGTAAGCGGCGCTGCCAAGCTGCTGGGCCCCGACTTGCTGACCTTCAAGGGTGGCACCACCGGTTTCTGGGTAGAGACCACCGGTGCGGTGGGCTACATCACCCTGCGCGTATCCACCCGCCGCATGGGTGAGCAGCGTGTCACGCTGCAAGCCGCGTAAATTACCGAGTCGACGAGGAATACAACATGGCAGACGTCAAACTCACACAAGTCCGCAAGTCCTTTGGCGATATTGAAATCATCCGGGGCGTGGACCTTGACATCAAGCACGGCGAGTTCGTGGTGTTCGTGGGCCCCTCGGGCTGTGGCAAGTCCACGCTGTTGCGCGCCATCTCGGGCCTGGAAGACATCACCAGCGGCGAGCTGCGCATCGGCGACCAGGTCATGAACCACGTGGACCCGTCCAAGCGCGGCATTGCCATGGTGTTCCAGAGCTACGCGCTCTACCCCCACATGACCGTGCGCGAAAACATGGGCTTTGCCCTCAAGCACGCCGGTGTGGCCAAAGACGTGGTCAAGAACAAGGTAGACGCCGCCGCCAAGATTCTGGGCCTGGAGCCGCTCATGGACCGCAAGCCCAAGGCCCTGTCGGGCGGGCAGCGCCAGCGCGTGGCTATCGGCCGCGCCATCGTGCGCGATCCACAAGTGTTCTTGTTTGACGAACCGCTCTCCAACCTGGACGCCGAGCTGCGCGTGCACATGCGCATCGAGATTGCGCGCCTGCACCGCGAGCTGGGCAGCACCATCATCTACGTGACGCACGACCAGGTGGAGGCCATGACCCTGGCCGACAAAATCGTGGTGCTGCGCGCCGGTGTGGTCGAGCAGGTGGGAGCGCCGCTGGAGCTGTATGACAACCCGGCCAACACCTTTGTAGCCGGCTTCATCGGCTCGCCACGCATGAACTTCTTTGAAGGCAAAGTCACCAACCATTTGCGGGCCAACGGCATCAACCAGTGCCAGGTCGCCCTCAGCGGCTTTGGCGATGGGGTGGTCACCCTGCCGCTGGACGGCACATTGCCCGCTGTGGGCACCGAAGTGTCCGTGGGCGTACGGCCCGAGCACTTTGTAGAGGACGGCAGCGCCACGCTGCCCGTCACCATCGACATGCTGGAGCACCTGGGCGGTGAGACCTTTGTGTATGGCCGTTCTGCCAGCGGTGTGATGGTGGTGATGGAAAGCAAACACGGCCGCAGCCTGCGTTCGGGCCAGGCGCTGGACGCGCGCTTTGACGCGGCCAAGGCCCTGCTGTTCGACAAGAGCGGCGCACGCATTTACTGCAAATAAACTGATTTCATGCCCACCCACGCGTCCGAGGCCTCCGCCACCTTCACTGTTTTGCACGGCACCCACAGCAGCGTGGTGCTGGAGGTGCGCCCCCAGGAGGCGCCGCTGTGGCGCTACTGGGGCCCGCGCCTGCCAGACGGCTGCGTACCCCTGGCGCCGCTGCGCGATGGCCGCGCCATCCCGCCCAGCAGCATGGAGTTCGACCAGCCGCTGAGCGTGGCGCCCACCTTTGGCGTGGGTTGGTACATGCAGAGTGCGCTGCTGGCGCATCGCAGCGGCCAGCAGTTTGCGCAGCAGTTCACCAGCTGCCGCATCGAGACCTTGGCGGCGGGTCAAAGCATTGCAGTTGATCTGACTGACAGCGTGGCGCAGCTGCGCCTGGTGCTGCAGGTAACGCTGGATGCGCACGATGTGCTGCAACTGCGCAGCGAGTTGTTTAACGACGGCAGCGATGTGCTGGACGTGCAATGGCTGGCCGCAGGCACCGTGCCGCTGCCCGGCGATGCGCACACCGTGCGCTCCTACACCGGCCAGTGGGCCAACGAGTTTCAGCTACAGGAGGACGCGCTCTCGCGTAGCCTGTGGCAACGCGAGAACCGGCGCGGCCGCACCTCGCACGACAGCTTTCCCGGCGCCGTGGTCACCACTCCGGGCGCCACCCAACACAGCGGCACCGTGTACGGCGCACAGCTGGGCTGGTCGGGCAACCACCGTCAAGCCATTGAATGGCTGCACGATGGGCAATACCAATGGCAGATGGGTGAATGGCTGGCGCCGGGCGAAGTGCGCCTGGCGGCTGGCGAATCGCTGGTCACGCCGACGCTGTTCGCCAGCTGCTCCACGCAGGGCCTGAACGGCCTGGCCGCCAACTTCCACGCCACCGTGCGCAACCGCCTGCCCTGGCCCGGCGGCCGCATGCGTCCGCGCCCGGTACACCTGAACACCTGGGAGGCGGTCTACTTTGACCACCGCACCGACGACATCCGCGCCCTGGCTGCGGCGGCCGCCAGCGTGGGCGTAGAGCGCTTTGTGCTGGACGACGGTTGGTTCCAGGGCCGGCACAGCGACCAGGCCGCCTTGGGCGACTGGTGGCCGGATGCCGGCAAGTACCCGCACGGCCTGCTGCCACTGGCCCGGTATGTGAACGAGCTGGGCATGGAGTTTGGCCTGTGGGTGGAGCCCGAAATGGTCAGCCCCGACAGCCAGCTCTTCCGCGCCCATCCCGACTGGGCGCTGCAGCTTGAAGGCCGGCCCCTGCTCACCATGCGCAACCAGCTGGTGCTGGACGTGGCCCGCACTGAGGTGGCGGACTACCTGTTCACCAAGCTCGACACCTTGCTGCAGAACGTGCCCATTGCCTACCTGAAGTGGGACATGAACCGCGACCTGACCACGGCCGGTAACGCGTTGAGCCAACCCGCGTACCGCCGCTTTGTGCATGCGCTGTACGCGCTGTGGGACCGCGTGCGCGCCGCCCACCCGGAGCTGGAGATGGAGAGCTGCGCCTCCGGCGGTGGGCGGCTGGACATGGGCGCACTGGCCCACACCCACCGCGTCTGGACCAGTGACTGCAACGATGCCTTGTCGCGCATAGCTATCCAGCGCGGTGCGCTGCAGTTTTTGCCGCCGGAAATTTTGGGGGCCCACATTGGCCCCGCGCCTGCGCACACCACGGGTCGCAGCCAGAGCCTGAACTTCCGCGCCGGCGTGGCCATCAGCGGACATTTGGGCATTGAGGCCGATGTACGCCACCTCAGCGACGCCGAACGCATGGCCGTCGGCCAGTGGGTGGGCCTTTACAAGCAGCTGCGCAACCGCCTGCACACCGGCCAGGTGTGGCTGGGCGAGGCGGGTGACGGCGTGCTGTGGCAGGCCCATGGCGATGCCGGTGCCAGCGAAGTGCTGCTGCTGGTGTACCGCACCGCCCCCACCAGCCACCGCAACACACCGCCCCTGCGCCTGCCCATGCTGCGCCCCGCTGCGCACTACACGATCGAACGGCTGGACCCCACGCCGCCCGACTGGACCAGCAGCCCGCTCAACGACGCCGCCCTGGCCGCCGGCGCGCAGCAGGGTCTGCCACCCACGGCGCATGGCGCATGGCTGGCCGCCGTGGGCCTGCCGCTGCCGCGCATGAATGCGGAGAGCGCGCTGATCTACCGGCTGCGCTTCATCCCGCAGTAAGCCGGCCGGGGCCGGACAATAGGCCCATGACCGCCACAACGCTCACCGGACTGCCACCCCTGGTCTCCCCCGCCACGCGGGTGCTCATCCTGGGCAGCTTTCCGGGCGTGCGCTCGCTGCAGACGCAGCAGTACTACGCGCACCCGCAAAACCAATTCTGGAAGATATTGCAGGCCATTTGGCCATCTAGCCCCCATGAAATATGCGCGAGCAGCTATGAAAAGCGTAGCGCATGGTTGCTGGAGCGGGGCCTGGGCGTGTGGGATGTGTACGCCAGCTGCGAGCGCGAAGGCAGCCTGGACACGGCCATCCGCAACGCTGTGGCCAACGACATTGCCGGCCTGCGCCTGCCGCAGCTGCAGGCCATAGGCCACAACGGCGGTGAGAGCTACAAGCACGCCCACCACACCGCAACCCTGAGCGTACCGGTCTACAAGCTACCGAGCACCAGCCCGGCGAATGCGAGCTGGAGCTTCGAGCGCAAGCTGGCCGCGTGGCGCGAGGTGATGGAGCGGCACGGGCTGGTCTAGCCCGACTTCACGCGGACTCAGGGCGCTTTGGGCCGCAGTGTCATCTGGCGGTCGCTGAGGGTGACGTCGAATTTGTTGAGAAAGCCCTGACCCAGCAAGGCCTCGTCGGGTTCGCCGCCTACCAGCCCAACCCCCACCCGCACCGCCGAGACCTGCGCAGAGCCCAGCGCCACCGGCACATCCGCATGGATGCGCCCCGCCAAATCGCCATTGGCTGTCTTGAACACGGTGGGCGTGCCCCCGGTCAACCCAGCCTGCTTCGCCAGCGCCTCGCTCACCACCACCATGGAAGCACCGGTGTCGATCAGAAACTCCACCGGCTGCCCCGCTACCGTGCCCGTGGCATAGAAATGCCCATCGCGTGCCATGGGAATTACCAACGCACCACCCGGTAACGTGACCACGGGTTTGGGTTTGAGGTATTGGGCGGACACAAAATACAGTCCGCCGATGATGGCCAGCCACACGAGCACGATGGCGAATGGCCCCCACTTTAGGCTGGTGGGGAGGTCGTTGGGGTTGTCTGTGGCGTTGGACATGAGTAGAGGCTATCGCTATCGGAACAACTATCGGCACATTTTTGATCGGACACAATCAGGCATGTGAATTGGGAGTGACTATGGAATGGACAAGAGAGGAAGTCGAGGCGATCGTTGCTGACTATCTTCACATGCTCACGCTTGAACTGGCCGGTCAACGCTTTAGCAAAACAGAACATCGCCGCCACCTTCAAGCCAAACTCTCCAACCGCTCGGAGGGTTCAATTGAGTTCAAACACTGCAATATCAGTGCAGCCCTCATTGACCTGGGATACCCCAGCATTCGCGGATACCAGCCTCGTGCGAACTACCAGCATCTTCTAGTCGAAGTCGTTACGCAACAGCTCAAGACTAAGGAGTCCTTGGACGAAATCGTTCTGTCAGCGGTACAACAGCCGGTAGCAACACCTCAATGGACCGATTTCAAGTCAGTAAAAACAGAGAGCCCCAAGAAGCAACATCGAGCATCTGAGTCCTCAATGAATCCTACTTTCAAAGCATCCAAGCGAGACTATTTGGAGCGAGAGGCACAAAACATGTCCTTGGGGCTTGCAGGCGAAGAATTTGTAACGCTGTATGAGCATTGGCGCCTGAATGCATTGGGTGAACACCGACTAGCAGATCGGGTTGAGCATGTTTCGAAAACTAAAGGCGACGGACTCGGGTATGACGTTCTATCTTTCGAAACGGATGGGCGCGAACGTCTCATTGAAGTAAAGACCACCAGCTTCAGCAAAGAAACGCCCTTCTTTGTGTCCAAGAACGAACTTGCACTTTCGAAAATTGCCAGTCAGCAGTTTCACCTGTATCGGCTGTTCGAGTTCAAGAAACAGCCCAAGCTGTTTGATCTACCGGGGGCAATCGATATTCACTGCGATCTAGACCCCGTTAGCTATCGGGCAAGCTTTTAATAAAATCACCTTCTAGCCCTCATTCAATCTGCGCAAGCAGCTATTTATTTCATAGCATGACCAGCTCCACCGCCGCCCACCTCACCACCCACGACACTACGCGCATCGACGATGTGCGCATTGGCGCGGTGCGCCCGCTCATCACACCGGCGCTGCTGGAGGAAAAGCTGCCGGTGCCGGCCGCGGCCGAGGCGCTGGTGGAGAGCAGCCGGGCGGCGATCTCGCGCGTGCTGCATGGGCAGGACGACCGGCTGGTGGTCGTGGTGGGCCCCTGTTCCATCCATGACCATGACCAGGCTATGGAGTACGCGCGGGCGCTCAAGGTGCAGGCCGATGCCTTGCAGGACGATCTGCTGGTGGTGATGCGCGTGTACTTCGAGAAGCCGCGCACCACCGTGGGTTGGAAGGGCTATATCAACGACCCGCACCTGGACGACAGCTTTGCCATTAACGAAGGGCTGGAGCTGGCGCGCCGCCTGCTGCTGGATGTGCTGGCGCTGGGCCTGCCTGTGGGCACCGAATTTCTGGACCTGCTGTCGCCGCAATTCATCAGCGAGCTGGTGAGCTGGGGCGCCATTGGCGCGCGCACTACCGAGAGCCAGAGCCACCGCCAGCTGGCCAGCGGCCTGTCCTGCCCCGTGGGTTTCAAGAACGGCACGGACGGTGGCATCAAGGTGGCCACCGACGCGATCCAGGCCGCCAAGGCGGCGCACGCCTTCATGGGCATGACCAAGATGGGCCAGGCGGCGATTTTTGAGACCCGGGGCAACGACGATTGCCACGTGATCCTGCGCGGCGGCAAGCAGCCCAACTACTCTGCTGCCGACGTGGATGCAGCGTGCACGCTGCTCAAGGCGGCAGGCCAGCGCGAGCAGGTGATGATCGACGTGAGCCACGCCAACAGCAGCAAGCAGCACGCGCGGCAAATCGTGGTGGCGCAGGATGTGGCAGCGCAAATCACAGCGGGCGACAAGCGCATCACCGGCATCATGATCGAGAGCCACATTAACGAGGGCCGGCAGGACATCGTGCCCGGCCAGGCACTGAAGCACGGTCTGAGCGTGACCGATGCCTGTATCAGCCTGGCGCAGACCGTGCCGGTGCTGCAGGAACTGGCCGCAGCCGTGCGCCAGCGCCGCGGCTAAGCCGCGATCAGCGGAACTGGTCGGCCTTGTAGTAGCCGGAGTTGACCAGCGCCGCGCGCCAGTTTTCCACATCCACCTTCATGGGCTTGAGCAGGTAGGACGGCACCACCTTCTGGCCGTTGTTGTAGGTCTTCTCGTCGTTGATGAGCGGCTTCTTGCCGGAGAGGATGGCGTCCACCATGGTGGTGGTGACTTGGGCCAGCTCGCGGTTATCTTTGAAGACGGTGGAGCTTTGCTCGCCACGAATGATGGAGCGCACCGAGGGCATCTCGGCGTCTTGCCCTGTCACCACGGGCAGGGGGTGGCCGCTGCCCTGGCCGTAGCCGGCCTTCTTCATGGCGGTGAGGAGCTCGATGCTGATGCCGTCATAGGGCGAGAGCAGGGCGTCCAGACGCTGCTTGGCGTAGTACTTGTCCAGAATCTGCGTAAGACGTGCGCGCGCCACCGAGCCGCTCCAGCGCAGCGTGGAGACCTTGTCCATGCCGATCTGGCCCGAGCCAATGACCAACTTGCCCTTGTCGATATAGGGCTTGAGCACGGACATGGCGCCGTCGTAGAAGAAGAAGGCGTTGTTGTCGTCCGCCGAGCCGCCGAACAGCTCGATGTTGAACGGGCCTTTGCCCTTGTCCAGCCCCAGGCGCTCGATGATGTCGGAGCCCTGCAGCACACCGACCTGGAAGTTGTCGAACGTGGCGTAGTAGTCCACGTGGGGCGTGTCGCGGATCAGGCGGTCGTAGGCGATGACCTTGATCTTTTTCTCAGCCGCCTTTTGCAGCACGGGTGCGAGCTTGCTGCCGTCGATGGCACCGATGACCAGCACCTTCATGTCAGGGGCCTTGATCATCTCCTCCGTCTGCGCGATCTGGGTGGCGATGTCGTCGTTGGCGTATTTCAGGTCGGGGCGGTAGCCCAGCTTGTCCATGGCGCGCACCATGGCCAGACCGTCCACCACCCAGCGCTGCGAGGTGACAGTGGGCATGAGGATGCCCACGCCGCCTTTGCTGGCGATCTGTGCGTGGGCCCAGGGCATGGACCCCAACAACACTGCACTTAAAAAGAACCGTCGTAGGGGTCGCATGCCTGTCTCCTCGTTATTGTTTGAATCAGGCGAGCGTGTAAGCGGTCTTGACGGTGGTGAAGAACTCGGCCGCGTACTTGCCTTGTTCCCGTGGCCCGTAGCTGGAGCCCTTGCGCCCGCCAAACGGCACGTGGTAGTCCACCCCGGCAGTCGGCAGGTTCACCATCACCATGCCCGCCTGGCTGTGGCGCTTGAAGTGCGTGGCGTACTTCAGGCTGGTGGTGGCAATGCCAGCGGACAGGCCAAAGGGCGTGTCGTTGGCGGTGAACAGCGCTTCTTCGTAGTCCTTGACGCGGATGACGCTGGCCACCGGGCCAAAGATTTCTTCACGGTTGATACGCATGGCGGCGGTGCTATCCACCAGCAGGGCGGGGGCCATGTAGTAACCCTCGGTGCCACGGCTCAGGCGCTCACCGCCTGTGAGCAGGGTGGCGCCTTCGGCCTTGCCGATTTCCACATAGGAGAGGTCTTGCTCCAGCTGGGGCTGCGAGGCCACGGGGCCGATGTCAATGCCGGCTTCCAGGGCGTCACCCACCTTGATGGCAGCCATGCGTTTCTGCATGGCTTCAATGAAGGCGGGGTAGATCTTGTCGGTAACGATGAGGCGGCTGGACGCGGTGCAGCGCTGGCCGGTGGAATAGAAGGCGCTTTGCACGCTGAGCTCGACCGCCACGTTCAGGTCGGCATCGTCCAGGATGACCTGGGGGTTCTTGCCACCCATTTCCAGCTGCACCTTCTTCATGTGGCCGGCACAAGCAGCAGCAATGCGCTGGCCCACGCCGACAGAGCCGGTGAAGCTGATGGCAGTGATGCCGGGGTGGTTGACCAGGGCGTCACCAATGACACGGCCAGAACCCATGACGAGGTTGAAGACGCCGGCAGGGATGCCGCTGCGGCTGATGATGTCGGCCAGGGCCCAGGCGCAGCCGGGGACCAGATCTGCAGGTTTCAGGACGACGCAGTTGCCGTAGGCCAATGCCGGGGCAATCTTCCAGGCAGGAATGGCGATGGGGAAGTTCCAGGGGGTGATGAGGCCGATGACACCCAGCGGCTCGCGGGTGACTTCCACACCGATGCCGGGACGGACCGAAGGCACGGTTTCTCCGGCCAGGCGCAGGCATTCGCCGGCGAAGAACTTGAAGATGTTGCCGGCACGGGCGGCTTCGCCTATGCCTTCGGCGCGGGTTTTGCCTTCTTCGCGGGCCAGCAGGGTGCCGAGTTCCTCCTTGCGGGCGAGGATTTCGGTACCGATCTTGTCCAGGGCATCGGCACGCGCCTGGATGCCGCTGGTGGACCAGGCGGGGAAGGCTTTTTGGGCAGCGGCGACGGCGGCATTCAGTTGCGCTACGTCGGCCTGGGCGTATTCGCCGATGACGTCACCCAGGTTGCTGGGGTTGAGGTTGGGCGCGTAGCTGGCGCCAGCCACCCATTCGCCGTTGATGAGGTTGTTGTGTTGAGGAGTCGTCATAGGAAAGAGCAGGTTAGGGCGCGGTCCACGCACCGTTCTGTTGGCTGGAGGCCACCGCGGCGGCCACAAAGCGGATGCCTTGCAGGCCATCGGTGGCGTTGGGGAAATGCAGGGACAGCGGGTCGGCTGTCTGGCCGCTGCGGCGTGCCGCAATGGCATCGGACGCGTCGGTGTAGAGGTTGGCAAAAGCTTCGTGGAAGCCTTCAGGGTGGCCGGCCACGATGCGCGAGGCGCGCGCCGACAGCGGCAGGGTACCCGGGCCGTTGGGCGTACGCACCTGGGCGGGCGCATCCAAGGGCTTGAACTGCAGCACCTGTGGGTGCTCCTGGTGCCATTCCAGACTGCCTTTGGAGCCGCTCACGCGGATGCGCAGGCCGTTTTCCACACCAGCCGCCGCTTGGGTGACCCAGAAGCTGCCGCGTGCGCCATTGCTCATGCGCAGCATGGCGCCGGCGAAATCGTGGGTGATGCGGTCGGGCACGATGCTGCCCACATCAGCCGCCACCTCGGCGACTTCCAACCCGGTGATGAAGCGCAACAGGTTGTGCGCGTGGGTGCCAATGTCACCCAGCACCAGCGAAGGGCCGCCACGCGCCGGCTCTTCCTTCCAGGCCTTGCGGCCGGGGCCAGCCTTGGCGCGACCGCCCTGCACGTACTCCACCTGTACCAGACGCACATCGCCGATGTCACCAGCCACGACCATGGCCTTGGCCTGGCGCACCATGGGGTAGCCGGTGTAGTTGTGCGTGAGGCAAAACACCAGGCCCGTGGCCTGCACGCGCGCATGCAGGGCCTCGGCTTCGGCCAGGGTGTTGGTCATGGGTTTGTCGCAAATCACGTCCAGCCCGCGTTCCAGCGCCTGCATGGCGAACTGGTAGTGGCTGTCGTTGGGCGTCATGATGGCGATGACTTCGGCACCATCGGGGCGCGCGGCTTCCGCATCAATGAGGGCCTGCCCGCTGGGGTAGCAGCGGTCCTGCACCACGCCAATGCCCTGCCCGGTGATACGGGAGCGCTCAGGGTCGGACGACAGGGCCGCAGCCACGAGTTCGTAGCGGTCATCAAGCCGGGCGGCCTGGCGGTGCATGGCACCGATGAAGGAGCCGGGACCGCCACCGATGACGGCCAGGCGCAAGCGGCGGCCCAAGAGCTTGAAAACGGTGTTTTCCGACATAGGTGCCTCCCAGTGGGTGGTGGGTTTACTTGCCCCAGCGCAGAACCATGGGGTCCAGGCGCTTGGCTGTATCCAACAGTCCCTCACGCACAGCGGGGTGCATGGCCGGGAAGGGGTGGCGACCTGCCTCGCTGGCAATGACGCCGCCAGCCTTCATCAGGGCCTTGGCGGTGAGGATGCCGCCCTGGCGGTTCTCGTAGTTGATCAGCGGCAGCCACTTTTCGTAGTGGGCTGCAGCCTCATCGCGCTTGCCTGCCGCATAGGCGTCCACGATCTTGCGGATGCCGTCAGGATAGGCGCCGCCGGTCATGGCGCCGGTGGCACCGGCGTCCAGGTCGGGCATGAGGGTAATGGCTTCTTCGCCATCCCAGGGGCCCTCGATGGCGGCACCACCCACGCGGATGAGTTCGCGCAGTTTGGAAGCGGCACCGGCGGTCTCGATCTTGAAGTAGGCGACGTTCTTGATCTCTTGGGCCATGCGGGCCAGGAAGGGGACGGACAAGGGGGTGCCGGCCACGGGGGCGTCCTGGATCATGATGGGGATGTTGATGGCATCCGAGAGGCGGGTGAAGTACTCGTAGATCTGGGCCTCTGGCACCCGGATGGTGGCGCCGTGGTACGGAGGCATGACCATGACCATGGAGGCGCCGAGCTGCTCCGCCAGCACGCTGCGGGCGATGGTGATGTCGGTGCTGAAGTGGGTGGTGGTGACGATGACCGGGACGCGACCTTTGACGTGTTCGAGGATGGTGCGGGTCAATGTCTCGCGCTCGGCATCACTGAGGACGAACTGCTCGGAGAAATTGGCCAGGATGCACAGGCCGGTGGAGCCAGCCTCGATCATGAAGTCGACGCAACGTTTCTGACTCTCCAGATCGAGCGCGCCTGCATCGTTGAAGGTGGTCGGGACGACAGGGAACACACCCTTGTAGCGGGCGTTTGCAGCAGTAAACATGTGGATCCTTATTTGTTCTTGTTGTAGACGTCAAAGCAGACGGCGGCCAGCAGCACCAGGCCCTTGATGACCTGTTGCCAGTCGATGCCAATGCCCATGATGGACATGCCGTTGTTCATCACGCCCATGATGAAGGCGCCGATCACTGCGCCCAGCACCTTGCCCACGCCACCGGAGGCGGATGCGCCACCGATGAAGCAGGCCGCGATCACGTCCAGCTCGAATCCAAGACCCGCCTTGGGCGTGGCAGTGTTGAGGCGGGCTGCGAAGATGAGGCCGGCCAAAGCAGACAACACACCCATGTTGATGAAGGTGTAGAAGGTCAGGCGTTCGGTGCGGATGCCGGAGAGGCGAGCCGCCTTTTCGTTGCCGCCCAGGGCGTAGATGCGGCGACCGATAGTGGTCTTGGAGGCGACAAAGTCATACGCCAGCATCAGCAGCAACATGACGATGAGCACATTGGGCAGGCCCTTGTAGGACGCCAGCAGGTAGGTGAAGGCGACGATCATGGCCACAAAGACCAGGTTCTTCGCAGCGAAGATGGCCATGGGCTCGTTTTCCATGCCGTGCTGGGTACGGCCCGCGCGGTCACGCACCTTGGTCACCAGCATGGCCAGCGCAATCAGCAGGCCCAGCACCAACGAAGCGATGCGCAGGTTTTCACCGGAGAAGGGGTCGGGGATGAAGCCGGTGCTGAGCAGCTGGAACTCGGGTGGGAAGGGGCCTACGGATGCGCCTTCGAGCACGGCCAAGGCCAGGCCCTTGAAGACCAGCATGCCGGCCAACGTGACGATGAAGGAAGGGATCTTGTAGAAGGCCACCCAGTAGCCCTGGGCCGCACCGATCACGCCACCCAGAATCAGGCAGACGATGGTGGCGGGCACGTAGTGCCAGTTGTAGTTGACCATGAGCACGGCGGCCACGGCGCCGATGAAACCGCACACCGACCCGACCGAGAGGTCAATATGGCCGGCCACGATGACCAGCAACATGCCCAGCGCCATCACGATGATGTAGCTGTTCTGCAGGATCAGGTTGGTCAGGTTCAGCGGCTGGAACAGCGTGCCATCGGTCTTCGCCTGGAAAAACACCATGATGATGACCAGGGCGATGAGCAGACCGTACTCACGCAGATTGTTTTTCAGGAACGCGGCAACGCCTCCGCTGCCTGCTGGTGCTGGTGTTGCGCCTGTATTGGGGGTTGCCATGTCAATTCACTCCTGATGTCACGATAGATCGCATAATTTTTTCCTGGGTCGCTTCGGCGGCGGGGAATTCCGCCACAAAGGCGCCCTCATTGAGCACGCAGATGCGGTCGCACATACCCAGCAACTCCGGCATTTCGCTGGAGATCATGAGCACGCATTTACCCTCTGCGGCCAGCTGCGCAATGATGGTGTAGATCTCGTACTTGGCACCCACGTCGATACCGCGCGTGGGCTCGTCGAGGATCAGCACCTCGGGCTCCGAGAACAGCCATTTGCTCAGCACCACTTTTTGCTGGTTGCCGCCGGAGAGGTTGACGGTGCGCGCAAACACATTGGGACTGCGGATGTTGAGCTTCTTGCGGAAGTCCTGCGCCACGCTGAACTCCTGGCCCTCGTCCACCACAGAGCGCTTGGCCACAGCCGGCAGATTGGCCAGCGTGGTGTTCCAGGCAATGGTTTCATCCAGCACCAGACCGTAGCCCTTGCGGTCTTCGGTCACGTAGGCAATGCCGTGGTTGATGGCCTTTTGCACCGTGCTGGTGTCCACTTCCTTGCCATGGAGCAGCACCTGGCCGCTGATGTTCTGGCCGTAGGTACGGCCGAAGATGCTCATGGCCAGTTCGGTGCGGCCCGCGCCCATGAGGCCGGCAATGCCGACAATCTCGCCACGCTTGACGTGCAGGTCCACGCCCTTGATGACGCGGCGGTCGGCATGCTCGGCGTGGTGCACGGTCCAGTTCTTGACCTCGAACACCTTGTCGCCGATGTTGGGCGTGCGCCGGGGGTAGCGGTCGGCCATCTCGCGGCCCACCATGTTGCGGATGATCACGTCCTCGTTGGCCGGACCTTCGCTGCAATCCAGCGTGGCCACGCTGGCGCCGTCGCGCAGCACGGTGATGGCATCGGCCACCTTGGAAATTTCGTTGAGCTTGTGCGAGATCAGGATGCAGGCGATGCCCTGGCGCTTGAGCTCCAGCAGCAGTTCCAGCAACGCATCGCTGTCTTTCTCGTTCAGGCTGGCAGTGGGCTCGTCCAGAATCAGCAGCTTGACTTCCTTGGACAAGGCCTTGGCAATTTCGATGAGCTGTTGTTTGCCCACACCGAGGTTGGTGATGAGGGTGTTGGGCGACTCCTTGAGCCCGACCTTTTGCAGCAGCGCCTGGGTCTTGACGTAGGAGGTGTTCCAGTCGATCACGCCGGCCTTGCTGGCCTGCTCGTTGCCCAGAAAGATGTTTTCGGTGATGGACAGCAGCGGCACCAGCGCCAGCTCCTGGTGGATGATGATGATGCCCACCGACTCGCTGTCGTGAATGCCTTTGAACTTGCACTCCTGGCCCTGGTAGCGGATTTCGCCTTCGTACTCGCCATGCGGGTACACGCCACTGAGGACCTTCATGAGGGTGGACTTGCCGGCGCCGTTTTCTCCAACGATGGCATGGATCTGGCCCGGCAGCACCGTGAGGTTCACATTGCTGAGCGCCGTCACGCCATGGAATGTCTTGCGCATTCCGCGCATTTCTAGGATTGGTTCGACCATGTTGCCTCGACTATCGTTCTCTTGAACCCGGGGAGAATGTAAAAAGCCCTGTGCTTTGGGGGCACAGGGCCTCTTTTTACACGCAACCCTGATTACTTGAGCTGCTCTTCCTTGATGTAGCCGCTGCCCACCAGAACTTGCTTGTAGTTGCTCAGATCCACAGCCACAGGCTTCAGCAGGTAGGAAGGAACGACCTTGACCTTGTTGTTGTAGGTCTTGGTGTCGTTGATTTCAGGCTGCTTGCCGCTCATGACAGCGTCCACCATGTTGGCGGCCACTTTGGCGAGTTCGCGGGTGTCCTTGAAGATGGTGGAGTACTGCTCCTTGCGGATGATGGACTTCACGGAAGGCACTTCAGCATCCTGGCCGGACACGAAAGGCATGGGTTGCGCAGCGGTGCCGTAGCCCACGCCCTTCAGCGCGGAGATGATGCCGATGGACAGGCCGTCATAGGGAGACAGCACAGCATTGACCTTGTCCTTGCCGTAGTAGGCGCTCAGCAGGTTTTCCATGCGAGCCTGAGCCACTTGGCCGTCCCAGCGCAGGGTGGCAACCTTTTGCATGCCAGTCTGCTTGGAGCGGACCACCAGCTTGCCGGACTTGATGTAGGGGTCCAGCACCGACATGGCACCGTCGTAGAAGAAGAAGGCATTGTTGTCGTCAGCAGAGCCACCGAACAGTTCGATGTTGAAGGGGCCCTTGCCTTCCTTCAGACCCAGGCCCTTTTCCAGGGATTGCGCTTGCAGCACGCCCACCTGGAAGTTGTCGAAGGTGGCGTAGTAGTCCACGTTCTTGGAGCCCACGATCAGGCGGTCGTAGGAAATGATCTTGATGCCCTTGTCAGCAGCCTTTTGCAGCACGTTGGTCAGGGTGGTGCCGTCAATGGCAGCAATCACCAGCACCTTGGCGCCTTTGGTGATCATGTTTTCGATCTGGGCCAATTGGTTGGGGATGTCATCTTCTGCGTATTGCAGGTCGGCCTTGTAGCCTTTGGCGGCCAGGGCGGTCACCATGCTGTTGCCGTCGGCAATCCAGCGGGTCGAGCTCTTGGTGGGCATGGCTACGCCGACCAGGCCTTTGTCCTGTGCGCTGGCCACGGTGCTGCCGAAGGCCAGGCCGATGGCCAAGCTGGCAACCAGGGCCTTCAGGGTGTTTCTACGTGCTGTCATGGGATGTCTCCTGTTTAGTAACTTTGGTTCACAAGGGGTCTTTGCCAGGTCGGCGCAGAGCCCGCATGATAAGGATGTGATAGATTAATTTCTAATATAGTTTGTAGCTACTTCGATACGTAAACATAGATTGGTGGTAACCCTGATATGACGAACTACACACACTGGTTCTTGCGTGCACGCCTTAAAACACGGCAGTTACTGCTACTTGTTGCGCTATCTGAGGAAGGAAACATTCACCGCGCCGCCCAAGTGCTCAACATGACTCAGCCCGCAGCCTCCAAGCTGCTCAAGGACCTGGAGGACGTGCTGGGCGTGGCCTTGTTCGAGCGGCTGCCACGCGGCATGCGCCCCACTTGGTATGGCGACACCATGATTCGCCACGCCCGCGCCGCCCTGGCCAGCCTCAACCAGGCGCACGAAGAGCTGCAGGCCGCCAAGAGCGGGCAGTTCGGCCAGGTCAACCTGGGCTCCATCACCGCGCCGGGCCTGGCGCTGCTGCCGCCCACGGTGGCCGCCGTCAAGCAGGCCCACCCGAATCTGCACATCACCATCCAGATCGAGCCCAGCAATGTGCTCATTGAACGGCTGCACCGCGGCACGCTGGACATTCTGGTGGGCCGCACCTCACCCGAGCACGACAAGGCCGCGCTGCGCTACGAGGTGGTGACCGACGAGCCCATCTGCGCCGTGGCCCGCCCGGGCCACCCCCTGCTCACGGCCATCAAACCCAGCCTGGAAGACGTGTTCCAGTACGGCTGGATCGTGCCGCCGGCGGGCAGCATGCTGCGCCACCGCTTCGACCTCATGATCCAGGAACTGGGCCTGCAGCCGCCCACCAACAGCGTGGAGACCAGCGCCATGCTCTTCATCAGCAAGATGATGCAGCAGAGCGATATGGTCAGCGTGATGGCGGTGGACGTGGCGCGCTACTACGCCAACCACGGCCTCATGTCCATCCTGCCGGTGGCGCTACCGCTGGACATGGAGCCCTTTGGCTTCATCACGCGACGCGACCGCCTGCTATCCCCGGCCGGCGAGGTGGTGCTGCGCGCCCTCAAGGCCTCGGCCATGACGGTCTACGGCAAAGAATTCAGCTTCCCGCCTCTGCCCTGAGGCAGGGTCGCGAGTCTGGTGTCAGGACCAGCCCGCGTCCACCTTGAATTCTTGCGCGGTGCACATGGCGCCGTCGTCCGAAGCCAGGAACAGCACCATGCGGGCCACATCCGAGGGCTTGAGCTTGTCGGGCAGGCACTGGTTGCGCTGGATCTCGGCCTCACCAGCCGCATCCAGCCACATGCTGATCTGGCGCTCCGTCATCACCCAGCCCGGCGACACCGTGTTCACGCGGATGCGATCCGCCCCCAGCGAATCGGCCAGCCCGCGCGTGAGGCCGTTGACGGACGATTTGGCCACCGCGTAGCAGGGGTAGCCACTGCCCTTGGTCTGCCAGCCGGTGGAGCCCAGATTGATGACCGAGCCGCCGCCAAGGCGGCGCATGCCCGGCGCCACGGCCTGGATGGCAAAGAAAGCGGGGCGCTGGTTCACCGCCATGCGCTCATCCCAGTACTCGGGCGTGACCGACTCCAGCGTGTGCCGGTCATCGCGCGCCACGTTGTTGACCAGCACCGAAAAGTCGCCCAGCTCCGCCTGGGCCGCTGCCACCGCGCCCTGCAGGGCCGCCACATCGCGCACATCACAGGCCTGCCACCAGACCGTGCCGCCTTGGGCGCGCAACTGCTCGGCCAGGGCCTGGCTGGGCTCGGTGGCCACGTCTACAAAGGCGACGCGCGCGCCTTGCTCGGCAAAGGCGCTGACCATGGCCGCTCCGATGCCGGTGCCACCGCCGGTGATGAAGACGCTTTTCCCCTGCAAGCTGGGATAACGCGCCAAGCTAGAAACTGCTGACATATTTTTCCTTTTTTTGTGATTGCAATTTAGATATATAAATTGCTAGTTAATTCATTTTCTATTATCACTGTGCATTGATACCATGCCGGCTGTCAAGAACTGGAGGAATCTCCTCCCTACAAAACCGAGGCATACCCCATGGACTCCGAAAAGCCCCCATTCCGCCGCAGCCACGCCTGGTTCGGCCGCCAAGACCGTGACGGCTTTGTGCACCGCAGCTGGCTCAAGAACCAGGGCTACCCCCACGACCTGCTGGACGGTCGCCCCATCATTGGCATCTGCAACACTTGGAGCGAGCTGACGCCCTGCAACGGCCACTTCCGTGAACTTGCTGAATTCGTCAAGCGCGGTGTGTACGAAGCCGGCGGCTTCCCGCTCGAATTCCCCGTCATGTCTCTGGGCGAAACCCAGCTGCGCCCCACGGCCATGCTGTTCCGCAACCTGGCCTCCATGGACGTGGAAGAAAGCATCCGCGGTAACCCCATCGACGGCGTCGTGCTGCTCATGGGCTGCGACAAGACCACGCCATCCCTGATGATGGGCGCGGCCAGCTGCGACCTGCCCACCATCGGCCTCTCCGGCGGCCCCATGCTCAACGGCAAGTTCCGCGGCAAGGACGTGGGCTCCGGTACTGGCGTGTGGCAAATGTCCGAGATGGTGCGCGGTGGTCAGATGACCATGCAGGAATTCACCTCCTGCGAGAGCGATATGCACCGCTCCAGCGGCACCTGCATGACCATGGGCACGGCCTCCACCATGGCCAGCATGGTCGAAGCACTGGGCATGGCCTTCCCCGAGAACGCCGCCATCCCCGCCGCCGACACACGCCGCAAGCGCCTGGCCCAGCTCACCGGCCGCCGCATCGTGGAAATGGTCAAGCAAGACATCAAGATGTCGCAGATCATGACCCGCAAGGCCTTTGAGAACGCCATCCGCACCAACGCGGCCATTGGCGGCTCCACCAACGCCGTGATCCACCTGCTGGCCATTGCCGGCCGCCTGGGCGTGGACCTGAAGCTGGAAGACTTCGACAAGCTGGGTTCGGAAGTGAACAACATCCTGAACCTGCAACCGTCTGGCCAGTACCTGATGGAAGACTTCTGCTACGCCGGCGGCCTGCCTGCGGTCATGCGCGAAATCTTGCCCATGCTGCACGGCGACTGCATTACCGTCAACGGCAAGACCATCCGCGAAAACGTGGAAAACGCTCCTTGTTACAACCGCGAAGTCATCAAGACCGTGGACGAGCCCTTCATGCCCGCCGCCGGCATTGCCGTGGTGCGCGGCAACCTGGCGCCCAACGGTGCCGTGATCAAGCCGTCTGCTGCGTCCAAGCACCTGCTGCAGCACCGGGGCCGTGCCGTGGTGTTCGAGTCCATCGAAGAGTTCCACGCCAAGATTGATGATCCGGACCTGGACATCGACGAAAACTGCGTCATGGTGCTCAAGAACTGCGGCCCGCGCGGCTACCCCGGCATGGCCGAAGTAGGCAACATGCCCTTGCCGCCCAAGGTGCTCAAGAAGGGCATTACCGACATGGTGCGCATCTCTGACGCCCGCATGAGCGGCACCGCCTACGGCACCACCGTGCTGCACACCAGCCCAGAAGCCGCCGCCGGCGGCCCGCTGGCTGTGGTGCAGAACGGCGACATGATTGAACTCAACGTGCCCGAGCGCAAGCTGCACCTGGAAGTGTCGGACGAAGAACTGGCGCGTCGCCTGGCCGCCTGGCAAGCGCCCGAGAAACCCAAACGCGGCTGGTACAAGCTCTACGTCGAAACCGTGCAACAGGCCCACTTGGGCGCCGACCTGGACTTCCTGGTCGGTGGCAGTGGCGCCGGAGTCCCGCGCGACTCGCACTGATATGTCTGCGGTGTTGCAGGCAACACCACCCCGGCACTGCCCGCTGCCCGCAGTGCTGGGAGAGGTTCGCAGCGTCTGGAGCGCCCAGGCGCTGCAGGGCGCTTCGCCCCTCTGGTCGGTGCGCGAGTCCGCGCTCTACTGGCTGGATACGGCAGGACAACAGCTCCACCGCTTCCAGCCCGCCCAGAAACTGCGCGACAGCTGGACCGTCGGCCAGCCCGTCAGCGCGCTGGCCGAACGCGCTGGGCATAGCGGCCTGTTGCTGGCCCTGCAGCACGAGCTGGCTTTCTTTGACCCCGATACCGCACGCCTGGAACTGCTGCACCGGCCCGAACCGGCCCAACCCGGCAACCGGCTGCGCGCCGGCGTCTGCGATGCAAACGGGCGCTTCTGGGCCAGCACATCCCCCAGTCACCCCACCCCCACCGGCGCGCTCTACCGCTACGCCGGCGGTTCGCGCTGCACCCGCCAGTTGGGCAACCTGGGCGACAGCCCGGGGCTGACCTGGACTGCCGACCAGCAAACCCTGTTGGTGTCCGACCCGGCCCAAAGCCGGATTCGTGCGCACACGCTCCAGACCGACGGCACATTGGGAGCCGCATACAACTGGCTCACACTCCCCCGGCACGAAGGCACGCCCCAGGGCCTATGTACCGACGCAGCAGGTCGTATCTGGCTGGCACGCGCAGGCACCGGCCGCCTGAGCTGCCACCACCCTGAAACCGGGCAGGAGCTGCTGCGCATCCAGCTCCCCGCCAGCCAGCTGACCGGCTGCACCTTTGGCGGGCCGCAGCTGCGCACCCTGTTCATTACCAGCGCCAGCCCCCCAGCGGGCGTGGCTCCGTTCAGCGAGCCGCTGGCCGGCGCGCTATTCGCCGTGGAGGTCGACAGCCCTGGATTGCCAGCGCATTTGTTTACAGGTTAAATGAAGTTGCCCCACTAAAAATACGAGGAGACACGGGCCATGAAATTCAAGAATCTCAAGATATCCACACGCTTGATCAGCGCGATGGGTTTGTTGACAGCATTGCTGGTCGGGGTGGTGGTCGTTGCCATCCTGCAAATGCAGGCCATGCGCGGGAACACCCGGCAAATCACAGGCGACTGGCTACCCAGCATTGAGCTGGTGGGTACTCTGCGGGCCAATATTGCCGAACTGCGGGCGCTTGAGAGCCAGCACGTGCAAAACAGCGATGAAGGCGCGATGGACCGCATCAACAAGGTCATGGTCGAGGCGCTGGCCTCCATTGAAAAAGTGCGCGGCGAGTACGCCGGTCACATCGACAGTGCCGAGGAAAAGGCGATTTACGTCACCTTCGAAGCCGAGTGGAAAAAATACCTGGAGCAGCATGCGCAGTTGGTGGACTTGTCCACCAAGCGCGACAAGTTCCCCGCTCGCAAATTGCTCGAAAACGAGTCCAAGGCCACCTATGACAACATCAAGGCCGCCATCAAACAGCTGACCGACCTGAACCATGGCGGCGCGGTGACCGCGAGCAATAACAGCGATGACAGCTTCACCACGGCCCGCAGCGTCATGCTGGTCGCGCTGCTGGTCGCCGTAACCGCCGCGGTGGCGGCCGCGCTGTGGCTGATCCGTTCCATCACCCAGCCCATCGGTGTGGTCGTCGCCCTGGCCGACCAGATCGCCGAAGGTGACCTCTCGCAATCCATCCTGGTGGATTCCGACAACGAGACCGGCCAGCTGCTGGCCGCCCTGCAGCGCATGCAAGAGCGCCTGGCACAGGTGGTTTCCCAAGTGCGTAGCGGCTCCGAATCCGTTGCCACCGCCAGCTCCGAAATCGCCCAAGGCAACCACGACCTCAGCGCCCGCACCGAACAACAGGCCAGCGCCCTGGAAGAAACCGCAGCCTCCATGGAAGAACTCGGCGCCACCGTGCGCCAGAACGCCGATTCCGCCTCCCAGGCCAACCAACTCGCCATGAACGCCTCCAAAGTCGCCGTCCAGGGTGGGGACGTTGTGGGTCAAGTGGTCGAGACTATGAAAGGCATCAACGAATCCAGCCGCAAGATCGCCGACATCATCAGCGTCATCGACGGCATCGCCTTCCAGACCAACATCCTCGCCCTCAATGCGGCGGTGGAAGCCGCCAGAGCCGGAGAACAGGGAAGAGGCTTTGCCGTCGTCGCCAGTGAAGTCCGCTCCCTGGCCGGACGCAGTGCCGAAGCGGCCAAAGAGATCAAAAGCCTCATTGGAGACAGCGTCACCCGCGTGGAGCAGGGCAGCGCCCTGGTCGACCAGGCCGGGGCCACCATGACCGAAGTCGTCACCAGCATCCGCAGGGTGACCGACATCATGGGCGAGATCAGCGCAGCCAGCAGCGAACAGAGTGCCGGGGTGGCGCAAGTAGGGGAGGCCGTGACCTCCATGGACCAGACCACGCAGCAGAACGCAGCGCTGGTGGAGGAGATGGCGGCGGCGGCCAGCAGCCTGAAGTCTCAGGCTCAGGATCTGGTGCAGGTTGTGGCCGTCTTCAAGGTGGGAAGCAGGACTTCGGGCCTCACAGCAGCCCCGCGCACCTTGGCAGGGGGCCGGGCACTGCAACTGGGCATGTACCGCAATTGATATAAAAAAGCTGCTGGCGCCCGTGGATAGTGCGCAAGCAGCTTCTTTTTTGATAGCGCCTCCGGTCATGCCTACCAGAGGTGCGGGGCAGGATGCCCCGCCAACAGACGCCGGTTTAGCGGCGTGGGGTCATGGGCGCACGGCCTTCGATGTGGCGGAAGTTGATGCGGCCCTTGCTCAGGTCATAGGGCGACAGTTCCAGCGACACGCGGTCGCCGGCCAGGATGCGGATGTGGTTCTTGCGCATCTTGCCGGCGGAGTAGGCAATCAGCTGGTGACCGTTGTCCAGGGTCACACGGAAACGCGTGTCGGGCAACACTTCGTTGACGACACCCATCATTTCAATCAGGTCTTCTTTGGCCATATGCTATTCCTCAAGAGGCGGTAATCGGTGTGCAGCGGCCCTGCGCGTCCCTTACGAGCCCCATGGTCAGAGGGCTACAACACGGCACGGCCGTGGATGGAACGGGTTGCAGTTCGCTGCGAAAAGGCCGGCAGGGCGGGGCCCACGGCATGGGCGGCACGGGGCCGCAACGTGCTGCCGGAGCACGGCCGAATAGGCCTTCAGGCAGTCCGGTAATGTAGCACGGAGCACCCTTTACGGCTTATTACATGATCCAAAGACCCTGACGGCTGTGGTTTTCAGGGCGAAACTGCGAAAATCTGGGCATGAAACTCTGCATTTTGGACAACGACACCATAGAAGCCGCCCTGGTGCCTACCTATGGCAACTACGCGACCATGATGGAACGGGTGCTGCGCAAGGCCGGCGCCGACGACTGGACCATGGACCGTTTCAGCACCCCGCTGGGCGAGTACCCGGAGTCTTTTGAGGATTACGACGCCGTGCTGCTGACCGGCAGCAAGTCCGACTCGTTCTCGGACGAACCCTGGATCGTGGAGCTGCGCCGCCGCGTGACCGAGTTGCTGGACACCGACACCAAACTGCTGGGCGTCTGCTTTGGCCACCAGCTGATCGCCCTGTGCATGGGCGCCAAGGTCGGCCGCGCGCCCAATGGCTGGGTTACCGGCCGCAATACCTATACCTGGCACGCCCGCGATCTGCTGCCCGAACCCGAGCGCGCCAGCTTTGCGCTGCTGGCCAGCCACCAGGACCAAGTGCTGGAACTGCCCAGCGGCGCCACGCTCCTGGCCAGCAGCGAGCGCTGCCCCATCGCCGCCTACGCGCGCGGGCAGGATGTGCTGTGCATCCAGCCGCACCCCGAGTTTGTGGAGGACTACAGCGCCCACCTGCTCAACAAGCGCCGCGCGCTGCTGGGTGATGACCACTACGAGGCCAGCATTGCCAGCCTGGCCCAGGGCCATGAAGGCATTGACTTCGCCCGCCTGATGGTGGCCTTTGTCGAAGGCCGCGTGGGCCAGCCCGCCTAAACCGGGGCCTGCGCCAGCGCTTTTTGCCGGGCACCCAGCGCCGCGCCCAGCCAGAGCGCGGCCGCCGAGAACAGCAGGCCATGCGCCAAGCCACCGGGGCCATCGGCAATCCAGCCCACCACGGTGGGCCCCACGATCTGCCCGGCGGCAAACACGGTGGTGAAGGCACTGATGCCCGCGGCCCAGGCGACGGGCGGCAGGTTGTGCCGCACCAGTGCCGTGGTGGACGCCACCACGGAGAGGAACACCCCGCCAAACAACAGCCCCGAAGCTAGCACCACGGGCCACCACTGCGTGAGCGCGGGCAGTACCGTGGCCACGCCCAGCAGCGCATTGAGCGTGGCCAGCGGGCGGCCGGTCTTGTAACGGTCCAGCAGGCCCGCCCAGATGCGGCCGGACGCTACCACAGCCAGCCCCAACAGCGCATAGAACACGGTGATGGCCGCAGCCCCACTGCCCTGGGCGCGCAAGAGCGCCACCACAAAAGTCATGTAGCCGATATAGCCTACGCCAAACAGGGTGTAGCCGGCCAACCCGTAGGCAAAGTCGCCCCAGTGAAAGCGCTGTGACCCGCCAGCGGCCGCGGCGGCGGGGGCCTCCCAGGCGCCCATCACGCGAGCCGGCCAGCGCAGCACCGCACTGGCCAATGCGCAAGCCAGGGCCAGCACCCACCAAGCCCAGCGCCAGCCGTGTGGCTGCGCTTGGGTCGCCTCCAGCAACCAGGGCACCAGCAGAGCCGACAGGACGATACCCAAGCCGGTGCCACCGTAGTACATGCCCAGCAACAGGCCGCCATGCTGCGGATACCGTGCACCCAGACGCGCCGCCAGCAAGCCACCGGCAATGAACACCAGTGCGCTGGCCACACCCGCCAACAGGCGCTGCAGCAACAAGGGCTGCGCATCGGCAAAAAAGCCACTCAGCCCCATAAACCCGCTGGCCAGCGCAGCCCCGCCCCACAGCAGGACAGACGGGCCGTAGCGGCGCATCAGCCAGGGCGTAGCCAAGGCACCCAGAAAGTAGCCCAGCGCATTGACCGTGTTCATGGCGCCGGCCAGGGTGTAGCTCCAGCCCAGGTCGCTGCGCATGGCCGGCAGCAGCAGACCATAGGCAAAACGGGTGATGCCCAGCGAGACGGCCGCCCCCAGAGAGAGGGCAAGGGCCAGCGCCCAGGCCTGCCGGTCTGGGGCGGCGGTGTGCATGGAGGCCGGGCTCAGACCGGTATCAGGCCAGGCTGTCCTGCAGGCGGAACTGGCGCACCACCTGGGCCAGGCGCTCGGCCTGTTCGCGCAGGGACTCGGCCGCAGCGGCCGACTGCTCCACCAAGGCGGCGTTCTGCTGGGTAGCCTGGTCGATCTCGCCTACGGAGGCATTGACCTGGGCGATGCCGCTGGACTGTTCGGTCGCGGCTTCGGTGATTTCCCCAATGATGCCGCCCACGCGTTGCACGCCGGTCACCATCTCCTGCATGGCGGCACCGGCTTCTTCCACCAGCTTCACGCCGCCGTCCACGGCGGTGACGCTGCTGCCCACCAGCACCTTGATCTCTTGCGCCGCATCGGCCGAGCGCTTGGCCAGGCTGCGCACCTCGGAAGCCACCACCGCGAAGCCGCGGCCCTGTTCGCCCGCTCGGGCGGCCTCCACCGCGGCATTGAGCGCCAGGATGTTGGTCTGGAAGGCGATGGAGTCGATCAGTCCGATGATGTCGCTGATCTTGCTGCTGGAGGCCGAGATCTCGTGCATGCTGCTGACCGCCTGGGTCACCACCTGGCCACCGCGCACGGCCAGGGCCGAGGCGGAATCGGACAACTGGCGCGCCGTCTGGGCGGATTGGGCGGTCTGCTGCACATTGGTGGTGAGCTCGCTCAGGGAGCCCACGGTGTTCTGCACGCTGCTGGCGGACTTCTCGGTACGGGAAGACAGGTCCTGGTTGCCCGAGGCAATCTCCTGGCTGGCCAGGGCCACGCTCTCGCTGGCATTGCGCACCTGCGACACCAGGGCGCTCAAGCCCTCCTGCATGGCTTTCTGGGCGCGCTGCAGATCGGCCACCTCGTCCTTGCCCTGCACATTGAACTGCTGCGACAGGTCGCCACCGGCAATGGCCTGCGCCAGCTGGCGGGCCTGCTCCAGCGGGCGGCAGATGGAGTTCATGTTCAGGATGGTGAGCGGCACCACCACCACGGTGGCCAGCGCCAGCGCGGCTATGAATAGCCATTTGATGACGCCGCTGACCTTCTGCTGTTCCTGAACCGCCCTGTTGGCATCCTCCTGCAACACATCTTCCAGCGTCTTCATGTGCTGCATGACCTTGCCAATCTGTGCCAGCGCCTTCTGGCTCATGCGGTTGGCGATAGTGGCGGACTCGTAGCCGCTGGACTTGAGCTGGTTGGCCACAGGCTCAAACAGGCTCGTGTACTCCTTCAGGTCAGCCTGCAACTGGCGTACGACAGGGTTGTCCGCATCCTCCACGCCTTCCAGGAAGTGGGCCGCAATACCGTTGACCACATCCAGCTGCGACTTCCAGCGCGCGTACGCTTTCTCGACCTCGGCCGGGCGCTCATACTCAATGATCATGTCCTTCTCGGCCTCGCGCACGGTACTCATGGCGGCCTGCAGGCGGCCAAGGTGCTGCATCGCCGCGAAAGAGTTGTCCAGGAAAGCATCGCTCTGGTCCTGGATCTTGCCCATGCCCCACAGGCCGCCTACGCCCAGCATGGCCAGCAAAGTGAGCACCATCGCGATGGCGCCCAACATGCGCAAACGGATGGTGAAGAGCCGCATCAGGGACATGGTGTTCATTGTTGTTTCCTTTTTGGGGCCCGCACAGCGCGTGCAGACGGGCATTTTTTCAGAGTCTGACAGACAGAACAAGGCGCTTGCAAGCTTACCGCCGCCAGTCCGGGGACGTCGCCCGAAATGGGCGCTAACCTGGGTTTGTACGCGAATTGCGCCCTTTTCTTGATTTATGCCAAATTCCGCCCGCCCCACACCCACGCTACCATGGCGGGCCGTTCACTTGCCGCCGTCCCGCCATGCGCTACCTGCCCCTCTTGCTGGCCCTGTGCCTGTCCCCCCTGCTGACGCACGCCCAGGGCGTCTACAAATGGGTGGATGCAGAGGGCAAAACGCACTATGGCTCGCAACCACCGGTGACGGAAAAGGGCGGCGAGGCGCTCAAACTGCACAGCAACAGCGGCTTTGGGGGCAACAACAGCGGCAAGGCGGTGGAATACAACCCCGATGGCACCAAAAAGATCCCCAAGGACGTGCAGGACTTTGTCAAAGGTGCTGAGCAGGCGCTGAAGAAAAAAGATGCCAAGGAAGTGCCGCTGGACTGCATGAGCGCGGTCAAGAATGCACAAGACCAGGCCGACACCGCGCTGGAAGTGCTGGCCAAAAATTTCAAAGACGGCTATGTCAGCCAGGCCGACCACGACAGCAACGCCGCCAAGCTGCGCAACGCCAAGGCGCAGACCACCCTGGCGCACTGCCAGTTCTCCAGCGGCAAGGACCGCAGCTTCTACCAGTGCATGTCCAACGGCAACAACCACTTCACGGCCTGCGTGAAGTAGGCGCCAGACGCACTCAGGCCGGACTGCGCGGCGCCAGCACGATGATGGCCATGCCGGCCAGCGCCATGCCAGCCCCCACCCAGTCCCACAGCTGCGGGCGTACGCCGTCCACCAGCCACAGCCAGACCAGCGCGGTCGCCACATAGACCCCGCCATAGGCCGCGTACACCCGCCCGCTGGCGGCCGGGTGCAGCGTGAGCAACCAGACAAACAGCGCCAGCGAGGCCGCCGCCGGCACCAGCACCCACACCGGCGCGCGCTGGTTCAGCCACAGCCAGGGCAGGTAGCAGCCCACGATTTCGGCCACCGCGGTGAGCACGTACAGGCCGGTGGTGGTGAGCAGCGGGTGCATGGGTGGTCCTTTATTTGCTCCTGTTTCAGGAGCTGCTTGCGCAATATCGACGGGGGCTGGAGGCCTATTTGACCATCAATCCGGCTTCCAGCGCTTGAGCAGCAGCGCATTCGCCATCACGCTCACCGAACTGAGCGCCATGGCCGCGCCGGCCACCACCGGGCTCAGGTAGCCCAGCGCGGCCAGCGGAATGCCGGCGGCGTTGTAGACGAAGGCCCAGAACAGGTTCTGGCGGATCTTGGCCACCGTGCGGCGGCTGATGTCCAGCGCACCGGCCACCAGCAGCGGGTCGCCACGCATCAACGTGATGCCCGCAGCGTGCATGGCCACATCGGTGCCGCCGTGAGGGTTGGCCATGGCCATGCCCACATCCGCCGCCGCCAAAGCCGGCGCATCGTTCACGCCATCTCCGACCATGGCAACCCCTTGGCCTCCGGCTTTCAGCGCCGCCACCTTGGCCGCCTTGTCACCCGGCAGCACCTCCGCCAACACATCTTTGGCATCCAGCCCCAAGCGCTTTGCCATGGCTTCGGCCGCGCCCCGGTTGTCGCCGGAAATCATCACGGTCTGGATGCCGCGGGCCTTCAGCGTGGCCAGGGCCTGCGCTGCGCCAGGTTTGGGTTCATCGGCAAAGGCCAGCAATGCGAGCAGCGCCACGCCGCCTTCCGTGCGCTCGGCCATGGCGGAGACGGTTGCGCCTTCGCGCTGCAGCTGCGCGGCTTGATCGGCCACTGGGGCCAGGTCCACGCCCAGTTCAGCCATCCAGCGCAGGCTGCCCAGCAGCAACGTGCGTCCAGCCACGACCCCCTGTGTTCCCCGGCCCGAGACAGTTTGCACGTCAGTAGGCGCCAACATCGTCAGTCCCCGCGCCTTGGCCGCCTGCAGCACCGCATGGGCCAACGGGTGCTCACTGCCGCTCTGCAGCCCCGCAGCCAGCCCCAGCGCTTCATCCTCCGCCAGACCCACGGGCACCAGCGCGGTGAGGCGCGGTTGGCCCACGGTCAGAGTGCCCGTTTTGTCAAAGGCCACCACGCGCGCGGTGTGCGCCAGCTCCAGCGCCTGCGCGTCTTTGATCAGGATTCCATGCTTGGCCGCCACGCCGGTGCCGGCCATGATGGCGGCCGGCGTGGCCAGGCCCAGTGCGCAGGGGCAGGCAATCACCAGCACCGCCACGGCATGCACCAGCGCGGTCTCGAAACCATGGCCGGTGAACGACCAGGCCAACAGCGTGCCCAACGCAATCACCAACACCACCGGCACAAACACCGCGCTCACCTGGTCCACCAGGCGCTGGATGGGCGCCTTGGCCGCCTGGGCGTCTTCCACCAGACGGATGATGTGGGACAGCACCGTGTCCACCCCCACCGCGCGCACCTGCAGCACCACGCGACCTTCGCCGTTGATGCTGCCACCCGTGAGCTTGGCGCCAGCCTCCTTGGCCACGGGCAGGGGCTCGCCCGTTAGCATGGACTCGTCCACCTGCGTGCGACCTTCCTGCAGCGTGCCGTCCACCGGGAAACGCTCGCCGGGTTTGACCACGATCCTGTCACCCACCAGCACTTCGGCCACAGGCACATCCACTTCGCCGTCCCGCCCCAGCAAATGCGCCGTCTCGGGCCGCAGTGCATGCAGCGCGCGGATGGCGGCTGTGGTCTGGCGCTTGGTGCGCGCCTCCAGCCATTTGCCCAGCAGCACCAAGGTCACCACCACGGCACTGCTCTCAAAGTACAGGTGCGGCGCCATGGCGGCCCCGCCGTGTGCCGCATGGTCCGGCGCCGTGAGCCATAACCAGACCGACAAGGCCCAGCCCGCCGAGGTGCCCAGCGCCACCAGCAAATCCATATTGCCGCTGCGCGCCAGCAGCGCATGCCAGCCGGCCTTGTAGAAGCGCGCGCCCAGGATGAACTGCACCGGCGTGGCCAGCAAGAACTGCCACAGCGCCGGCAGCATCCAGTCCTGGCCCAACAGATCCCCCGCCATGGGAAGTACCAGCGGCAAGGACAAAGCCAGCCCCCACGCCACGGGCGCAAAACCGGCCCAGGGCGAGGCATCTTGCGCGTCCACCGCCGCATTCGCTGCCAGCGGTTCGTAGCCCGCATCGCGCACCGCGCGGCGCAGTCGCGGCTCCAGCGCCGGGTCGCTCACCTGCACGCGGGCGGACTCGGTCGCCAGGTTCACCGTGGCACTGTCCACACCGGGCACCTTCTTGAGCGCCTTTTCCACGCGCATCACACAAGACGCGCAGGTCATGCCGCCAATGCCAATATCGATGGGGGTCAGCGATGCAGTTTCAGTAGTCATGGCCAGAGCGTAAGCCTTGCCATGGTGGGAAGGTCAAGTCATGTGGCCAGTGTGGGTTTTGCGCGTGTGTTGCCGCGCCAGGCCAGGGCCAGCGCACCACCCAGCAAGATCGCCGCCAGCGCAAAGGTCCAGTGCAGGCCCGCGGCCAGTGCAGCAGGGGCGGCCGAGGCGACTTCCGCTGTGCCCACGGCCCAGGCAAACACCGCCCCCATGAGCGAGGCCCCGGTCACCAGGCCCAGATTGCGCGCGAGGTTGAGCATGCCGGAAGTGACGCCGCGCTGCGCGGCCGGAATGTCGGCCAGCGCCGCCGTGTTGTTGGCGGCCTGGAAGAGCTGGTAGCCAGGCGTCAACACCAGCATGGCCGCCACATAACCTGCCACGCCCCACAGCAGAGGCAACACGGCCAGCGCCGCTGCGCCGCCCACCATCGCCGCTAACCCCGCTACCACCATGCGCGTCGCGGCAAAGCGGTCCACCAGCCGGCCCGCCAGCACGCCCGTGAGCGCGGATACCACAGGTCCCACGGCCATCACGGCACCCACGGTGGCCATGTCCAGCCCCAGGCCGCGCGCCAGATAAAAGGGGCCGACCACGAAGGTCGACATCATCACGGTGGCCACCAGCGCGTTCATGGCCAGGCCCGCGCCCGTGCCAGCATCGCGGAACATCTGCAACCGCACCAGCGGCGCGGGCGCCCGTGCCTCGGCATGTACAAACAGCCCCACACCCAGCGCGGCAGCGGCCAGCAAGCCCAGGTTGCGCAGCCCCCAGTGCCCGTGCCCCAAGGTCATGGCCAGCGCGTACGCCGCCAGTGTGAAGACCAGCAGCAGGGTTCCGGCGTAGTCAAAGCGGGCGGACTGCGGCGCGGCAGAAGCCTGGCCTGCCGGCAAGCAGCGGACAGCCAACAGCAGCGCCACGGCGCCCAAAGGCAGGTTCACCAAAAACAGCGCGCGCCAGCCCAGCGTGGCAATCAGCACCCCGCCCAGCGAAGGGCCCAGCGCCGTGCCCACGGCCGACATGGTGCCCAGCAGGCCCATGGCGCTGCCGGTGCGCGCCTTGGGCACCAGCTCACCCACCAGGGCCATGCTCAGCGCCATCATCACCGCCGCACCCAGGCCCTGCAACGCGCGGGCGGCAATGAGCCAGGGCAGGGTGGGCGCCAGGCCGCACAGACCGGAGGCGAACGTGAAGAGCGCAATACCGCCCAGCAGCAGGCGCCGGCGGCCCAGCAGATCACCCAGCCGCCCGACGCTGACGATGAGCGTGGTGATGGCCAGCAGGTAGGCCAGCACCACCCACTGCACCTGTGGGAAGGTGGCGCCAAAGGCCTGCGCCAGCGTGGGCAGGCCCACATTGGCAATGCTGGTGCCCAGGGACGACAGCAGCAGAGACAGGGAGAGGCTGGCCAGCGCCCAGCGGGCGGAACGGGTGAGCGGGACGGGGAGGGAAGTGGCTGAACTTTGCATGCCCCAAGCGTAGGTTGTTGCCTGGCATGGCGGAAGACGCCGCGTATGCACTGTATTGCTGCACCAAACGCCATGCCATGGCCATTTGCGCTATCGTGCAGCCATGTCCACCCCCGACTTCAACCTGCTGGTCACGCTGGATGTGCTGCTGCAGGAGGGCAGTGTGGCCGGTGCTGCGCGACGCCTGCGCCTGAGCCCCTCCGCCATGAGCCGCACCCTGGCCCGCCTGCGCGAGACCACGGGCGACCCGCTGCTGGTGCGCGCCGGGCGTGGCTTGGTCCCCACGCCGCGGGCGCAGGCCCTGCGCGATCAGGTGGGGCAACTGGTGCAGGACGCCGGGGCGGTGCTGCGCCCTGTGGAGGCGCTGAATCTGGCCCAACTGGCGCGCAGCTTCACGCTGCGCACACGCGAGGGCTTTGTCGAGAACTTTGGCGCGGCGTTGCTGGCCCGCGTGGCGGCCGAGGCACCAGGCGTGCACCTGCGCTTTGAGCAGAAAACGGACCGCGATGGCACCGCCCTGCGCGAGGGCCTGGCCGATCTGGAGACTGGTGTGACGGGCAAGGGCAGTGCGCCAGAACTACGGGTGCAGGCCCTGTACCGCGACCGCTTTGTGGCCGTGGTGCGTCCCGGCCATCCGCTGGCCCAGGGGCGGCTGAGCCCCGAGGCCTATGCCGCGGCCGGGCACATCGCCATCGCCCACCGCAGCCCGGGCAAGGAGGCGGTGGACCTGGCGCTGGAGCCTCTGGGCCTGCAGCGCCGCATTGCCACCACCGTGGCCAGCTTTGCCAGCGCACTGGCCCTGGCCCGCAGCACCGACTTGGTGGCCAACGTACCCGAGCGCCACACCGGCACCCTGCGCGAAGGCCTGCTGAGCCTGCCATTGCCCGTGGACACACCGGCCTTTACCATCTCCCTGCTCTGGCACCCCCGCCACGACGGCGACCCGGCGCACCGCTGGTTGCGCGCCTGCCTGCGGGAGGTCTGCGCCAGCCCCACACCATGAACCCCCATTTCTCCGACATCTCTGTCACCGTCAGCCACACCCTGAAGACCATCCGCGTGCGCTCGCCCGGCGTGGTGTGGGTGCGGGCGGGCACCAAGGGCATCGTCATGCCGCAGCGGGCCGACGGGCAGCTGAAGGTGGAGGCGGGCGGCCTGTGCCTGCTGGGCGCGGGCCACCAGTGGGATGTGTCCAACCACATCGGCCCCACGGGTCGCTACGTGGCCAGCGTCTGGGCCGTGCCCGAGGCCGTGCTGGACGCCTTTGCCAGCCACTACCCCGCACTGGCCGGCCAGCCGCCACTCAACGGCTTTGCCACCATGCGCGCGCCGGAGGACTGGGCGCAGACCTGGGAACGCGCCCGGCGTGCCGCCGACGAAAGCCTGTCCGCCAGCGCGGTGCACCGCGGCGTGGAAATGCTGCTCACGCTGGCTGAGCAACGCCTGGTCTTCCCCAGCCGGGTGCAGCTCTCGTGGACAGACCGTGTGACCAACCTCATTGCCCAGCGCCCGCATGCCGACTGGTCGGTGGACACGCTGGCCCAGCACTTTCTGCTGAGCGGCAGCACGCTGCGCCAGCGCCTGCAGGACGAAGACAGCAATGTGACGGCCTGCCTGCGCGATGTGCGGCTGGAGTTGGGCCTGAGCCTGTTGCAAACCACCGAAATTCCGGTGGGCCAGATCGCCCAGCGCTGCGGCTACGAGTCGCACAGCCGCTTCACCGCAGCGTTTCGCAGTCGCTTTGGGCTCAGCCCCTCGTCGGTGCGCAGCGCCGACAGCAGAAATAGCGATTTGGCACAGGAAACCAGCGCCAGCGGCTAACGCCCCGACTGCTTGCCGCCGAACAATGGACTTCGCGCAATGGGCGCAGTCATTTGGAAGGAAAGCAGTCATGACATTCGCAGTACGCAAGACCCTCACCGCCCTGGGCACCGTGGCCCTGCTGGCCGGTACCACCTGGGCACAGGCCCAGACCTTCACCCTCAGCAGCCCCGACCTGGCGTCGGGCACGTTTGACAACCAGTTTGTGCTCAACGGCTTTGGCTGCCAGGGCGGCAACGTGTCGCCCGCTTTGCAATGGAGCAATGTGCCCGCCGGCACCAAGAAGCTGGCCCTCAGCGTGTACGACCCCGACGCGCCTACCGGCAGCGGCTTCTGGCACTGGACGGTCTACAACATCCCCGCCAGCGCCACCGGCCTGGCGCGCGGCGCCGGCAATGCGGCTGCCACCCTGCCCGCCCCCGCGTTTGGCGGCAGCACCGACTTCCACGACACCGGCGCCACGGGCGGCAACGGTAACTACGGCGGCCCTTGCCCGCCCGTGGGCGACAAGCCGCATCGCTACATCTTTACGGTGTTTGCCTACGATGTGGACGACCTGCAGGCCGCTGGCGGCATTCCCAAAACCGGCACCGCGGGCCTGCACGGCTTCATCCTGAACAAGGGCCTGGGCGCGCACCTGCTGGGCAAGGCCAGCTTTACCGCGACCTACGGCCGCTAACCCGAAGAGTGGGAGGGATGAGCGACAGGGCTTGACCCTCCCACCATGGCAAGGTTCACAATTCCTGCATTCACTGAAAACAAGGAGTTGCCATGAACCAAACCTTCACCGTGACCGGCATGACCTGCGGCCACTGCGAGAAGGCCGTCACCCGCGCCATCCAGGATGTAGACGCCCAGGCCGAAGTGAAGATTGACCGCAGCCAAAACAAGGTGGAAGTCGAATCCACCCAGCCACGCGAAACGCTGGCCAAGGCCATTGCCGAAGAAGGCTATGCCGTTGCAGCCTAAGCCTGCCGAAATGTCCAGCCAGCCCGTCAACATCGGCGAGGCGGCGCGCCAAAGCGGCGTCTCCGCCAAGATGCTGCGGCACTACGAATCGCTGGGGCTACTAGGCGAGGTGGCGCGTACCGACAGCGGTTACCGGCTGTATAGCGCGGCCGATGTGCACACCCTGCGTTTCATCAAGCGCTGCCGCGACCTGGGTTTTTCCATGACGGAAATTGGCGAGCTGGTGGGCCTGTGGCAGAACAAGCGCCGCGCCAGTGCCAACGTCAAGAAGATTGCCCAGAAACACATGGACGAGCTGCGCGAGCGCATCGCCGCCATGCAGGCCATGCAGCGCACGCTGTCCACGCTGCTGGACTGCTGCCATGGCGACGACCGGCCGGACTGCCCCATCCTGGATGACTTGGCAGGCACGCAAAACGCTATGTAATTGATAGCTGCTTGCGCACATTCGACGGGGGCTAGGGCCATTTTTGCGCCACAATGCGCCCCATGGCCCTGAAACCGCGCATCCTTCTCGTCGAAGACGAATCCGGCATCGCCGACACCCTGCAGTACGTGCTCTCCACCGACGGCTTTGCGCCCGTGTGGGCCAGCACCGCCGAAGACGCCATCGCGCAGTTCAGCGCCGAGCTGCCCGCGCTGGTGGTGCTGGACGTGGGCCTGCCCGACCTCAACGGCTTCGAACTCTTCCGCCGCCTGCAGGCACTGCCCGGCGGCAGCCAGGTGCCCATGCTGTTCCTGACCGCACGCAGCGACGAGATCGACCGCGTGGTGGGCCTGGAGCTGGGCGCCGACGACTACATCGCCAAGCCATTCTCGCCACGCGAGCTGGTGGCTCGCGTGCGCACCATCCTGCGCCGCAGTGCGCGGCCTGTGGCCGCCACTGCGCCCACGCCGACGGCCCCGCCGGTCAGCGCCCCCGCCATCTGGGCGCTGGACGAAGAACGTCACCAGATCCGCTTCTACGGCAAGGCCCTGGAACTCTCGCGCTACGAATACGGCGTGCTGCGCCTGCTGGTGCAAAAGCCCGGCCGTGTGTTCACGCGCGACGAACTGCTGCTGCAGGTCTGGGGCGGCGACAACGACAGCTTTGACCGCACGGTGGACGCGCACATCAAAACCCTGCGCGCCAAACTCAAGACCGTGGCCCCCACGCTGGAGCCCATCCGCACCCTGCGCGGCACGGGCTACGCGTTGAACGAAGAACTGCCCGCGACACCCACATGAGCAAGCGCAGCCGCATCTTCATCGGGCTGCTGCTGATTTATGCGGTGGGCATGGCCTTTGTCCTCTACCGCGTGGTGGCCGATCTGGACCCGCGCTACCGCGAGTCCGCCGAAGAGTCGCTGGTAGAAACCGCGCAAATCCTGGCCACCCTGGTGGAGCAAGACGTGCGCGACGGCGCCATCGACACCGCGCGGCTGGACACGCTCTTCAAATCTGCCTACGCCCGCCAGTTCGACGTGCAAATCTTCAGCGTCACCAAAAACCGGGTGGAGCTGCGCGCCTATGTGACCGACCGGCGCGGCACCGTGGTGTTTGACTCCACCGGCCTCACCACGGGGCAAGACTTCTCCCAGTGGCGCGACGTGCGCTTGGCGCTGCGCGGCGAGTACGGTGCGCGCACCACGCTGGACCTGCCGGGCGACCCCAACTCCGCTGTCATGTACGTGGCGGCCCCCGTGTACCAGGCTGGCAGCGGCGAGATCATCGGCAGTCTGACCGTGGGCAAGCCGGTGCAGAGCTTTGGCCAGTTTGTGGTGGCCGCGCGCAGCCGCACGCTGTATGCGGGTGTGCTCTCGGTGCTGGCCGTGCTGGTGCTGGGCATTACCGTATCGGTCTGGCTGGTGCGGCCCTTTGGCCTGATTGCCGACTACGCGCGCTACGTGAAGGCGCAGCCCGGCTTCCATCCCGGCCGCCTGCTGCGCCGCGCCTGGGATTTGCTGCGCGCCGCCTTTGACGAAATGCGCGACGCGCTGGCCGGGCGCAACTACGTGGCCGACTATGTGCAAACGCTGACGCACGAGGTGAAGAGCCCGCTGTCCGCCATCCGCGGTGCAGCCGAGCTGCTGCAGGAGCCCATGGATGAGACGCAGCGCCAGCGCTTCCTGGGCAACATCCAGCGTGAGACCCAGCGGATCCAGGAGATGGTGGACCGCATGATGGAACTCACCGCGCTGGAAACCCGCCGCGTGCTGGACAACGTACAGCCTGTGGCACTTCGCCCCCTGCTGGAAGAACTGGCCCACGCCACCCAAGGCGTGGCCACCCAGCGCGGTATCCGCATCAGCGTGCAGGCCGAAGCCGACGCCACCGTGGAAGCCGACCCCTTCCTGCTGCGTCGCGCGGTGAGCAACCTGCTGGACAACGCGCTGGACTTCTCCCCCCAGGGCGGCACCATAGAACTCGGCTTGCACCAGCAAGGCCGCTGGGCCTGCATCACCGTGCGCGACCAAGGGCCGGGCATTCCTAGCTATGCGCAGGACAAGGTGTTTGAGAAGTTCTATTCACTCGCGCGGCCGCACTCGAAGAAGAAGAGCACGGGGCTGGGGCTGAGCTTTGTGAAGGAGATTGCTTCGCTGCACCGGGGGAGGGTGGAGTTGGGCAACGCACTAGAAAAAGCTGGCTCTGGGGCATGCGCTGTCCTCTGGTTGCCACGACGTGCTGTATAGGGGTAGGGCTGAGTCCACTTTGCAGCGGTGGCGGGCGATAAACTGAATCGGCGGGGAAAACAACTCTTGGCAAGCCAAAAGAATGTACGGGCCTCCCCACGAGGAATGTCTAAATAGACCCACCCAACGCTGAGTCGTGAGAGATGGTGGGGCGGCAAGCCCACCTAAGGCCTAACGGACCACCTTTGCCGTATGCTTTGAGATCTCATTGCAGGAGTAGCTGCACATCGTGCAGCATGGCATCTGGAAAGCGGTGCAATTTTGAAGATAGTATGTCTATCACCTACTTTCCCACCTTTGCCATGTCTGACACCTCCAACGCCATCGTCATTGACTTAAATAGCAGCAACCACAGCCAACCTGTCGCCGAGGGCTCGCAGCTAATTCAACGAGGGGCCTATGAGAGTTTGCTCAGCAAGCTGAGTGAAGACATCAAGCAGGCGCAAGATTTTGCAAAGGCCGCGCCCAAGCACAGAAGCGCTGACGGTGACGGCCACCCCCTTGGCAGCGGATTGACCTATTTCATCGATGGCACACGGGGGGCAGGCAAGTCGACATTCCTGCGCTATGCCTACGAGCATCTGGGCCTGCAAGGGAAGGCTGAAAAGCAAGATCAACACAACGACGGGAAGAGCAGACGCGCAGTCAACCTCCTGCCGCTGATGTATCTGGATCCAAGCCGCATCGAGCCCAGCGAACATGTCCTGCTACACATCCTGAAGCGGTTGAAGCAGCTTGAAAAATGCTGCCCGGATAGAAGTGCGACTGGCGAGCGAGAGCAGGAAAATTTCAGAAAATATTTCCGGGATCTTGCCGGCGGCCTGCATGTATTGAGAGGCAACAGGTCAGGCCTTGACGATCTAGATGCTGAACTGTTCCTGGACCACGGCTTGGAGCGGGCTGCAGACAGTCAGCGGTTACGAGACAAGCTCCATAGCGTGATTGGCTCGGTTTGCACGATGTATGGCGCGGATGCGGTGGTTCTGGCCATTGACGACGCGGACACAAAGGCTGAACTGGCGATGGAAGTGCTGGAGTGTCTTCGCAAGTATCTCGATACGCCACAGGTCGTTGCCCTGGTCACGGGCGATCTTGAGATGTACTCGCTGCTGGTGCAAAACCATTTCCAGAAAGACTTTGCCAGTGAAGACAAGGGGTTGAATGCGGACCGTCGCAAACAACAGGACCGCATGGTGGAACATCTGGAGGATCAGTACCTCCTCAAGCTTTTCCCTATTCAACGACGGCTCCAGTTGAAGACTCTTCATACCTTGTCCGAGAGGCAAGCGTATTCGGTGATAGCGCCGGGCGTCGCAAGTAAGCGCACTCTGCACGATGCTGTCGACGAGATTGCCAATCAGGGCCTGAGGCTCAGGTCCAAGGCGGACAGAACGCTTTTCCGTGAGCACGTGCTGAAGCTGCCGGTGCGGTCGGTGCTGCAACTGCTGTCGACGTATTACAAGTTGTCAGAGAGTGCATCCGCTAAGGCAACTGATGCAGCCAGCGAGGCGCTGCGAGCCACCGCTCTTAGCAGTCTTTACCGCCACGATGTCGATGTGGAGAGCATTGCCGAGGGTGACCTGCACGCCACCATTGAAGCTGCCTTCAACCTTAGCGTGCGCGATGGCGAGCCCGACACAGCCGTTTACCTCCGCCCACAAGCACGCGATGCGTCACTGCGGAGCGCCTATGTATCGCTGGCTGCGGACGTCGCCCGTCTCTGTGAGAACGATCCGGCTCGCGCAATCACGTACATGCTCGTCACCGCAGGCAGCAGCAACATTTTCCATTTGGTCGCCAAGAAGAGTGGCACTGCATTAGTCGGGACAGAGGATGCGTTGGAACTTCAAAAGAAGATCAAGCAGTACCTTTCCGTGGGGCGCACCGACAACGCGCTCAATTGGTCTTGGCACGCCACGGCAGCCTTGATCGGCGCAAGCACCTCGAATGGCTGGGAGTTGCGACAGGGTATCGTTGGAGTGCGCACCGGTAGAAAAGGTGGAGCAAAGACATTTGACGACCAGCTAAACGCAGCCTTGAGTGATCTGGCTACTACTCAAGCCTATCCAGCAATTGCCTTTAGCCAGTCCGGCGTCAAGAGGTCGAACAACACACAGCGCTATTTATCCATTTTCAATACGTTGGGTTTGATTGCCAATTTGTTGGAGTTGGACGTCTCGTCTGGCACGAATCTCAAGAAGTCGATTGCCGACCAGCTGAACAAGGTCAGAAATACACCGACGGTCTCGTTGCCGAATTGGTCGGATCTGATTTCAGGTGAGGGTGAGGGTGAGGGTGAGGGTGAGGGTGAGGGTGAGGACGAGGGCGAGGGCGAGGGCGAGGGCGAGGGCGAGGGCGAGGGTGGCGGTGCCCGCGACAACATTAAAAAGGCTGAATCCCCTGAAGAGGCCAAAGAGCGTGCTGCACTTGAATCGCTGGTGAATCATGTTGAGCAGTGGTTGCAGATTTGCGGGCCGCTAAAGAAGCAATTCCATCCCTCGGCCGTCCTGCTTGGGAAAATCTGGAATCGTCTGTACTTCAGTTTGGACAATATTTCATCCAATATGCGAGCGACAAGTCCGGCGCTCAACAAAGAGCGTTGCGTCAAGGCTATGGAGTTGTTTTCGTGGGCATTGATCAACGCATGTCTCGTGGAGGAAGTGGACTATCACCATCGCGCAGACAGCTCGATCCAGGGTGCAATCGATCACTCAAATCCGCGCACATCGGGAGAGCTGGTAATCAAGAAGTTCATGAGTTCTGCGTCAGGCCAGATCGACGTCAACCCCAACATTGCACCGCTGACGTTCATGATTGCGTCATGTCCGCTTCTGCTGGGTCTGATCAAGGATGGCAAGAAGGGGGTAGGTAAAGAATTGACAATGGATGTGTTCGTCCAAACCTTGAATACAAAACTTAAGAAAAACAGTAAGTCGACTGACTTGCAGAAAAATGTGACGTGCCCCACTGCGACGTGGGGACTCCTAGGTCAAACCACCGTCTCAAAGACCGGCAGTAGTCAGGCCGGCAAGGCGGCTAATAAGACCACCAAATCGTAAGCGGACCCATGGCCGCTGCGATCGCCCCACAGTTGGCGCTTCTTTGCTGCCGAACTCTGAGCAGTTCGTTGGTGCGCAAGTACCTACTCAGCAGTGATTGGTCCGTTCCGCAAGACAGCCGCGACTTACGGCAACAGCTTTATCTCAGCAACCAGCGCTGGCAGGCCCGACTGCCAGATCACGTCTTCGATTTCGGATTCGAGGCTGCGAAGCAGCGAGGATTGATCGACGGGAATCTGGCTGGCGCTGCTTTGCGCTTGCTAGCCGAAGAGTTCCTGGAAGTGCAGCAAGGTCAGATTAAGGTGAAGCTGGACCGCTTCGGCGAATGGCAGCAGAGTGTATTGAGCCGCGTTAGCGGCGTGCCCATCATCGCGGCAATGAGGGCCTTGCATGTGAAGCGTGGAGGTCATCTGACCGGGCATGATTCGGTCGAGGCGCTGATGGGCCGCTCGCGTGACCAAGCCTTGCCCTGTCCGACGCCAAGGGACGGAGCGGTAGAGGACTACATCATTCGGGAAGGTCTGCATGAAAGCCATCTGCACCTGAATGGCAGCACTTTTGCAGAGCAATGCTGGCTGCGGGCGCTGGCCCACCCCAACCGCGAGGCGCGACTGTTCAGCGAGTTGTGGCAAGCGTCCAAACGCTCCTCGGCGGGCGATCGTGTGCAAGAGTTGGCTCGACTGCACGAGAATGAGTTCAAGCCAGTGCAATTGCGCCGAGACCTAGTGTTGGCAGGTCGGCTGCGTTCCTGGCTGGTCTACGCTGCGCTGAGCGCAGGTGAGTCGCCATCGGACCTACCTTGGCGCGCCAATGATTTGCGTGGGGATGGCAGCGGCTACGTCGCTCCAGTGGTGCCAGGCCCTTACGAGCTGAAGCATGTCAGCCCAGCTGAGCAGTTGTCCGGTGAACAAGATTGGCTGACTCGTCTGCTTTGTCAGCCGCAGTTGTCGATGCGGGTCGCCCGCATGCTCCATTTGTACTTGTTGCTACAGCACCAATACCGTGAGCTGATGGTTCAAGGTGAAGAGTTGTACGGATTCGATCAGTTCCAGAAATACACCCTCACCGAACTTCGAACGCCAGCTGAGAGAACCTATGTGCAACGATTCGTGGACATGCACGGCCCATATGAGCAGCATAGTCACACCGCCTATATGGAAGGGCGCTTTGCGCCTAAGGGGCGCTCTGTAGACAATGCGCGTTTGTTACAACAGATTCTCGGCGGCTACCTTGTCTACCTTCGGGACGGACTGAAGGCCAACGACTCGGCGCAGGCACTCTCGCTGTCAAAAACCTTGCAAGAGCTCGACGAGCTGTGCGCAGAGCCGAATGCGCGCTGGCCTCAGCGCCTGCAACTTGCCTTGGTAGTCCATTTCATCAAGCAACCATGGAAGCCGAGGCAGGGGCCCTATCGGCATTACAAACTTCGATGCACGCTCGAGTCACAAATGACCCATCTCCGCATCACCTTGCGGGACTACCCACGATTGCGCCGCTGGGTGCGTGGCGTGGATGGTGCAGCCAACGAACTGCACGCACCACCTGAGGTGTTCGCCAGCATATTTCGCCAAGCCGAAAGACTTGGCCTTGGGCATCGCAGCTATCACGTTGGAGAAGACTTTCCCCATTTGCTGACAGGCCTTCGGCATATGCTGGACGCCATAGAGTTGCTGAACTTGCGCAACGGTTCGCGCATTGGCCATGGCACGGCATTAGGTATCGATCCGTCGTTGTGGCTGTCACGTATGCCAGGAACTTTGCACTTGGGCCGCAGTGAGCGATTGCTGGATCTGCTGGCTGCTTGGCAGTTGCTGCGCGAGTTACCAGATTGCACTATGCAAGCTTATCAAGCCGAGATGCAGTTGAATGCGCTGCTGCCGCAAGTGTTCCGCTCGTCTGTCGCTGCTAACCTCTTTGAGCGTGCCATGAACCTTCGAGGCTTGCACATGGGCTTTGTTTGCCAACTGCAACGGGACTCGAATTGGCAGTGGGGCGACGCCTCGCTGGTTGATAGCCTGCGGGAAGAGGCGCGCTTGGTTGGTGATGCTAAAAAACTGGATCCTGAAGCTTTCGAATTGCTCTGGAGATGGCACAACGATCAAGCATTGATTGAGCGTAGCGAAGCACTGATGGAGGTTGAGGCGCAGGATGGTTTGTTTACCACGGCGGTCTACTTGCGCCTACAGCAAGCGCTAATGGCGCGCGTAGCGGAAAGACGCGTCGTCATTGAAACGCTTCCCAGCAGCAATGTGCGTATCAGTCAGTACGAACGTTTTGAAGAACATCACGTCATGCGATGGATGGGAGTTTCTAGTTTCGCCAAACCCGGTGACGTACCAATCATGGTGTCGTTGGGATCAGACGATCCCGGCATCTTCGCGGGCAACTTGAAGGGTGAGTTCTACCAAATGTACGCAGTGCTGCGCAAGCATGGCCTGCTGGATTCCGAAGCACTGCGCCACGTGGCTGCCGTTAACGAACGCGGCCGACAATATAGATTTCACGATCCCGCTCTATGAACTTTAGGGCGTCTAGCTTTGCAACTAGGCCGCCATGCTGCGGGACACACACGACATGTCTACATCCTTTGTACTTCGTGTAGCCTGTTTCAGTATGCACAGCCACTACCCCGTTTGAATTGCCCGGTCGGCTAAAGCCCTTAGAAAACCCTCGGCACCTCCTTCACCCCGTTTTCACACAGACTTCACACAAGCCCCTAGCGGCTTCAAACTGACTTCTCCCCCCCGCGGGATGCTCTCTCCACCGTGCAATACCGCACGCCGATTGGAGAAGCCCCATGGCACTTGTTGCTACCCACCCGGCCCACCACGCCGCCTCTGCTGAGCCCCCCGCGCGCCGCTCGCGCTGGGTCTGGCTGGCCACTACCGCACTGTCTGCCGCCTGCTTTGTGGCGCTGACGCTGAGCCCGCCGGCCCATGCGCAGGACCGCGACGCTACGCCACGCCAGAAGACCGAGAGCCCCTATTTCTTCATCAAAAGCGACAACCCCGGCGTAGACCAGTTGCCGCTCAAGTCCACCCAAGTGAATGTGCAGGTCAGCGGCGTGATTGCCGACGTGACCGTGGTGCAGACCTACAAGAACGAAGGCCAGCGCGCCATCGAGGCGAAGTACGTGTTCCCAGGCTCCACGCGCGCCGCAGTACACGGCATGAACGTGCGCCTGGCGGACCGGCTGATCACGGCCAAGATCCGCGAGAAGCAACAGGCCAAGATCGAGTACGACGCAGCCAAGCAGGAGGGCAAGACCGCCGCGCTGCTGGAGCAGCACCTGCCCAATGTGTTCCAGATGAATGTGGCCAATATCATGCCCGGCGACGATGTGAAGGTGGAGCTGCGCTACACCGAGCTGCTGCTGCCCACGGATGGCAACTACCAGTTCGTCTTCCCCACCGTGGTGGGCCCGCGCTACAACAGCCCGCAGAGCAGCCAGGCCAACGCCACCTGGGTGGCCCAGCCTTACCTGCCCCAGGGCCAGAACACGCCCACCAGCGCTGCCGCGCCCGCGTTTGACATCCACGTCACGCTGAACACGCCCATTGGTGTGAAGGAAGTGCGCTCCAGCTCGCACACCATCCGCAGCTACACCGAGCAGGGTGGCGCCACCGTGGTGGGCTTGTTGCCCACCGCGGAGCCGACCAATAACCGCGACTTCATCCTGGACTACCGCCTGGCGGGCGACAAGATCGAAACCGGCGTGATGCTCTACAAGGGCCAGGACGAGAACTTCTTCCTCGCCATGGTGGAACCACCCAAGGCCCCACCCGCCACGGCCATCACCCCGCGTGAGTACATCTTTGTGGTGGACATCTCGGGCTCCATGCACGGCTTTCCGCTGGACACGGCCAAGGCCGTGCTGCGCGAGCTGATTGGTGGCCTGCGCCCCAGCGATACCTTCAACGTGCTGCTGTTCTCGGGCAGCAACAACTTCCTGAGCCCCCAGTCCGTGCCCGCCACCAAGGCGAACATCGAACAGGCCATCCGCACTATCGACAAGGAGGGGGGTGGAGGTAGCACCGAGCTGATCCCGGCGCTCAAGCGCGTGTACGCCCAGCCCAAGAACGCCGACACCTCGCGCACCGTGGTGGTGGTGACCGACGGCTATGTGACCGTGGAGCGCGAAGCCTTTGAGCTGGTGCGCAACAACCTCTCCAGCGCCAACGTGTTTTCGTTCGGCATCGGCTCCAGCGTGAACCGCCACCTCATGGAAGGCCTGGCCCGTGCGGGCATGGGCGAACCCTTCATCATCACCAAACCCGAGCAAGCGGCCGAACAAGCCAAACGCTTCCGCCAAATGATCGACTCCCCCGTGCTCACCAATGTGAAGGTGCGTTTTGAAGGCCTGGACGTGTACGACGTGGAGCCCCGCCAGCTGCCCGACCTGCTGGCCCAGCGCCCGCTCATCGTGTTTGGCAAATGGCGCGGCGAGCCCAAGGGCACGCTGGTGGTGGACGGCAACGCGGCCAATGGCCCCCTGCATTTCACCCAGCCCCTGAGCGCGAGCAACACGACCGACACGGCCGCCCTGCGCCAGCTCTGGGCCCGCCACCGCATTGCCGCGCTGAGCGACCAGGAAGCCCTGGAAGGCGGCAGCGCCGCCAAAGACGCTATTACCGACCTGGGCCTGAAGTACAGCCTGCTCACGCAATACACCAGCTTCCTGGCCGTGGACCAGGTGGTGCGCAACAAGGCGCCCGCAGACGCCCCCAGTGTGAACCAGCCTTCGCCCCTGCCGCAGGGTGTGGAGAACTCGGCCCTGGGCGCTGAAGTGCCCAGCACGCCCGAGCCGGCCACCTGGGGTGCGATGCTGCTGACGCTGAGTGTGCTGGCCATGCTGGCGCACCGCCGCCACCGCGCTACGCGCCGCGCCCACCACTTCACCAGCTGAACGGGAATCGCATGGCTTTGTCCCGCTTGATGCAGATGCCCCGCTTTGTGCGCTTCGGCATCGCCATCGACACCGCCCCCGAGTGGCGCTGGCTGGCGCTGCTGGCCCTGGCGCTGTGGCCCACCTGGTGGTGGATGGGTCAGCGCATGGTGGACGGCTCGGACGACCCGCTGGGGCTGCTGGCCCTGGCGGCCCTGGGCGGGCTGCTGTGGCAGCACCGCCGCCAGCTGCGCGCCGCACCGCGCCTGGGTTTCCAGGCCGCAGCGCTCACTGGCGCCGTACTCACCACGGCGCTGCACCAGCAGTTGCCGGACCTGGTGGTGGCACTCATCGGCTTGCTGTCCATTGCGGCCGGCCTCATCGCCTTCTTGCCAGCGCGCGTGGCCACAGCGCCGGTGCTGGGCTTGTCGGTGTTGTCGCTGCCGCTGCTGGCCTCGCTGCAGTTCTACGCGGGCTTTCCGCTGCGCGTGGTGACGGCGGAGATAAGCCGCTGGCTGCTGTCCATCGCCCACACGGTGGAACGCACCGGCAGCAGCCTGGTAGTGAATGGGCAACTCGTCATCGTGGACGCGCCCTGCTCGGGCGTGCAGATGGCCTGGCTGGGTTACTTCACCGCCTGTGTGGTGGCGCTGGCTACGAGCAAGACCAATAAGACCTTTCTGCTGCGCCTCCCCGTGGCGGGTGCGCTGGTGCTGCTGGGCAATGTGCTGCGCAACACGGTGCTGGTGGCCCTGCAGGCCTCGGGCACCGCCTTGCCCGGCTGGGGCCATGAGGCCGTAGGCCTGCTGGTGTTGGCCGCCGTGTGCACGGGCATTGCCTGGGCCATGGGCCGCACCGCCTCTTTGGAACGGACGTCTGTATGAGCTTTCTGGAAAACCGCTTTGTGAACCGCGTGCTACACAAGACGCTGTGGACCGCCGTACTGCCGCTGTGCGCGCTGTGGGGCATCGCCCAGGCCGTGGGCGGGCACATGGCCGTGCGCGACCCCGACACACCAAGCGTGGAACAACCCACCGAATGGCAGGGCCAGCCCCTGCGCCCGCTGGCCCTTAGCGCGGTGGAAGAGCGCTTTGCGCGCCATTTCCCCGGCACGCTGGCACGCCTGACCGATGGCCGCCAGGTGCTGGTGCTGCGCACCGTGAACCAGCCCACGCGCATGCTGCACCCCGCCACCGACTGCTACCGTGGTCTGGGCTACCGCATCCGCAACGAGCAGCTCGAAGATCAGGCCGACAAGACGCGCTGGCGCTGCTTTGTGGCGGACCGGGGCGGCCAGGCGGTGCGTGTCTGCGAACGCATTGAGGACGCGCAGGGCCAGGGCTATACCGATACCTCGGCTTGGTACTGGGCCTCGGTGGCCGGCCAATCCACGGGTCCGTGGAAGGCCGTGACGGTGGCAACGCCTCTGTAAGGCGGCAGGGTTTCAGGAAGGAAGATGCTGTGCGTACTTGGCTTGGGGCTGCGGCCCGGGTTCTGCTCATTACGGTGGTGCTGGCCATGCTGGGCCTAGGCGCCTTGCTGTTCACGGCGCGCGCACTGCTGCGCCCGGCGCCGGGGGACTGGGCCACCACACTGCGGGCCGGGCCGGTGAGCTTGGACGTGGGCGTGGCCGCGCTGGTGCAGTGGGGCAGCACGCCCTGGATTGCCCGGCAGCTGCATGGCCGCACACTGCCTACGCGCCTGGGCGAGGTGCACCTGAGCTGGGACGAGGCCAGCCAGCAACTCAGCCTGCGCTGCCAGCCCTGCACGCTGCGCAGCAGCAGCTGGGGCGGCGAGCCCATTCGCCTGCAGGAGGCGCGCATGACCGTGCGCCGCAACGCCACCGAGCTGCGCGGCACGCTGCACAGCGGGGCGGTGAACGCCAGCTGGCGCGGCAACCTGCGCCCTGCTGGTATCACGCTGCATATAGAAGTGCCCGACACGCCGGTGGCCGATGGCTATGCCTTGTTTGCCAGCGCCATCCCCGAAGTGGCCAACGCGCAGATCGAGGGCACCTTCTCCCTCAAGGCCACGCTGGACCTGCCCAGCAAGGCGCTGACGGTGCAGCCCCGCATCAGCGGCATGGCCGTGCAGGGCCTGGGCACCGAGGCCTGGGCGCAGGCGCAGAGCCAGTGCAGCCGCGGCCTGCCTGCAGCCATGACGCGGGCCAATGTGCGCGCCGACAGCCTGCTGGCCCGCGCCGTACTGGCCGCCGAAGACCAACGCTTTTATGAACACCCCGGCTATGACCTGGTGGAAATGGGCAAGGCCCTGCGCAGCAACCAGGCGGAGGACGCTACGTTGCGTGGGGCCAGCACCCTGTCGCAACAAGTGGCCAAGCTGCTGGTCACGGGCGGCGAACGCTCCCCTGTGCGCAAACTGCGCGAACTGCTCTACGCGGTGGAGATGGAGCAAACCCTGGGCAAGGCGCGCATCCTGCGCCTCTACCTGGACCACGCCCCCTGGGGCGCTACGGTCTGCGGCGCGCAGGCCGCCGCCCACACCTACTTTGGCAAACGGGCCGACCAGCTCACGGGCGCCCAGGCCGTCTGGCTGGCCGCCATGCTGCACAACCCCGCCCTGGAAGCCCAACGCTGGAAAGCCCGCGGCAGCATCAACCTGGAGCGCGCGCAGTGGGTGGCGGCGGGCCTGCGCTCCGTGCCCAAGAAAGAGAAGGCGGCGCTGGTGGAGGCACTGCCGGGACTGGTGTGGGTGCGGAATTAGGCATGTTTTAGACCTCCAGCCCCTGTGGATTTTGCGCAAGCAGCTATGAAAACAGGAGCATTCCGCACCAGGCACTAGCCCGGCGCTGCACCAAATCCAGCACCGGCGCCGCCTGCGTCTTTGCTGCAACGCACAAGTTTTGTGCATTTTGTACACAAAGTGCTTAAAACATTGTGTACAAAGCTGGCACAGCCTTTGCGTAAGGCTTGGCATGAACGCCACCACCACACTGCAGGCCGCGGCCATCGAGGTTGTAGGACTGAGCAAACGCTACGCCCAGGGCAAGCCTGCCGTGGACAACATCAATCTGCGCATTGCCAGCGGCAGCTACTGCTGCCTGCTGGGCCCTTCGGGCTGCGGCAAGAGCACCACGCTGCGCATGATTGCGGGGCACGAGTCGGCCAGCAGCGGCGACATCCTGCTGGAGAACCGCAACATCACCGACCTGCCCGCCGCCGAGCGCGGCACGGCCATGATGTTCCAGAGCTTTGCGCTGTTCCCCCACCTGAGCGCACTGGACAACGTGGCCTTCAGTCTGAAGATGAAGGGCGTGGACAAGCTGGAGCGCCACGCCAAGGCGCAGGACCTGCTGCAGCGCGTGGCCATGGGTCACCTGGCGGACCGCAAGCCGGCTGAGCTGTCGGGCGGCCAGCAACAACGTGTGGCACTGGCCCGCGCCCTGATTACCCAGCCGCGCGTGCTGCTGCTGGACGAACCGCTCTCTGCGCTGGACCCTTTCCTGCGCATCCAGATGCGCGCCGAGCTGCGCCGCTGGCAAAAGGAGCTGGGGCTGACCTTCATCCACGTGACCCACAGCCAGGAAGAAGCCATGGCCCTGGCCGACACCATGGTGGTGATGAACCACGGCGTGATCGAACAGGTGGGCAGCCCGCACGAGGTCTACAACAAGCCCGCCAGCGAGTTTGTGGCGCGCTTCATGGGCGGCCACAACGTGCTGGAAACGCCGGACGGCAAGATTGGGGTGCGCACCGACCAGATGCAGGTCTCCCCCGCCACCGGCAGCAACACCGATGCCCCGCACACCAAGCGCGCCGTGATCACCGACGTGGAGTACCAAGGCACCTATGTGCTGCTGGGCCTGCAGAACCCCGGCGTGGCCCACACCGCGCACACCACGGCCGAGATTTCGGTGATGGTGTCCGAGGCCACCTTTGCCCAGCAGCCCTACACCGTGGGCGAGACCGTGCAGCTGAGCTGGGCCCCCGGCGCCGCACACCCGCTGTCGCACTGACGTCCTTTCCTTTTCCGTTCCCCCTGTCTTCGCAAGAAGTTCTTAACCCCCTCCGCACTTCAAAGGAGTTTTCCCATGGCTGACGATCTGAAAGACACCCTCTCCACCGCCGCGCCCATGCAGCGCCGCAGCCTGCTCAAGGGCACGGCCGGTATCCTGGCTGCCGGCGTGTTCCCCGCCGTGCACTCGGCCGACCCCATCGTGCTGCGCTACCTGGGCACCGCGGTGAACCAGGACAAGGCGATTGCGGAGAAGTTTGAAAAAGACACCGGCATCAAGATCCAGTACGTGGCCGTCACCACCGATGACGTGACCAAGCGCGCCGTCACTGCGCCCAACAGCTTTGACCTGATCGACACCGAGTACTTCTCGCTCAAGAACATCGTGCCCACCGGCAACCTCAAGGGCATCGACACCAAGAAGATCAAGAACGCCGACAAGATCACCACCCTGTTCACCACCGGCATGGTGGCGGGCAAGGCCGTGGGTGACCAGGGCACCGCGCCCAAGAAGACCATCTTCCTGGAAGGCGAAAAGAGCAAGGTCTTCGCCAAGAGCCCGACCCAGTTCATGAGCCTGATCCCCACCGTGTACAACGCCGACACGCTGGGCATCCGCCCCGACCTGATTAAGCGCCCCATCTCCTCCTGGGCCGAACTGCTGAACCCCGAGTTCAAGGGCAAGGCCGCCATCCTGAACATTCCTTCCATCGGCATCATGGACGCTGCCATGGTCGTGGAAGCCATGGGCATCTACAAGTACCCCGACAAGGGCAACATGACGAAGAAGGAAATTGATCTGACGATCAAGACCCTGATTGAAGCCAAGAAGCAAGGCCAGTTCCGCAGCCTGTGGAAGGACTTCAACGAGTCCGTCAACCTGATGGCCTCGGGCGAAGTGGTGATCCAGTCCATGTGGTCACCCGCCGTGACCGCCGTGCGCACCAAGGGCATTGCCTGCAACTTCCAGCCGCTGAAGGAAGGCTATCGCGCCTGGGCCTCCGGCTTCGGCCTGCCCGCTACCCTGTCCGGCAAGAAGCTCGACGGTGCCTACGAGTTCATCAACTGGTTCCTCGACGGCTGGGCCGGCGCCTACCTGAACCGCCAGGGCTACTACAGCGCCGTGCTGGAAACCGCCAAGGCCAAGATGGAAGCCTACGAGTGGGCCTACTGGATGGAAGGCAAGCCTGCCACGCAAGACATCAAGAGCCCCAACGGCGACGTGCTGGCCAAGAAGGGCGAAGTGCGCGACGGCGGCAGCTACGAGCAGCGCATGGGCGGCATTGCCTGCTGGAACGCCGTGATGGACGAAAACGCCTACATGGTCCAGAAATGGAACGAGTTCGTCGCAGCCTAAACCTGCCTTAAGGAAGTGAAGACACCATGAGCGCACCTTCGACACCCTCACTTCCGGCGGCATCCGCCCCGGGTCGCACCCTCGCGGCCTGGTGGCAGGCCCTGCCGCTCACCACGGTGTTTGCGCTCTTCTTTTTGGTTCCATTGGCCCTGGTGCTGATGGTGAGTTTCTGGGACTACAACCAGTACGAGATGCTGCCGGGCTTCACCTTCAAGAACTACCTGGCGGTGTTCGAAGGTTGTCTGTCGCGCAACGAGTCGGGCGACCTCTGCGTCACGCTCAAGACCTACCTGTCCACTTTCAAGTTCAGCCTGCTGGTGTGGTTGCTGACGCTGGTGATCGGCTTCACGGTCTCGTACTTCCTGGCCTTCCACGTGCGCTCCAGCGGTGTGCAGGTGGTGCTGTTCGTGCTGTGCACCATCCCGTTCTGGACGTCGAACGTGATTCGCATGATTGCCTGGGTGCCGCTCTTGGGCCGCAACGGTCTGGTCAATGATGCGCTGCTGACCATGGGCATGGTGGACAAGCCGGTGGAGTGGTTGCTGTTCTCTGACTTCTCGGTGGTGCTGGCCTTTGTGCACCTGTTCACCACCTTCATGATCGTGCCCATCTTCAACAGCATGATGCGCATAGACCGCAGCCTCATCGAGGCCGCCAGCGATAGCGGCGCCAGTGCCTGGCAGACGCTGTGGAACGTGATCGTGCCGCTGTGCAAGACCGGGATCATCATCGGCTCCATCTTCGTCATCACCATCGTCATGGGCGACTTCGTGACCATCGGCGTCATGGGCGGGCAGCAGATTGCGTCGGTGGGCAAGATCATCCAGGTGCAGACCTCCTACCTGCAGTTCCCTCTGGCTGCGGCCAACGCGATGATCCTCCTGGCCATCGTCCTGATGATCATCTGGGCGCTGACCCGCATGGTCGACATTCGCAAGGAGCTCTGAGATGCAAACCAAAGACCGCTCCGCCACCTTTTGGCTGCTGGCCCTGTTCTTCGCGGCCTATGTGCTGTTCCTCTATGGCCCGATGCTGGTCATCGTGGTGCTGAGTTTCCAGGGTCCAGAGGGTGGGCTCACTTTTCCCATGCGCGGTCTCTCGCTGCACTGGTTCAGCAAGCTGGCCGAAGGGTTGGGCGTGGTGGACATCAGCGCGGCACTCAAGCGCTCCCTGGGTCTGGGCCTGACGGTGATGGTGTTCACCATCGTGTTCTCGGTGCTGGCAGGTCTGGCCTTCCGCAAGAAACTGCGCTTTGCCAACATGCTGTTCTTTACCGTGGTGGCCAGCCTCATCATGCCGTCCATCATCGTGTCGCTGGGTATTGGCCTGGAGTTCCGACTGCTGGACGGTGGCATCAAGAAAGCGCTGGAGGCCCTGGGCATGGACGGCGTGCTGGAGAACTACGGCACGGCACTGGGCATCTACACCTCGGCGCTGGGTGCGCACCTGACCTGGACGCTGCCCTTTGGGCTGCTCATCATGTTCGCCATCTTCAACCGCTTCAACCCCGCCTACGAAGAAGCCGCGCGCGACCTGGGTGCCACGCCATGGCAGGGCTTTCGCCACGTGGTGCTGCCGCTGATTGCGCCCTCGGTGGTCGGCATTGGCATGTTCGGCTTCACGCTGAGCTGGGACGAGATTGCCCGCACCTCGCAGGCGATTGGTGATGTGAACACGCTGCCACTGGAACTGCAAGGCCTGACCACCACGGTGACCACACCCTCCATCTACGCCCTGGGCACCGTGACCATGGTGGTATCGTTTCTGGTCATGGGGCTGGCCGTGGGCCTGTCCAAACTGCTGGCCAAGAAGCCAGCCAACCGGCGGACTGCATGACTGAATTTGTCGCCCTGACAGAAAACGAGATTTACGAGCGCATGGTGGCCACCATCCTGGACCACCGCCTGCCGCCCGGTACCAAGCTCATCGAAGAAAAACTGGCCAGTGCCTTCGGCGTGTCACGCACGCGCATCCGCCCGGTGCTGGTACGCCTGGCCAATGAACAGATCGTCACGCTCACGCCCAACCGCGGCGCCATGGTGGCCCAGCCGACTGAGAAGGAAGCGCGCGAAGTGTTCGAGGTGCGCCGCCTGATCGAACCCACGCTCATCGAATGCTTTATCGCCAGCGCCACGGCCAGCGACATTGCGGTGCTGACGGAGTGCATCAACGAGGAAGAGGCCGCACGCGCCAGCGGGGACATGCGTCGCGCCATCCGGCTCTCGGGCGACTTTCACCTGCACATTGCCAATGCGGCGGACCACCAGACCCTGGGCCGCATTCTGCGTGAGCTGGTCTCGCGCACCTCGCTCATCCTCATGACCTACAGCGACAACCACCTGCAGTCGCGGGTGGAGGCCACCTCCTGCGGCTGCCAGGAACACCGCGCGCTGCTGGATGCGATCCGCCTGCGCGACCCGCGCGAGGCGGCCCGCCTGATGCGCGAGCATTTGAGCCAGCTCGAAGCCCAGTTGCGCTTTACCGCCACTGAAGACAGCGCACCGGATCTCGCCTCCCTGTTTGGTGGCGCTGCCTGAAAGCGTGCTCCGTGCGCCAGTTGCTGGTCATCAACCCCAATACCTCGGCCCATGTGAGCGCGCTGCTGCAAAACCATGCGCAGGCCGCAGCCGGGCCGGGTGTGCAGGTGCGTACTGTGACGGCGGACTTTGGCGCGCCCTATATCGCCTGCGAGGCCAGCTACGCCGTGGCCGCCCATGCGCTGCTCGACCGCTGGGCCAAGGCCTTGCGCGAGGATGCGCCCGCACCCGACGCAGTGCTGATCGGCTGTTTTGGCGACCCCGGCCTGCTGGCGCTGCGCCAGGGCAGTGCGGTGCCCGTCACCGGCTTGGCCGAGGCCTCTTTTGTGGAAGGCGCGTGCCATGGGCGCTTTGCCGTCGTCACAGGCGGCGAGCGCTGGAAACCCATGCTGGAGCGCTTGGCCTATGCGTTAGGCCACAGCGACGGGCTGGCCGGCATCCACACCGTGGTACCCAGTGGCGCCGAACTGGCCAGCCAGCCCGAGGCCGCAATTGCCCTGCTGGCCCGGGCCTGCGAGGAGGCTGCGACGCGCTGGCAGGTCGACGCCGTGGTGTTGGGGGGTGCCGGTCTGGCCGGCATGGCCGCCGCCGTGCAGGGGCAGGTGTCGGTGCCCGTCATCGACAGCGTGATCGCCGGCACCCGCCATGCGCTGGCACAGCCCCCGCTGGCCGAGCCCCAGACCAATGGCTTTGACATCGCCTGGACCGGCATGGGCCAGGCCCTGAGCGCGTTACATCCGTAAGCGGAATGCTGCAGCGGTAAGGCCTTGTAACGCCGGTCATCCGGGCTGCCAAGGGGCCGTTGAAAGGCGGTAAACCGTCACATCTGGCGGTACGGGCGTAAGCCCCTTTCTGTATGCGAAACCTCACGTCTTCCTCCAAAGCCTTGCGCACCGCCTTTGCCACCCTGTGCCTCACGGGCTTTCTGGCCCTGGCGCCCACGGCCCACGCCAACGACTGGACCCCGCTACTGGGCGGCGGCGCCGGTGCGGCGGCCGGTGCGGCCATTGGCCAAAGCATGGGAGGCAAGCAAGGCTCGGTGGTGGGCGGTGCCCTGGGTGGTGCAGCCGGTGCGGCGGTCACCACACGCGGCTCGGGCCAAACCGGCGCCGTGATTGGCAGCGCCGTGGGCGGTGCCGCGGGTGCGGCAGTGGGCCACTCGGTGGGTGGCAGCAGCGGTGCTGTGCTGGGAGCAGGTGTGGGCGGTGCCGCAGGCGCCGGTGTGGGTCGCAGCGTGACCCAGCATGCGCACCAGCCCCAGCGTGCCTACGGTCCCGGCCCGCACTATGAGCATGCGTCCTACTACCGCGACGACTTCCGCCCCGGCAAGCGCAAGGGGCACCACAAGCACCATCGCCATGGCTGGGGCCATGACCACCACGACGATTGAGTCGGGCCGCGCCCTCAGGCCCGCAAGGTCTGGGCGAAAAACGCCAACGTGCGGTCCCAGGCCAACTTGGCTGCGGCCGCATCAAACCGCGGCGTCGTGTCGTTGTTAAAGCCGTGCTGGGTGCCAGGGTACTGGTAGGCCGTGTAGGCCACGCCAGCGGCCTTGAGCGCGGCCTCGTAGGCGGGCCAGGCGGCGTTGATGCGCTCGTCCACTGCGGCAAAGTGCAGCAGCAGCGGCGCCTTGACCTTGGCCGCCTCTTCGGGCGCGGGCTGGTTGCCATAGAAGGGCACACCGGCCGCCAGCGTGGGCAGGCGCAATGACAGCGTATGCACCATGCCGCCGCCGTAGCAAAAGCCCACGGTGCCCAACTTGCCGGTACCTTGGGGCTGCAGCCAGTTGGCCGACGCCACAAAGTCTTCCCGTGTCTTGGTTTGGTCAAGCTTGGCAAAGGCTTCGCGCGCCTTGTCTTCGTCGCCCGGGTAGCCGCCCAATGGCGTGAGTGCATCCGGAGCGAGAACCAGATAGCCTTCGAGCGCGAGGCGGCGCGCAATGTCTTCGATGTGCGGGTTCAGGCCGCGGTTTTCGTGCACCACCAGGATGGTGGGCAGCTTGCCTTGCGCCTTGGCCGGCTGGGCCAGATAGCCCTTGATGCTGCCGTAACCGGCGGGGGAGGGAATGTCGACCACGCGCGTGTTCAGGCGCGCGTCGTCCTTGGCAATCACCTGCCCCAGCGCAAAGTTGGGGCTGAGCGCGGCCAGCAGGCCGACGGCGGTGGCGCCACCCACGGCAAACTTTTGCGCCTTCTCCAGAAAGCCGCGCCGGTCTACCAGACCGTGCACATAGGCATCAAACAGAATCAGCAGTTCTTGGTCGAAGTCTTGCGCGGTCTTGCGTTGCATGGCGAACCCTCCAAAAGAGGGCAGCTTAGCGGCTCTAGGCCGGGTTTGTATTAACGGGGTTTGGCGCAGGGTTTTCGCCCAGCGCCACCTCGCCGCCCAGGGCTTCCAGCAGGTCGGGAATCAGCTGCACCAGCTCACCGGTGCTGATCGCCACGTCGGCGTCAAAGTTATCGTCCTTGCCATCGCCCGCCGCCTTGCCGGCTTCCTCGAACACGGTGTCCAGAAAGCCAATTTTCTTGAGCTGCAGGGCCTCGGTCAGCACAAAGGACACGCGCTCGTTCCAGGTCATGGCCAAGCGGGTGGGCATCTTGCCCAGGGCAATGTGCTGGGCCACCTCGTCGGTGTCCAGCGCGTGGCGCGTGTAGCGCACCACGGCCTTGGACTCGTCGGCCGCCTTGAGCTCACACTCCCGGTCCACGCTGAAGCCCCGGGGCGCTTCCTGCGTGCCCAGCCAGTGCGCCATGGCCATGGCGGGCGAAAGCTGAGTGTTGATGAGTTGCACGGCCAGGCCGTCCACCGCCTTGATGAGGGCGGTCATGACCTCGTCGGCCTTGGACTGGCTGCCGGAATCCAGCACCAGACGGCCCGCCTTGGGGTCAATCCACACCAACACGCTGGATTGCTTGGTAAACGCCATGGGCAGCAGGGCCAGTTTGGCGTCATCGCGGATCTCGCGAGCCTCTTTCTTACCGGGCTTGCGGCCAGTGGTGGCCTCGATGTGCGCGAGTTGCTCCTGCACCTTGCGCTTGACCACCGAACCCGGCACGGTCTTGACCTCGATCATGAGCTTGAGCAACCACTGGCCACCCACGATCTCCACCAGCGGGCCATGGGCCTGGCCGCGGGGCTCGACCCAACCGGCCGATTTCTCCTGGCTGGCGCCACATTCCACAAAACGCGCGCCGTCCAGCGCTTCTTCCAACTGCGCCTGTGTCACGGTCCAGCCCGACACCAAGCGATACACCATCATGTTCTTGAACACATTCAGCCTTTGATTTACTAACTTTTTCCGAACCGGGCATTGTGCGGCAACTTTACACAGCCTTATCAAGGCGCAATCGCTGCGCTTACACACGGGGCGGACACTGGACTTCAACCTGATGGCGATGTCCGCTACAGGTTTCAGACCAAAGGAGCAACCTCATGAAGAATTCGACCAAGGCCATCGTTCTTGCCGCCGTGCTGGCCGCTGCCGGCGCATCCACCTTTGCCGCACAAGATGGCGCGGAGCGCCCCGAAGGCGGCCCGCGCGCCGAACACCGCCGCATGGACCCCGCCAAGATGGAGGAAATGCACGCCAAACGCAGCGCCGAGCTCAAGGAAAAACTCAAGATCACCCCGGCCCAGGAAGGCGCCTGGAACACCTTTACCGCCGCCATGAAGCCCCCGGCCCGTGACACGGCCAAGCGCCCCGACCGTGCCGAACTGGAGAAGCTGCCCACGCCCGAGCGGCTGGACAAGATGCGTGCCCTGCGCACCCAGCACATGAACGAGATGAGTGCCGCCATGGACAAGCGCGACCAGGCCACCAAGACGCTATACGCAGCGCTGACGCCCGAGCAGCAAAAGCTGTTTGACGCCCAGCGCGGCCCGCGTCATGGCGGTGAGCGCGGCGAACGCAAGTAAGTTCACCTCGCGGCCTTGATGCACATCAAGGCCCGGGCAGCGCAGCCTCCCTACACTGGCTGCGCATGCCCCAACACGGTTTTTCACCCCCCACCATTCGCACCATTTCGCCCATGCGGCCCGTGGTCTGGCTGGCCATGGCCTGGTACGACATGTTGCGTGCGGGTTGGGCCAGTTGGGCCCACGGGCTTGCGCTGGCGGCGGGTGGAGCACTCATCGTGGGATTGGCCCACCACCGTTTCTGGCTGCTGGCCGGCGCACTCTCAGGCTTCCTGGTCATTGCGCCGGTGTTGGCCACCAGCCTGTATGCGCTGAGCCGCGCTCTGGAACGCCAGGAGAAGGCCGGCTGGGGCGTGGTTGCCAAAACCTGGCTGAACTGGCAAGACAGCCGCTTCAGCAAATGGGGCAATGATTACTGGTGCATGGTGCAGTTTGGCGCGCTGCTTGCTCTGGCAGCCACGGGCTGGGTACTGACCTCGGCCGCGCTGATCACCTTGCTCGCTCCCGTGCCGATTCACACGCCGCTGGAATTTGTACACCACGTGGTACTGGCGCCAGATGGCTGGCTGTTCGAGCTCTGGCTGGCCATGGGCGGGGTGCTGGCGGCGCCCCTGTTTGCTTCCAGCGTGGTGTCCATGCCGCTGCTGCTGGACCGGCGCATTTCACTCTGGCAAGCCGTCTTCACGAGTTGGCGCACAGTGCTGGCAAACCCGGTGCCCATGGCCATCTGGGCCGCACTCATCATGGGCTTCACGCTCCTGGGCCTGGGCTCGCTGTTTCTGGGTCTGATTCCCGTGATTCCCATGCTAGGCCATGCGAGCTGGCATGCCTACCGCGATCTGGTCGATGTATCCAGCTTGCCGGCGCGTGAGGGCTAGCGATGTTCGGGTTTTCGGAAGAGCAGATTGCCGGCTTCGGCCTGAGCTTTGGCGTGGGCGGCTTCATGCTCTACATGCTGTTCATCATTGGCCAGCTGGCCTGGGAATCCAAAGCTGGCAAGTTCGGCACCTTTGTGCTGTTTCTGGGCCTGGCCTTTGGCATGCTGGGCTTTGTCGCCAAGCTGCTGATCCAGTGGGTACTCAGCCCCTGAAGTGTCTCAACCCAGGGGGCGAATGCCGATCAGCACGCCGTGTAGGTAAAAGGCAAACACCGCCCACAACGCAAGCCCCAGCACCACCGTAAGCAGGGTGGCGGGCAGGGTTCCCGCTGCATAAACCACACCCGCAGCCCGGTCACGCTGCCGGGCCGCACGGAAACACAGCACCGCCCAGAGCAGAAAACTGCCGAACAACACCAGATGTGCCAGCGTGCCGGTGGCCAGGAGGTGGGCCAGGGCCCACACTTTCACACCCAGCACCATGGGGTGGTGCAGACGCGCCTTGATGGCATTGCCGGGCACATACACGGCAGCCAGCAACACAAACGCCACCAAGGTCAGCAATGCGGCCAGGTGGCGGGTACCCATGGGCGGATTCCAGAGCAGGGTGGGGGTTTCGCGCACTACCCCAAAACCCCAGACGATGAGCCCAAAGCCAAGCAGAGAAAGCAGGGTGTAAACCCCCTTGTAGGCCGGCTCGCCCCAGCGGGCCCGCAAGTTTGTGCGGGTATCTTCCGAGACGATACGCAGGGAATGCACCCCGAGAAATATCAGCAGTCCGGCCAGCAGGTAGGGCATTGCGTTCTCCCGCAGAGATATCAGGTTCCCAGCACGCGGTTTTTGCCGGCGCGCTTGGCCAGGTACATGGCCTGGTCGGCACGGCGTATGGCATCGCTTGCGCTTTCTTCCACTGCCAGCTGGGCCACACCGGCACTGAAGGTAATGAGCACCTTCTCAGTGCCCGAAAGAAAGAACTTGGTGGTGAGTTCGCGCTGCAGCCGGGTCATGGCCTCGATGCCGCGATCCAGTGGGGTATCGGGCATGAGGATGACGAATTCTTCGCCGCCATAACGGGCCAGCGTGTCCTGCGGGCGCATGCATTCGCGCGCCACCTTGGCGAGATGGGTCAGCGCCAGGTCGCCCGTGGCGTGGCCCATGGTGTCATTGAGTTTCTTGAAGTTGTCGATGTCGAGCATCGCCACGCTCAGTGGCGTGTCCTTGCGGCGCACGCTGGCGACTTCACGGTTGACGGCTTCGTCCAAACCCTTGCGGTTGAGCGCGCCGGTGAGCGGGTCGTGGCGCGCCTGGGCACTCACGCGGTCCAGCTCCTGGTGCAGGCGCAGCAGCTGCGCTTCGGTGGCACTGGCGCGTTCACGCATGGTTTGCAGTTCTTCGCGTGTGCTCTGGCTTTCCTGCGCCATGCCGCGCGTGGTACCCACGACCTCCTTGAGCACGGGGGCGATTTCGGCAATGGTCTTGGCCTGCTCGATGAGGCGGGCGCTTTCTTCCAGCTTCTCCTGGAATACACCGGTGGATTGCGTCATTTGCGAGAGACGTTCCACAAAAGTGGCCAGCATCTTGCGCATGTCTTCCTGCGCTTCCAGGGTGCGCTGCTTGGCGTCTTTCTGCTTGAAGATGACGTCCCGGAGCCGGCGCTCCACATCGTCGAGGCGGCGCAAGGTGAGCGGAGGTGTAGAGGCTTCCATGAGCGCGTCCATCTGGCCCTTGAGCCACTGTTCGTCCAGGCTCAGCTCCGCGATATTTTCAAACACCAAGTGCAAGAGCTTGAGCAGGGTGGCACGCACCTCAGCCTGGTCTTCTGCCGCAAATGAGAGACGGTGGCTGTAATTGACCAGCATCAATTTGGCTGTGGCCACATCGGTGTCCGGCTGGCGCAAGACCTTGATCAGGGCTTCGGTCTGCTCGTTGAAGCGCACATCGTCCACACCCAGGGCGGGTTGCGCGTATTCAATAAGGCGCCCGATCTGCGCCAGGAATTCGCTGGTGAGTGCGGCAGGCACTGGCAGGTTCGGTTTGCTGTCCGCCGACAAGATACCCATGCCACTGTTGGACCCGGGTTCTGCCCCATTGGCAGGAACAAAGCCGCCATAAGCCACAAGCGCTGACTTGACGCCATCCCAGCTCAGGCGGTCAATCGAGTAGTCCAGCAAACCCTTCTGCTTCTGCTGCCCCGGTGTCTTGACCGGCAGGGATTGGGAAATGTCGCGCAGGATGTCGGCCGGGAAATGGGGAACGTGCGGAATGCCGGCGATCTCGTTGTAGATGGACAGGTAGTTGGCCGGTGTGGGCACCAGCTTGCGCGCTGTCAGCTGCTTGAGGGTTTCACGGGCAATTTCGAACGGTTTTTTCTCAGCCATGGCAGCACACAGTCTTATATGTTCAGAAAGGCTTGGAGTACCTCGACCGTGCGCTGCGGGTCTTCTTCCTGGGGCACATGGCCCAGGTCATCGAACAGCTGCACACGGGCATGGGGAAGGTCACGGGCAAACTTCTGTGCATTGTCAGGTGGAATCAGCCGGTCACGCCCTCCCCAGAGCACCAAGCTTGGCATTGTGAGGGTTTTGAGTACCTCTGTGTCGCCGCTCAAGCTCTGTTCAAACCGGCGCGCCAGTGCCGCCCGGTTGCCCGCACGCAAAGTGAGCTCGTAATAGCGGTCCACCAGCTCGGGTGTGACCTTGGAAGGGTCCCCATACACATTGCGCACACTGCTCTGGATCACGCCACGGGGCAGCACGTATTCCATGAGATTGCGCAAAACCGGCAGACGTGCAACTTGAAAGCCCAGAGGTACAGACTTCGATTCGATGGGATAACCCGCTGAATCCACCAGCACCAGCCGGCTCACCCGCTGGGGCTGGGCCACAGCTGTTGCCCAAGCGATGTGCCCGCCCAACGAGTTGCCACCGAGCACAAAGGTTTTCACCTTCAGGGCGTCCATCACCTGGGTCACAAAGCGCACATAGGCCTCGATCGAATAGTCATTCTCCGGGCTCGGGCCTGTGAGCCCGTAGCCCGGCAGATCAAAGCGGATCACGCGACGCTTCTGCTTGAGGCGGTCTGCCCAGCCATCCCAGGTGTGCAGGCTTGCCGAAGTCCCGTGCAGGAGCACGATGGGCTGCGGATCATCACGCGGCCCTTCATCGCGCAGGTGAACGCGCATGCCGGCCACATCCAGCCAGGTGGACGGCGGCGAAGCCCAGCGTGGTGCCAGTTGTTCCACCGAACGGTCCGGTGCCCAGGTGGCCACCACACCGGCAAGAAAAAACACAATGAGGCTCACCAGCAGGACCAGAAGGAAACGCAAGAGGTATTTCATGGGCTGCAACTTTACCCGCTTCACAAGCGCCCGAACATCTGGAACAACCCTGTGCATAAATTCGGAACAAGCCAATAGTTATCCACAGATTTTTTAAAAGCGTCCAAGTTATCCTCGATGCGGGAACAACTCCGGAGCATGGTCGCCCACATGAGTTGAAGGAATGCAAGTATTTGATTTTAAAAATAAAAAAACACTTGTCCACAAAAGATGGCAATCCTTATCTACTACTACTAATTTGAAATAAAGACTTTAGTTGAATAACAGCAGGCCAAGTTTTCCAACGTAATGCACCAGAGTTCCAGTCTGAAAAAAATGTGTGAACATCTGCAAGATGCAGGGCAGAAGCCGGCAAAAAAGGCTTGGCGATCAAGTAAGATTTGCCAGCTTTTTATTTACCCCCTTCCAAAACCTCTCCATGCCAGCTTCACCCGCAGGGTCTGCCGCCATTTCCAAGCCTGCGAGCTTTGAAATCAAAAGTGCCCAGCTGCCGCTGGTGGCCTTGCTGCTCAAAACCTCGGATTGGGCACTGTTGGCCGAAGAACTCACGGCGCAATTCGGCAGCGGCGGTGAGAGCGCTGATTTTTTTGACCACGATGCCTTGGTCATCGATTTTTCCCAGCTGCCGACCGACACGCCGGTACAGGACATGGTGCCCCTGCTCAAGGTGCTGCGCAGCTGTAATCTGGTGCCTGTTGCCGTGCGGGGTGCCAGCGCGGAGTGGGTGGCTGCAGCCCTGGCTGTAGGCCTGGTGGAAGCACCGGCGGAAATTGTGCGTACCAAGGCGGCAGAGGCCCCCGCCAAAACCCTGGTGCAGGAAGTCGTCAAAGAGGTGGTGCGCGAGGTACCGGGCCCGGCCACCATGGTGGTGGACAAGCCGCTACGCTCGGGCCAGAAGGTCTATGCACGTGGCGGTGATCTTGTGGTGCTGGCCATGGTCAACCAGGGGGCCGAGATTGCGGCTGATGGCAACATCCACGTTTACGCACCGCTGCGCGGCAAGGCCATGGCCGGCGCGCGTGGCAATACCCAGGCACGCATCTTCTCGCTCTGCCTGGAACCCGAGTTGGTGTCCATCGCGGGCGTGTACCGCACCAGTGAAAACGCTTTCCCCAAGGAGGTGCAGGGCAAGGCAGCGCAGGTGCGGCTGAGCAGTGATGGTCAGGAAAAATTGCTCATAGAGCCCCTGAAGGCCTGAGCGCATTTCAATTTTTTATCTGGAAAGAATTTCATCCATGGCAAAAATCGTTGTAGTCACTTCTGGCAAGGGCGGCGTGGGCAAGACCACCACCAGTGCCAGTTTTGCAACCGGTCTGGCCCTGCGTGGCCACAAGACGGCTGTGATTGATTTCGACGTGGGCCTGCGCAACCTGGATCTGATCATGGGCTGCGAACGCCGCGTGGTGTACGACCTGATCAATGTGATCCAGGGTGAGGCCAACCTGAACCAGGCACTCATCAAGGACAAGCAGTGCGAAAACCTCTACGTGCTGGCCGCCTCGCAAACCCGTGACAAGGATGCGCTGACGCAGGACGGCGTGGAAAAGGTGCTGACGGATCTGGCCGCCATGGACTTCGAGTACATCGTCTGCGATTCGCCCGCTGGCATCGAAACCGGTGCGCTCATGGCCATGCACTTTGCCGACGAAGCGCTGGTCGTGACCAACCCCGAAGTGTCTTCGGTGCGCGACTCTGACCGCATCCTGGGCATGCTGTCGAGCAAGACCAAGCGTGCCATGACCAGTGCGGAACCCATCAAGGAACACCTGCTGATCACGCGCTACAACCCCTCGCGCGTGGACCAGGGCCAGATGCTGTCGCTGGAAGACATCCAGGACATCCTGCGTATCAAGCTGATTGGCGTCATTCCAGAAAGCGAATCCGTGCTGCAGGCGTCCAACCAGGGCGTGCCCGCGGTGCACATGCAGGGCAGCGATGTGTCCGAAGCCTACAAGGATGTGATTGCCCGTTTCCTGGGTGAAGACAAACCGCTGCGCTTTACCGAAGCACCCAAGCAAGGTCTGCTCAAGCGCCTGTTCGGAGGCAAGTAAGCCATGGCCTCATTACTGTCCTTTTTCCTCGGTGAGAAGAAGACCACGGCCAGTGTGGCCAAGGAACGCCTGTCCATTCTTCTGGCCCACGAGCGCGCAGGCCGCAGTGCCTCCGAGCCCGACTACCTGCCCGAACTCCAGCGCGAGCTAGTGGCGGTGATCAGCAAGTACGTGAAGATCAATCCGGCTGACATCAAAGTCATCCAGGGTCGCCAGGACAATCTGGAAACCCTGGAAGTCAAGATCGAGTTGCCTGACGCACGTTAAGTCTGTCTGCAATTTGCTACTGTTTCAGTAGCTGCTGGCGCACTATCCATGAGGGCTAGTGCGCTTTTTCTTTTGTAGGTTCAATTTTTCGCCTAGGCGCGTACCAGGCGCAACAGCGTGATTTCCGACGGTGCACCAAAGCGCTTGGGTGGGCCCCAGTAGCCGGTACCCCGGCTGGTGTAGACCCACAGTGCGCCCAGCTTGTGCAGGCCGGCAGTGAATGGTTGCTGAAAGCGCACAAAGTAGCCCCAGGGCCAGAATTGGCCACCGTGGGTATGACCAGAGAGTTGCAGGTCAAAACCTGCCTGTGCTGCTGCCGGTGCACTGCGCGGCTGGTGGGCCAACAAGAGTTTAAAGACGGCATGGTCCGGCGCTTGTGCCAGGGCGGCCTGCGGGTCGCTGCGGTGGCTTTCATCAAAGTAGTGAGCGGTGTAGTCCGCCACACCGGCTACCACGACGGCGGCCGGCTCGGGGTCTTGAGCGTCCTGGCTGTGGTGGATGACCACGTGTTCGTTCATCAGCACGCGGATGCCCAGCTGGCGCAGCGCGTCCACCCAGCCATGGGCACCGCTGTAGTACTCATGGTTGCCGGTGACAAAGAAGGTACCGTGTGTGGATTGCAGTTGTGCCAGCGGCTGTACGTGCCGGCCCAGCTCTTTCACGCTGCCATCGACCAGATCCCCGGTAATGGCCACCATGTGGGCACCCAGGCTGTTCACGCGGTCCACGATGCGCTGCAAGTAGCGGGTCTTGATGGTCGGGCCCACATGCACATCGCTGATCTGGGCCATGGAGAAACCGTGCAAGGCCTCGGGCAGGTTGTGGATGGGTACATCCACCCGTACCACGGCGGCGGTACGGCGTGCATTCCAGAAACCGAGGGCCGTCATCAGCAAGGCAAGCGAAGGCACGGCTTCTGCCGTGCTGCGGCGCACGAGGGCCAAGTCTATTGGCAGGCCCAGGGCTTGCGCCAGCCAGGTGGCCAGCAGCACGCCATCCCGCAGCAGGGTGAGCACCAGCAGGGAAGAAAACAGACCCATGCACAACAGGCCCACCCATACCAAGGCGGTATTCCAGGTGTTGCGTTTGGCGCCGCGCCCCATCAAACCGCGAGGTACCAGCAGTGCCGACGCCAGCAAAACACTGCCCAGTAGCCAAGCTGCATCAGCAGGCAGATCCGGCAACAGGCGCCAGGCAATCAGGCCATGGAAAACAAGGGAAATCAGGAGAACCGGGGCAGCAGCCATGGTGGGTGCCGCGCAAGGTGGGCAGCAGAGTGGAAAGTCTTGCAGATGGAGGGAGATGGGCGAGGTTCAAGGGGGATACTGTTATAAATCGGCCCACACAACCCACGAGGGAGCAGACATGGCACCAACGCAACCCGGCTCAGGCCCATCGGCTGCTGCGCTGATTGACCAGCGCATTGCCGACTTAAATGACTGGCGCGGTGCCACCCTGGCCAGGGTGCGTGCCCTGATCCACGAAGCCTTGCCCGACGTAGTGGAGGAATGGAAGTGGATGGGTACCCCGGTCTGGTCCCAGGACGGCATCCTCTGTACCGGTGAGCATTACAAGGCTTGGGTCAAGCTGACCTTTGCCAAAGGCGCTGCGCTGGATGACCCCAGCCAACTATTCAATTCCAGCCTGGATGGCAATGTGCGGCGTGCTATCGATATACGCGAGGGCGATGTGCTGGATGCCCAGGCCTTCAAGACCCTGGTGCGCGCGGCGGCGGCCCTCAATGCCAACAAAACTAAACGCAAAAAATAGAAGGCACTGTTTCAGGCCCGAGCCAAGGTCAGCTGACTTTTTCCCAAAGCCTCATAGGACCCAAACCGCTGTTCGCTAAAGTCCACACGGTTTTCACGGACCCGCACCACACTGCTGGCCCGCGTGCCGTAATTGGGCGTAGCAATAAACACGGCTGACAGCGCGCGTTCCAGTTCCAGCGGCACGCCTGTCTTGGGTAACTCTGCATCTGTTGCCAACGTGCGTGATTGCAGCAGTGGCCAGAGGTGTTCGTCTTCAGTTTCCCCACGTGCCAATTGCGTTTCCAGCCCGGTGCGCAGCTGCAGCAGCTTGGGCCAGGGGGTGTGGAAGTCGGCATTGGACACGGCGCCCAGGCCAGGTTCCATGGTCACGATGCGGGCGCCACGGCTTTCCAGGCCCAGCAGGGTCTGGCCGTCGAACACCAGCAAGTTGAAGGGGTTGTAAGCGCTGGCTTGTGCTTGCAGGCCCGACAGGAAAGACTTTGCGTTCTGGGTGCTGCGCAAGAAGTTGGCCACCAATTCACCACGTGACGGTGCATCGTTGCGCGCGGAGACGGGGTTGCGGTAGTTGGTGAGTGCCGCAAGCCGCATACCGGTGGGCCCGGGCGCCACGCCCAGCCAGGTGCCGCCGGCCTGCAGGTCGCGCCCGGCGAGGACGGGGGCGTCGGTCCAGTGCTGCAGGGGCGCGGTTGGGCGGGCGTAGAACTCGTCGCGGTTGCCCAGCAAGAGCAGGGGCGTGGCGCTGCCGGGTTGCCAGTTCCAGGCGATCAGGCACATGGGGCGGGCGTCAGGGCGCAGAGGTGACGGAGAGAGCGGTCTTGTCGACCACGCGGCGCAGCACAAAGCTGCTGTGCACGCCGGTGACGCCTTCGATGCGGGTGAGCTTGTTGAGCAACAGGGCCTGGTAATGGTCCATGTCGCGCACGGCGACCTTGATCTGGTAGTCCGCATCCTGCCCGGTGATGAGCAGGCATTCCAGCACCTCGGGCAGGATGGCCACGGTGGCTTCGAAGTTGGCGAAGCGCTCGGGTGTGTGGCGGTCCATGGAGATATGGACAATGGCCATGAGCGAAAGGCCCAGTTTCTTGGCGTCCAGCAGGGCGCGGTAGCCCACGATGAGGCCGGATTCTTCCAGCGCACGCACGCGGCGCAGGCAGGGGGAGGGGGAGAGGCCGATGCGGTCGGCCAGGTCCTGGTTGTTGATGCGGCCGTCGGTCTGCAGAATTTCCAGAATTTGCTGGTCGTAGCGGTCAAGTTTCATGGATATGCCCTGAATTGTCATGAATTGAGCAGAGTATGCCAAAAACAAGGCATTGGTGCGCAATAACGCAATCAGCTGCCGAGGCCGGCGGCCTACACTGGAGTCCTCTGTTATCCACACAGCCCAGCAGCAACAAAGGTTTACCCGCCCCACGCCGTGCAAGCCGCCCCACAAGGGCAGCCCCCGCAACCAACAGCCTCGGACGCACTATGTTCCGGGGCTTTTTGGCTTTGGCCCCTGTGAAATGTGTGCAGGCAGCTATGAAAAGCGTAGCAATGAGAAGTGCGTGCAATCTTGGAAAGACTTGAATTCACGCTGTAGGCACATCTTGGAACAATTACAGCGCGCTGTACGATGTTTAAAAACACAGGGAGCGTGCCAATGGCCATCAACATCAATCAAAAACTTGCTGTCCTCATCGATGCAGACAACGCGCAAGCCGCCTATCTGGATGTGAAAGAGGTCAAGAGCGGGGAGGGTGATGCGGTGCAAACCCACCTGCATGTGCGGCGCAAGGCCAACAATTCTCCAAAGGCTTGAGCGATGTCCTTTCTGAAATTCTTGGACAAACTGCTGTATGGGGAAAAGATACCCAATCCAAACGCAGAACGTGTGAGCTGGCCTCAGTCTATTGACCCCTCTGGGTACTACACCGTTCAAGGGGAAGGGTTTGACCAAGCCTATTCAGCCTGGTTGAACGCCAAACTACTGCCTGAGGATGCTGTTCAATCTCTTGGTTCTCCAGTTTTCATGGCCAACTTGGGTAGCCGGAGTGGGTATGTCCGTGAGTTCTGTCTCAGGGCGTTGATCCAGCTTGATGCAACGGAGGCGCTCAAGCCAGTTTTGCAGAGGTTGAATGACTACGTGTACGGCAATCGTGAGTTGGCGCTCCAACTGAGTCAGAGGTGGCTAGCCGAGCTACCACTTGCTGCCGTGTTCGATGCACTTCCCGAGCTTGATGCGCTTCAAGCCAAAAGTCGCGTGAGTTACGAATCGGTGTATGAGGTGATTGATCGCAGATTGGCTACTGCGGCAGGACGGGAAGCACTCGTGGCAGGCCTTATGCATAAGCACGCCATGGTTCGGCGCGCCTGTTGGACGAGGTGTATCCAAACACTTGCATGGTCTGGTCGTGAACGTATTCAAGCCGCCATGGGGTGTGGAGACCCGGCAATTGCCAGTCGCGTCGAGCGAGATATTTTCGACTTACCGGATGCTGAGTTGGTCGAGTGGTTCCCCAAGCTACACCAGGTTAGCGCCATGCCGTTACGGCGTGGACTGCTCGTTGCCTTGAAACGCAAGGGATTGATGGATGTACAAGTGTTGGTCGGCGTAGCAATTTGGGATAACTCAATCTCTATTCGCTGGTTGGGGCAACATTGGGCGAGGGATGTGCCAGAGAGACTGCTGAATGACTATGTGGAAGTCCTCAGTGCAGAGGGTAGTTCTCGTCGGCGGCGTTATGCACTGGAAGGTCTTGCGCAGCTTAAAAAACAGGAAGGGCTTTCGGCTTGCCTGGGTGCCTTGCGCGATGCAAATCCTGGGATTCGCAGAACTGCGCTGGTGGCTGCCAATGCTATTGATACGGCAAACCAATCTACCCGTATCGCAGAAGCCATGCTGGACTCGGATTTGCTCGTGGTACGGGGGGCATTTATGCAGCTGGTTGAATTGGGCGTCCCTTTACCGACAGACGCACTCAATGCGGCTACGAGCATGCGGCGAGAGGAGCTTGCATTTTTTGAGTTGATATTGAACTGTGCGCGCCGAATGCCTTTGTGGCAAAGCTTGCATCTTGCTACCTTCACTTCGGCGGCTGTTCCTGCTCTGCAGCATCAGTTGACTCTTCCCATTACGTACTTTCTCCAGAGCCTCCGCGTGGCCGAAGTCTACGTAGCGCCCACCAAACAGCAATGGAGGGCCATTAGCGCCTGGACGCCCATAAGCAGATTGGAGCCCAACACTGAGTTGGGATCCGTGATGGATATCTACGCTAGGCGCATGGAGGCTCGATGATCCCTGCGATGTTTCCGTTTCTGAGACGGTGGTTCTTCCCGCGCCAAGCATTCATTTCCCGCAATGGGCCCGCAAGAGCCAAGAAAGAGCCGGCGCACCAGTGGACCTTATTACTTGGGCAAGAGGCTTTGGGTGAGTTGAATTTTGTAGGCTACGAAATGCCGTGGGTCACGGCCGACTTCACGGAAGCAGAAGGGTTTGCGCGCTTCAAGCCCTACTTTGAATGGAGCAAACAAGTAGATGCTCATGAGGATGATGACAATTGGGAGTCGGAGATTTCCGATGGCGTCAAGGCTGTGATCGATGAAGTTCACACAAACGGTGGATTTCTGCTTCGCGATCACGCAGATGGCAAGCAAGAACAAGCGACACTTAACTTCGCAGACGACTATTCTTGGGTGACATTTCGTTAATCGAAAACCCATTAGCTCTTGTGGTCTGTGCGCAGGCAGCTATGAAAATCGTAGCAAAAAGGGCCCCGAAGGGCCCTGCTGTAGTGCCGTGAAGCCGGCTTATTTGCCCAGGCCTTCGGCCTGCATGGCGGCCTGCACCGCCGGGCGGGCGCCCACGCGGGCCCGGTACTCGCCCAAGTGGGTTAAGCCGGCAATGTCCAGCCCGGTGAGGCGCGCCCAGTTGGTGACGGTGAAGAGGTAGCCGTCGGCCACGGTGAATGTGTCACCCAACAGGTAGTTCTTGCCAGCCAGTTGCTCGTTCACCCAAGTGAGGCGGGAGAGCAGGCGTTCGCGGAAGGTGGTCTTGACCTCGTCGGGCGTGCTGGGCACAAAGAGGGGCGAAAAGTTCTTATGCAGCTCGGTGCCGATGAAGGTGAGCCATTCCTGCAGCTTGTAACGCTCGTAGGTGCCGTTGGCGGGGGCGAGTTGTTTGGCGGGCACCTGGTCGGCGATGTACTGCACGATGGCCGGGCCTTCGTGCAGGGTGCGGCCGTCGTCCAGCACCAGGAAGGGCACGTAGCCCAGCGGGTTGATGGTGTAGTAGTCGGTGCCGTCGGGAGTCTTGTGGGTCTTGGTCGGCGTGAGGATGCCTTCAAAGGCCAGGCCGGCTTCGTGCAGGGCAATGTGCGGCGACAGCGAACAGGCGCCGGGAGAATAGTAGAGCTTCATGGTCATCCTCTTTGGGGTGGGGTGCGCCTGCGGTGGCAGGCACGGGCCGCCATGCTAACCGCGGGCCGATGCCTGAGTGCTGCGCAGGATCATCTGCGCCGCTTTCTCCGCAATCATGATGGTGGGGGCGTTGGTGTTGCCCGTCACCAGGTCCGGCATGATGGACGCGTCCACGACACGTAGCCTCTGCAGGCCGTGCACGCGCAACTCGGCGTCCACCACCGCCAGCGGGTCGCTGGCCGGGCCCATCTTGCAGGTTCCGATAGGGTGGTACTCGGTGTCGGAGTGCACGCGCAGGAATTGCTCGATCTGCGTGCGGTTGTCGCGCTCCAGGGGGTAAAGCATCTTGCCGCGGTGCGCCTGCAGGGCGGGGGCCTGCATGATGTCAAAGCCCATCTGTGTACCGCGTACCATGGTTTCCAGATCGTCCGGGTCCTTGAAGTAGGCGGGATCGATGCGTGGCGCGTCGGTGGGCTTGGCGCTGGTAAGCGTGAGGCTGCCGCGGCTCTTGGGGCGCATCAGCGTCACGTGGAGGGTGTAGCCGTGGCCCAGGTGTGTCTTGCGCGTGTGGTCGTCCACGATGCCAGTGCAGAAGGCGAGCTGAATATCGGGCGCTTCCATGTCGGGCTGGGTTTTGAGGAAGCCTTGCGACTCGGCCACATTGGTAGTGACCCAGCCAGTGCGCTTGCTGCGCCATTCAAAGACGGACTTGATCATGGTGAGCGCGCCCTTGAGCGAAAAGCCCAGGGTGGTGTCCTGGGCCGCCGTGCGGTAGATGAGCACCGTGGTCACATGGTCCTGCAGGTTCTGGCCCACGCCGGGCAGTACATGGCGCACCGGGATGCCCAGTTCGCGCAGATGCTCAGCCGGGCCCACGCCCGAGAGCATGAGGATCTGCGGCGAGCCAAAGGCACCGCTGCTGAGCACCACCTCGCGCCGCGCGCGCACTTCTTGCAACTGGCCCTTGTGCAGGTACTGCACCCCCGTGGCGTGCTGGTGGCCATTCGTGCCCTCCAGCAGTACCTTGCAGGTATGGGCCTGGGTGATGACGGTGAGGTTGGGACGGCTGCGGTGCGGGGTGATGTAGGCCTTGGCGGCGCTCCAGCGTTCACCGTCTTTTTGCGTGACTTGTGCCGGGGCGCAGCCCCATTGCTGGGCGCCGTTGTAGTCGGGCGTACGCGGCAGACCCTGGCTTTCGCAGGCGTCCAGAAACGCGGTGTTGAGCGGGCTGGGGCTGCGCAGATACGTCACATTGAGCGGGCCGCCGGTGCCGCGGTATTCATTGGCGCCAAAGCACTGGTTGTGTTCGGCCTGCTTGAACAGGGGTAGCACCTCGGCATAGCTCCAGCCCGGGTTGCCCTGGGCAGCCCAGCGGTCGTAGTCGGCCGGGTTGCCGCGGGTGTAGACCATGGCGTTGAGCGAGCTGCTGCCGCCCAGTACCTTGCCGCGCGGCGCAAAGCCGCGCCGCCCGCCCAAGCCGGGTTGGGGCACGCTCTCGTAGTTCCAGTTGAAGATGCCCAGCGGCGCGGTGGCGGCAAAGCCCAGCGGCGCGTGGATGAAGGCGCTGGTGTCGGGGCCGCCGGCTTCGAGCAGGCAGACGGTAAGGGATGGGTCTTCGCTGAGTCGGCTGGCCACCACGCAACCGGCAGAGCCGCCGCCAACGACGATGTAATCAAATTCTTGTGAGGACATACAAAGCAAGGTGTGAGAAAAGCCCACGTGGGGGTGGACTTCATTCCGCGAATTGCGGCCAATGTGGTTGAACCCACAACTTTGGGGGACGTTAACCGCCGTTGGAGCGCTAAACTGTTAAAAAACGAACAATCGAGGGTAATCACCGGGGAGAAATGGATGCGCTACTCAAAAACCGAATTGCTGCGCGCGATGTCGCTCAATCCCTGGTTCGGCAGCCTCCCGCTGGCTGAACGCAAGGCGATGCTGGCTGTGGCCACCCTGCAGGCCCTGCAGCCCGGCGACATGGTCTACCACAAGGGCGATCACTCCGGCGGTTTCTACGGCGTGCTACAGGGCATGCTGCGCGTATCCACCCTGGGTGAGGACGGGCGCGAGGGCATTCTGGCCATGCTGGAGCCGGGCAACTGGTTTGGCGAGACCATGATGCTCGACGGCCACCAGCGCCCCCATGACGTGACCGCGCTGGAAATGTCGGTGCTGTTGGTGATTTCGGCCGCCGACTTCAAGCGCCTGATGCAGCGCAACGGTTTTGCCCACGGCATTACCGCACTGCTGTGCACCCGGGTGCGCAATCTGTTTGCCTTGGTGGAAGACACCATGCTGCGCTCCATCCGCACCCGCGTGGCGCGGCGGCTGATTTCGCTCTCGCATGGCGACACCACCATGGCGCCGCAGGCGCGTGCCAAGGTGCAGGTCTCGCACGAGGAGCTGGCCATGATGCTGGGCGTGACGCGCCAGACCCTGGCCAAGGAGCTCAAGTACTTTGTACGCAACGGCGTGCTGGGCCTGGGCTATGGCCGCATCGACATCCTGGAGCCCGACGCCTTGTTGCGCGAGGCTGGCCTGGCCTGAGCGGGCGCGCTAGTTGAGCAGGGCCTGGCGGAATTCGCTGGGGCTCTGCCCGGTGTGTTCGCGGAACACGCGGCTGAAGTGCGAGGGATTGTTGAAACCCCAATGCATGGCAATCTCGGTGATGGGCCGTGCGCTGGCGCCTACCTGCCGCAGCTCGCGCAGGCAGGCATCGAGCCGCAGCTGCTGGATGTAGCTGGCCAGGGTCAGGGCTTCGTCGGCAAAGGCGTTGTAGAGGTGGCGCTTGCTGCAGTGGAGGGCAGTGGCAATCTGGTCTGCCGACAGCTCGGGGTTGCGCAGGTGCATGGCCACATGGTGGCGGATGCGGTCCTTCAGTGCCTCGCGTTGCGTGAGGGGCGTTTGCTGGCCTGCCAGTTCGACCAGCGAGAGCCGCACCAGCTGTGTGATCAGTTCGCCAGCGCCCCGGGCTGCGTCAGCACTCATGTGGGGCAGCTCTTCGAAGGTGCTGCGCATCGTGCTCAGTGCCACGCGCGCAATGCCGGTGGCACCGCCAGAGCCACCGATGGGCCTTGCCATCAGCGCATCCAGCCGCAGGCCCTGGTCTGACAATTCGGCCTTGGGTACCATCACGATGAGATGTTCCACCCGCTCGGGGTTGGCGATCATGTAGTCCGCCGTGGTGTCGTAAACCGTCCAGGCGCCCGGGCCGATCCAAGCTTGGCGACCCGCTTGTTCGACCCCAGCGCGCCCACGCAGTGGTGCGACGATCTTCAGGTAGGCCTCTTCGCTGGTACGTGCCATGTCCCGGGTGCGAATCACGCGGTGGCGGTTGGCGTCCAGTCGGGTCAGGATCAGGTGACCGGCAAGGCCGGTGCGCAGGTGGCCATCAAACTCGGTGTCGCCGTACAGGTCGGAGCGCAAACCACCGAACTGCTTCCAAACCCACTCGCACCACACCGGCGCGCGCTCGCGGGGCGCCACATCGTCGGTGCTGAGGACCTGGGTTGTCTGCGGACGGGAGGGGCCGGTGGGGTGGGTGGCCTGCATGGTGAATGCATTATGGGCGGCGTGTTGCGGCTGTGGCGCACCGCCTTCTCAAGGGTTATCCCTAGGCTGTGTGCGCGTTTATGCCAGTGGCTTGTGCACGGGCAGCAAAGCCGGCTCGCCCGCGTGTCCCTAGGATGGAGGTTTCCTACAGAAGCCGCTTTGCGAAGGAGAACCCTATGTCCGATTTGTCCATGCTGATCAATGGCCTCAACGTCACCGCCGAGAAGGGTGCCACCTTTGAGCGTCGTAACCCGCTCGATGGAAGCGTCGCCACGCGCGCGCCTGCCGCCTCGGTGGCCGACGCGGTGAAAGCGGCCGATGCCGCTGCGCAGGCCTTCAAGACCTGGAGCCAGACCGGCCCCGGTGAGCGCCGTGCGCTGCTGCTCAAGGCCGCCGACGCGTTGGAGGCTAAAACGCCCCAATTCATCGAAGCTGTGGGCGCCGAAACCGGCGGCACCGGCATGTGGGCCGGTTTCAACGTGCACCTGGCCGCAGGCATGATTCGCGAGGCGGCGTCGCTGACCACGCAGATCAGCGGCGAGGTGATTCCGTCTGACGTGCCCGGCAGCCTGGCCATGGGTGTGCGCCAGCCGGTCGGTGTGGTGCTGGGCATTGCGCCGTGGAATGCGCCCATCATTCTGGGTGTGCGCGCCATTGCCACGCCGCTGGCATGCGGCAACACGGTGATCTTCAAGGGCAGCGAGAACTGCCCGCGCACCCACCAGCTCATCGTCGAGGCCTTTGCCGACGCGGGCTTTCCGGCCGGTGTGGTGAACTACATCACCAATGCGCCGGCCGATGCGGGTGCCGTGGTAGAGGCCGTCGTGGCGCACCCGGCGGTGCGTCGTGTCAACTTCACGGGCTCCACCAAGGTGGGCAAGATCATTGCGATGACCTGCGCCAAGTACCTCAAGCCCGTGGTGCTGGAGCTGGGTGGCAAGGCACCCATGGTGATCCTGGACGACGCGGTGATCGAGGACGCCGTGAATGGCGCGGCCTTTGGCTGTTTCGCCAACAGCGGGCAGATTTGCATGTCCACCGAGCGCATCGTCGTAGACCAGAAGATTGCCGATGCGTTTGTGAAGCAGTTTGCCGCCAAGGCCGCCGCGCTGCCCGTGGGCGACCCGCGCAAGCCCGACCCGGTGGTGCTGGGTTCGGTGATTGGCATGAACACGGTGGAGCATTGCAATGCGCTGATAGACGATGCGCTGGCCAAGGGCGCCAAGCTGCTGTGTGGCGGCAAGGCGCAGAACACACTGATGGCCGCTACCGTGCTGGACCACGTGACGTCTGCGATGCGCATCTACCACGAGGAAACCTTTGGCCCGGTGAAATGCGTGGTGCGCGTGAACGGGGTGGACGAGGCTGTGGCCTGCGCCAATGACAACGAGTACGGGCTGTCGTCGGCCGTGTTTGGTGCCGACATCGCGCGGGCCTTCAATGTGGCGCGCCGCATCGACTCTGGCATCTGCCACGTGAACGGCCCCACGGTGCACGACGAGGCGCAAATGCCGTTTGGCGGTGTGAAGGGCAGCGGCATGGGCCGTTTTGGTGGCAAGGCCGGTGTGGCTGAGTTCACCGAGCTGCGCTGGATCACGCTGCAGACCACACCGCGCCACTACCCGTTCTGAGTGCGGCGCGGCGGCGTGTCAGTTTGCTATATAAATAGCAGCTGCTCGCGCAATGTCTATGGGGGCTAGAGCCCTATTTGGTACTTAGTTGTTGGCCAAGCGGGGTGCTGCCCACAGCACCTGGTCCACCACAGCTTGCACACCCTGACGCTGACGCGCGTCGGTGAGCTGGCCTTGTTCGTCAAACGCTTTGCCTGCTGAGCCCAGCGCAAACTGTTTGGGTGCAAGCCAGCAGTGCAGGGCGAGCAACATGGGCTGCAAATGGCTGAGTGAGCGCAAACCTCCGAGTGCGCCGGGCGAGGCACTGAGTAGCCCCACCACTTTGCCGCCAAACGGCTTTTCACCGTCTGCCCAGACCGGGTGGCCTTTGACGGGGCTGCTGGCCCAATCCAGCGTGTTCTTGAGCAGGCCGGTGTAGCTGCCGTTGTACTCGGGCGAGACGATGATCCAGGCCGGGTGCGCGTCCATGACTTCCTTGAGGCGGATCACATCGGGCGGCGTGCCGCTGGCTTCCAGGTCGGCGTTGTAAAGCGGGATGTTGAAGTCGCTCAGTTCCAGGTGCGTGACCTCGGCGCCAGCCTCGCGCGCCATGGCGGCGGCCACATGGGCGAGGCGGCGGTTGAAGGAGTGTTGGCGGGTGCTGCCGGCGAAGATCAGAAGTTTGGTCATGGGTTGTATTGTCGCCGCGGGTTATTGTTTTTGTTCTTTGCCCGCAGCAGGGATGGGGCGCACGTTTTGCTCCGTGTCCCCCGCCCGCTGCGCGGGCTCCTCCTTTACCTGCGCAAAACGCACGCCCCATCCCTGCCGCTCGATGTGTTGTATGCCGACGGTCGTGCGCAAACATGGTGCAAGATCCAGTGGGGTGGGTGCTCTGCAAAGTGAGGTAAAGGAGGAGGCCCCTCACGGGCCGGGGGACACGAACGGCGCAGGACATCCCGTCCGCTGAATCCCGAGGTAACGGAACCGAGCAATGACCGAATGCCCATAAGGTGCCAAAAAATCAGGCACCCGGTAAAATCGCTGCCTTCCCCCTCATTTGGCGCACATCCCCTGTCTCTATCGGTGCGCCCGAACAGACCACCATGCTCTACCCACAAGAATTCGATGTCATCGTCGTTGGCGGCGGCCATGCCGGCACCGAGGCCGCGCTCGCTGCCGCCCGCATGGGCTGCAAGACGCTGCTGCTCACCCACAACATCGAGACTCTGGGCCAGATGAGCTGCAACCCCAGCATCGGCGGCATCGGTAAGGGCCACTTGGTGAAAGAGGTGGACGCGCTGGGCGGCGCCATGGCCTTGGCCACGGACGAATCGGGCATCCAGTTCCGCATTCTCAATAGCAGCAAGGGTCCGGCCGTGCGTGCCACGCGTGCCCAGGCTGACCGCGTGCTCTACAAGGCCGCCATCCGCCGCATGCTGGAAAACCAGCAGAACCTCTCCCTGTTCCAGCAGGCCGTGGACGACCTGATGGTGGAGGGCGACCGCGTGGTGGGCGCCGTCACCCAGGTGGGCATCCGCTTCCGCGCCAAGACCGTGGTGCTGACGGCGGGGACTTTCCTGGACGGCAAGATCCACGTGGGGCTGAACAACTACGCCGCTGGCCGGGCAGGGGACCCACCGGCCCAATCGCTGTCCGCGCGACTGAAAGAATTGAAGCTGCCCCAAGGACGTTTGAAGACCGGCACGCCGCCACGCATCGACGGCCGAAGTATCGACTTTTCCAAGTGCGTCGAGCAGCCCGGTGACGGCGTGCCCGGTGGAATGAGCGACGTGATGCCGGTGGCCAGCTTCATGGGCAACACCGCCATGCACCCGCAGCAGGTGCCCTGCTGGATCACCCATACCAACGAGCGCACGCACGAGATCATCCGCTCTGGCTTTGACCGCAGCCCCATGTTCACCGGCAAGATCGAAGGCGTGGGCCCGCGTTACTGCCCGAGCGTGGAAGACAAGATCAACCGATTTGCGGACAAGGACAGCCACCAGATTTTTCTGGAACCCGAAGGCCTGACCACGCACGAGTACTACCCCAACGGCATCAGCACCAGCCTGCCGTTTGATGTGCAGTACGACCTGGTGCGCAGCATGGCCGGTCTGGAGAACGCGCACATCCTGCGTCCGGGCTACGCTATCGAGTACGACTACTTCGACCCGCGTTCCCTCAAGAGCAGCTTCGAGACGCGCCAGATCGGCGGCCTGTTCTTTGCCGGCCAGATCAACGGCACCACGGGTTACGAAGAAGCGGCGGCCCAAGGCCTGTTCGCCGGTATCAACGCCGCGCTGCAGGTGCGCGCTTTGGGTGGCGGCGATGTAGCGTTGAGCGCTGCCGGTTCCACCAGCTACACCGGTGACAGCTGGTTGCCCGGCCGCGATCAGGCCTACCTGGGCGTGCTGGTGGACGACCTAATCACCAAGGGCGTGACCGAGCCCTATCGCATGTTCACCAGCCGGGCCGAGTTTCGGCTGCAGCTGCGCGAGGACAACGCCGACGCCCGTCTGACCGAAGTGGGCCGCCAGCTAGGCCTGGTGGACAACGCGCGCTGGGATGCCTTCTGCCGCAAGCGTGACGCTGTTTCACGTGAAACAGAACGCCTCAAAGCCATCTGGGTGAATCCGCGCAATCTGGCCGCCGAAGAATCCGAGCGCGTGTTGGGCAAGGCCATCGAGCACGAATACCACCTGGCCGATTTGCTGCGCCGGCCCAACATCAGCTACGCCGCACTCATGTCGCTGGACCATGGCAAGTACGCCAATGCTGACTTGGCTGCCGACGTTCCACGTGAAACAGCGGAGGCAGCTTTTGTGGCGGCCGTGGTGGAGCAGGTGGAGATTGCCGCCAAATACTCCGGCTACATCGACCGCCAGAAGGACGAAGTGGAGCGTGCCGCCCACTACGAGAACCTGCGCCTGCCGGCTGAGCTGGACTACATGCAGGTCAGTGCCCTGAGCATCGAGGCGCGTCAGCGCCTGAACAAGTACCGGCCCGAAACCCTGGGCCAGGCTTCGCGCCTGTCCGGCATCACCCCGGCCACCATCTCGCTGCTGCTCATCCACCTGAAAAAAGGCAACTTCCGCGGTTTTGCCGAAAAAGTCGCGGCGTAAACTAGCCCGCTTGATAACAAGGGGAGGGCGGGCATGCCGCGTGCGATTGTGCTGGTGTTGACGCTGGTCGGGATTCTGGTCATCCCTCTGGTGCTCAAGAAGTGCGCTGCACCCAAGGCTCCGCCTGTGGTAGTGGCGCCGTCCGGCGCCCCGCTTGCGCCGCCCGCCAGTGCGCCCGAGCCTGCCGCGGGCAACAAGCCCATCGGCTACGGTATGACCTTCGGTCTGGCCAAGCTCGAAGACAACGATCCCAAGGATGTAGCCAGCCTGGAATGCGATGCGGGCGACTCCACGCTGGACCGTCCCTACAAGGGTGGTTGCAACCCCACGGTGGGGGACACCAGCTGCCGCATCGTGCTGCCCCTGCTGTGCATCAGGAAGGGCGACATTCCCCGCCCCGGCGGCCTGAGCGGCCACGGCTGGACGCGCGGCGAACTCGCCGCGACCCAGGCGGTGATGGGCGCCACCATCGATTCCGAAATGAAAGCCAATGTGATGTGCGAGCGCGAGCTGGGCCCGGGCTGGCGCATGGCAACCTTTGCTGATGGCGGCAACTATGTGGACGACCAGAACTATGACCACGAAGCGCGTGGCGATGTCTGGGGTTTGCAGGGCCGCTTGGGCGCAGGCATCGGTGGCCATGGCCGCTACTGGGTGAACTCGCCCGGCCAATCGGCCAACTGCTGGAACTGAATGTGATGCAAATGTCCCGCCTCTTCGTCGTGGCCGCATGGCTGACTTGGCTGGCTGCGCCAGCCCAGGCCGAGGTGTTCAAGTGCAAGGGCACGGACGGCAAGGTGGTGTTCAGCGACCACGCCTGTGCCGCGGACCAAACGGGTTCGACGGTGCCCGGCATCACCAAATCGACCCCCAAACCCGCACCGCCTGCAGAGCCCACGACGGCGTTGGAGCAGGCCAAGCGCCAGCAGGTGCAAGCTGGATTGAGCCCTGAGTGCCAGTCGCTGGGCGACAAGGCGTCCCAGCTGTTGCGGTCCGAGGCCGGGCTGGAGGAGATCAAGCGCGCGGTGTCGGAGTTCGAAAGCCGCTGTGGCGACCAGGTGGAGAAAGCTTGGCGCGCGTCGGGCCAGACCCGTCCCACCGGAAAACCCGACGAGGCCAGCTGCCGCGTGCTGCGCCAGGTGCGCGACGATGCCAAGGCCCGACTCTCCAAGATGACTGACAAGGAAAAGATGGAATACGCCAAACTGCAGAACGAGGTGTCCGTTGCCTGCCCCTAACCTGAACCACCGCGAAGTCTTGGTCCAATCGCTCCCGACCTTGGGCCTGTTGCTGGACGACACGCAAATCACTGCACTACTGGACTACCTGGCACTGATCGGAAAGTGGACCAAGGTCTACAACCTGACCGCCGTGCGCGACCCGGACGAGATGCTGACGCACCACCTGTTGGACAGCCTGGCCGTCATCGCGCCTTTGCAAAAGCAGCTGGCGGTATTGGCAGGGCAGGGCGTGGTGGGTGACAAACCCCGTTTGCTCGATGTCGGTTCGGGCGCCGGGTTGCCGGGCATCGTGATTGCCATTTGCTGCCCGCACATCACGGTGCACTGTGTGGACACGGTGGCCAAGAAGGCAGCCTTTATCCAGCAGGTGGCAGTGACGTTGAAACTGCCGAATCTGCGGGGCATCCACGCGCGGGTGGAAAGCCTGACCGAACCGTACGACGTGGTCAGTTCGCGGGCGTTTGCCTCACTGGTGGATTTCACGACCTGGTCGGAAAAGGCGCTGGCGGGGCAGGGCGTGTGGATGGGGATGAAGGGCAAGCATCCGGCGGAAGAGATGGCTGCACTGCCTTCCTCGGTGGAGGTGTTTCACGTGGAACAACTTTCTGTGCCGGGGCTGGATGCGGAGCGGTGCATTGTTTGGATGCGGAAGCGGGATTAACTTCTTTACTGCTTCTGGGGGGGCCGGGTTGGGCTATGCCTTTTGCTTCGTGTCCCCCGGCCTTCGGCCTCCTCCTTTACCTACGCAAAACGCATAGCCCAACCCAGCCTGCCGAGGTGGTTTGTGTTTGCTAGCGGTGGGGAACCCACTCGCTGTTCGCAGCTGCGTGGCAGGGGTGCGCCCCAAAGTGAGGTAAAGGAGGAGCCCGCGCAGCGGGCGGGGGACACGAACGGCGGGGCGTACTCCTGGCGCGTAGCGGGTCCAGAAATAACTTCCGAACAACACTGCATCCACGCCAAAAAAGCCCCCAGAGTTTTCCAACGTAAACTCACTCCTTCCCCTGAAAGAAAATTCCCATGCTCGGCGTCACCGATTACGGCACTTTTGTCATCACAGTTATCGTGTTCCTGGCCATTCCCGGCCCGGGCAATCTGGCGCTGGTGACGTCCACCAGCAAGGGCGGCATCACGGGCGGATTGGCCGCCACGCTGGGCGTCATCCTGGGTGACCAGGTACTTATGTGGTCGGCGGTGGCCGGTGTGGCTGCGCTTTTGGCCGCCTACCCCGAAGCCTTCCATGCCGTGCAGTGGGCGGGTGCTGCGTACCTCGCCTTTCTGGGCTTCAAGATGCTGACCGCCAAACCCGGTGCGGCGCCCATTCTCAACATCAAGGCTGGGCACTACCTGAACCAGGCCTTTTTGATCACCCTGCTCAACCCCAAGGCCATTCTGTTCTACATGGCCTTCTTCCCGCTGTTTGTGGATCGCGCCACCGGCCAGGGCCTGGTGACCTACGGCTTCATGGCCGCCACCATCGCCTTCCTCACCTTTTTGTATGGCCTGGGCGCCACGCTGCTCACCCACTTTCTGGCCGAGCGCATGCGCGCCAACCCCACCATTGGCCGTGTGCTCGAAAAGGTGGCTGGCCTGTTTTTGGTTGGCTTCGGCATCAAGCTGGCCCTGCAGTCGCGTTGAGCGCCTGTCTCTCTCCATTCCCGTTTTCTAGTCTCTTCACGTAAAGCGCTCTATGGCCAAAATTTTCTGCGTTGCCAACCAAAAAGGTGGCGTTGGCAAGACCACCACCACTGTCAATTTGGCGGCCGGTCTGGCCAAGGTGGGCCAGCGCGTGCTGATGATTGACCTGGACCCGCAAGGCAATGCCACCATGGGCTCGGGCGTGGACAAGCGCAAGCTCGAACTCACCATCTACGACGTGCTGCTCGAATCCGCCTCGGTGGCCGAAGCGCGCGCCAAGAGCGAGAAGCTCATCGAAGGTGGTTGCGGCTACGACATTCTGGGTGCCAACCGCGAACTGGCCGGCGCCGAGGTGGAGCTGGTGGAAGTGGAGCGCCGCGAGAAGCGTCTCAAGCAGGCCTTGGCCGTGGTCGATGCCGAATACGACTTTGTGCTGATCGACTGCCCCCCAAGCCTGAGCATGCTGACGCTGAACGGCCTGTGCTGCGCCCACGGCGTCATCGTGCCCATGCAGTGCGAATACTTTGCGCTCGAAGGCCTGACCGATCTGGTCAACACCATCAAGCAGGTCAAGGCCAACCTCAATGACGACCTGCAGATCATCGGCCTGCTGCGCGTCATGTTCGACCCGCGCATCACACTGCAGCAGCAGGTCAGCGACCAGCTCAAGGCCCACTTTGCCGACAAGGTGTTCAACACCGTCATCCCCCGCAATGTGCGTCTGGCCGAGGCGCCCAGCTACGGCGTGCCCGGCGTGGTTTTTGACCCGGCCTCCAAGGGCGCGCAGGCCTTTGTGACCTTTGCCGAAGAGATGGTGGAGCGTATCAAGACTATGTAATAGTCGAATTGGCCGCTAGCCCACGTCCTTATTGCACAAGCAGCTCCTGAATTCATAGCAAACCATGTCCGACCCCACTGTCCTCATCCTGCCAGGCTGGCAAAACTCGGGCGCTGCCCACTGGCAAAGCCGCTGGGAGGCGCTGCACGGCTACACCCGCGTGCAGCAGCACGACTGGATGCAGCCCTTGCGCGGTGACTGGATGATGCAGCTGGAAGAAGCCGTGCTGACCGCGCCCACGCCCGTGGTGCTGGTGGCGCACAGCCTTGGCTGCATGCTCACCGCCGCCTGGGCGCAGCATTCGCAGAACACGCACAAGGTGCAGGCCGCCTTCCTCGTGGCGCCGGGCGACCCCGAGCGCGAAGAACTGCGCGCCGCGTTGAAGAGCTGGTGGCCCGTGGTCATGGACAAGCTGCCCTTTGCTGCTGAACTACTGGGCAGCCAGAACGATCCGTATTGCAGCTTCGCCCGCGCCCAACAATTTGCCGCCGCCTGGGGCGCTGAATTCATCGATTACGGCGCGGCCGGCCACATCAACGCCGACACCGGCCTGGGCGACTGGGCTGATGGCCACACCCGTTTGCAGGCCCTGATCGCCCGCACCGCCTGAACCCGAATTTCAAAGAAAGAAGAGAAGAACATGGTCACGAAGAAACCCAAGGGACTGGGCATGGGCCTGGAGGCGCTGTTGGGCCCCAAGGTGAAGGACACGCCCGCGGCGGACGCGGCACCGTCTAACCCCGGCACGCCCAACACCCTGCTGCTGGGCGACATGGTGGCCGGCGTCTACCAGCCGCGCACACGCATGGACGAGGGCGCGCTGTACGAACTGGCCGAGAGCATCAAGGCCCAGGGCATCATGCAGCCCATCCTGGTGCGGCAGTTGGACGAGGCCGATGCAGCCAAGCATATTGGCGACGGCAAGAAGCGCCCTATCTATGAAATCATCGCCGGCGAGCGCCGCTTCCGTGCGGCCAAGCTGGCCGGGCTGGACAGCGTGCCGGTGCTGGTGCGCGATGTGCCCAACGAGGCCGCCGCTGCCATGGCGCTCATCGAGAACATCCAGCGCGAAGACCTGAACCCGCTGGAAGAAGCGCAGGGCCTGCAGCGTCTGATCAAGGAATTCGGCCTCACGCACGAGACCGCCGCCCAGGCCGTGGGCCGCTCGCGCAGCGCTGCCAGCAACCTGCTGCGCCTGCTGAATCTGGCCGACCCGGTGCAGACCATGCTGATGGCCGGCGACCTGGATATGGGCCATGCGCGCGCGCTGCTCGCGCTGGACCGCGCCACGCAGATCACGGCCGCCAACCAGATTGCCACCAAGAAGATGTCGGTGCGCGAGGCCGAGAGCCTGGTGAAGAAGCTCAGCGCCGAGTTCTCCCTGCAGCCGCAAAAGCCGACCAAGGAAAAATCGCGCGACCTGAAGCGCGTGGAAGAAGAACTGTCGGACCTGCTGATGGCGCAGGTCGAGGTGCTGGTGAAAAAGCGCGTCAAGCGCCATGGCCGCATCGAGGAAATGGGCGAGGTGGTGATCCAGTTCGGTTCGCTGGACGAACTCAACGGTCTCATCGAACGTCTGGCGCCCGGCGGCAACCGCTGATCGCTATGAAATCAGGAGCTGCTCGCGCACATTCCATGTGGGCTGGCGGCTCTTTTTGCATCTAAACCCGCCATGCAGCGCTTCAACCCCGCCCACTGGCCCTGGCCGCTGCCGGCCGTGCTGGCCTGGGCGTTGTGCTGGACGCTGTTTCGCACCGTGTGGGAGCAGGGCTTGGCCTTGCCCTGGGCACTGGCGCTGGCCAGTGCGGCCGGTGTGGCGTTCAGCCTGTGGGGCGGCAGCTGGTGGCGGCGCCTCCTCATTGCGGTGGGCTTTCCCGTGTCGCTGGCGCTCACGCTGGGCCTGGTGGGCGGCAGCGCCGTGCCGGCCTGGGCCTGGCTGGTGCCGCTGGGTTTGCTGCTGCTGGTCTACCCCGTGAACGCCTGGCGCGATGCGCCGCTGTTCCCCACACCGCGCGATGCCTTGCAGGATCTGCCGCAGCACGCACCGCTGCCCGCGGGCGCACTGGTGCTGGACGCCGGCAGTGGCCTGGGCCACGGCTTGCAGGCGCTGCGCCTGGTCTACCCGCAGGCCACGTTGCACGGGCTGGAGTGGAGCTGGCCGCTGCGCTGGCTGTGTGCGCTGCGCTGCCCCTGGGCGCGCGTGCGCCGGGGTGATATCTGGCAGGCCGATTGGTCGGGCTACGACATGGTCTACCTGTTCCAGCGGCCCGAGAGCATGCCGCGCGCCGTGGCCAAGGCGCGCGCCGAGCTGCGCCCCGGCGCTTGGCTGGTGAGCCTGGAATTTGAGGCCAAAGAGCTCGCATCCACCGCCGCATGGCGCACGCCCGGTGGCAGAATGGTGTGGCTGTACCGGGCGCCGCTGTAGGCGCCCGCAGGAGAACCCGTATGACGTCCGAAACCGCTGTGACTTCCACCCTGGACCCCGTCGATGCACTGCAGGCCACGCAGGTGGTGGTGTTTGCCCTGGCCACGCTGGCCGAGCTGCGCGATTCGGACACCGAAAGCCACATGCTGCGCGTGCAGCGCTATGTGCGCGCGCTGTGCACCCAGCTGCAGGCCCTGCCCGCACACGCCGAGGTGCTCACCCCCACCTATGTGGAAATGCTGATCACCAGCGTGCCGATCTACGACATGGGCACCGTGGGCATTCCTGACCGCATCCTGCTCAAGCCCGGCCGCCTCACGCCCGAGGAAGTCGCCATCATGCGCACCCACACCACGCTGGGCCACGACGCACTGGCGCGCGCCGAGAAGACGCTGGGCCGCGTATCGCCGCTGCTCTCCATCGCCAAGGAAATCACTCTCTGCCACCAAGAGAAGTGGGACGGCTCCGGCTATCCCAAGGGCTTGTGGGGCGCGCAGATTCCGCTGTCTGCCCGCATCGTGGCGCTGGCCGATGTGTACGACGCGCTGATCAGCAACAAGGTCTACAAGGACGGCGTCTCACACGAGCGCGCGGTCGAAGTCATCACCGACGGCCGGGGCACCCACTTTGACCCCGACGTGGTGGACGCCTTCCTCGCCACGCACGAGGAATTCCGCACCATCGCCCAGCGCAATGCCGACACCGAAGCCGACATGCAACAGAAGATCGAGTACATGGCCAACGCCATTGCCGAAGTGGCGGTGATCTGAGCCGGTGCGTGTTCTGACGCCCTGGCTGTGGGCCCTGGTGCTGGGCCTGGGGGCTGCCACTGCCTCCGCCGCCGATTGCACCAAGACCGTTCGCTGGTCGGACGATGCGCCCTATGCCTTCCGCGGCCCGGATGGCGAACTCAAGGGCCTGCATGTAGACACCGTACGCGCAGCCCTCAAGCGCCTGGGCTGCCAGCCGCAGTTTGTCGAGCGGCCTTGGGCCCGCGCCCTGGTGGAACTGGAAGAGGGCTACCTCGACATCCTGCCCGGTGCCCTGCGACGGCCTGAGCGCGAGGTCTATGCCATGTTCTCCCGGCCGGTGAATCGCTCGCCCAATGTGCTGTTCATGCGCAAGGCAGCCGCCGAAAAATACAAGGTCAGCAAGCTCGCGGATTTGGTGGGGACGTCCTTCCGTTTGGGGGCGCAAATTGGTGTGGCCTATGGTCCCGCCTTTGAGGCCCTGCAAAAAGACCCGCGCTTTACAGCCCAGCTCACCCCCTTCACCGTGCGGCGTGGTGCCTGGCAGATGATGGACATGGACCGGCTCGACGGCCTTATTGCAGACGAGACGACTGGCCTGCTGGAGCTGCAGTCCCTCGGTCTATCACAAGCCATCGTGAAGACGCCCATCGTCACCACCTCCGAGCCCGGCATGTTTGCCCTGAGCAAAAAGGCACTGACGCCCCATTTCGCCGCAGAGTTCGACCGCGCGCTGGACGCCATGGTCAAGGACGGCGAGTTGCGCCAGATCCGCGAACGCTACGTGCCTTGCCCGGTGTCGGCCGACCAGATCGGCTGCAAATAAGGGTTGCTTGCAGCCCCGCGCTCAACCAGCGCTTAACCCGCGCCACGCTGCTTCAGGTGCCGCTCCAGGCGGCGTAGCAGCAGTGACAGCGTGATGGTCAGCATCAGGTACAGCACCGCCACCACGTTGTAGGTTTCCACGGTCAGGAAAGAGCTGGACGCATACAACTTGCCCAGCTGGGTGATGTCGTTCACGCCCAGCACCGACACCAGCGACGAGTCCTTCACCATGGCGATGAAGTCATTGCCCAACACCGGCAGCACACGGCGCACCGCCTGCGGCCACACCACCAGCCGGAACGTGAGCCAGCGGCTCAGGCCGATGGCCTGGGCGGCTTCGATCTGTGCGCGCTCCACACTCTGCAGCCCGGCGCGGAAAACCTCCGCCAGAAACGCGCTGTAGGCCAGCGCCAGCGCCACGATGCCGCGCACGGTGTTGGACACATCGCGCACCTGCACATCGGGCAGCCATTCCCTGGCAATCCAGCCCTCACACGCCCACTGGTACAGGTTGACCACGGCCGGCGCCCCCACAAAGGTGACGTAGAGCAGGATGACGAGCGCAGGCAAGCCGCGGATGACCTCGATGTAGAAGCGTGCACCCTGGCGCAACCAGATGCGCGGGGACAGGCTGGCCAAGGCCAGCAACAGCCCCAGGCCGGCCGCCAGCGCAAAGCTGATGACCGCCACATACACGGTGGTCCACAGGCCTTCGGCCAGGGTCTGGAAGATGAAGCCATAGCGCCCGTCGGCAATGGCCAGCGCCACAAATGCAGCGCTGATCAGTCCCAGGGCGATCAGCCAGTAAGGGCGCTCGGACGACTCCGAGCCCACAAGAATCTGCACGGGGCAGTTTCCTCGATTACTGGTTCAGCTTGTAGTCCACAAACCATTTCTGGTCGAACTTCTTCAGCGTGCCGTCGGCCTTCATCTGCTTGATGGCGGCGTTGATGGGCTTCACCAAGTCCGAGCCCTTTTTGTAAATGAAGCCAAACTCCTCACGGCCCATGGGCTTGCCCACCACCTTGTAGATGTCGGGGTAGGCCTTCACGTAGCCTTGGGACGACACGCCGTCGGTCAGCACCGTGTCCACGTCACCGGCCTTGAGCGCCTGCATGGACAAGCCAAAGGTTTCGTACAACTTGATGCGCGGGTTCTTCTCGTTGCCATCCAGCACCTCGTACACCGCAGTGTAGAAGTTGGTGGTGCCGCCCTGCGCGCCCACCAGCAATTTGGCATTGGCCTTGAAGCCCTTGGCATCGGTAAAACGCTTTTCGTTGGCGCGCACCATCATGAACTGCTCGGACACCATGTAGGCGTCGGAGAAATCGACCTGCTTTTTGCGGTCATCCTTGATGGTGATGCCGTCCATACCCACGTCGAACTGGCCCTTGCGCACGGCCTCGATCATGGTGTCCCAGCTGGTCAGCTTCCAGTCCACCTTGGCATTGAGGCGCTTGCCAATCTCGTTGAACACGTCGTACTCCCAGCCCACGCTTTGGCCGGTCTTGGGATCCTTGAAGTTCAGGGGCGGGTAGGCGTTCTCGGTCACCGCCACAATGGTGCGGCCCTTGAGGTCGGGCAGGGCTTGGGCAGCAGCGTTGAACGACCAGGCGCCCAGGGTGGCAAGCAGGCTGGCGGCAAGGGTGAGGCGGCGGGAAGGGGTCAAGTGAAGCTCCAAATCAACGATTGTATGAATGAAATCGGGCGCTATCCCCCATGGAATATGCGCAAATAGCTACTAAAGTTATAGCGAAAAAATCTTTCCCGGGTTCAGGATGTTGTGCGGGTCCAGCGCGCGCTTGATGGTGCGCATCATCTCCACCGCGCCATTGCCCGTTTCTTCCACCAGAAAGCCCTGCTTGTGCAGGCCCACGCCGTGCTCGCCCGTGCAGGTGCCGCCCAGCTTGAGCGCGCGTTCCACCAGCTGGTGGTTCAGCGTCTCGGCCAGTTCCCTTTCGGCAGGCAGGTTGGGGTCGATCAGGTACCCCATGTGGAAGTTGCCGTCGCCCACGTGACCGACCAGGAAGTAGGGAATGCCGGCGGTCTGCGCTTCGGTCACGCTGTCCAGCAGTGCGTCGGCCAGCCGCGAAATCGGCACGCAGGCATCGGTGGTGATGGCCTTGCAGCCCGGGCGCGACTGTACGCCGGCAAAGTACGCGTTGTGCCGCGCGGTCCAGAGGCGGGTGCGCTCCTCGGGCGTCTCGGCCCACTCAAAGGCCGCGCCGCCAAACTCGGCTGCAATGTCCTGCACGGTCTGCACCTGTTCCTTCACACTGTCGGGTGAGCCGTGGAACTCCATCAGCAGCATCGCGCCTTCGCGCAGCGTGAGCTTGGAGTGCGCGTTGACCATGCGGATGGTGTTGGCGTCCAGCAGCTCGCAGCGCGCAATCGGCACGCCAAGCTGGATGAGCTGGATGGTGGTGTTCACCGCGTCGGCCAAGCTGTTGAACGAGCAGGTGGCGGCCATCACGGCTTCGGGCAGCGGGTAGAGTTTGACGGTAACCTCGGTGATCACGCCCAGCGTGCCCTCGCTGCCCACCAGCAGGCGCGTCAGGTCGTAGCCGGCCGACGACTTCTTGGCACGTGTGCCAGTGCGGATCACTTCGCCGCTAGCCGTCACCACCTCCAGCGCCAGCACGTTCTCGCGCATGGTGCCGTAGCGCACGGCGTTGGTCCCGCTGGCGCGCGTGGCGCTCATGCCGCCAATGGTGGCGTCGGCACCGGGGTCGATGGGGAAGAACAGGCCCGTGCTCTTCACTGCCTCGTTGAGCGCCTTGCGCGTCACACCGGGCTGCACGGTCACCGTCAGGTCCTCGGCGTTGATGGACAGCACCGCGTCCATGCGGCTCACATCCAGGCTGATGCCACCTTGCACGGCCAGCAAGTGGCCTTCGAGCGAGGAGCCCACGCCAAAGGGGATGACAGGCACCTGGTACTGCGCAGCCAGTTTCACGGCATCGCTCACGTCCTGCGTGCTCTGCGCAAAGACCACGGCCGCAGGCGGCGGAATGTCAAACGCCGACTCATCGCGCCCATGTTGCTCACGCACCACCAGGGCCGTAGAGAACTGGGCGCCGAAGCGGGCTTGTAGGGCGTCGAGCAGGGCTTGGGGCACCTCGCGGGCGTGGACTTCGGGCAGCACATGGGTCAGCGTGGTGGGGGCGTTCATGGGGTGTCTCCAATGCGGGCAGGCCCCATTTTGATCCAAACCGATGTGCGGCGCGCGCCGGTTCAGCGCGAAACCGAATCCCAGTCCAGTCCGAATTTCAGCAGGTACTTGCGCAGCCGGTCCGCATCGTTCACCACACTGCGCTGGGTTCGCGACACATCGAACAGTACCCGGCCCGCGTCACTCAGTGATGACTGTGCCCGGCACACTGTCACCACGGATTGCAGCTGCAGCAGATCAAAATGATCCAGCTGTGCAGCGCGGTCTCCCAACAAGGTCTCCAGATCAGCAACATCTGCTCGGCCAGCGCTCGCATCTTGCAGATCGCTCCATTGCCAGCGCAGACGCTGGATTTCGGCTTCGACCAAACCGATACCAATGCGCCCGTGTTCCGCCAGTGTGGCCAGACGCGTGACGGATGCGCTTAGATCGCGGAAGTTGCCGCTCCAGAGAGCTTCGGGGGCGGTAGCAAAACGCAAATAGGCCGCGCGCGCCTCTGCGGTCAAGCGCATTTGCTTGCCCAACTCTTGAGACGCATTGCGCAGCTGGTGGTCCACATTGGGCTCTATGTCTTCGCGCCGCTGCGCCAGACCAGGCAGCGTGTAGGTCCAGAGGTTGATACGTGCAAACAGGTCTTCGCGAAAGCGCCCCGCACGTATCTCCAGTCGCAAGTCCCGATTGGTGCCAGCGATGAGTTGGAAATCGCTCTGGACTTCCTTGTCGGAGCCCATGGGGAAGAAGCGTTTTTCTTCTACCGCCTTGAGCAGCATGGCTTGTTCGTCCAGTCCCAGTTCGCCGATCTCATCCAGAAATAGCAAGCCTTGGTGCGCGGCACGCAATAGGCCTGGGCGGTCTGCGGCGGCGCCTGTGAAAGCCCCTTTGCGGTGGCCAAACAGGGTAGAACCAGCACCGTCACCACGCAGCGTGGCGCAGTTGATTTCGACAAAGCTGCCTTCGAGTTGGTGGCGAGCCTTCTTCAACTCGAATACGCGCCGCGCCAGCATGGATTTGCCGGCACCGGTGGGGCCGGTCAGCAGCATCGGGGCTTTGCTTTGGCCGGCCACGCACTCCACCTCTTCAATCAGTGCATTGAACTTGGCGTTGCGCGTAGCGATGCCACTCTTTAGAAAGTTCAGCGCGTCCTGCTGTGCGCTGTGCATCCGCTGATTGATGGCGTCGTAACGCGACAGATCCAGGTCGATGATTTCATGGCTGCCCGGACCGCGGCCTTGGCGTCCGCGGGGCGGCGCAGTTTGCAGAAGAACCCCGGGGAGGAAACGCGCCTCCACCAGCAGAAACAGGCAGATCTGCGCCACGTGGGTGCCGGTGGTGATATGGGCCTGGTAGTTCTCGTTCGCCGTGTCGAAGGGATAGTCAGATGCCCAGTCGTAGAGCGCTGCGTACACCTCACCAAAGTCCCAGGGATTGGCGAGGTTCATCTCTACCAACTTCACCTCGGTGTTGGGGGAGGTCTGCGCAATGTCCTTTTGCACCAGCTCTGCCAATGTCAGGTGGCGCCGGTCATGAAATAGCTCCAGCCGGTCAATAACCAGATCCTCATGCTGCGTAAGGGCCAACGTAGGTCGCCATTTCTCCCAACGCGCCGCACTTTGGCCGGAATCAAGTTGCGTGCCGAGGAATCCGATGACAACAGTCTTTTTCATTTGGCTAGTTTACTAGCTAAAAATCTAGGTATTTCTTGATTGATCTCGCTGTCGATGTGGCAATTGTTGCGTGGAAAAAAATTAAATCTTTATAAATCAAATAGTTAAGTCAACGATAGAGGTGCTTTTTGAAAGTTGGCACACCAAGTGCAATAGATGTTCCGTCACCGCGTTTCGGTGAATGCAAACAAGGAGCACAACATGGTTAACACGCAGCTTTTTCAAACCATCAAGGGCAAATTCCTGCCCGCTGCGAACACAGTGAACGAGGCCGGTGGCGTGGCATACAGCCTGAGCCCCAAACAGGCACTCGCACAGCTGGCAACCACGGGCTGCCTGAGCAACACCTATTACGCAGGTGCTGCACAGCAACTCGACAAAGTTTTGGAGCTGGCCGCGCAGGTGGATGCGAAGTTTGTGGCTCAAACCGCCATCTATGCCCGTGAACGCGGCCATATGAAAGACATGCCTGCGCTGCTGCTGGCGACATTGGCTGTACGGGATGTGGCACTGTTCGCGGCTGCTTTCTCTCGTGTGGTGGACGGCGGCAAGATGTTGCGCAATGTGGTCCAGATCCTGCGCAGCGGCCAGGTGGGTCGCAAGTCGCTGGGTTCGCGCCCCAAAAAGCTGGTGCAGGCGTGGCTGTGCAATGCTACGGAAGCGCAGTTGCTGAACGCAAGTGTGGGTTCGGCACCTTCCTTGGCCGATGTGGTCAAGATGGTTCACCCCAAGCCGCAGGAAGCCTGGCGTGCCGCCTGGTTTGCCTGGTTGATTGGTCGTGACTATGAAGCTGCCCAATTGCCTTCAGTGACGCAGGAGCTTGAAGCCTACAAGAAGCAACCCGTGGCTACTGTGCCCAAAGTTCCGTTTCAGATGCTGACGGCGCTGGACTTGAATACTGCGCAATGGACATCTGTTGCACTGCAAGGATCCTGGCAGATGGTGCGTCAGAACCTGAACACCTTTGCGCGGCATGGTGTGTTTGATGACGAACCTGCCACGCAGGCGATTGCCGACAAACTGCGTGATGCGGAGGGCATTGCCAAGGCACGTGTCCTGCCGTACCAGCTGATGGCCGCATTTACGGCAACTGGCGAGGGTGTGCCATTGGCGGTGCGTGAGGCTTTGCAGGATGCCATGGAGATCGCGCTGCAAAACGTGCCAACCATGGCAGGGCGTGTAGTGGTGTGTCCCGATGTGTCGGGCTCCATGAGCACGGCTGTTACGGGTCAGCGTGGTTCCGCAACGTCGGCTGTGCGCTGTATCGATGTGGCTGCTCTCGTGGCTGCGGCCTTGCTACGCAAGAATCCTGGCACTCTGGTGCTGCCCTTCGAGCAGAAGGTGGTGAAGTTGTCGCTGAATCCGCGTGACTCGGTGATGACCAATGCGGGCAAGCTGGCTGCGGTGGGTGGTGGTGGCACGAACTGTGCCGCGCCGCTGGCCCAGTTGAATGCCGACAAGGTGTTTGCAGATCTGGTGGTATTGGTTTCGGACAACGAATCCTGGGTGGATGGCAAACGCCGCGGTGCAACGCAAACCATGCAGGAGTGGGAGGTGTTCAAGCAACGCAACCCACAGGCCAAGCTGGTGTGCATTGATATCCAGCCGTATGCCCACACGCAAGCGGCAGAGCGGCCGGACATCTTGAACATCGGAGGCTTTACTGACGAAGTGTTCAAGGTATTGGCCGTGTTTGCCGCAGGTGAACTCGGGCCTGACCACTGGGTGGGGGTGATTGAGGAAACGACTTTGTAGAAAGGAAGCGTGTCGTCGCCTGAGGAATGCCGGCGTGATTACATCCAAACTGTAGGATCACACCAACCGTTTGTCCTCAGGCGGGGGCTCTGAAACAGAGCGTTGTTGCAAGCGCGAATGCTGATGGGATTACATCGGAATAGCCGGTTCGACTCTGGCCATGTGCAGCACAGGTAACTTGGCTGTACATGAAATCTCATCAATCTCGTCGCGCTTGTAACAACGCTTTGTCAGAACAAAAACTTTGGATGGTTTGTGGCGAATGCCGCTGAAATTACAGCACTCTTAATGCCGATGTCACGGGTTCGAATCCCGTCGGGGGTATGGCGGACTTCGCTGAAGTTCACTGCATCACCGTAGCTCAGTCTGGCAGAGCACGAAACATATTTCAGCACTTTGGTCACTGCAAGCCATCCAAAGTTTTTGGATGAATGCCCGTGAAATTACAGGTAAACGCGGCGCGTTAGCGCTCCTGTGTCGCAAAACATAGGGTCTGGGTTCAAGCCCCAGCTTGGCAACAAGTGGCGGAAAAACATTTCACACCCGCTCGTCATCCATTCTTATCAAAACAGGAGAGGAATCATGAACTACCAACAACTCGAAGTAGAAGGCGGCGTACCCGTCAAGATGTGGACTAACGGCGTACCCATTGAAGAGTCCGCCCAGCGCCAGCTGGAAAACACGGCCAAGTTGCCTATTGTGTTCAGCCACGTGGCTGTGATGCCGGATGTGCACTACGGCATCGGCGCCACCATTGGCAGTGTGGTGCCTACATTGAAGGCCATCATTCCTGCTGCTGTGGGAGTGGATATTGGTTGCGGCATGATGGCTTGCAAGACCACGCTGGTGGCCGCGGACCTGCCGGACAACCTGGGCCCGCTACGCACCGAGATTGAAAAGGCAGTGCCCCATGGTTCTGCCCCCAAGCAGTTTCGTCGCCATGGCTCCAACCGCGAAGTGGGTGCCTGGACCAACCCACCCGTGACGGCGGATACCGCATGGGCGCAACTGGTGGACGAATTCGATGCCATTTGCCTGGACTACCCACGTCTGAAAAACACCAACAACCACCGCCACATGGGCACGCTGGGCGGTGGCAACCACTTTGTCGAAATCTGCCTGGATGAGGCCGGTGGCGTGTGGATCATGCTGCACAGCGGCTCTCGTGGCGTGGGTGGTGCTATTGGCAATCTGTTCATTGAGCTGGCCAAGAAGGACGCGGAGCAGCATCAGCGCAACCTGCCAGACCAGGATCTCGCCTATCTGGAAGAGGGCGCCCAGTACTTTGGTGACTATGTGCGCGGCGTGGGCTGGGCGCAAAAATTTGCGCGCCTGAACCGTGAAGTGATGATGCAGGCCGTGATCGGCGCGCTGCGCAAGGTGATTGCCATGCCGTTCGATACGCATCTGGAGGCCGTGAACTGCCACCACAACTATGTGCAGAAGGAAACCCACTTCGGTCAGGATGTGTATGTGACCCGCAAGGGTGCGGTGAGCGCGAAGGCGGGTGAGCTGGGCATCATTCCCGGCAGCATGGGCGCCAAGAGTTTCATCGTGCGCGGCAAGGGGAACCCGGACAGCTTCAACAGTTGTAGCCACGGTGCCGGACGCACCATGAGCCGTACCAAGGCCAAGAAGCTGTTCACGGTGGAAGACCAGGTGCGCGCCACCGAAGGCGTGGAGTGCCGCAAGGATGCCGACGTGATCGACGAGATCCCGATGGCCTACAAAGATATCGATGCCGTGATGGCGGCGCAGAACGATTTGGTCGAAGTGGTTTACACCCTGAAACAGATCGTGTGCGTGAAAGGTTAGGGGGAGAAGAAGTGATTGAAATCGACGGTTCGCAAGGCGAAGGCGGTGGCCAGATCTTGCGTACGGCTTTGGCCCTGAGTTTGGTGACGCAACAGCCTTTCGCGCTGGCCAACATCCGCGCCAAGCGCCCCAAACCAGGCCTTATGCGCCAGCACTTGGCTTGCGTGCAGGCGGCAGTGGCTGTGGGTGGCGCGAATTCCCGGGCGCTTGCGCAGGACGGAAGCCCTGTGGGATTGGGTGCCACGCATCTGGTGTTTCAGCCTGGCCCGGTCCAGGGCGGTGACTTCACGTTTGCCGTGGGTTCGGCAGGCAGTTGCATGTTGGTGTTGCAGACGGTGCTGTGGCCGTTGGTCATGGCGGCCCAGCCCTCCAAACTGGTACTGCAGGGGGGTACGCATAACCCCATGGCGCCTTCATTCAGTTTCCTGCAGCACACGGCGCCCCATTTTGCCGGCCAGGGTCCGGCCCTGTTCAGCATGGAGTTGCAGCGCCACGGTTTTTATCCTGCAGGTGGGGGCGAGGTGCATGTAGACATTCAACCTCCGGCTGATGGTCTCGCGGCGATCGACTTGATGCAGCGTGGCGAGGCGGTGGATACCTGGGCGGAGGTCTTGCACGCAGGCATTGCGAGGAATGTGGCCGAGCGCGAGCTGGGGGTGCTGCAGCGCGCGCTGGATTGGTCCGACTCGCAACTGCGCAACCGAGGTCTTCGCAGCAATGAAGGTCCTGGCAATGTTTTGCAAGTGATCTTGCGGTACGAGCACATCACCGAAGTGGCAACTGCCTATGGAGAAAAAGGTGTGGGCGCGGAAGAAGTTGCGCGCCAGGTGCTGAGAGAGGTGAAAGACTATCTGGCGCATCAGGCCCCAGTGGGCGAGCACCTGGCAGACCAGCTCATGATTCCGATGGCCCTGGCCACTCTGCAGGGACGACCCGGACAGTACTGGGCGACTACGTTGTCTGAACACACCCGCACCAATGCGCGTGTGATTGAAGCCTTCCTGCCTGTGACGTTTGAGATGACCGAGAAGGAGTCGGGTTACCGTGTGTGCGTGGTGAGACGATAGCTGGGCCGTCTGGCTTGGCTTGGTGGTGACGTTTACGATAGTTGCTTTCCAGACTCCAGGAACCCCCATGGCCAACCGACTCACCCAAATCGCCACCCGCACCGGAGACAACGGCACCACCGGGCTGGGTGACAACACCCGCGTGTCCAAAGACAGCCTGCGCGTGCACGCCATGGGCGATGTGGACGAACTCAACAGCCACATCGGCCTGCTGCTGTGCGAGCCCATGCCCGAGGGCGTGCGCACGCTGCTGGTGGAGATCCAGCACCAGCTGTTCAACCTGGGCGGTGAGCTGTCCATTCCCGGCTACGAGCTGCTCAAGCCCGAGGCCGTGCTGGCGCTGGACGAGGCGCTGGCGGAGCACAACGCGAACCTGCCACGTCTGCAGGAGTTCATCCTGCCGGCAGGCACGCGCGCTGCCGCCCAGGCCCATGTGTGCCGCACCGTGGCGCGCCGGGCCGAGCGCGCCGTGGTGGCGCTGGAAGCGCAGGAGACGCTGAAGGACACGCCGCGGCAGTACCTCAACCGCCTGTCGGACCTGATGTTTGTGCTGGCCCGCGTGCTCAACCGCTACCGCACCGATGGCACGGTGGGCGACGACGTGTACTGGAAGAGCGAGCGCATGCAGCGGGCTGCTGAATGAGTTCGCAGCGCAAACGTATTTGCTACCAAATTCATAGCTGTTTGCGCAGATTCCACGCTGGCTAGAGCCAAAAAATCCTCAGATCCCCATGCCCAGCGCATTGCGCAGCTGCGTTTGCGCTACGGGCAGCCGCAGCTCCGTTGCTCGCTGCACCACGGGTGCCAGGCGCCGCAGTTTCTTCTCGGCGTGGTTCTTGGCGATGTCGGCCAGGCGGTGCTCGAGGAAGGGGTTGAGCAGGCGGTCGCGCAGTTCCTCCAGATAGTGGCGCGCCTCGGTGCCGGTACCTTCCGCGTCAAACACCGGCAGCACCTCATCGGCCCACACGGCTTCCAACGGCGTGCGCAGGGCGGGCGTGTGCATGGCCTGCACCACCGTCATCTCGGCTGGGCTATCCAGCTGCTGCCAGCGCTCGGCCAGAAAGGTGTGGCCCAGATTCAGCAGCCACAGCTTGCGCTGCTCGAAGGCGGGCAAGTTGTCGGTGACCACCACGGCCGGGTGGGTGCAGGGCAGCACCATGAGGTCTTGCCGCTCGATGGCCCACAGCGCATAGGGCTCGGCCACCGCACCGGCGGGCTCCAGCGGTGAAGACACGATGCGGTCCACCAGCGAGTTGACCCAGACGCAGTGCGCCTGCAGGTAATGGACGAATGCGGGTTCGGCACCCCAGTCCTGCGCCAGGGTGCTGACGATGGCGCGCAGCGTGTCGCCATTGCGGCTCACCAGTTCGCACGGGTACAGCGTGAGCGGCGCTTCGGGTTGTTGCTGCCAGCGGTGGCGCAGCAGCACCAGCAGCTTGGCCGGGTAGCTGCGCGGTGTGGTGTCGGGGGCGTGCAGCAGGGCGGCGGAATCGGCGCTGTCCAGCGCATAGCCGGTGTCCGCCGTGTTGGACACGATGACCTGCACCGGGCCCGCCATGGCGTTGCGCAGCAGGGCCCAGTCGCGGTCCGCGTGCCAGACTGCCTGCACCGCGTTCACGGCTACGTCTTCCTCCACGCGCTGGCCGGCCTGCATGCCGCGCACTTCCACGCGGTAGCCGCGGGCCAGCGCGGCGGCGCGCGCCGTGCTTTGCGGGCTACCGGTGCTCTGCACCACGGTGATACTGCCCAGCGCCTGGCCTTGTGCAAGGGCTTGCGAGACGAACAGGTCCACATGCGCCTGCAGAAAGCGCCCGGTACCGAACTGGAGGATGGGTGTGCTCACGCGGGCTTTCTGCTCAGCATTCGATCAGTGCCTTCACCACGCCCTGCGCCGGGTCCAGCAGGGTCTGGAATGCGGTGGGCACCTCGGCCAGCGCCATGCGGTGGGTGTTGAGTGCTGCAGTGGGGATCTGGCCGGCGCGCATGGCGCTCAGCACTGTCTCAAAGTCTTCCATGGTGGCGTTGCGGCTGCCCAAGAGCGTCGCCTCGCGCTTGTGGAACTCGGGGTCGGAGAACGTGATGCTGTCGCGCACCACCGACACCATGACGTACTTGCCCCCATGGGCGATGAACTGGAAGCCGCGCTCCATGGCGCGGGCGTTGCCGGTGGCGTCAAACACCACGTCGTAGAAGTCGCCGTTGGTCAATGTGCGCAGCTCTTCCAGGTCGTTCTCACCGATCAGCACCCCGGCGTGTGCGCCCAGGTGCTGCTGGCAAAACTTCACGCGCTCTGCCCGCGTGTCCAGCGCAGTGACCTGGCCGCCGCGCAGGCTGGCAAACAGCAGCGCGGCCATGCCAATCGGCCCAGTGCCCACGACCAGCACCCGTTGGCCGGGCTGAACATCTGCGCGGCGCACGGCATGGGCGCCGATGGACAGAAACTCCACCATGGCGGCCTGGTCCAGGCTCACGCCCTCGGCCTTGTGCACAAACTGCGCGGGCACGCTCAGGTATTCGGTGAAAGCGCCGTCGCGGTGCACGCCCAGCACTTGGATGTTGACGCAACAATTGGTCTTGCCCTGGCGGCAGGCCACGCATTCGCCGCAGGAGAGGTAGGGCATGACAAACACCGTGTCGCCAGGTTGCAGCGGGCTGTCGGGTGGCGCGGCTTCCACCGTGCCGGAGAACTCGTGGCCCATCACGCGCGGGTAGGCCAGGTAGGGCTGGTTGCCGGTGAAGATGTGCAGGTCGGTCCCGCACACGCCCACGCGGCGGATGCGCACCAGCACCTCGTCGTCCCCACGTTGTGGGGCGGGCCCTTCCATGGCACGCAGGGTGCCGGGGGTTTCGCAAATGACGGTCAGCATAGGGTCCTCAGAAAAATCGGGTTGATCGGTTCAGTTCAGGCGGTAGAGGCGGCGCGCGTTGCCGCCAAAGATGGCGGCCAGTGCCGCGTGGTCCACACCGGGGTGTGCCTTGCACAGGGCTTGCGCCATGGCCAGCCAGCCGTGGTAGTCCCCGGCCAGTTCCAGCACGGGCCAGTCGCTACCCCATACCAGGCGTTGCGGGCCAAAACAGTCCAGTAGGTGTTCCACATAGGGGCCCAGCAGTTCGGCGCTGGGGTGGGCGCCGGCCTCAGTGAGCAGGCCAGAGAGCTTGCAGTGCACCTGGGGTAGCGCCGCCAGTGCGGCCATCTGGCTGCGCCAGGGGTCCAGGCGGCGCAGCGCTATTTCGGGTTTGGCTGCGTGGTCGATGACGATGGACAGCCCGGGGTGGCGCTGGCTGAATGTGAGCAGGGCGTCCAGGTGCTGCGGCAATACCAGCGCGTCAAACACCAGACCCTGGGCCTGCATCGCGGCAATGGCCGGGTCCAGCGCGGGGTTGGCAATCCATTGTGTGTCTGGCAGGTCCTGCAACATGGGGCGCAGGCCCTTGAGTTTGGGGTGGCTTGCCAGCCGGGCGATTTGTGCGGGGGCATCCTCCGCCAGCAGATCCACCCAGCCCACCACACCCAGTACAAAGTGGGTCTGCTGGGCCACCTCCAGCATGTAGTGCGTGTCGGCCACCGTGGGCAGGGACTGCACCAGCACTGTGCCGGCGACTTCGCACTGGGCCAGCGCAGGCTGCAGGTCGGCTGGGCCGAAGTCGCGGTAGATGGCGGCCAGCGTGGCCGGTGGCCAGTGGCCGGCGCGGTCTGCCAGGTGCCAGAAGTGTTGGTGGGCGTCGATGAGCATGGTGGTGCCTCAGGCGGGGACCGGCGCGTCCGGGTGCAGCAGGTCGCGCGCGCGCAGGGTCTCCCACAGCGCGGCGGGGAGGGGGTGCTCCAGCCAGGCCACGTTCTGCTCCAGCTGCGCAGCGGTGCGAATGCCGGTCACACAACTCACCACCGCAGGGTGGGCCAGCGGAAACTGCAGGGCTGCCGCTTGCAGCGGTACCTCGAATTCGGCGCAGGTACTCGCCAGTGCCTGCACGCGCGCCACCACGGCGGGCGGGGCTTCGGCGTAATTGAATTTGGTGTTGCCGGCCAGGATGCCGGAGTTGAACGGGCCCGCCGCCACGATGGCGTGGCCACGGCGCAGGCATTCATCCAGAAAAGGGGTCAGGCTCTCCTGCTCCAGCAGGGTGTAGCGGCCGGCCAGCATGGTGCAGTCCAGGTCGAACTCGCGCATGCTGTCCATCACCACCTGCCATTCGTTCACACCCAGGCCCACGGCCTTGACGGCGCCGCTGGCGCGCAAGGCGTCCAGCGCGCGAAAGCCGCCGCCCGTGGTCAGCTGCTGCCAGTAGTGCGCGTGTTGCTCACCATGGGTGTCGCGGCCAATGTCGTGCACATAGAGGATGTCGATGTGTGCCAGCCCCAGGCGCTGCTGGCTGTCTTCAAACGAGCGCATCACGCCGCTGTAGCTGTAGTCGTACACCGGGCGAAACGGGTAGGGGTTGGCCCAGCCGCCGTCCCCCGGTGCCACGCTGGCATCTGGGCGCAGTAGCCGGCCCACCTTGGTGCTCACCACGAACTCATTGCGCGGACAGTCGGCCAACTGGGCACCCAGCTTGTGCTCCGAGCGCGTGTAGCCGTAGTAGGGCGCAGTGTCGAAGTAGCGCACGCCGGCAGCCCAGGCGCTGGCAAAGACGTCTGCCACCTCGCGGTCGCTGGTGGCCCGGTACAGGCCGCCCATCTGCGAGCAGCCCAGGCCGAGGGCGGTCAGCCGCAGGTCCACGCGGGGAAGGGTTCGGGAATCCGTGGTGTGCATAAGGCCTGCCCCCGGCGTGTGGCGCCGGAGGTGTGCGTGAGGAGTGGGAAAGAGGCTTAGTACAGGACGTTCTTGGCCGCGGGGGTGTCGATGTTCTTTTTGTTCACCATCAACACACCGGTGTCGCGGAAGGCGGGAACCTTCTTGCCTTCCACCAGTTCCACCACGGTCTTCACGCCCAGGTTGCCCATCTCGTAGGCGCTCTGCACGGCGATGGCTTCGATCGTGCCGTCCTTCACGAAGGCTTGCAGGTCGGCGTTGCCGTCGAAGCCTATGGCCACCACCTTGCCCGCCTTGCCTGCCTGTGCCAGCGCGCGGCCCATGCCGATGGCAGTGGGTTCGTTGGCGCCGAAGATGCCTTTCAGGTCCGGGTTCGCGGCCAGCACGTCGGTGGTCTGGTTCAGCGCGGTACCCATTTGCGAGTTGGAATAGAAGGGGCCGACGATCTGCAGCTTGGAGTGCTTCTTGATGTAGTCGGTGAAACCACCCACGCGGCCGATTTCGGAGCCCGAACCGGCGGTGTACGACATGATGGCGATCTTGCCGGTGGTGCCGATCTTGTCGATCAGGGTCTTGGCAGACATCTCACCGGCGACCTTGTTGTCGGTGGCCAGGAAGGACTGGTAGTAGGCCTTGCCGGCATCGGACGCGGCGGAGTCAATCAGCACCACGGGGATCTTCGCTTCCCAGGCTTTCTTCATGGCAGGGATCAGCGCATCGGGGTCAGACGGGGCCAACACAATGCCGGCCACCTTGCGGTTTACGGCGTTTTCCACCAGGGCCACTTGGCCCGCCAGGTCGGTGTCGGAAGCCGCGCCCTGGAAGGTGGCGGTGTAGCCCTTGGACTTGGCTGCAGCGTCGTTGGAGCCTTTCTTCACGTTTTGCCAGAAGTCGGAGTTGGTCGTCTTCACGATGACGGCGATTTCTTTGTCGGCGGCCAAGGCCAGGGATGATGCGGCCACCAGCGTGGACGCGATCAGGGTGCTCAGCAATGTGCGTTTGTTCATGTCATTCCTCTTTATCGATGGGTTGTTGTGGATGTCCCGGTAAGCCCTGCCGGTAGGGATCACTTGCGATGGCGCATTTGGTCGATCCACACGGCAAGCAGGATGACCAGGCCAATCAGAATTTGTTGGGTGAAGGCGGAGACGCCGCCCATGTTCAAGCCGTTGCGCAGAATGCCAATCACAAAGGCGCCGATGACGGTGCCCGAGATCGTTCCTACGCCACCCGTGAGCGAGGTGCCGCCAATCACGGAGGCTGCAATCGCGTCCAGCTCGTACATCAGCCCTTCGCTGGGCTGGGCGGTGACCAGGCGCGACATCAGCACGCAGCCCGTCATGCCCGCCAGCAGGCCCGAGAACACATAGGCAAACAGCGTGACGCGCTGCACATTCACACCCGAGAGGCGCGCGGCCTCCAGGTTGGAGCCCACCGCATACAGGTGGCGGCCCAGCGTGGCGCGGTTCAGCAAAATGGATACGGCCACCGCCAGAACGATCATGAGCAGCACGGGGTAGGGAATGCCGACGAACACTACGTCAGGAAAACCGTCTGCGCCTATGTTCACTACGCGCCACAGCGAGCCATTACCCAGCTCGGCAAAGCTGTCGCCCAGGCCGCCAATGGCTTTGGCATCGGTGATCTGCAGCGCCACACCGCGTGCGACCAGCATCATGCCCAGCGTGGCAATGAAGGGCGGCAGCTTGAGCACTGTCACGCACAGGCCGTTGATGAGGCCGCATCCGGCCCCCACCAGCAGGCCAGCCAACATGGCCAGCGGCACAGGCGCGCCGGCCTTGGTGGCCATGGCGGCCACTACCCCGGCCAGCGCCAGGATGGCGCCTACCGAGAGGTCAATGCCGCCGGTAATGATCACGCAGGTGGCGGCAATGCCCAGGTAGGCGATGGAGGTGACCTGCAGCGCCACGGTCATGCCGTTGCCCACGGTGAAGAAGGCATTGCTGGTGAAGGAGAAGATCACGATCAGGCCCAGCAGGCTGGCCAGCGCGGCAAATTTCTGGAGCAGGTCTTTTTGTTGTTCAGTCATGGGGAGGTCCGGGGAAAACTTCAGGTGGGGGAGGGCACGCTGCGGCCGGAGGCGTAGTGCATGACTTCCTCCTGGCTGGTCTCGCGGGTGTTGAGCACGGTGACCAGGTGCCCTTCGTGGAACACGGCCACGCGGTCGGTCATGCCCATGATTTCGGGCAGCTCGGAGCTGATCATCACCACGCCAATGCCCTGGCCGGCCAGCTGGTCCAGCAGCTGGTAGATGGCGTACTTGGCACCCACGTCGATGCCGCGCGTGGGCTCGTCAAAAAACAGGATGCGCGATTCGCGGAACAGCCATTTGCTGATCACCAGCTTCTGCTGGTTGCCGCCCGAGAGCAGGCGCACGATCTGGCTGCTGCTGGGGGTGCGTATGTCCAGGGCTTCGATATAGCGGGCCGCCGCGGCCTGCTCCTGCTCAAAGCGGATCATGCCGGCGCGGTTGGAGATGGCCTCCATGTTTGCCAGCGTGATGTTCTGCGCCACATTCATCTTCAGCGCCAGGCCGTCGTGCTTGCGGTCTTCCGACAGGTAGGCCAGGCCATGGCGCACCGCATCGCGTGGGGAGCGGATGTGCAGGCGCTGCTCGCCCAGCAGCACCTCGCCTGCGTCAAGCGGGTCGGCGCCGAAGATGGCGCGCGCCACCTCGGTACGGCCCGCGCCCATGAGGCCGGCAAAGCCCAGAATTTCGCCGCGCCGCAATTCGAAGTTCACGTCGTGGAACACGCCCTGGCGCGTCAGCCCCTGTGCGCGAAGCAGCACCTCGCTAGTGGGTACCGATGTACGTTTGGGGAACACATCGTCCAGCGAACGCCCCACCATCTTGGCCACGATCTGCTCCACACTCGTGTCGGCAAAGCGCGCGGTGTCAACGTAGCGGCCATCGCGCAGCACCGTCACGCGGTCCACGATCTGCGCCAGCTCGTCGAGCCGGTGTGAGATATAGACAATACCCACGCCCGCACGCTTGAGCTCGTGGATGATGGCGAACAGTTTTTCCGTTTCCGATTCGGTCAGCGACGAGGTGGGCTCGTCCATGATGAGGACCTGGGCATTCAGCGACAGCGCCTTGGCGATCTCCACCATCTGCTGTTGCGCCACCGACAGGGTTTTGACCAGCACATCCGGTGCAATGTCCAGGCCCAGTCGGTCCAGGCACTGCTGGGCATTGCGACGCAGCGCGGTGCGGTCGATGAGCCAGCCCTTGCGCGGCTCGCGCGCCAGGAAGATGTTTTCGGCCACCGTGAGGTGGGGCACCAGGTTCAGCTCCTGGTGAATGATGGCAATGCCCACGGCTTCGGATTCGGCGGTGGAGCGGAACTGGCAAACCTCGCCACGGTAGTGCAGGGCACCGGCGTCGGGCTGGTACTGGCCACACATGACTTTCATCAGCGTGGATTTGCCGGCACCGTTTTCGCCGCAGACCGCGTGCACCTCGCCACGCCGGATCTCCAGGCTCACACCATCCAGTGCCAGCACCCCGGGGAAGCGTTTGGTAATGCCCTCCAGGCGCAGCAACACCAGGGGCTCCGCCGCAGGGCTGGGCACAGGCGTAAGGGCGGGGGCTGGCACGGTAGACGGCAATTCGGACTCCTGGGCTGGTCAACACAGGGGCAGTGGCATCTGCTTAATTGGTAAGGCCACTTGACCCAATGGCGCGTATTTGGCCTGACCAAATAGGGTGCGAGTATCGGTATTTACCCTCGTTTTAAAGGTGAATCAGCCTCAGGCAGGCGTAAAAAAGGCCTGTGCGAAGACACAGGCCTGACCAATGGAGAAGGGGTGCTTGGCGGCTAGGACCACTCGCGCCGGTTGTTCTCCACCCAGCGTTGTTCCGAGGCCTGCAGGTGCATGCGCAGCGCGGTCTGGGCCGCCAGGACATCGCGGCTCTCCAGGGCGCGCAAGATGGCTTCGTGCTCCTGCAATGCGGTGGCCCAGGTTTGACCCGATTCCGAATGGGCGCTGAGCCGGGCCGAGATGGGGCTGTGGCGTTCGTCGAACAGCTCGCCCACCAGCCGCTCCAGCACGGTGTTGCCGGTCATGGCGGCAATGGTCTGGTGGAACTGGCGGTCAAACACCAGCGGGGAGCGGTTCTGCGCCATGGCCGCCAGCATGTTGTCCAAGATCTGGCGCAGCGCGGCCAGGGCTTCGGGGGTGGCCTTGGCGCAGGCCAGCATGACCACGGTGCCCTCGATGGCGGCGCGCGCCTGCATCAGTTCAATCGGGCTGTCGCCCATGGCGGCCAGGGCCTGGGGCTTGCGTTGTGCCTGGTTGCAGACATACACGCCGGCACCCATGCGCACCTCCACGCAACCTTCGATTTCCAGGGCAATCAGGGCTTCCCGCACCGAGGGGCGGGACACGCCCAGCTGCTGGGCCAGGTCGCGTTCCGGCGGCAGGCGCATGCCGGCCGTGTAATTGCCCTTGTCGATGAAGGTGCGTATCTGGTCGGCAATTTGTTGGTACAGCCGACGGTTGTCGACCTGTTTGAGTTGGTCCAGCATGGGTCCTCCGCGTGGGCGCAGTGTACGCGACTGCCGTATGGCAACGCAGTTTTGAGGCAAGTAGGCCTGACCAATTTGCCTTTTGCTACACTGGCCTTACCAATTTTCAATTTCAGACCCGTTCCGAGGTCCAGGAGACAGTCCATGACATCCCCCGCCCCTGTATTGATACAGCTCAGTGACCAGGACAACGTGGCGGTGGCCCGCCAGCCGCTGGAGCCCGGTCAGCGCCACCAGGTGGCGGGCGCCGCGGTGGTGGTGCGCGATGACATTGCAGCCGGCCACAAACTGGCCCTGGTGCCGATTGCCAGCGGCGAGCGCGTTCTCAAGTACGCCCAGACTATTGGCCTTGCCACGCGCGACATTGCGGTGGGCGAACATGTGCACGTGCACAACGTGGCCATGGTGCCTTCCCAGGCCGGGCATGCGGCCGGTGGGGCCTATGCGTCCACGTTGCCCAGCAGCGAGTCCGCTATGTTTCAGGGCATCGTGCGGGCCGATGGGCGCGTGGCCACCCGCAACTACCTGGGCATCGTCTCCAGCGTGAACTGCTCGGCCACGGTATGCCAGCGCATCGCCCAGCACTTCACGCCCGAGGTGTTGCGCGCCTTCCCGAATGTGGATGGCGTGGTCGCCATCACCCACGGCCAGGGCTGCGGCATGGCCGGCAGTGGCGAGAGCATGGACGTGTTGCGCCGCACGCTGCGCGGCTATGCAGACCAACCTAACTTTGCCGGCGTGCTGGTCATGGGCTTGGGCTGCGAGGTGAACCAGGTCGCCGGCCTGGTGCAAGACCTGCCCGAGCGTGCACCGGGCCTGTTTGCCACGCTGAAGATTCAGGACGCAGGCGGTACGCGCGAGGCCATTGCGGCCGGCATCGCCGCGCTGGAGCAGATGCTGCCCATCGCCAACCGCGCCACGCGCGAGCCCGTTAGCGCCCGGCACCTGACTGTGGGCCTGCAGTGCGGCGGCTCTGACGGCTACTCCGGCATTACGGCCAACCCGGTGCTGGGGGCGGCGGTGGACCTGCTGGTCCGCCACGGGGGCACGGCCATCCTGTCCGAGACCCCGGAGATTTATGGCGCCGAGCACCTGCTGCTGGCGCGCGCGGCCTCGCAGGCGGTGGCCGACCGGCTGGTCGCACGGCTGCAGTGGTGGGAGGACTACACCCGGACCCATGGTGCGGACATGAACAACAACCCCTCCCCGGGCAACAAGGCCGGGGGCATCACCACCATTCTGGAAAAATCGCTGGGTGCCGTGGCCAAGGCCGGCAGCACCGGGCTGATGGAGGTCTACGAATACGCACAGCCCGTTCGCGCGCAGGGCCTGGTGTTCATGGACACGCCGGGCTACGACCCCGTCTCGGCCACGGGCCAGGTAGCGGGCGGGGCCAACCTCATCTGCTTCACCACCGGGCGCGGCTCCACCTACGGCTGCAAGCCCACGCCCTCGCTCAAGCTGGCCACCCACACCGCGCTGTTCGAGCGCATGCGGCTGGACATGGACTTCGACGCCGGCACCGTGCTGGAAGGCTCGCAGACCATTGCGCAGGCCGGGCAGCAGCTGTTTGAACTGATGTTGGCCACGGCCTCCGGCCAGGCCACCTGCAGTGAACAGAATGGTTTGGGCGACAACGAGTTTGTGCCCTGGCAGCTCGGGGCCGTGATGTGAGCGCGCCCCATGTGGTGACCGTGGGCGAGGCCATGGCCTTGCTGGTCGCGCAAACGCCGGGGCCGCTGGCGGCGGTGGAACACTTCAGCCGAACCAGTGCCGGCGCCGAACTCAATGTGGCCACGGGCCTGGCCCGCCTGGGTTGGCGCGTGGGCTACATCAGCCGAGTGGGGGCCGACCCATTTGGCGATTACCTGCTGGCCATGCTGGACCGCGAAGGCATAGACCGCAGCCATGTGCGGGTGGACCCGAAGTACCCCACCGGCTCCATGCTCAAGTCCTGCGAACCCGATGGACGCGACCCGCAGATTGCCTACTTCCGCCAGGGCTCGGCCGCGAGCCACCTGGGGCCGGAGGATGCGCCGACTGGTGGCCTGCAGGGCGTGCGCTGGCTGCACCTCACCGGCATCAGCGTGGCGTTGTCGGACAGTGTGCGTGCGTTGGTGGAGGCCCTGGTACAGCAGGCGCGGGCGGCGGGCACCGCCGTGTCGTTTGACCCGAACCTGCGGCCCCGGCTGTGGGCCTCGCAAAGCGCCATGGTGGCCGGGCTCAATGCCTGGGCGGCGCAGGCGGACTTGGTGATGCCGGGCCTGTCCGAAGGCCAGCTACTTACGGGGCAGACTACCGCGCAAGACATTGCTAGCTGGTACCTGGACCGGGGCGCGAAACAGGTGGTCATCAAGCTTGGGCCGCAGGGTGCCTACGTGGCCAGTGCGGCAGGGCGCGCCACGGTGCTGGGCTTTGAGGTGCCACGCGTGGTGGATACGGTGGGCGCGGGCGACGGTTTTGCCGTCGGCGTGCTCAGCGCGCTGCTGGACGGGCAGAGCCTGGTCGATGCGGCGCTGCGCGGCAATGCGATTGGCGCGCGCGTGGTGCAGTTTGTGGGCGACAGCGAGGGGCTGCCGAACACGGAGCAATTGGCAGCTGCTTTGCAGGCACCAGGGCGCTATTGATTTGCTAGCTGTTTGCGCAATATCGACGAGGGCTAGAGGCCAAATTGGCTCTTAACGCGGTGCCAGAATGGCCATGGTGATGCGCGACACACAGTTCAGCTCACCCGCGTCATTGCGCATGTCGATCTGCCACACATGGGTGGTGCGCCCGATATGAACCGGACGTGCCACGCCGGTGACCCAGCCGGTTTTCACACCTTTGAGGTGGTTGGCGTTGATGTCCAGGCCTACGGCGCTGTGGCCCTCGGGGCTGGCGTAGAAGGCGCCGCAGGAGCCCAGGGTCTCCGCCAGCACTACCGATACGCCGCCGTGTAGCAGGCCGTAGGGCTGGTGGGTGCGGTGGTCCACCGGTACGCGGGCTGTGAGGTAGTCGTCGCCCACCTCCAGAAACTCGATGCCCAGGTGGGCGATGGCGGTGTTGTGGCCGCTGGCTTGCAGGGCTTCCACGGTGACGGGTTTTTGCCAGATGCGCATGGGTTTCTTCTCTGAATGGCTGTGGCTTGCACTATACGCAGCGTGCGGCGGGCCGGCTGTCCGCTGGGCGCCGCTTCACCTGCGCTTCACAGGCCGTCCCTACAATGCCCGGACCTATTTCAGGGAGAAAAACCATGCCTTTCGCCGGACTCGGTCTGCACATTTTGGTGGCGCTGTTCTTTGCCGTGCATGCGGTGCGCAGCGGCCAGCAGATGTACTGGCTCATCATCCTCTTCTCGTTTCCCTTGCTGGGCAGCGTGGCCTACTTCTTCGCCATTTACCTGCCTGATTCGCGCCTGCAGCGCGGCGCGCGCAAGGTGGTGGCCAGTGCGGCCAAGGCCCTGGACCCCACACGCGAGCTGCGCGAAGCCCGTGCCGCCTTCGACTACACGCCCACCGCGCAGAACCAGATGCGCCTCGCCGCCGCCCTGCTGGCGGGCGGGGATGCGCAAGAAGCCGCCCTGAACTACGAAGCCTGCCTCAAGGGCCCGTTTGCCTCGGACCTGGACATCCGCCTGGGCGCGGCGCGCGCCTACCTGGCCTGTCAGCGCGCGGCCGAGGCGGTACAGCACCTGCAGTTTGTGCGGCAGACCGATGGGGCGTTCCGTGCCGAAGAGGTGGCGCTGTTGCTGGCCCAGGCGCTGGCGGCCGCGGGCCGACAGGACGAAGCCGGTGCCGAGTTTGCTGCTGCGGCCGCGCGCTTTGGCAGTTTCGAAAGCCGGGCCGAGTACGCCATCTGGGCCGCCCAGAAAGGTGACCACGCCACGGCCTTGGGCCTTCAGACTGGCTTGCAGGCTGACATGGAGCGCTGGAGCCGCCACACGCGAGAACTCAACCAGGCCTTGCTGCGCCGTCTGAAGGCGGCCTTTGACCAGGCCGGGCTGCGCTAAAACCTGGAATTGCTATCAATAGGCTAGCTGCCCGCGCAAATTCCATGCGGGCTGTCTGCCAATTTAACGCCTGAACTTGCCCGTGGCGGAGATGATGGACAGGTCGGCAAAGTCCAGGCCGGTGTGGTCGGTCGGGCTGAAGGCCAGCGTGAGGCCGCCCAGGTCGTAGCGGCCCATGCCGTCCAGCGCCTGCACCAGCTTCTCGCGCGTGGGTTTGGGGCCGGCGCGGCGCAAGGCCTCCACCAGCACCTTGGCCGACACAAAGCCTTCCAACATGGCCGGGCTCACGTCCGCAATGTCACGGGCCCGGGCCATCTGGGTGGCTTCTTGCACCACGGCGTAGTTCATGGACTGGGGCAGCACCTGGCTGACGATCACGCCGCGCGCGTCATCGCCCAGCAGCTTCACAAAGCCGCCCGAGGCGTTGTTGGACAGGGTGACAAACTGCGCGCCGCTGCCAGCCGCCTTGAGTGCCTTGATGCCATCCACCACGGCCGTGCCCGAACCGATGACCACCACCGCCTGCGGCGTGAGTTTGGCCATGGCCGGGGCAATCTGCGAGAAGTCGGGTTTGCTGCGGTCGAACTTGGAGACGGCGACTGCCGTGAGCTTGGCGGCAGCCAGGCCCTTCTGCGTGCCCTCCAGGCCATCGGCGCCAAAGCTGTCGTCCACATGCACCACGCCAATGCGGGTCACGCCCGTGGCCGTCAGGTGGGCAATGGCGCGCTCGGCCTCACGCTGGTAGGTTGCGCGCACATTGAAGACATGCTTCTTCAGCGGCTGGTGCAGCACCATGGCTCCGGTGGAGGGCGCCAGCAGCGCCACGCCATGCTGGTCCAGCATGGGGATGATGCCTTCGGTGTGCGGCGTGCCGCGTGTCATGAACAGGGCCAGCACACCACGCTGCTCGATCAGCTCGCGCGCATTGGCCAGGGCTAGCGCGGTGTCGAATTTGTCATCCAGCGTGATGAGTTCGATCTTCTCGCCGTGGACGCCGCCCTTGGCGTTGGTGGCGTCCAGGTAAAGCTGGGCCCCCAGGCTGGCCTCTTTCACCGTGGCCGCCACCGCACCGGTGACGCCCACAGTCTGGCCGATCTTGATTTGTGCCCCTGCCAGCCCGCTGATGCAGGCTAGGCAGAGTCCGAGCAGGGAGTGGTGGAGGGAGCGCATGCTCAGTCGTCCACGAAAGCCTCTTCGCGCTTGGCCTTGATGGAAGGCATAAGCACCACAACCAGGAGCAGCACGGCAGCCGCCAACAGGGAGGCCGACAGAGGCCGCGTCAGGAACACACTCCAGTCCCCACGGGACAGCAGCAGCGCCCGACGCAAATACTCCTCCAT